>DATJYX010000129.1:0-135614 GCA_035577965.1 Vicinamibacteria bacterium | reverse complement strand
GGCGAGCTGCGGGCGACCGGGACGCCCTTCCGCCGCTTGCTGTCCGGGATCCTGCTCTTCGGGTGCGGAGACTTCTCGCGGACGCTCCTGATCCTGTACGCCACGCGGCAGCTCGGGGGGTCGCTCCTCTCGCTGCGGGGGGCCTCCGCCGGCGTGGCCCTCTACGTCCTCCACAACGCCACGAGCGCGCTCGCCGCCTTCCCGATCGGCAGCCTGGCCGACCGGATCGGCCACGGCCGCGTGGTGGCGGTCGGCTATCTGTTCGCCGCGGCGACGACGCTCGCCTTCGCCCTCGCGCCGCCGACGCCGGGGTGGCTGGTCGTCCTCTTCGTCTGCTCGGGCTGCTCCATCGCGAGCGAGGAGGTGGCCGAGAAGTCGTGTGCCGCGAGCCTCCTGCCGCCCGCTGCGCGCGGTGCCGGCATGGGGCTCCTCGCGGCGGCGAACGGCGTGGGCGACATGGTCTCGAGCGCGCTCGTCGGCACGCTCTGGGCGGCCTACCCGGGATACGCGGCGGGCTTCGTCGTGGCGGCGGTCCTGCAGCTCCTGGGGGCGCTGCGCGTCGCCGGCACCCTCCGCGCCCGGGCCGCCGCGATTCCCTGAGGCGTCAGGCCAGCAGGAGCCTCGCGCCCGACACCACGAGGCTCAGGAGGACGGCCCCGGCGGAGTCACTCCGCTCTCTTCGTGTCGTCGGGACGCCGCACGACGAGGACGATGTGCTTCACGGAGTCCCACGCGTTGTGGACGCCGATGACCAGGAGTGCGAGCGCCGCCGTCCCGATCACCGAGAGCGCGAGCTGCGTCCGCGTGGGCAGCACGGGCGCAGCCAGAGCGATGGCCGCGTAGGCACAGGACGGCAGGCTCGTGTACCAGACCCAGTCCTGCCACACCGGCGCGTAGCCGGTCTGGCGGCGCGCGCGGCGGATCACGGCCGCGACGTAGACGAGGCCGCCCGAGCCGAGGGCCGCCAGAACCAGCGACGGCGGGACGAGCGACGCCCAGGGCGCGCTCATCACCGCCGAGACGATCAGGGCAAGGGCGAAGTGCACGACCGTCGGCGAGGCGTAGGCGCCGACCTCGTCGTCGGTCGGGGCGTGGCGCAGGGCGGCGACGAGGGTGATCACCACGAACTGGATGCCGATGAGCGCCCCCCCGGACGACCCGACGATCACGTAGAAGCTCTGCCAGGCGAAGAGCGAGCTGGCGACGTCAGTCAAGCTGGGCCTCCGATCGACGCGTGGGCTTCACGAAGCCGCGGAGCCGGTGGATGAGGCCGTCGACCAGGCCGGCGATGTCGTCGGTCTCGTGGTCGTACCACGCGTTGAAGGCGGTGTCGAGCAGGGCGCGGGTGAGGAAGGCGAGGAGCATCGGCCCGCTGTCCGCCGTTTCGGCGCCGAGGCGGCGGGTCATGAGCGCCGCCACGCGCTCCTCCAGGCGGTTGCGGCGGGCCAGCACCACGCGGCGCAGGCTGTTCGTCTCCCGCAGCAGGCGGATGGTGCAGCGGAGGACGTCGGCGTCCTCGACGCCCGCCTGGAGGGCGGGCACGAGGGCGTTGCGGATGGCGAGGAGGGGAGGCTCGTCGGGGGGGCGCGTCGACAGCGCCGAGTACAGGCGCTCCCCGAACCGCTCGGCGTGCACGGCGAGCACGTCTTCCTTGGACTCGAAGTACCGGAAGAACGTGCGGCGCGAGACGCCCGCCGCGCGGGCGATCTGCTCGACGGTCGTCTGCTCGAACCCCCGGGAGACGAAGAGCCCTTCGGCGGCGCCGGCCAGGGCGACGCGGACGACCTCCTGCTTCCGCCGCATCAGGCTCGTCGAGCCCGGCGGCACCGCCCTCGCGAACGGCCGGGCCCGACGCCTGGGGCGCCGGGTGGCGGGGATGGTCATGCGCTGGATCCTAGCACGGAGTGCACGGCATGGCGCCCGATGTTGACACTGGCACTCCGTGACACTAGGATGACCCCGCGCCGGGCGTCGCGTCCGGCGGCTCCGCGGCAGGCGGAGCGCGGTTCAGCGTCGTCCGCTGGACGGGAGGTCCACATGGCACGCAGTTCCACCGCTCGCCGCCTGGCCGCCGTCGGGCTCGCCCTCGCGTCCATGGCCCTCGGGACGTCGTCGTCCCGCGTGGCCGCGCAGGCCGGGAGCGGCGCGCTCCCCTTCCGCAACCCGGCCCTCTCCGTCGACGAGCGCCTCGCCGACCTGGTCGGCCGGATGACGCTCGAGGAGAAGGTCGGCCAGCTCCTGATGCTCGACGCCCGCGGCGATGACCTGTCGTTCGTCAACACCCGGCAGCCGGGGGCGCTCCTGCACGTCCTCGGTGCCAAGGTGGGCCGGGCGATGGACCTCGCGGCGAAGAACCGGCTCGGGATCCCCCTGCTGATCGGGGAGGACGGCATCCACGGCCACTCGTTCTGGAAGGACGCCAACATCTTCCCGACCGAGCTCGCGATGGCCGCGAGCTGGAGCCCGGAGCTGCTGGAGCGGGTGGGCCGCGTCACCGCCGAGGAGATGGCGCCGACCGGCATCCACGAGACGTTCTCCCCCGTGCTGTGCCTGACGCGAGACGTCCGGTGGGGCCGAACCGGCGAGACCTTCGGCGAGGACCCGTACCTGATCGGCGAGCTCGGCGCCGCCCTCATCCGCGGCTACCAGGGAAAGGGCCTCGACGACCCGACCGCCGTCGTCGCCACCGCCAAGCACTACGCCGGCTACTCCGAGACGCAGGGCGGCCGCGACGCGTCGGAGGCCGACATCTCCCGGCGCAAGCTGCGCAGCTACTTCCTGCCGCCCTTCGAGCGGGCGGCCCGCGCGGGCGCCATGATGTTCATGACCGGCTACCAGTCGATGGACGGCGTGCCGTCGACGGCCAACAAGTGGCTCCTGCGCGACGTCCTCAAGGACGAGTGGGGGTTCAAGGGCGTCCTCGTGACCGACTGGGACAACGTCGGCCGCCTCGTGCACGAGCAGAAGGTCGCGGCGACCTTCGCCGACGCCGCGATCATGGCCATCCGCGCCGGAAACGACCTCATCATGACGACGCCGCAGTTCTACGAGGGCGCGATCGAGGCGGTGAAGAGTGGCCGCCTCAAGGAGTCCGAGATCGACGAGCCGCTGAAGCGGCTGCTGGCCCTGAAGCTCCGGATGGGCCTCTTCGAGAACCCGCGCCGGCCGGACCTCGCGAAGGCGGCGGTCGAGGTGTCGCGTCCCGACCACCGCGCGGCGGTCCTCGAGGCCGCTCGCCTGAGCCTCGTTCTTCTGCAGAACGGCGGCCTCCTGCCACTCGACCCGGCCCGGGTGAAGTCGATCGCGGTCGTCGGCCCGAACGCCGACGACGACCTGCAGCAGCTCGGCGACTGGTCGCTCGGCTCCTCGCAGCACCCGCCGGAGGCCGGCAAGCACCCGCGCGAGAAGACGGTGACGGTGCTCGACGGCATCAAGGCAGTGGCCCCCAGGGGCACGACCGTGCGCTACGAGAAGGGCTGCGCGATCGACAACGGCGGCCTCTCCGGGATCCCGGCCGCGGTGGCGGCGGCGCAGGCCTCGGATGTCGTCGTCGCCGTCGTCGGCGACCACCTCGACTTCATCGGCGAGGAGAAGAGCACGGCCACTCTCGAGATGCAGGGCGGCCAGGTGGCGCTCCTGGACGCCCTCGAGAAGACCGGAAGGCCGCTGGTCGTGGTGCTGGTGAACAGCAAGCCGCTGGTGCTGCCGGCGTCGGTCAAGCGCGCGCCGGCGATCCTCGAGGCGTTCAACCCGGGGATGGAGGGCGGCCGTGCGATCGCGGAGGCGGTGTTCGGGCAGCTGAACCCGTCGGGCAAGCTGACGATCTCGTTTCCCGTGCACGTCGGCCAGCAGCCGGTCTTCTACAACCAGGTGCGCGGCCAGCACGGCACCCGCTACGCCGACCTCACGGAGGAGCCGCTCTTTCCCTTCGGCCACGGCCTCAGCTACACGACGTACAGGTACTCGAACGTCCGCCTCGCGACCCCGACCCACTCCCGCGGGCAGTCGGCCTCGGTGTCGGTGGACGTCGAGAACGCCGGCCGGCGGGCCGGCGACGAGGTCGTGCAGGTCTACGTGAGCGACGTCATCACGTCCGTGACGTGGGTCGGAAAGGCGCTCGAGGGCTTCGCGCGCGTGCACCTCGAGCCGGGGGAGAAGAAGACGGTGACGGTGACGCTGCCCTGGGAGTCGTTCCGGCTCGTCGACGCCGACGGGCGCTCGGTCGTCGAGCCCGGCGACTTCGATGTCCTGGTTGGCCCGTCCTCGCGCGACAAGGACCTGCTGAAGGCGACGCTGCGTGCGGAGTGAGCCGATCCTCGCCCTGGCTCTCTCCCTCACCGCGCCGCTCGTCCTCGCGCAGGAGCCGACGGTGCCCGCGACGGCGCACGCGAACCCCTTCGGCCGGAAGTACCCGCCGCGGATCTACAACGCGACCCGCCTCCTCGTGAAGCCGCCGGTCATCGACGGCCGGCTGGACGACGAGGCCTGGCAGAAGCAGGGGGAGTGGGCGGGGAACTACACGCAGCAGAACCCCCTCGAGGGGGCGCCGCCCACGGAGCAGACCGAGCTCAAGATCCTCTACGACGACAAGTACCTCTACTACGCGATCCGCGCCTACGACGACCCGGCGAAGATCCACTACTACCCGGGGCGGCGTGACGACTTCGGCGAGTACGCGGTGGACGTGGTCGGGATCTGCTTCGACAGCTACAACGACAAGCGCACCGGCTTCGAGTTCGACCTCACCGCGAGCGGCGGCAAGATCGACCTCCTCCTCGGCAACGGGGAGACGGAGTGGGACACGACCTGGGACGCGGTCTGGGACGGCAAGGTGGCCCACGACGAGAAGGGCTGGACGGCCGAGGCCCGCATCCCCCTCAACCAGCTCCGGTTCGGGAAGCAGAAGGAGCAGGTCTGGGGGATGCACGCCTGGCGCTGGCTCACCCGGAACATGGAGGAGAGCCAGTGGCAGCTCATCCCCCGCCAGAACACCGGGCGGCTCTACCAGCTCGGCGAGCTCCACGGGATCCGGGACCTGCCGCCGTCGCGACACGTCGAGCTCCTGCCCCACGTGCTCGGCAAGGCGGGCTCCGGGCCGTCGTTCCCCGGCGAGGGCGAGGACCTGACGGGGTCGGTCGGCCTCGACGCGAAGGTCGGCCTCAGCACGAACTTCACGCTCGACGCCACGGTGAACCCCGACTTCGGCCAGGTCGAGGCCGACCCCTCGGTGCTGAACCTGACCGCCTACGAGACGTTCTACGACGAGAAGCGGCCCTTCTTCCTCGAGGGCCGGCAGATCCTCACCTTCAAGATCAAGGACGAGGACCAGGACCAGCTCTTCTACTCGCGCCGCATCGGCGGGCCGCCCTCGCTCCAGCTCACGCCCGGTCCGGACCAGACGGCGGACGCGCCCGAGTCGACGACGATCCTCGGTGCCCTGAAGGTCAGCGGCAAGACGAACGACGGCCTGTCGGTGGCCGCCCTGCAGAGCTTCACCCAGAAGGAGCACGCCGAGGTCACCGGCCCGTCCGGGACGAGCAGCCCCGTAGTCGAGCCTTTCGGGAGCTACACCGCGGCCCGCGTGCAGAAGGACTGGGACAAGGGCAACACGATCCTCGGCGGGATGGTCACCTCGACCCACCGCTGGATCTCGGACCCCGGCCTCGAGTTCCTTCCCGCCCAGGCCTGGTCCGGCGGCCTCGACTTCGTGCACTACTTCGCCGACCGCTTCTGGGTGTTCGACGCGAAGGGCGTCGCGAGCCGCGTCGAAGGGGATCAGCAGGCGATCCTCGCCTTGCAGACGAACCCCGTGCACTACTACCAGCGGCCCGACGCCACTCACCTCCACGTGGACGAGAACGCGACGTCGCTCTCGGGCCACGGGGGCTCGCTGCTCTTCGGCACCTCGGGCAAGGGCCGCTTCCGCGCCACCGCGCGCTACAACTGGTACTCGCCCGGCCTCGAGCTCAACGACATCGGCTACCTGCGCCAGGCCGACGTCAAGGCGAACCAGGTGGCCCTGGGCTGGGTGGAGTCGAAGCCCAGAGGCATCTTCCGCGAGTACTCCTTCCAGGGGACCCGGCAGGACCAGTGGGACTTCGGCGGCCTGCACACGAAGTCGGCGACCGCGGCCGACCTGACGACCACGCTCCGGAACCGGTGGGGCGTCACCGGGCACGTCGCCTACAACCAGCTCGTGGACACCCGGGCGCTCTTCGGAGGGCCGGCCCTGCGTTCGAGCGACTTCTGGGTCGCCTCGGCCAAGGTCAGCTCCGACAACGCGCGCAAGGTGTCGGCCGGGCTCCGATACGAGCACGACTGGTCTCTCGAGGGTGGCACGCGGGCGAACGACGTGGCCCTCAACGCCTCCCTCCGTCCCTCCGGCCGGCTCACGTTCTCGGGCACGGCCGAGTACCTCCGGCTCGAAGACGACCTGCAGTACGTGGGCACGGAGGAGACGACCGCGGGGACACGCTGGCTCCTCGGGCGCAACAACGAGCACCTGTGGAACATCACGTTCCGGATCAACCTCGCCATCACGCCCGACCTCACGGTGACGTACTACGGCAGTCCCTTCATCGCCTCGAGCCGGTTCACGGACCTCCGCAAGGCGACCGACACCCTCTCGCCTGTTTACGAGAGCCGCTTCCACCGCTTCTCTCCCGCCGAGATCGCGTACTCGAGCGCCGCCAACGCGTACCTGGTCCGGGAGGCGGACGGGGGGCCGCTCTACGCGCTCGCGAACCCGGACTTCGCCATCCGCCAGTTCCGTTCGAACCTCGTCCTGCGCTGGGAATACAAGCCGGGCTCCGCTCTCTACGTCGTGTGGCAGCAAGGGCGGAACGGCCAGCAGCCCTACTGGAACGACTCCTTCCACGAGAACTGGAACGCGCTCTGGAGCACGCCGGCCGACAACGTGTTCCTGGTCAAGCTCAGCTACTGGTTCTCCCCGTAGCCCTGCGGGCCGCCGGGAGCCCGGTCGGCGGCCCCGTATTGACGCGGCGGCGGGGGCGGCGATAGCTTGAGGGTCTTCGACGAAGCAACGGCGACCCTCGCCGGCTGTCACTCGCGGCGAGATCAAAGGAGGACGGAGATGACCTTGTGCAGGCGAGCGATCCTGTTCGCGGCCGCTGCCGCCGCAGGCTGGGCGGGCGGAGCGGCACGGACGAACGCGGGAGCCGCGCCCGAGACCCCGGCCCAGCCCGCGATGCGCGGACTGGCCCTGCCCGGAGCGCCGGCGACCGGCGGCGTCTTCATGGACTACATCGCCTACGACCGAGCGCACCACCGGGTCTGGGTTCCCGCGGGCAACACCGGGAGCGTCGACGTCGTGGAGACGCAGGGCGACAAGATCACCCGGATCGAGGGCTTTCCGACCGCCGAGTTCGAGCGGAACGGCACGAAGCGCACGGTGGGGCCGAGCTCCGCGACCGTCGGGGAGGGCGTCGTCTACGTCGGCAACCGCGGCGATTCGAGCGTGTGCGCAGTCGACGCCTCGACGCTGCAGAAGGGCGCCTGCCGGAAGCTCGAGTCCTCGCCCGACGGCCTCGCCTACGTCGCCGCCACGAAGGAGCTCTGGGTGACGACGCCCCGCGACAAGTCGATCACGATCCTCGACGTCTCGAAGGCCGGCGCTCCCGCTCCGAAAGGGAAGATCGGCCTGGACGGGGCGCCCGAGGGGTACGCGGTCGACGACGGGCGGGGCCGCTTCTACACCAACCTGGAGGACAAGGACCGCACGCTGGTGATCGACGTGCGCGGCCGCTCGGTCACGGAGACCTGGCTGCCCCGGTGCGGCGAGGACGGGCCCCGGGGCCTCGCGATCGACACCGCGCGAAACCTCCTGATGGTGGCCTGCACGGGCCACGTGAGCGTCCTGGACGCCGGACACGACGGCCGGATCCTCTCCAGCATCGACACGGGAGCCGGGGTCGACAACATCGACTACGTGGCGTCGCGGCAGGAGCTCTTCGCCGCGGCGGGACGCGCGGCGAAGCTCACGGTGGCGCGGCTCGACGTGCAGGGCAAGCTGACGCCCGTCGCGAGCGTCGCCACGGCGGCCGGGGCCCGCAACGCCGTGGCCACCGACGAGGGGGTCGCCTACCTGACGCATTCGGCCGAGGGTCGGCTGCTCGTGGTGGCGCCGGCCCCGTGAGTCGGAGCGCCTCGAAACCGGCCACGAAGGGAGCCCGCCCGTGAGTGACGAAGAGCTGCGAGCAGAGCTTGCCCGCCTGAAGGACGAGAACGAGCGGCTGAAGACCCGGGCCGGCCGCGGGTTGAGCCTCAAGGTGAGCGAGAAGGGCGCGCTCTCCGTCTACGGCCTGGGGCGATTCCCCGTAACGCTCTACAAGGAGCAGTGGACGAAGCTCCTCGACATGGCCGAAGACATCCGGGTCTTCCTGAAGGAGAACGACGCCCGGCTCAAAGCGAAATCGTGACCCGTGGGTGACGCACGTGCGGCTCCGGGCTCGGCCGCGTGGTTCTTCGAGCACGCCGTCGCGGCCAGGGGAGCTGGAGCGGGTGCGCGGCTGAGCTCTCCGCCGTGCCGCACGCGGCGATGCGGCCGGAGGGAGTACGATCCCGCCGTCCGTTCATCAGAAAGCGAGGCGAGTCATGCACCTCATCTGGTTCCTCCTGGTCGGCCTGGTCGCCGGGTGGCTGGCCGGGAAGCTCACGAAGGGATCCGGCTTCGGCGTGGTGGGCGACGTCGCGATCGGCGTGATCGGCGCCTTCGTCGGCGGGTTCCTGTTCCGTCTGGTCGGGATCTCGGCCGGCGGAACGATCGGAAGCATCATCGTCGCCACGGTCGGCGCGGTGGTGCTGGTCGTGGTGGTCAAGGCCCTGAAGAAGGCCTGATCCGTAAGGTGCGAGCGCTGGAACCGTCGAGCGGGATCCCTACGGCTCCGCGCCCGCCGCGTCGACCGTCGGCTTGCGCCACACGGCGGCCTTGACGGCCGCGCTGGAGACGAGCGCGAACGCCATGGCGAACCCGTAGACGCGGGCGCTGAGCGTCCACGCGAATCCCGCCAGGGCGGCGAAGAACCCCCACATCATCGCTTCGCCCAGGAGGGCTCGAAGCCAAAGGGGCTTGTCGCCCGAGCACGGAACGCGCGGGACCAGTGACGGAAGGAGCCTCGGGACCGCATCGCTGTACGCTCGAAAGGCGTCTCCCTGGGTGCGCAGCAGCTCGGCTTCCTCTCGCCGGATCAGGCGGTCGACGAAGGTGAGGATCCCGACGACCAGGACGGGTGCTCCGAAGCGGCTCGTGAGGGGCACGAAGCCCAACGAGAGCAGCACGGTGCCGAGGTAGAGGGGGTTGCGGACGCGGCGATAGGGGCCGTCGGCGACGAGGCGCGCCGAGTGCAGCTTCCGGTCGTGGACGACCTGCGTGTCGAGGTAGGCGGCGGCCCAGGTGCGAATGATCGCGCAGGAGAGGGCGAGCAGCGCTCCGAGCCACAGAGCCACGCGCGCCACCGTCTCCTGGGGGATGCCCGGCCAGCGACCGAGCCAGCGCAGGAGCGCCTCCAGGAGGTTCCGGTCGCCGAAGGCGTAGAGCGAGAAGCCCAGGACGAAGATGGCGGTGATGATCAGGCTGCGGTTGCGGAACTCGAAGGCTGTCGCGGTCATCTTTCGTCCGTCGGCGTGGAGCGTGCCGCCCCTCAGCCACTACGTGGCGACCCCGAAACATGTTCCCCGGCGTTCTCCGACGTCGCACCCGCGCGCGGGCCTCAGTCCGAGCGAAGGCCTGGGCAGGGGGAGAAGGGCGCTACCGCGACGAAGGCTCTCGCTCCGTGCCGCTCTCTCCCGTCGCGTGTCCGTAGCCGAAGAGCATCCTCGCCTCGTAGTCGTTGTGACGGCGGCAGCGGAGCTGGATGTTCTCGACGCTCGCCTCGCCCCCTGCCGCGTACGGCCGCACGTGGTGGAACTCGACGAACGCGCGCTCGTCGCACCGGCGCCCGCCCGTCCCCACGAACGCGCAGCGGCCGAGGTCGCGCACCCAGACCGCGCGCTTGACCTCGGCCGGGATGTGGCGCGACCCGGGCGCCGGCGCACGGGGGGCGGGGTGGGGGCTCGAGGTGGCGGCGAACCGGGTGCGGGCGAGATCGGCGAGCAGGGCATCCAGGGCGCGGTCGAGGACCGCCGCCTCGTCGCCCGACGGGATCGCATGGCGCAGCATGTCGGTGGCGAGCCTCAGCTTCTCCAGAGTGGGACCGCCGATCGTGAGCTGCAGCCGGTACCGATCCGGCGCGAGCGGTATGACCTGTGCGGGCGGGGTGGCGGGAGCCGGATGCGGCGGGCCCGGTCGCGCGGGCGTGAAGGAGGCACCCGACGACAGAATTGCTGGCGCGCCGCGCACGTCCGGGGGCGAGGTGAACGATGTCGCCGCGACGGGGGGTTCAGGCGCCTCCGGCCGAGGCTGCGGCCGGGGTGGCGGGAGCCGCCGGACGAACGTCGGCGCCTCGGGGAAGGGGGCGAGGCGAGCCACGATCTCCTCGACCTGGGACCTCCGCTTGCCGCGAGCGGACTCGAGGATGCCGAGGTGGTTGTCGGCCGTGAGGTGGGGAGCGAGCAGCCGGACCGTCGTGAGGTGGACGGCGCCGGAGGCGATCCGCTCCAGGATCACGGGGAAGCGGCGGGCGGCACGGGCGGCCTCGATGCGGTTGTAGGCCTCGTGCTCGGCGAGGGCGAGAGCGTCGCGGCAATAGACGAACAACGACGAGTAGCCGCGGCGAAGGTGGAGGTCGCGGGTGTCGAGCTCGGCGAGGTGGGCGACGAAGAGGGCCGTGGCGCGGCGCTCGCGGGCGGCGAGGCGCGTGAGTCGCTCGACGAGAGCGGCGTCCAGGAGCCGGCGGAGCGAGGCCAGGATGTCGTGCCGCACGCCCGGCCGTGCCTTCTGCATCGGCGCTCTCCCGCACCCGGGGCGATCGTATGCCGGCGGCTCGCCGCGGCGGGTCCGGGTCCGGGGCTGCGGCCGCCGGCACGACGGCGCGCCGGACAGCGACCCTTGACCGGGGCGGATGTTCGCTGCTACAAGTTTCGGAGCGCCGGCCCCCCCAGCTCCCCCACGGAAAGGAGTTGCCCCTAGTGACGCCGGAAGACTCCACCCGCCTGGGCGGGCTGCTGCTGGGCCAAAGGCTCATCGCCGTCGGCGTCGTCGCAGACGGGGAGCCGATCGTCGGCCTCCTCCCGTACGCCGTCTGGGACGACGGCTCCGCCCTCGTCGTCCAGTCCTCGAGCCTCTCCCGCCACTCGCGCGGCCTCGTCGCGGGCGCCCGATGGAGCGGGATGATCCACGAGCCGGACTCGGCCGAGTCCGACCCTCTCCAGGTCCCTCGGCTCCAGGTCGAGGGGATCGTGGATCCCCTGAGCGGGGACCGACCGGAGTTCCCGCCTGCCGCGAGGGCTTTGCTGGGCCGCTTCCCGCGGGCGGCCATGACCTTGCCGCTGCCCGACTTCACGCTCTACCGGTTGGAGATCCGCGGCGGACGGATGGTGCTCGGTTTCGGACGCGCCCTGAACATCACGACGGACCACCTCCGTCGCTGCGTGAGCGGGGAGCGTATAATGACCGACGAGTGAACGTGACGGCCACGGATACGCCCGATTCGGGCGAACGGGGGCAGGGAATGGGCAGGCCGCTGAAGGTCGTGGTCGTCGGGGACGCGCACGAAGCCGCCCTGAGGGTCGCCGAGGACTTCGAGCGGAGCGGCTACGAGACGGCGGTGTTTCTCGCGCCCAGCGAGGAGGAGCTGGAGCGGATCGCGGCCGGCTGCGAGCTGGTCGTGGCCTGGGCGGACGCCACCACCGTCCCCCCCCGCCGCGTCCTGGAGCTCTCGGCCTCGCGGGGCGGCTTTCCCCCGGTCGTGATCCTGTCCGACTCCTACACCGAGGACGAGATCGTGAGCCTCGTGCGCGCCGGCGCCCGGGACTGCCTGCGCCGCGGAGACCTGTCCCGCCTGCGGGCGGCGGTCGAGAGGGAGCGGGCGGCCGCGGCCACGCGGCGCGGCGGCTTGCGGGTCGACGCGGAGTCGATCGACCGCTACCGCACGCTGATCGAGGAGATCCCCGCTCTCACCTACGTGGCGTGGGCGGACGACTCGGGGAGCCGCGCCTACGTGAGCCCGCAGCTCCAGGCGATGACCGGGTTCTCTCCCGGAGAGTGGCTCGCCGAGCCCGACATGTGGGTGAGGCGGCTGCACCCCGAGGACCGGGAGACCGTGCTCCGCCAGTTTCGCGACGCGTGCGCGACCGGGGGGCGCTTCGCCGCCGACTACCGGCTCCTCGACCGCGAGGGGCGCGTCGTCTGGTGGCGGGACGAGGGCCGGGTGCTGCCCGGCCCGGACGGGAAGGCCCGCTTCGTGCGCGGCTTCGTCCTCGACATCACCGAGCAGCGGATGGCCGAGGAGTCGCTCCGGAAGATGCGCTTCTACGACCAGCTCACCGGACTGCCGAACCGGGTGCTCCTCCTCAACCGCCTCGGGCGGGCGCTCGCCGAGTCGGTCCGGACGTCGCGCCCCCTCGCCATCCTCATCCTCGCCCTCGACCGATTCCGCGAGGTCACGAACACCCTCGGCGCCCACAACGGCGACCTGATCGTGCGCGACCTGGCGGCGAGGCTCGGCGACACCCTGGGCGCCACCGACCGCGTGGCGCGGCTGCGGGGCGACGAGTTCGGCTTCCTGCTGCCCGACGCCGACGCCACCTTCGCCCGGCAGGTCGGGGAGCGGATCCTGGGCTCGCTCGAGCGGCCGTTCATGGTGCAGCGGCTGCCGATCGAGGTCTCGGCCAGCATCGGGATGGCGGTGGCGCCGGAGCACGGCACGGAGGCGGAGACGCTCCTGCGCCGCGCGGACGCCGCGGTCCAGTTCGCGAAGAAGCAGGGTGGCGGGGTGAGCGTCGTCTACTCGAGCGCGTGCGAGCCCCACGAACCGTCCCGGCTCGCCCTCCTCGGCGAGCTCCGGCGGGCGCTCGAGGGGGACGAGCTCCTCCTGCACTACCAGCCCAAGGTGGACCTCAAGACGCGCACCGTGGTGGGGGCGGAGGCCCTGCTGCGCTGGCGGCACGCGAAGCGGGGCTTCGTGCCCCCGCTCGAGTTCATCGGAGATGCGGAGCAGACCGGCCTCATCCGTCCCCTCACCCAGTGGGTGCTCGCCCGAGCGGCGACGGAGGCCAGGGGCTGGGCGCAGCAGGGGCGAGGCCTGCCCGTCGCGGTGAACGTCTCCGCCCGCAGCCTGCGGGACGGTCGGATCGTCGACGACGTGGAGGAGGCCCTCCGGGCCCACGACCTGTCGCCGGAGAGGCTGCAGGTCGAGGTCACGGAGAGCGCGGTCATGGCCGACGCCAAGCGGGCGGCCGAGGTCCTCACCCGCCTCACCTCGAAGGGCGTCTCGGTCTCCATCGACGACTTCGGGACCGGCCAGACCTCGCTCGGGCTCCTGCCCCAGCTGCCGGTGCGGGAGCTCAAGATCGACAAGTCCTTCGTGATGGGAATGACCGGGGAGGGCGGGGACGACACGGTGATCGTGCGCTCCACGGCCGACCTCGCCCACAACCTCGGCCTGACCGTGGTCGCGGAGGGGGTGGAGAACCAGTGGACTCTGGACCTCCTGTCCTCGCTGGGCTGCGACGAGGCGCAGGGCTTCCACATCGCTCGGCCCATGCCGTCCGCGGACCTGATGACCTGGCTGGGGTCGGGAGGCTGGAGCCGCGCCGAGAGCTGAGGCCGGCTACTGGGCGACCGGCTCGTCCTCGTAGTCGCCGGCCTCCGGCTCCTCGCCCGGGGGCAGGCTCCGCATGGCCGCGCGCACGAGGTTCTGGTGCAGCACCTCCTCGTCCCGGAGCTCCTGGAAGAGCCTCCGGACGTCGGGGTCCTGGAGGTGGGGGATCGCCTGCACGAAGAACTCGTGGGCCTTCGTCTCCGCCCGCAGCGCGACCTCCATGGCCTGGCGGGCGGACATGAACGCGCGGGGCTGGTCGTAGTCGGGCGCCTCGACGTCGAAGAGCATCGAGCGCTTCATCCTCCGGGGCGCGTCGCCGAAGAGCGACCGCCTCCGGGCCCGGAGCTCCTCGCCGTGCTTCTCCTCGTTCCTCGCCATCGTGGCGAAGAAGCGGGCCGCCTCGGGCGTGTGGTGCTGCTCCATCTGGTCCACGAACTCGAGGTAGCGCTCCTGCGCCTCCTCCTCGACCAGGATCGCGAGGTCGAGCGCGTCCTGCAGGCCGAGCGAGGCGAAGTCGACAGCGGCGGCCATCCGGCCCTCCTATGGCGCGGCCCGGTGCGCGCCGGTCACCCAGTACTCCGTCTCGCCGAAGCAGCTCGGCAGACCGAGGTGCTGCTCGTAGCTCAGCACGACCCGCGCGCCGAGCTGGGCGTTGATCTGTGCGGCGACGGCGTCGTCGCGGACGGTGAAGGAGAAGAGGGTCGGCAGGGCGCCGGGGAGATTGGCCATGGCGATCTCGCCCTCCCAGGTCTTGCAGACCCAGCCCTTCTTCGAGAACTTCTGGACGTAGCCGGCGCGCTCGCCGGAGGAGTAGCTCCAGCGGGCGGCCACGAAGAGGTAGAGGGCGAGGCCCGCGACCGCCACGAGGATCGCGAGGATCAGCAGGTTCCGGACCTTGCGCGCGAGGCGGGCGAGCCGGGATGCCGGCGCGGTGCTGAGGGGCGTCTTGTCCTTGGCCATCGGGCTCCTCGCGGCTCCGGCGGAGTCTAGCCCCGGCGAGGAGCCGCTGTCACGCCTCCCAGGGCAGGCCGGGGCGCCCGAAGTGGCCGTAGTTCGTGGTCTGACGGTAGATGGGCCGCAGGAGGTCCAGGCTCTCGATGATGGCCGCGGGGCGGAAGTCGAACGACTGCACCCGCTCCTCGGCCGCCCGCGGGTCGCCGGTGCCGAACGTGTCGACCTTCACCGACACGGGCCGGGCCTGGCCGATCGCGTACGCCACCTGGATCTCTGCGCGGCGGGCGATCCCCGCCTTGACGACCTCCCGGGCGATGTGCCGGCAGAAATAGGCCGCGCTCCGGTCCACCTTCGAGGGATCCTTGCCGCTGAACGCCCCCCCGCCGTGGTGCGCGGAGCCGCCGTAGGTGTCGACGATGATCTTGCGCCCGGTCACCCCGCAGTCGGCGGAAGGGCCGCCCTCGGCGAAGCTGCCCGAGGGGTTGACGATGTACTCGATCCCGGGCCGGTGCCATCCGTCGAGGGCCTTGGGGGCGAGGCACTCGCGCACGTAGGCGGCGATCTCCCCCTGGTCCTTGCCCTTCGCGTGCATGGTCGAGACGAGGACGGTCTTCACCTCGACCGGCCGCCCGTCCTCGTAGAGGACGGAGACCTGCGTCTTCGCGTCCGGGCGCAGCCAGGTCTGGCGGCCGGCGTGGCGGTCCTCGGCCAGGGTGCGGGCGAGACGGTGGGCGAGGAAGATGGGGAGGGGCATCAGCTCCTTCGTCTCGTCGGTCGCGTAGCCGAACATCAGGCCCTGGTCGCCCGCGCCCTGCTCGAGGCCCTTGCCGACCGCGGTGCCGATCTCCGCCGCCTGCCGGGTCACGTGCTGCACGACGGTGACGCCGTCGGCGTTGAAGGCCTCGGAGGCGTCCGTGTATCCGATGGCCCGGATCGCCTGGCGGGCGATTGCCTCGTGGTCGAGCGTCCGCGCCGCGGTGATCTCCCCGGCCACGACGACGATCCCGCACTTGCAGAGGACCTCGCAGGCGACGTGGGCCCGCGAGTCCTCCGCGAGGTAGGCGTCGAGGACCGAGTCGGCGATAAAGTCGCACACCTTGTCGGGGTGGCCCTCGGTGACGGACTCGGACGTGAAGAGGAAGGGGTAACCGTTGCGGCCGGACGTTCTGTCGCTCACCGGCGTCTTCTCCTTGGAACAGGTGCCAGGTCGGACACCCGCGAGGGCGCGCTCGCGCCGGGCACTTCGTTGCCCCGGGACCATCCCGGGACCACATCTCCCGTCCCCTCGAGGACGGGATCGGCACCTTGGGTTGCCCCCCCAGGTTGCCGGGCCCGCGCCGGCGGGCCGCTCCGAATGTCCACCGGCACTATAGCGGAGCGCCGGAATCGGAACAAGCGAGCCCGCGCCCGCCGGCCGGGGCCCCGGCTACCGCCGGGCGCGGACGGTGACCGCGGCCCGGATCCGGTCGGCGGCCTTGTCGAGGTCCGCCTCGTTCTCGAAGCCGAAGACCGCCGAGTAGCGCCGGCCGACGACCTGGGCCACGAGGAACGCGATGTTGACGCCGCTCGACGCGAGGGCCCGCGCGATCCGGTTCGCGAGGCCGGGCCGGTTGTCCCCGAGGACGAGCAGGGTGGGGGCGCCGTCGGGGGCGAGGCCGGCGGCCTCGGCGGCGCGGGCCGCCTTGCGGTTGCTGACCGGCGCGACCTCGACGACGGCCCGGCGGGTGTTGCCCGGGATGCGGTAGCCCATCACCGTCTGGAGGTCGGCTCCGGCCGCGGCGAGCGGCTCGAGGAGCTCGGCCAGGGCGCCGGGCCGGTGCTCGACTTCGGTGCGCCACAGGGTGATCTTCCGGATGCTCACCGCCATACTTTCCCTCCGCTTCAGGCTCCGACCGGGACCTCCTGGCTTTCCGTCGCCTTCGCGTCCCTCCGCTCCGGGAAGTCCAGGATCCCCGCCTCGAGCCACTGGTCGCGGCCGGCCAGGACGCCGAGGCCGTGGCGGTAGCGCAGCACGTCGTCGTTGCTCCAGAGGTCGCGGAAGAGGGCCTTCACCCGTCGGCGCGCCGAGCGGCAGAAGACGTCGGCCATCCGGACCGCCTCCTCGCCCTCGGGGGAACCGCGGTCGGCGAGGGCCCGGGCCCGGCTCGCCGCGGCCGCCATGGCGAAGGTCTCGTTGGCGATGTCCACGAGGCGGAAGAGGAAGGCCTGCTTGTTCTGGAGCTTCGCCCGGTAGACGAGCATCCCGTGGAAGCTCGCCCGGGCGAGGCGCCGCGAGGAGCGCTCGACGAAGCGGAGGTGCGAGGCGAGGGGGCCGAACGCCGCGTACCGGGGCCAGAAGGCCCAGCCCAGCCAGCGGGTCGGGTACCACCAGGAATAGAAGGCGAGGAGCTTCGGGAGGACGGAGAGCTTCGCCGCCAGGGGCTTCTGCGGGTCGACGAGGGCGCCCGCGACCTGGAGGTGCTTGTCGACCATCTCGCGGGCCATGAAGAGGTGCATGATCTCGGTCGAGCCCTCGAAGATCTTGTTGATGCGGTAGTCGCGCATCATGCGCTCGACCGGGACCGGATCGTCGCCCCGCGCGGCGAGCGACTGCTCGGTCTCGTAGCCGCGCCCGCCGCGGATCTGCATCGTCTCGTCCACGATCTCCCAGCCCCGGTACGTGTTCCACTCCTTGGCCGCCGCCGCCTCCAGGCGGATGTCGTACCCGCCGCGGTCGGACATCTCGGTGGCCAGGCTCGCCACCGACTCCATCGCGAAGGTGCGGGCCGCCATGTCGGAGATCATGTGGGTGATCGCCTCGTGCCGGCCGATGGGCTTGCCCCACTGCACGCGCTCGTTGGCCCAGCGCCGCACGATGCCGACGCACGCCTTCACCGTCCCCACGGAGATGTTGGGGATCGAGAGCCGCCCGTCGTTGAGCGTGGTGAGGGCGATCTTGAGGCCCTTGCCCTCCTGGCCGATGAGGTTCTCCGCGGGCACGCGCACGTCCTTGAAGTCCATCACCGCGTTCGAGATGGCCCGCAGGCCCATGAACCGGCAACGGTGCTCGACCTTGACCCCCGGCCAGTCGGCCTCGACGACGAAGGCGCTGATCTTCTTCGTGTCGGGGTCCATCGCCATGACCACGAGCAGTCTCGCCAGGGTGCCGTTCGTCGTCCAGAGCTTCTTGCCGTTGAGGACGTAGGCCGACCCGTCCGCGGTCTTCTTCGCGGTCGTGAGCATGCGCGCGGGATCGGAGCCCACGCGGGGCTCGGTGAGGGCGAAGGCCGAGATCTCGCCCGCGGCGCAGCGGGGCAGGTACTTCTTCTTGAGCGCCTCCGTGCCGAACGTCTTGAGGGGCTGGGGGACGCCGATCGACTGGTGCGCGGAGAGCAGCGCGCCGAGGTTCCCGCAGTAGCTGCCGATGAGCGTCATCACGCGGTTGTACTCGACGTTCGTGAAGCCGAGGCCGCCGTACTGCGCCGGGATCTTCATCCCGAAGGCACCGAGGCGGCGCAGGCCGTCGAGGACCCGCGGCGGGTACTCGCCGGTGCGGTCGAGCTCGGCGGGGTCGACCTCGTTCCGCAGGAAGTCGCTGAGCTTCCGGTGGTAGGCGGTGAACTCGGGACGCTCCGGCCCGGGCAGCGGGAAGGGGTGGATGAGGTCGAGGCGGAAGTTGCCCAGGAAGAACTCGCGCATGAAGCTCGGCTTCTCCCACTCGGCCTGGCGTGCGGTCTCGGCGACCTTCAGGGACTCCTGCTCCGTGACCTCGTGCGGCTTGTGGCTGGCCATGTCGCCCGCCTCCTCTTCGGCGATTCTACGCCCCACCCTCCTTCGTCCATGCTCGCAGATGGCCGAGTGGCGCGGCAACAGGCAAAACCGGCGGGCGAGCGCGCCCGCGGAGCCGTCCTCGGCCGACGGACGACCGCCCGGACGCCAGCCTTGCGGCCCGCGCGGCAGTGCCCTTAGACTGCGGCTGTTGAAGGGCTTCGATCGCCGAACGAGCGTCCTCCCGAGGCGCCTCCGCCCGGGCTTCCTGGCTCTCGCCGGCCTCCTCGTCCCGGCGACGCTCCTCCCGGCCGCGAGCGCCCCGCTCACGGTCCTGACCGCCACGCAGAGGCGCGAGGTGGCGACGGTGACCCGGCCGGAAGGCGAGATGGTGGGGCTGGAGGACGTGCTGGCCGGGTTCGGCGTGACGTCCACGAGCGACCCCAAGGGCGGCGCCGTGACCCTGCAGCGCGGGGGCCACGAGCTGGTCCTCCACCACAGGAAGAGCCTCGCCTCCGTGGACGGGGACCTGAAGCTCCTCTCGGCGCCGGCCGCGCTCGAGGCCGGGCGGTGGCTCGTCCCGGTGGAGAGCCTGCCTCGGCTCGTCTCTCCGTTCCTCGGAAGGCCCGTCGAGTGGCGCCTGGCGCAGAGAATCCTCGTGGTCGGGCCCATCTCGATCCCGCGCCTCACCGTGACCACGTTCGTCTCGGCCGATCTCGCCCGGGTCGTCTTCGAGGCCACCGAGAAGGTGCCGTTCCGCGTGCAGCAGGAGCCGGGCCGCGTGACGGTCACCGTGCCGCGCGACCTCCTGGACGTCTCGCTGCCGCCCACGCGGCTCGCCGGGGGCATCGTGGAGTCGGTGCAGTTCCAGGGCGGGCCGGAGAACCTGTTCGCGGTGCAGCTCGGGCCGCGGTTCCAGAAGCTGAAGGCGACGGAGCAGGAATCGCCGGCGCGGCTCGTGCTCGAGCTCGCCGGCCAAGCGCCAGCGCCGGGGGAGAGGCCGCCCGTCGCCGCTCCGGTGGCGCGCGCGCCCCGGCCGGGGGACGAGCCGGCGGTGCGGACGGTGGTGATCGATCCCGGGCACGGGGGCGGGAACGCCGGGGCGCAGGGCCCCGGGGGGACCCTCGAGAAGGACGTCGCCCTCTCCATAGCGCGCAAGCTCCGGGCCGAGCTCGTCAACGAGCGCGGCCTCCAGGTCTTCCTGACCCGCGACAAGGACGAGGAGGTGGAGCTCGACTCGCGCACCGCCATCGCGAACAACTACAAGGCCGACCTCTTCGTCTCGATCCACGCCAACGCCAGCCGGGCCCGGGGAGCGAAGGGGAGCGAGGTGTACTTCCTCTCCTACCAGGCGAGCGACGACGAGTCGCGCTGGACGGCCCAGGCCGAGGGCGCGGCGGCGCCCGTGGGCGGGGCCGCCCCCGGCTCCGACCTCGCGCTCATCCTCTGGGACATGGCGCAGGCCGAGCACCTCGAGGAGTCGTCCGCTCTCGCCTCGCGCATCCAGGAGGAGCTGGCGGTGGTGACGGGCAGCGAGGGCCGGGGGGTCAAGCAGGCGCCCTTCCGGGTGCTGGTGGGCGCCGCGATGCCGGCCGTGCTCGTGGAGGTGGCGTTCATCAGCAACCCGGAGGAAGAGAAGCTGCTGGCCTCGGACGCCTACCAGGCGAAGGTCGCCGCCTCGCTCGCCCGCGGCATCGAGCGCTTCCGGCGGGAGCGCGGGGGCCGGGTGGGCGGACCGACGTACTCCCCGGGCGCCCCGTGACGCCGCGAGAGGCCAACGCCCTCACCGCCCTCGGCCTCGCCGGCCTCCTCGCGTCGGTGGCCCTGACGGCGCCCCGCTGGGCCGCGCTGCTGCGGTCTCCGGCCTCCACGGTCGAGGCGGAGGAGGCCACGGGCGAGGAGACGCCGCGCGCCGCGCCGGACGCGGCCGCCGCAGAGCGCCGGATCAGCGTCCGCCTCTACTTCGAGGCGCCCGACCGGGAGGGCCTCCTGCCCGAGGAGCGCGAGGTCGCCTTCTCCCCCGACCTCGCCGTGCAGCTCCGGATCGTGGTGGAGGAGCTGGCCAAGGGCTCGACCTCCGGGCTCCTGGCCGCCCTGCCCCCGGGCACGCAGGTCCTGGAGGTGTTCGTGCAGGCGAAGGGCGTGGCGTTCGTCGACCTCTCGCCGGAGGCGGTGTCGGGGCTGGTGGGCGGCTCGAGGGCGGAGCTGCTCACCGTATACTCCGTGGTCGACACGATCGTGACGAACTTCCCGGCCGTGAGCCGCGTCCAGATCCTCGTGGGCGACAAGCCGGTCACGTCCCTCGGCGGGCACGTGGACCTCTCGCGGCCCCTGCCTTCCGACATGACGCTCGTCGCCCTGCCGACGCCCGTCCCGCCGCCGGCCGAGCCCTCCGTGGCCGCGCCGGCGCCTCCGCCGGGGGGAGGCCGGACGTGAGCCTCGCCCTCCTCCTCGCCCTGGCCGCCCTCGCTCCTCCGCCTTCGGCCTCCCGGTCGACGATCGCGGACGCGGAGCGGCTCGCCACCGAGGCGATCCAGCTCGCTCCCCGCGACCCGGCCGCCGCGCTGCAGAAGGCCCGCCTCGCGCTCGCCGCGACGGCGGAGTTCGTGCCCACCGACTTCGTCGCTGCGGGGCGCAAGGGCGAGGTGGTGGAGGACGAGTTCCGGGCCGCCCGCGACGGCTACCGACACCACCGGGCGCTCCTCTACGAGGCAGTCGGCACGGCGCTCGGCGCCCGGCGCGACGCCCTCGGGGCGAGCCGCTACCAGCGGCGGGCGTTCCTCCTCGACCCGACGCCCGCCCGCGGCCTCGCGCTCGCTCGCTCGCTCGTCGCCCTCGGCCGGGGCCGCGAGGCGCTCGACACCGTCCAGCGCGCGATCGGCGGTCTCACCCGGCTGGAGCCCGGGGCGGCGGCGGTGATCGCCGAGGCGGCCGACGTGGCGGGGCTGCCGAGCGCGCAGGCCGAGATCGACCGGGGCCGCCTGGCGTCGACGCTTCCGAAGACGGTCGAGCTTCGCGAGGGCCCGTTCGAGATGCCTGCGGGCGTGAGGCTCTCGTCGGCCCCGGTCTTTCGGCTCGACGAGGCGCCGATCAACGTGATCTACGCCGCCGAGGCGTCGTGCCGGACCTGCTCGTCCGACCTCGACGGTCTGGCCCGGCAGCTGCCGAAGGAGGTCCGCGTCCTCGCCCTGCCCCCTGCCGAGGACCAGGACCAGGCCCTGCGCCAGGTGATCGCCCTCTACCGACGCCCCTGGCCGGTGCTGTTGGGCCGCGGCCTCGCCGATCGGCTGGGGCTCAAGCCGCGCTCGGCGCTCCTCGTCGCCCGCGGCGGGTGGACGTTGGCCGTCCTCAAGGCTCCGTTCGGCCCCGAGGTGGGAGCCGCGATCGCCGCGCTCCAGCGGGTGGACGTGCCGGAGACCGTCCCCCGGCCGTCCTGGAATCGTCGTCCGGTGGACCGCTCGCCGCTGCCGCCTCCTCCCGCGCTCCTCCCCGAAGGGATCGCCCCGGGGGAGGACGATCCCGCTCCGTCCGAGTTCACGGCGGCGGTCGAGGCCTACCGGGCGGGCCACGCGGCCGCGGCGCAGAAGGCCTTCGACGCCCTCGAGGCGCGTGGCGACGGCTGGCTGCTGCCCGCGGAGGCGCGGCTCGACCGCGCGCTGTGCCTTTCCCGCGCGGGCCAGAAGGACGCGGCCCGGAAGATCCTGCTCCGCACCGGCGACAGCCGGTTCGAGGACGCGATCGACCGCCTGCTGGAGGCGGTGGCGAGCCCCTCGCAGTAGGGGAGCCCGCCCGACCGGTCGGAGCACGCTCGGGTGACTGGATCGGCGAGCGCCCGTCGGGTAGAGTCGGAGGTCCCCACGGAGGTCCTCATGGCCGAAACGGCCCGCGCGGTGATCGAGACGAAGCACGGCGAGATCGAGATCGAGCTCCTGCCCGACAAGGCCCCCGGGCACGTGAAGAACTTCCTCGACCTCGCGAGGAAGGGCTTCTACGACGGCACGACGTTCCACCGCGTCATCCCCCGGTTCATGATCCAGGGCGGGTGCCCGAACACGAAGGACGCGAAGGGCTCGAAGTCGAGCCATGGCACGGGTGGGCCGGGCTACACGATCAAGGCCGAGTTCAACGACACCTCCCACCGCCGTGGCGTCGTGTCCATGGCGCGGGCCCAGGATCCGAACAGCGCGGGGTCGCAGTTCTTCATCTGCGTGGCGGATTACCCCTCTCTCGACCGGCAGTACACCGCCTTCGGCCGTGTCGTGCGAGGCATGGAGGTGGCCGACCGGATCGTGAGCGCGCCCCGAGACGGCCGCGACAACCCGAACGAGCGGATCGACATGAAGGTGCGGGTGGTCGAGCCCACGGCCTGAGGCCGGGGATGGCGGAGCCGAGGGAAACCGAGGTCAAGCTCCGCGTCGCGAGCGCCGAGGCGGCACGGGAAGCCCTGCGTCGGGCGGGTGCCGCGCCCGCCGGCGAGCGCCACTTCGAGGACAACCTCCTCCTCGACGACCGGGAGGGGTCGCTCCGCGCCCAGGGGACCGTCCTCCGCCTCCGGCGCACGCCCGGCGGCGGCGTCCTCACGTTCAAGGGTCCGAGGGAGATCGCGGACGGCGTGAAGTCGCGCGAGGAACGGGAGACGGCGGTCGCGGATCCCGACGAGGCGCTCGCCATCCTCGGCCGGCTCGGCTACCGGCCGCAGTTCCGCTACCAGAAGTACCGCGAGAGCTGGACCCACCGCGGGCAGGAGATCGAGGTCGACGAGACGCCGATCGGCGTCTTCCTCGAGATCGAGGGCGACCTCGAGGGCATCCACGCCGTGGCCCGGGAGCTCGGTTACTCACCCTCGGACTACGTGAGCGAGTCGTACGTCGGTCTCTTCTTCGCCGCGGGCGGCCAGGGAGACATGGTCTTCCCGGGATGAAGGCGATGGTCCTCGCCGCGGGGCACGGCCTCAGGATGCGCCCGCTGACGCTGCTGCGGGCGAAGCCCGTGCTGCCGGTCCTCAACCGGCCGCTCCTCGACGGGACGCTGGCGCAGCTCGCACGGGTCGGGGTGAAGGGCGTCGTCGTGAACCTGCACCACCTGCCCGAGACCGTCGTTCAGGCGCTCGGCGACGGACGCCGCTTCGGCCTCCGCATCCGCTACGCCCGGGAAGAGACGCTCCTCGGTACGGGCGGCGGTCCGCGGGCCGTTCGCGAGGTCTTCGGCGACGAGCCGCTGCTGGTCGTGAACGGAGACGTGCGCTTCGGCTTCGACTTGAGCCGCCTCGTCTCCGCCCACCGGGCCTCGGGGGCGCGGGCGACGCTGGCCCTCCGCCCCAACCCCGTGCCCGGCGCGTACTCGCCGGTCGTCTCGGACCGGGCGGGACGGATCCTGTCGATCGCCGGCCGCCCCCGGCCCGCCCGCGGCACGGTCTCGATGTTCGCGAGCGTCCACGTCCTCGACCCGGCGCTCCTCGACCGGCTTCCGGAGGGGCCGTCCGACAGCGTGCGGGACCTCTACGTGCCGCTGCTCGCGGAAGGCGCGCACCTCCACGGCGTGCGGCTCGGGGGCGCGTGGTACGATTTCGGCCGCCCGTCGCTCTACCGCGACGCGCAGCTGCGGCTCATCCCCGGCTGCGGGCGCGATCGCGCGCTCGTCGACCGGAGGGCGCGCGTTTCGGCGACGGCCCGCGTCCGCCGATCCGTTGTCGGAGCCCGGTCGCGCGTCGGCGCCGGGGCGAGGGTCGAGCGCAGCGTGCTGTGGGACGGGGCGGTCGTCGAGACGAGGGCGCTGGTGGCGGGTGCGATCGTGACGACGGGCGGTGTCGTGCGGGCGGGGGAGAGGGCGCGAGACGTCGTCGTGATGCCGGCCTGCGCCGTCGCCTCCGAAGGCGAGGCCGGGGGCGAGGTGGACTGGCGGGGGGACATGGCGTGGGTGGAGCTTCGGTGAGCGCGACCTCGACCGGGTCGCTGGAGGCGCAGGGCGCCCTCCCTCTCATCCGGCAGTACCTGGACGAAAGGCGGCCGGACGACGCGGCGGGCGTCCGCCTGACGCCTCTCTTCGGCGACGCCTCCACGCGGCGCTACTACCGGGTCGAGGACGGCGGCCGGAGCCACGTGCTGGCCCTCTATCCCGAGCCCTTCGAGCCCGACGACCTGAGCTACATCGCGGTTCACCGGCTGCTCGAGGGCTACGGGCTCCCGGTGCCGGCGACGGAGGACGTTGACGGCCCGCGCGGGATCGTCCTCCAGGAGGACCTGGGCGACTGCACGCTGCAGGCGGTGCTCGAGGAGGCGGGCGGCGGCCGCCGCGAGGAGCTGTACCGCGAGGCGGTGGACGAGATCGCGCAGCTCCAGGTGCAGGCGGCGCGGGGCCCGCAGAAGGCGGGCTGCTTCACGATCGCGTTCGACATCGAGAAGCTGTCGTGGGAGCTGCACTACTTCCTCAAGCACTTCCTCGAGGGCCTCCGGGCGTGCGACCTCACCGTCGAGGACCGGGCCACGCTCTCGGCGGCCTTCCACGAGCTGGGCCACGAGATCGCCTCCTGGCCGCGCGTCCTCTGCCACCGCGACTACCACTCCCGCAACCTGATGCTGCACGACGGGCAGCTCCACTGGATCGACTTCCAGGACGCGCGCCTGGGGCCTTCGACCTACGACCTCGCCTCGCTCCTGCGGGACGCGTACGTGGACGTGCCGGAGGAGCTGCAGGAGGAGCTCAAGGAGCGCTTCCGGCAGACCGCGGCCCCGGACGAGACGCGCGAGGTCTTCCGCCGGCGGTTCGACCTCATGTGCGTGCAGCGGAACCTGAAGGCCCTGGGGACATTCGGCTACATGGCCACCGTGCGCCAGAACCCCGTCTACCTGCCCTACATCCCGCGCACCCTCGCCCACGCGCGGAGGAACCTCTCGCGCTATCCGGAGCTCGAAAGGCTCTGGCGGACGCTCCTCCGGCACCTGCCGGAGCTCGGCTAACGGAGACGAACGAGATGCAGACGGTGCGGATCTCTGACTTCCGCGGCCACGCGGGCGAGGAGGTGCTCGTCCGGGGCTGGATCCACAACAAGCGCTCGAGCGGGAAGCTGCAGTTCCTGATCGTCCGGGACGGCTCGGGTTACGCGCAGGCGGTCGTCTCGAGGAAGGCCGTCCCTCCCGAGGCGTGGGACGCCCTCGACGCGGCGGGGCAGGAATCCTCGGTCGAGATCGCTGGCCGCGTGCGCGAGGACTCCCGCGCCCCGGGAGGCTACGAGGTGGACGTGAGCTCGGCCACCGTCCTCCAGGCCGTCCACGACTACCCGATCACGCCCAAGGACCACGGGACCGCGTTCCTGATGGAGAACCGGCACCTCTGGCTGCGCTCGACCCGCCAGCACGCGATCGCGCGCGTGCGGCACACGGTCGTGAAGGCGGTGCGGGACCACCTCGACGACCAGGGGTACCTGCTCGTCGACACGCCCATCTTCACCCCCGCCGCCTGCGAGGGGACGACGACCCTCTTCGGCGTGCCGTACTTCGACGAGGGCACGGCCTACCTCACCCAGAGCGGCCAGCTCTACAACGAGGCGACGGCTGCCGCCCACGGCAAGGTCTACTGCTTCGGCCCCACGTTCCGGGCCGAGAAGTCGAAGACACGCAGGCACCTCACCGAGTTCTGGATGGTGGAGCCGGAGATCGCCTTCGCCCACCTCGACGACGCGATCGCCCTCGCCGAGGGCCTCGTCTCGGCGATCGTCGAGCGGGCGCTCGACGAGAGGAGGGAGGACCTGAAGGTCCTCGAGCGCGACACCGGGAAGCTCGAGAGCGTGAAGGCGCCCTTCCCGCGCCTCCACTACAAGGACGCGATGGCTCTCCTCCACGCGAAGGGCTCGGAGACGCCTCTGGGCAGCGACTTCGGAGGGACCGACGAGACGATCATCGCCGGCGAGTACGACCGGCCGGTCGTCGTCCACCGCTTCCCCTCGGCGATCAAAGCCTTCTACATGGCCCCCGATCCCGAAGACCCGCAGTACAGCCTCTCCGCCGACATCCTGGCCCCCGAGGGCTACGGCGAGATCGTGGGCGGGGGAGAGCGCCTCGCCGACCACGACCTCCTGGTGAAGCGCATCCGCGAGCACCAGCTGCCGGAGGAGGCGTTCCGCTGGTACGTCGACCTGCGGAGGTTCGGCACCTTCCCCCACGCCGGCTTCGGGATGGGGATCGAGCGCGTCGTGACGTGGATCTGCGGCATCGACCACCTGCGGGAGACGATCGCCT
The DNA here is from genome assembly GCA_035577965.1 of Vicinamibacteria bacterium. GTDB lineage: Bacteria > Acidobacteriota > Vicinamibacteria > Fen-336 > Fen-336 > DATBSL01. Next base: position 108,961 of record DATJYX010000129.1, on the reverse strand, counting down.
TTCCCCGGATGCTCTACCGCATCTACCCCTGACGGGCGGTACGACCTGTCCCGGGCATGTCGATCCGGGCGGGAGCCGTTCGTATAGAGGGTGAGAGCCGGCGCGGCGCCGGCGACGCGATGGAGGGACCGATGAAGCAGTACCTGCTGAGCGTGATCCAGCCCGACGGGGGTCCGCCCCCCCGCGAGTTCCTGGAGAAGGTGATGCGAGACGTCCGGGCGCTGCGCCAGGAGATGCAGGCGGCCGGCGCGTGGGTCTTCGCGGGCGGGCTGCACCCCCCGAGCACCGCCACCGTCATCCGGTTCAAGGACGGCGACTTCCTCATGACCGACGGCCCGTTCGCCGAGGGGAAGGAGCACGTCGGCGGCTTCACCGTCATCCGGGCGAAGGATCTCGATGAGGCCCTCGAGTGGGGTCGGAAGACGGCGAAGGCGATCCCGCTCCCGATCGAGGTGCGGCCGCTCCAGGACGAGCCGCGGGGCTGATCCCGGCGTGTCGGGTCCCAGCCTCGCGGAGATCGAGCGGCTCTTCCGCCAGGAGTACGGCCGGGCGGTGGCCGTCCTGGTCCGCCGGTTCGGCGACATCGACGTCGCCGAAGAGGCGGTCCAGGACGCCTTCGCGACCGCGGTCCAGCGGTGGCCGACCTCCGGGGTGCCCCCGAGCCCGGCCGGGTGGATCGTCACCACCGCACGCAACCGGGCGATCGACCGCTTCCGCCGGGAGGCGTTGCGCGGCGACCGGCATGCCCAAGCCGGCCTGCTTCTCGGCCGGGACGAGCGGGCCGACGGGCCTGGTGAGGAGTCGGACGAGGAGGGTCCCGTGGGCGACGACCGGCTGCGCCTCATCTTCACCTGCTGCCACCCCGCGCTCGCGCCGGGCGCCCAGGTCGCCCTGACCCTCCGGCTCCTCGGAGGGCTCACCACGGCGGAGATCGCGCGCGCCTTCCTGACCTCGGAGCCGACGATGGCCCAGCGCCTCGTCCGGGCCAAGGGCAAGATCCGCGACGCCCGCATCCCGTACCGGATCCCGGACGGGGCCGACCTCCCGTGCCGCCTCCGCTCCGTCCTCGCCGTCGTCTACCTCGTCTTCAACGAGGGCTACACGGCGACCTCCGGCGACCGGCTCCACCGCGGCGAGCTCGGCGCGGAGGCGATCCGGCTGGGCCGGCTCCTGGCCGAGACGATGCCCGACGAGCCCGAGGTGATGGGCCTCCTCGCCCTCATGCTGCTCGTCGAGTCCCGCCGGGCCGCGCGCACGAGCCCGTCCGGCGACCTCGTCCTCCTGGCCGACCAGGACCGGAGCCTCTGGGACAAGGTCCTCGTCGCCGAGGGCCAGGCGATCGTGCGGCGATGCCTCCGCCTGAATCGTCCCGGTCCGTACGAGATCCAGGCCGCGATCCACGCGGTGCACAGCGACGCGCCCACGGCCGCCGCCACGGACTGGCGGCAGATCGTGCAGCTCTACGACCAGCTCCAGGCTGTCGCTCCCAGCCCGGTCGTAGCCCTGAACCGCGCGGTGGCGGTGGCCGAGGTCGAGGGGCCGGAGGCGGCGCTCGCTCTCGTCGACGGCCTCGACCTCGACGGCTATCACCTCTACCACGCCGTCCGCGCCGACCTCCTCCGGCGCCTGGGCCGCCTGGCCGAAGCATCCGTTGCCTACGCCGCGGCGATCGACCGCACGCAGAACGCGGCCGAGCGCGAGTTCCTCCGGCGCCGGCGCCGGACGCTGGCCTCGGCTCGCGGGAACGCCGCCGAGGACGTCGGGCACTGATTCGCCGGCGCGCGCGCTGACGTCGCGGCCCTCCTGCTATACTCGCCGCCCTCCCTCTCCCGAGAAGATGAGGTGCTGAGATGGTCATCGTGCGATCGTCCTCGTCGCCATCCGGATCCGACCGCCCGGCCGGGCGCGCATCGGCCGTCGCCGCGGCAGTCCTGGCCCTCCTCGCGCTGGCCGTCGGCCCGGCCCGCACGCAGACGGCGCCGCCGAAGCGGACGGTGATCCGGCCCGGGCGCGTGCTCGACGTCCGGACGGGCGAGATGCGGACCGGCCAGGCCGTCGTCGTCGAAGGCGACAAGATCGCCCGGGTCGCGCCGGCGGGCGACGTCGCGGCCGCGGCCGGGGACGCGACGATCGACCTGCCGGAGGCCACGCTCCTCCCCGGCCTCATCGACATGCACACGCACCTCACGTTCGACCTCGCCTCGCTCGGGTACCAGGGGCTCGGGATCTCGACCGCGCGGGAGGCCCTGCACGGGGCGCGGAACGCCCGGCGGACGCTCGAGGCGGGTTTCACGACGGTGCGCAACCTCTCGGCCCGCGACTACGCGGACATCGCCCTCCGGGACGCGATCAACGACGGCGACGTCGTCGGCCCTCGCATGGTCGCCTCGGGGCCGGCGCTCGGCATCACGGGCGGACATTGCGACGAGAACCTGCTGCCGCCCGCCTTCCACCTCCAGGGCGACGGCGTCGCGGACGGCGTCGAGGCCGTGCAGCACAAGGTCCGCGAGGTCATCAAGTACGGCGCCGACGTCATCAAGGTCTGCGCGACCGGAGGCGTGCTCTCGAAGGGCGACGACCCGAACGCCTCCCAGTACACGTTCGAGGAGATGAAGGCGATCGTGGCCGACGCCCACCGCCTCGGCCGGAAGGTGGCCGCCCACGCCCACGGCGCCGAGGGCGTGCGCTGGGCCTCCGAAGCGGGCGTCGACTCGATCGAGCACGGCCATCTGATGGACGACGCGGCGATCGCCACCCTCAAGAAGAACGGCACGTACCTCGTGCCGACGCTCTTCCTCGGCGAGTACATGGAGGAGCACCTCGCCCACAGCGACGTGCCCGAGTACTCGAAGCAGAAGATGCGGGACATCTCGGCAGCCATGAAGCGGAACGTCGGCCGGGCCTTCGCGGCCGGCGTGAAGGTGGCGTTCGGCACCGACGCGGCGGTCTACCCCCACGGCCTGAACGCGGGCGAGTTCCACGTCTACGTCAAGCTGGGTATGACGCCGCTCGCCGCGATCCAGACCGCCACCCTGAACGCGGCCGACCTCCTCGGGTGGAAGGACCGCGTGGGCTCGCTGGAGCCGGGCCGGTGGGCGGACGCGGTCGCGGTGGACGGCGATCCCACACACGACGTCACGGTCCTCGAGCACGTGAAGTTCGTGATGAAGGGCGGGGTCGTCTACAAGAACGAGTACGGAGGGCACTGAGGCCGTCGCCCGGTCGGCGGCGACCGTACGTCGGCCCGAGGCTCTCGCCGCGACGCCCGCCGATCCTCGTTCCAACGAACCTCGCGCCCGCGGCGTCACACTCATGGGTATCGTGCGGAGGAAGCCATGCCGCTGCCCGAGAGGCCCGCGAGGCTCGTGCTCGAGTCCTTCGTCTCCGACGGCCGGTACGCGCTTCGGCGCCTCCGCAGGAGCCCGGGCGCCACGCTCGTCGCCGTCCTCACGCTGGCGCTTGGCATCGGTGCGAGCACGGCCATGTTCAGCGTCGTGTACGGCGTGCTGCTGCGGCCCCAGCCCTACCCCGAGCCCGACCGGATCGTGTCCGTCTTCGAGGTCACCTCCAAGGGCTCGCCGTCACGACTGGCGGATCCCAACTTCGACGACTTCCGGGACCAGAGCCGCAGCTTCCAGGCGATCGCCAAGTACAGTTCGTTCGTCGTGTCGGTCGCGGGAGCGTCGGAGCCGACGCGCACCCGGGTCGCGTACGTCACGCCCCCCTTCCTGAAGGTGCTCGGAATCCAGCCGGCGCTCGGCCGCGACTTCGCGGCCTCGGACGGCCGGCCGGGTGCGGCTCCCACCCTGCTGGTCGGCCATGACTACTGGCGGCTCCAGCTCGGGTCGACGCCGGACCTCGCCCCGCTGCGCCTCAAGATCGACGGCGCCGTCTTCTCGGCGATCGGCGTCCTCCCGGCCGGCTTCCGCTTCCCGGAGGGCGTCGACCTCTGGCTGGCCGCGGACCTCGACGGGGAGAACCCGAGCCGGACGTCACACAACTACAGCGCGGTCGCGCGGCTGCGCGACGGGGTGACCGTCGCGCAGGCGAGCGCCGAGGTGAGCGCCATCGCCCGGCGGATCCACGCGACGTCGAGCGAGCAGGGCGACTACCTCCTCGCCGACGCCAGGGTCGTCTCCCTGCGCGAGTCGCTCACGGGCGACTCGCGCCCGGCCCTCCTGGTGCTGCTCGGAGCGGTGGGATTCCTGCTGCTCGTGGCGTGCGCGAACGTCGCAAACCTGCAGCTCGCGCAGGCGTCCGCGAGGGGCCGCGAGCTCGCCGTGCGCAACGCGCTCGGAGCGCGGCGGGGAAGGCTGGTCCGCCAGTTCCTGACCGAGGCGCTCCTGCCGTCGCTGGCGGGCGGCCTGCTCGGCGTGCTGGCCTCTCTCTGGGGCGTGCGGGGGCTCGTCGCGCTCGCGCCCTCCGACCTGCCGCAGCTCGAGAGCGTCTCGGTCAGCCCGCCCGTGCTCGCCTTCGCTCTCCTCCTCTCCGTCGCCGTCGCGACCGGCCTCGCGGTGTTCACGGCCTGGCGCGCGACCGCGGGAAGCGTGCGCGAGAGCCTGATGGAGGGCGGGCGGGGGCAGGCCGGATCGGCGGGCAGCCAGCGCGTCGGGCGGGCGATCGTGGCGGCGCAGATCGCGATCACGCTCGTCCTCGTGGTGGGAGCCGGCCTCTTCGCCCGAAGCCTGGTGAAGGTGCTCGAGGTGAACCGGGGGTTCCGCGTGGAGCAGGTGCTGACGATGGACGCGACCCTGCCGTGGCGGAACGACGCCGGGGCCAAGGCGTACCAGGCGCGCTTCTTCTCGGAGCTCGTCGACCGGCTCGGACGGGTGCCGGGGGTACGCCAGGTGGGCGCGGCGGGGGGCCTGCCGATGGACGGCGGGCGTCCCGACGGGCTCTTCGCGCTGGTGGCGCCGGGTGCCGAGCCGGCGAGCCTCGATGGGCTGGAGGCGCTCTTCCGGCAGAAGGAGCGCCTCGGCATCGCGGACTTCTGCCCCGCGACCGAAGGCTACTTCCGCGTGCTCGGCATCCCCCTCGTCCGCGGCCGCCTCTTCGACGACCACGACGGGCCCGACTCCCCGCACGTCGCCGTGATCAGCGAGTCGCTGGCGCGGGCGCGCTGGCCCGGCCAGGACCCGATCGGCGAGACGATCGAGTTCGGGAACATGGACGGCGACCTGCGCCTCATCACGATCGTCGGCGTCGTGGCCGACACCCGCGACTACGGGCTCGAGGCGCCGCCGCGGCCGACGGTCTACGTGAACCTGCGCCAGCGGCCGCGGCCCCAGGTGAGCGTGGCGATGCTGACCTCGGGCGACCCGGGGCCGATCGTCAAGGCGGGGCGTGGCATCGTGCAGCAGCTCGACCCCGAGATCCCGGCCCGCTTCCGGACGCTGTCCCAGGTGGTGTCGGCCTCGCTGGACTCCCGCCGGTTCAACGCGATCCTGATCGGGTGCTTCGGGATCACCGCGCTCGTGCTCGCGACCACGGGTGTCTTCGGGGTGATGGCCTACTCGGTGAGCCGCCGCACGCGGGAGATCGGGGTGCGTGTGGCGCTGGGGGCGGAGAAGGGCGACGTGCGCCGGATGATCCTGCGCCAGGGACTGGGCACGATCCTGGTCGGCGTCGCGATCGGGGCCGTGGGCTCGCTGGCCTTGGCCCGCACGGTCCGCTCCCTGCTCTTCGGCGTGAGCGCCAACGACCCGGCCACGTTCGTCGCCGTGACGCTGGTCCTCGTGGGGACCGCCCTTCTGGCCTGCTACTTCCCGGCGCGGCGGGCGACGCGGGTCGACCCGGTGGTGGCGCTGCGCTGCGAGTGAGCGGGCCCGGCCACGTCGAGGGGCGCCTCGCGCCGCCCTACTGCTTCATCTTCCTCACGCGCTCGCAGTCGGCGGCGAGACCGGCGGCGCAGGCCTTCTCGTAGTACTGGAGCGCCTTCTGCGGGTCCCGGGTCGCTTCCCAGGCCGCCCCCATGTCGTGACAGGCCACGGCGACGGACGCCGCGCAGGCCTTGGCGTTGAGGTCGAAGGCGGCCTTCCGGTCCGCGGCCGTCGGTCCGAGGATCTTCGCGAGGGCGTGGCAGTCGGCGGCGATGCCGCCGCCGCAGGTCCTCTCGTACAGGGAGCGGGCCCGCGCATAGTCGCGGCCCACAAGCTCCCCGGAGTCGTACATGGCGCCGAGGGCGCTGCATCCCGGGAGGTCGCCCTTGCCGCAGGCCTCCTCGAAGAGCGCGACCGCCCGGTTGATGTCGCGCACCACGCCGCGGCCGGACTGGAAGAGCTGGCCGAGGACGGTGCATCCCCGGGGGTCGCCGTCGGTGCAGGCGTCGCGGAAGAGGGCGGTGGCCTGGGCGAGGTCCACCTTCATGCCCTGGCCGCGGCCCTGCATCTGCCCGAGCTCGTAGCAGCCGGCGCCGACCTTGCCGTCGCAGGCTTTCCGGAAGAGCGAGGCCGCGCGGGGGAGGTCGCGGGTCGCGCCCGCGGCTCCGTCCCTCACCAGCTCGCCGAGGCCGAGGCAGCCCTGCGGCTCGCCCCCGTCGCAGCCCTTCGTGAAGAGGGTGAGCGCCTGCGGGGGGTCGGCGGCGACGCCCTCGCCCTTGCGGAGGGCGTTGGCGAGGGCGACGCAGGCGGCCGGGAGTCCGGTGTCGCAGCTCTTGCGGGCGAGGAGGACGGCCCGGGCCGGGTCGCGGGCGACGCCCCGGCCGTCACGCACCATCGCCGCCAGGCGGACGCAGCTCGGGGCGTCCCCGCCCGAGCAGCCCCGGTCGTTGAGGGACGCCGCCTTCGCCTCGTCCTTGGGCATCGGCGAGCCGTCCGCGTACATCGCGGCGAGGAGGCCGCAGGACGGGGCGACTCCGCCTTCGCAGGCGCGCCCGTTGAGCTCGGCCGCGCGGCCGAGGTGCTTCTGGATCTCCTGGCCCGCGGTGAGCATCGCCGCGAGCTCGGCGCAGCCGACGGGGGCGCCGGCGTCGCAGGCCTTCTGGTAGAGGACGGAGGCCCGCTCCGGGTCCCGCTTCGCGCCGGTGCCGGTGCGGACGGCGTTCGCGAGGTCGAGGCAGGCGGCGGCCAGGTTCAGGTCACAGCCCTTCTTGAGGAAGGACGCGGCCTTCTCGACGTCGCGCGGAACGCCTTCCCCCCGCGTGTGCATGCCGGCGAGGCGGAGGCAGTCGTCCGCCGTGCCCTTGTCGCAGGACTTCTTGAGCGCGTTGAGCGCGGCGGCGTCCATGGGCGCGCCCCCGGCCGGGCCCGGGGCCTGGGCTTGGGGCCCCGCGGCGGGGGCGAGCCCCCTGCCGGGGGCGAGGACGGCGAGGAGAGTCAGCAGGGCGAGGAAGGGCATGACGCCTCCTTGCAGCGGCCAGGAGGAGTGTACTAGGTTTGGGCCCGTGCCCGAGATCCCGAACGTGCTGTCGCTGGACGGGCGGGTCGCCGTGGTCACCGGCGCCGGCCGCGGCATCGGCGCCGCGACCGCGCGCATGCTGGCCCGGGCGGGGGCCCACGTGGCGCTCCTCGACCGCGACGGAGCGGGCGTCACCCACACCGCCGAGCAGATCGGCCTCGAGGGCGGCGAGGCCCTGCCCTTCACCAACGACATCACCGACGCCTTCGCCGTCGAGCGCACGTTCGACGGCGTGGTCGAGGAGTGGGGCCGGCTCGACGTGCTCGTCAACAACGCCGGCGCCCTCAAGGAGGGCGCGCTCGAGGACCTCGCCGACGACGAGTTCCAGGAGACGCTCGACGTCAACCTGCGGGGAGCCATGGTCTGCGCGCGGGCGGCGGTGCCGCACATGCTCGCCCGGGGACGGGGCAGGATCCTCTCCGCCGCCTCGAGCTCGACCCGCCTCGGCGCCCAGGGGCTCACCGCGTACTCCGCGGCGAAGGCGGGGATCATCGGCATGACGCGGACGTGGGCTCGGGAGCTCGGGCCGAAGGGCGTCACGGCCAACGCCGTCGCGCCCGGCCTCATCGACTCCGAGACGGTGCGGACCGTGCCGCCCGACGAGCTCGAAGCCACGCTCGCGCGCATCCCCGCCCGCCGCCTGGGGAAGCCGGAAGAGGTGGCCGCGGTCTACCTCTTCCTCGCCTCCGACCTCGCCTCCTTCATCAACGGGGCCGTGGTGGGCGTCGACGGCGGGCTGCTGCTGTACTGACGCCATCCTCCGAAGCGGCTCCCGGCCGGCGCTTCGGGGGACAGCATGCCCCCTCGAGCACAACCGGCTGGCTCAGTCGCGCCGGCGTAGCGCCTGGCGGGCTTCCCGCTCCTGGTCCTTCTTCTTGATGGCCTCGCGCTTGTCGCGCGCGTGCTTGCCGCGGGCGAGGCCGATCTCCATCTTGACCCGGCCGTTCCTCATGTAGGCGCGGAGCGGCACGAGGGTGAGGCCGCGCTCGGTGACGCGGCCGCCGAGCTTCAGGATCTCCCGCTTGTGCAGGAGGAGCTTGCGCTCGCGCTCCGGCGCGTGGTTCATGAGGTTGCCGTGGCTGTAGGGGGCGATGCGGCAGCCGACCAGGATGAGCTCGCCGGCGCGGACGTCCACGTACGAGTCGGAGAAGCTGAGGCCGCCCTCGCGGATCGACTTCACCTCGGTGCCGGCGAGGGCGAGGCCCGCCTCCGCGCGCTCGAGGACCTCGTAGTGGAAGAGGGCTTTCCGGTTGGTGGCGAGCACGCGCTCGCCGGGCTCGGCCTTCGCCATCCCTCGATCCTATCCCGTGACATCGTTTAACTGCAGCCCCGGGACCCCGGCGGGCGGGGCCTGGAGGGCGGTGGTACAGTCGTCGAGGGCATGACGGACATCCAGAAACGCCTGGCCGCGGTCTCCGACTCGCGAGGGCGCATCGTCTCCATCTTCGTGGGAGCGGTGCTGCTGCCGTCCATCGCGCTCAGCGTGCTGTCGTTCAACGCGGTGCCGAAGCACGCCGAGAACCTGAAGATCAGCCTGCTCAAGCAGGCGGACCAGCTGCTCTACTACGCCGAGCAGGACCTGGAGCAGTCGACGCGCCGCAAGGCGCTGGAGGTCGCGCGGGCGGTGGGGCCCGAGCGCCTCCTCGAGGGGAGGAAGCGCGACATCGACGCCGCCCTCGCCGAGGCGGGGATGGGCGACGTGCGGTTCGACTCCCTCCGCCTGGAGGCGTGGTCGAAGACGCGCGTCGCGCCCCGGCCGGAGCCGGGGAGCGCGGAGCTGCGGGCCCTCAACGAGGCCCTGGCCGGCGCGCCGTCCCGGGCCACGCGCGAGGAGGAGGACTCCGTCCCCCTCACCACGACCGGCGGCGAGGAGCTCGGCGTCGTCCGCTTCCGCTTCACCTGCGACTACGCCCACCGGCGCCTGGTGAAGGAGTTCTTCGAGAACCGCTTCGTCAACCCGGAGGCGGCGTGGGTGATCCGGGTCACCGAGCCGGGCGGGGAGCTCCTCTACGAGAACGCCCGCAGCCGGAGCGACGACCGCTTCGAGGTCGAGCGGCAGATGACTGCGCCCTCCTACGAGGGCGTGCGGCTCCAGCTCCGCTACCGCGACCGCTCGATCGAGCAGGAGGTGCGGCGGCTGGCCGTCACCAAGACCGCCCTCATCGGCTTCATCGACGTCATCCTGCTCGCGGGGCTCGGCCTCGTGTGGACGAACGTGCGCCGGGAGCTCCGGCTCTCCCGGCTCAAGAGCGACTTCGTGGCCAACGTCAGCCACGAGCTCAAGACTCCCCTCGCCCTCATCCGGCTCTTCTCGGAGACGCTGGAGCTCGGCCGCGTGCCGACGGAGGAGAAGAAGAAGCAGTACCACGGGATCATCAACAAGGAGAGCCGGCGCCTGACCCAGCTCATCAACAACATCCTCGACTTCTCCCGCATCGAGGCGGGGCGGAAGGAGTACCGCCTCGTGCGGGCCGACCTCGGGGCGGTGGTGCGGGACGTCGTCGAGGCCTACCGCTTCCCGATCGAGCAGCTCGGCTTCGTCCTCGAGCTCGACGTCGCGGAGGACCTCCCGGAGATGGAGATCGACCCCGAGGCGCTCTCGCAAGCGCTCATCAACCTCCTCAACAACGCGATCAAGTACAGCCCGCAGGAGAGGAGCATCCGGGTGTCGGCCCGCCGGGAGGGGGACCGGGTGCTGGTGACGGTGAAGGACCGCGGGATCGGCATACCGAAGTCGGAGCAGAAGCGGATCTTCGAGAAGTTCTACCGGGTGGAGAGCAGCCTCGTGCACGCGACGAAGGGCAGCGGCCTCGGCCTCGCGCTCGTCCAGCACATCGCCGAGGCCCACGGGGGGCGCGTCGAGGTGGCGAGCGCCCCCGGGGAGGGCAGCGCCTTCACCCTTTCGCTCCCGGCGGGGGGAGGGGCGGCGGCCGTCGCTCCCGCGCCTGCCTCCGCGCGCCGGGGTACCATGGGGCATCGCGAGACCATAGAGCAGCCATGAGCAAGATCCTGATCGTGGAAGACGAGCCGGACATGGTCCTCGGGCTGAAGGACAACTTCGAGTTCGAGGGGTACGAGGTGCTGACCGCCACCGACGGGCAGGCGGGGCTCGAGAGGGCGCGGTCGGTCAAGCCCGACCTCATCGTCCTCGACGTCATGCTGCCCAAGCTCTCCGGGCTCGAGGTGTGCAAGACCCTCCGCGGCGAGGGCTACGAGGGCCCGATCCTCATGCTCACCGCCCGCGGCCAGGAGATCGACAAGGTCGTGGGCCTCGAGCTGGGAGCGGACGACTACGTCACCAAGCCCTTCTCGATCCGCGAGCTGCTGGCCCGGGTCAGGGCCGTCCTGCGTCGCACCGAGGGCAAGGCGAAGCGGCTCGTCCGCTACGCCTTCGCCGACGTCGAGCTCGACTTCGAGGCGTACAAGGCCGTGAAGAGCGGCGAGGCGCTCGAGCTCAGCCCGCGCGAGTTCGAGCTCCTGCGGTACCTGATCGAGCGCAAGGGCGAGACGGTCACCCGCGACCAGCTCCTCGAGGACGTGTGGGGCTACGAGAGCTACCCCTCGACCCGGACCGTCGACACCCACATCGCGAAGCTCCGGGCGAAGATCGGCGACAGCGGCAGCGAGCCGCGGTGGATCCTGACCATCCACGGCATGGGGTACAAGTTCATCGATCCTGACCCGGCCCGCGCGTAGCGCGGGCCGATCCGGGCCTCGGTCGGCCTGGCGAGGAAGGCCAGCCGACCTGAAGCTCCGCTGTCCCAGTTCCTCCCCGTCGGGGTCCTCCGGCCTCTCCGCGATACGCCGGGAATCCGGCCCGTCCCAGGCTCGTATCCCAAACGGCCGCGCCGGACCCCACGGGCCGCATGGTCCCTAAGTCCTTGCCCGCTTGATGGATAAGGGCGCGGCTGCTACAGTCGCCTGGAAAGCTGTTGGCATGGAGTACGTGTGCAGGGTCGGGACGCCTTCGGGCGAGGTCGAGGAGCGATCGTTCACCGCCTCTGACGAGCGGGCGCTCCGGGCGAGCCTCGAGCAGCAGGGCCTCTACCTGCTCTCCGTGCGCCGCGCCCTCTCGCTCTCCGCCTTCCGGCTCCGGAAGCGCCGCGTCGACTCCAGCCTCCTGCTCGTCTTCTCCCAGGAGCTTGCGGCCCTGCTGAAGGCGGGGCTTCCGCTCTTCCAGTCCCTGGACATCATGCTGGAGCGGCAGAAGGACCCCGTCTTCCGGCAGTCGCTCGGGGGCGTGCGGGAGAAGGTCAAGTCCGGCGTGGCGCTCTCCGAGGCCTTCCACCAGGAGGGCGATCTCTACCCGCCGATCTTCGCCGCGAGCCTCGTGGCCGGGGAGCGGTCGGGAAACCTCGACCAGGTCCTGAGGCGCTTCTCCTCCCACCTCCGGCTCAACCAGTCGCTGAAGAAGAAGGCCATCTCCGCCTCCGTCTACCCGATCGTCCTCCTGACCATGATGGGCGCCCTGGTCACCTTGCTGCTCGTCTGGGTCATCCCCCAGTTCCGCGGCTTCTACGAGGGCCTGGGGGCGGAGCTGCCCCTGCCGACCCGGATCCTCCTGTCGGTGGCCACCACCGTCCGCGCGAACGTCCTCTGGATCGTCCTCGGCCTGGGAATGGCCGGAGTCTCCGCCCTGTACTGGCTGCGGAGGGAAGGCTCGGGGATGGCCCTCGACGCGGCGCTCCTGCGGCTGCCCTACTTCGGGCGGCTCATGCGGATGTACGCGACCAGCCAGCTGATGCGCACGCTGGCGACCCTCCTCGCCGGCGGGCTGCCCCTCCTGAACGCGCTCGAGGTCGCGGCGGCGTCGATCGGGAACCGCGCCATGGCCCGGGCGGTCGGCGCGGCCACCGGCCGGATCCGGGAAGGGGCGAGCCTCACCACCGCCCTCGAGTCCACGGGGATGCTCGAGGCGCTGCCCCTCGAGATGGTGAAGGTGGGGGAGCAGACGGGCGCCCTCGGGGACATGCTGAACGCCGTCTCGGACTTCTACGACGAGGACCTCGACACCCAGATCGCCGCCGTTCTGTCCCTCGTCGAGCCCGCGCTCCTCGTGGTGATGGCGATCATCGTGGCCGCGATGCTCCTCGCCTTCTACTTGCCCATGTTCCAGGCCATCTCGGCCGTCCAGACCCACGCGAGGTGAGGGATTGAGCCAGGCCCGGACGACCGCCGCCGACGACGCCGCGCGGGCCCTCGCCTCCTCGTCGGAGGAGGACAAGGCCCGGGACGTCGCCGCGGTGAACGGCCTCGAGTACGTGGACGTGGCGTCCTTCGCGCCCGACCCCGACATCCTGAAGTCGGTGCCGGTGGAGCTGATGTTCCGCTACACCTTCCTGCCCTACCGGCGGGAGGGAGAGCGGCTCGTCCTCGTCATGGCCGATCCGACCGACATCCCGGTGGTGGACGAGCTGAGCCTCATCCTCCAGACGCCGATCCAGCCCGCGGTCGGCACGCCCTCCGCGATCCAGGAGGCGCTGAAGCGCGGCCAGGGCACGCAGCGCGTGCTCGAGCAGGCCTCGGAGTCCTTCAAGATCCAGCTCCTCCGCGACGACGAGAACGGGGACGAGGTGCTCTCGATCGACAAGATCCAGGCCGACCAGTCGCCGATCATCAAGCTCGTCGACTCGACGGTCTTCGACGCCCTCAACCGGCGGGCGTCCGACATCCACATCGAGACCCGGGACAGCGAGGTCGTCATCAAGTACCGGATCGACGGCGTGCTGCAGCCGGCCATGAAGCCGATCGCCAAGGAGCACCACTCGACGATCATCAGCCGCATCAAGGTCATGTCGGAGCTGGACATCGCCGAGAAGCGGGTGCCCCAGGACGGGCGGTTCCGGGTGAAGCTGGGCGGCCGCCCGATCGACTTCCGGGTCTCGATCATGCCCTCCGTCCACGGCGAGGACGCGGTCATCCGCATCCTCGACAAGGAGAGCCTCTCGAAGCAGTTCGCCTCCCTGCGCCTCGACGTCCTGGGCTTCGACGAGAGGGAGCTCTCCCGCTTCCGGCGCTTCATCCGCGAGCCCTACGGGATGGTGCTCGTCACCGGCCCCACCGGCTCCGGCAAGACGACGACCCTCTACGCCGCCCTCTCCGAGATCAAGACGGAGGAGGACAAGATCATCACGATCGAGGACCCGGTGGAGTACCAGCTCAAGGGCATCACCCAGATCCCGGTCAACGAGAAGAAGGGGCTCACGTTCGCCCGCGGCCTGCGGTCGATCCTCCGCCACGACCCGGACAAGGTGATGGTGGGGGAGATCCGGGACCCCGAGACGGCGGACATCGCTATCCAGTCCGCCCTCACCGGCCACCTCGTGTTCACGACGGTCCACGCCAACAACGTGATCGACGTGCTGGGCCGGTTCCTGAACATGAAGATCGAGCCCTACAACTTCGTCTCCGCCCTCAACTGCGTGCAGGCCCAGCGGCTGGTGCGGACGATCTGCGCCCAGTGCAAGCGCGAGGTGCGAGCCTCGCCGGAGATGCTCGTGGAGTCGGGCCTCGACTCCGCGCGGTTCAAGGACGTGCCCTTCTTCGAGGGGGCGGGGTGCATCGAGTGCGGGGGCACGGGCTACAAGGGCCGCACGGCGATCTGCGAGCTGCTCGACGTGACCGACAGCATCCGCGAGCTCATCCTCGCCCGGCGCTCGAGCGCCGACATCAAGCGCGCCGCGCGCGAGGAGGGCATGATCTTCCTCCGCGAGTCCGCGGTGAACAAGGCGCTCGCCGGGAGGACGACCCTCCACGAGATCAACAAGGTGACCTTCGTGGAGGTGGCATGAGCGGGGCGGCAGAGGGCCTCGGGGCGGCGCTCCGCCGGGGGGGGCGCTTCCTGTCCCGCACCCTCGTCGAGCCGCCCCTGCCCCTCGTGGCGGTCGAGGTGCGGCCGGGGGCGGTGGCCGCGGTGCGGCTCGTGCGCGAGGGCGGGCGGCTCGCCCTCGGCGCGGCGGGCGCGGTCGACCTCCCGCCGGGCGTCGTCTCGCCGTCGCTGACGAAGGCGAACCTGCTCGACGGGGACGGCTTCCGGGCGGTCCTGCGCGCGGCGCTCGAGCGCGTGGGGGCGCTCGCGGGAGGGGCGGTGTCCTTGGTCCTGCCCGATCCCGTGGTGCGGCTCACCCTCGTGTCGTCGGCGGGGCTCCACGGACGGCGGGCCGAGGTCGACGAGACGGTGCGCTTCCGCCTGCACAAGACCCTGCCGTCCGACTTCGACGTCCGGACGGCGCGCGTGGCCTGGCAGGCCGTGGGAGGCGAGCAGCTCCTGGTCGCGGCGGCGGCCGACGAGGTCGTGCGCGGCTACGAGGACGCCCTGGCCGGCCTGGGCCTCCACGCCGGCCTCGTCGAGCCGGCCGGGCTCGCCCTGGCCACGCTGGACGGTGCCGGGACGGCGGGCGACCGCCTGCTCGTCAACTGGGACGAGGGCTACGTGTCCTTCTTCCTGAGCCGCGGCCCGCGCCCGTTGCTGCTCCGGACGCTGCCCCGCGAGGGGTCGCCAGAGGCGGTGGCACGCCAGGCGTCGCAGACCGCCCGGTTCCACCGCGACCAGCTCGGCGGCGGAGTCCTCGAGGACGTCGCGCTCCGGTCGGCCGCGGTCCCCTCCGGACAGGCGGTCGCGGTGCTCGAGGAGGCGCTCGGCGTCGCGCCGCGGCTCCTCCGGCCGTGGGCCGCGCTGGGAGTGGACGAGGACGGCGCCGCCGCCCAGGCGGTGGCGGGGGCCGCCGCCTGCGTGCTGCGGAGGGCGGCGTGAGCGTTCCGCTCAACCTCGCCCGGCAGCCGTTCCGCAACGAGCGCCTGCCCACGCTGCTCCTGTCGGCGGCCGCCCTCCTCCTCGCGGCCGCGACCGTTCGTCACAGCGTCGTCGCCTGGGGCCTCATGCCCGGGAAGGCGCGGGATCTCGAGAGCCGGGTGGCCGCTCTCGAGGCCGAGGCGGCGAGCCTCGGCGACGAAGCGGCGAGCCTCCGGGGGCTCGACGCCCCGCCGGACACGATCAAGGAGTGGAGCGCGGTCAAGGCCCTCGTGGACCGTCGGGCCTTCTCGTGGACGGGCCTCTTCGCCGCCCTCGAAGAAGGCCTGCCTCCGGGGGTGCGCCTCGTGTCCGTGTCGCCCAAGGCCGGCGCCACCGGGACCGAGCTCGACCTCGTGGCCCTCGGCCGCCACGAGGAGGACGCGCTGGCCCTGCTGAAGACCCTCAAGACGCGCGACGAGTTCGAGAGCGCGTTCCTGAACGGCTGGAACGAGACGCCGGACGGGATCAACATCACGTGTACCGTGCGCTACGTGCCGAGGGCGGGGGAGCGGCGGTGAAGGCGCCCTTCTGGCGGCGGCGGCTCCTGCCGGTGGTCCTGGCCCTCCTCGGGCTCAACCTGGCGGTGCTCGCCGCCTGGACCGCGCCCCGGACGTGGCGGCAGCGCAACGCGGCGGCGAGGGAGGCGTCGGCCCGGGAGGACGTGGAGAGGCAGAGAGCGACGGCCACGGCCCTGCGCGCGCGGGCGGACGCCATCCGCTCCAACGTGAAGGACCTCGACCGCTTCTACGGGAGCCTCGCCGGCACCGAGAGGGCGGACCTCCTGCCGACACTGGAGGCCATCGAGGACCTGGCCCGATCGCCCGGCCTCAAGCCCGGGGCGCGCTCCTTCAAGCGCGAGGAGGTCACCGACGCCCGCGTGGATCGCGTGGCGGTGACGCTGCCCCTCGAGGGCTCGTACGGCCAGCTCGTGGGGTTCCTGCGGGAGATCGAGCGCTCGCCTCGCCTCCTGACCGTGGACCGGGTGAGCATGCGGGGCGACAAGGGCGGCTCGGCCATCCTGGAAGTGGAGCTCAGCACCTACCTGCGGCAGACGGGCGGAGCGCGCAAGGAGGCTCGTCGTGGGCGCTGAGCGGTCGCGCGGGGTCACCTACATCGAGCTCATCGCCACCGCGGCGATCATGATGATCCTGGCCTCGGCCATCCTGCCCCTGGGGCGGGTCGCCGCCCAGCGGCAGCGCGAGGTCGAGCTCCGGGGCGACCTGCGGCAGCTGCGGGAGGCGATCAACCGCTACAAGCTGGCCGTCGAGCAGGGTCAGATCGGCGGCACCGACGTGAAGCTGGGCAGCGAGGGGTATCCGCCCGACCTCGAGACGCTCGTCAAGGGGGTCAACCGGGTGGGAACGGCGGGGAGGAAGCTCAAGTTCCTGCGCCGCATCCCGGTCGACCCCATGACGAGCTCGGCGGAATGGGGACTGCGGTGCTACCAGGACGAGCCCGACAGCACGTCCTGGTGCGGCGACAACGTCTGGGACGTCTACACGAAGAGCACGGCGAAGGGCCTCGATGGAACTCGATACAGCACCTGGTGACGGGTGGCGCCGCCGCGCGGCCGGCTTCACCCTGCTCGAGCTGATCACGGTCGTGACCCTGATCGGCATCCTGGCCTCGATCGCGCTCCCCCAGTACCGGGTGGCGATCGTCCAGTCGAAGGAGGCCGTCCTCAAGGAGGACCTCTTCCGCCTCCGCGACGTGATCGACCAGTACTACGTCGACAAGGGCCAGTACCCGTCGTCGCTGGAGACGCTCGTCGAGGACGGCTACCTGCGCAAGCTGCCCGAGGACCCCTTCACGCAGGCCGCCGACTGGACGCCCGTCTTCGCGGAGCCCGACCCCGACAAGCCGGGCGAGACCCCCGGCGTCTACGACGTCAAGAGCGCCTCCGAGCTCGTGTCGCTCGCGGGCACGCCGTACAGCGAGTGGTGAAGGCGGAGGAGCACAGCATGACCGGACTCCGGAGAACGCGGCTCGTTGCCGTGGCGGCCCTCGTCGCCTTCGCCGGCTCGGGGTGCGCGGCGCAGTGGGCCTTCCGCCAGGGACGGGACGCGGCCGACAAGCGGGACTGGGACCTCGCGGTCGCGCGCTTCACCAAGGCGCTCGACAAGGACCCGCAGAACATCAAGTACAAGATCGCCCTCGAGAACGCGCGCGTCCTGGCCAGCCGGTACCACTACGACGAGGCCAAGAAGGCCCTCGCCGCCCAGGATCTCGAGAAGGCGGAGGAGGAGCTGAAGGTCGCCAGCCAGTACGACCCCGCGAACCGCTCCGCCGCCGACGACCTCGCCCTCGTCCGCGAGCGCCGCCGCAAGCGCGAGGAGGAGCAGCGCGACCGGGCCGACTTCGAGCAGAAGAAGGCTCGGGCCCAGGCCGCGGCCCGCCTGCCGGGGCCCGTTCTCTCCCCCCGCAGCCCCGTTCCCATCACCATGCGCTTCGAGGACGCGAGCCTCCAGAAGATCTTCGAGAGCCTCGGGAAGATCGCGGGGGTGAACGTGCTCTTCGACGAGGGCTTCCACGACAAGAAGGCCTCCGCCAACCTGACCGGCGTCACGTTCCAGGAGGCCCTCGACCGGCTGACGTTCGTGAACCGCCTCTTCTACAAGGTGCTCGACCAGAACACGATCATCGTCGTGCCGGAGTCGCGGCAGAAGCGGGTGTCGTACGACGATCTCCTGCTGCGCGTCTTCTACCTGCAGAACGCGGAGATCACCGACACCGTCAACCTCGTCAAGACCCTGGCCAAGGTCACGACGGTGGCCGGGAACCCGAGCCTGGGGGCGATCACCGTGCTCGGGACCGTCGACCAGCTCGCCATGGCCGAGCGCATCATCGACGCCAACGACAAGGCGCGGGGCGAGGTCCTGGTCGAGGTGCAGATCCTCGAGGTGGACCGCAGCAGCCTGAAGCAGTGGGGGATCAGCCTGTCGAACTACACGGCCAGCGCGACGCTCTCGCCGACGGGCAACGCGAACGAGGTCTCGGGGGGAGTTCTCACGGTCCGAGCGCCCCTGCTGTCGGCGCTCAACCAGGCGGACTGGGTGGTCAACATCCCCTCCACGATCATGGTGCAGTTCCTGCAGACCGACTCCACCGTGCGCCTGCTCGCCGCCCCGCGCCTGCGGGCGGCGGAGGGGAAGAAGGCGGAGCTGAAGATCGGCCAGGAGGTGCCGATCCCCCAGACGAGCTACACCGTGGGCCTGAGCGGCGGTACGACGGGAGGCTACCTTCCCGCGACGAGCTTCACCTACAAGAACGTGGGCGTGAACATGAGCTTCACCCCCCGCGTGGCGGCGAGCGGCGACATCACGCTCGAGCTGGCCGCGGAGTTCAGCGTGCTCGGCGACAACCGCAACGTGGGGAGCGAGTCGAACCCGATCCTGGTTCCCACGTTCAACACGCGCAACGTGACCGGCGTCCTGCGACTAAGGGACGGGGAGACCGGCCTCATCGGCGGCCTCCTCCAGGGCCGCGAGGCGACGTCGTTCAGCGGCGCCCTGGGCGTCGACAACATCCCGATCATCGGCAAGCTCTTCGGCAACCGCCAGCGCACCGGCGACGAGACCGAGGTCCTCATCTCCATCACGCCGCGGATCGTGCGGGCGCCGAAGGTCACCGAGGAGGACCTCGTGCCCCTGCGCGTCGGCACGCAGGAGGTGCCGAAGGTCGAGGGCGCGCGGCCGCCGCTCTTCGGGCCGGAGCCCGAGCCGCCCGCGAGCCCGGGCGCCGCATCCGGCTCGACCACGGGCGCGAAGCCGGCGGCCCCGCCTGCCGCGGCGCCGGCCGCGCCTGCGCCCACGGCTCCCGCGGCGCCGGGCGGGACACCGGTTTCGGCATCGCCCACGGCGACTGCCGGACCGTCGGCGACGGAGGCAACCTCGCCGACGAGCCCGCCCGTAGTTTCCGGGGCGCCGACCCCGGCCGACACGAGGCCGGTGACGGTCCTCTTCAGTCCGCCTGAGGTGGCTCTCCAGGCGGGAGCCTCCGGGAGCCTGGCCGTCGTCGTGGTCGGGGCGAGGGACGTCCAGTCGGTCGACGTGACGCTGACGTGGGACCCGGCCCTCGTGGAGGTCACGGACGTGAGCGCCGGCTCCCTCCTCACGCTCGACGGCACCGCGGTCGCGGCCGAGCGCGCGCTCGAGTCGGGACGCGGCCGCGCCCGCTTCTCCCGGGCCGGGGGCGCGTCGGGGTCGGGCGCGGTGGCCGCGATCACGTTGAAGGGGCTCAGGGCCGGCTCCGGCTCGATCGCCGTGGAGTCGATCGTGCTGGGCCGCGGTGGGGCGACCGAGCGGCCGGCCCCGCCCCCCCCGGGCCGGCTGGTGGTGGCGCCTTGAGGTGGGGTCGGAGGAAGACGATGTCTGCGATCAGACGCGTGCCGTTCGCCGTGTGGGCGGTCGGAGCGATCGGGGCGGCCGCGATCGCCACTTGTGCCAAGGCCCCCCTGACCGCGCCCTCCGGGACCACCATCTACCTGCAGGCGAACCCGGACTTCGTGCCCGCGAACGGCGGGCAGGCTCTGGTCACTGCCCTCCTCACCGAGCCCGCCGGGACGCCGGTCGCGGACGGGACCGAAGTCTTCTTCCTCACGACCCTCGGCTCGATCCCCGAGAGCGCGAAGACCTCGAACGGCATGGCGCGGGCCTACTTCGTGTCCGACTCTCGCTCCGGTCGGGCGACGGTGCTCGCGTACTCCGGCGGCCAGGCGGCGGTCGCTCCGAGCCCCACCGCGAGCCCGTCGCCGGCAGCCGTCTTCAGGTCCAGCGGCGCCGTGGGCGCCGTCACCCCGAGACCGTTCGCGGACGCAACAGGGAGCGGGACGGGCCAAGCCACGATCACGATCGACATCGGCAGCTCGCTGCCCGCCAAGGTCGTCGTGACCGCGAACCCGCAGCTCCTCGCCGGCGACCGCTCGGCCACGATCGCGGCGAACGTCTACGACGGAAACGGCAACCCGGTGCAGAACGTGCCGGTCATCTTCACGGTGAGCACCACCGGCGGCGACCCGCTGCAGGAGTACCTGGCGAGCGGCGGCACGCCCCAGTTCACGAACACGAACGGCCAGGCGTTCGACGTCCTCACCACGCGGGCGCCGAACGGGACCACCCAGAAGACCGTGACCGTGACGGCCACGACCCCCAACGGAACGACGAACGACGTGGCGGTCATCGTCAACTACACTCCCGCCTCCTGATACGGCATGCGGCGAGCGACTCTCCTGGCCGTCGTCCTGACCGCCTTCCACGCGGGCGGCGCGCGGGCGGAGATCGCCCTCCTCTCGAGCGGGCTCACCCTGAAGCTCGAGCGGCACCGGGTCGAGGACGGGGCCCTCGTGCTCGTGCTGAAGGGCGGGGGGGAGATGAGCGTGCCGGCCGCGGTCGTGCGCGGCTTCGTGCCCGACGAGGTGGTCGAGGAGCTGGCCGTCCCCGCGGGGGGCGACCTGCGCGAGCTCGTGGCCGCGGCGGCGCGGCGCCACGGCCTGGACCCGGAGCTGGTGAGGGCGGTCGTGGCGGTCGAGTCCGCCTTCCGTCCGGAGGCCGTGTCCCCGAAGGGCGCCCAGGGCCTGATGCAGCTCATGCCGAGGACGGCCGAGTCGCTCGGCGTCGGGAACGCGTTCGACCCCGCCCAGAACCTCGACGGCGGCGCGCGCCTCCTGGGACAGCTCCTGACCGAGTACGGCGGGGACATCACGCGGGCGCTCGCCGCCTACAACGCCGGGGAGGGTGCGGTGCGCCGCCACGGCGGCGTGCCGCCCTACCGCGAGACCCGCGCCTACGTGAAGAAGGTGCTCGAGCGCTACCAGAAGGAGAAGCCGTGACCCTCGCGCGGCACGGCGAGGCGGGCTACTCGCTCGTCGCCCTCATGGCGGCGGTCGCGATCATGATGATCCTGCTGGCGGCGGCGGGGCCCTACTGGCGCTACGTGATGCGGAACGACGCCGAGGAGGAGCTGATCTTCCGGGGCGGCGAGATCGCCGACGCGATCGCCCGCTACCAGAGGCGCAACGGCAACGCCCTGCCGTCCTCGCTCGAGGTTCTCGTCAAGGGGAAGTTCCTGAGGCGGGCCTACAAGGACCCGATGACGAAGCACGGGCGGTGGCGCTTCATCCGCCCCGGCGAGGTCGTGGGCCCGGTGGCGCCCTTGAGCGGGCCCGGGACGTCGACCGTGACCACCACGACCACCACCACCACCACCACGCGCCCCTCCGCCTTCTCGCAGGCGAACCTGAACGCCGGCCCGTTCCAGGGAGTGGCGAGCACGAGCACGGAGAAGAGCCTGCGGATCTTCAACGGACGGACGCGGTACAACGAGTGGGTCTTCCTGCCCGGCCAGCCGCGCGTCATCGGCCGGCCCGTCGGTCCACCGATGGCACCTCCCGGCGGCGCCCCGATTCGTCCCCCGTCGACGGGCCTCTTGACGCCTCCTTAGCCCGAACGGCGGTCGCATCCAGACAAGGAACCGGGAAGCCTCGGGGCGGATGCGCTCACGGGGGCGGCGGGACCGGCGCGGGGGTCGGCGCAGGGGCCGGAGTGGGTGCGGGCGCCGGGGGCTGAACGGGGAAGGGCTGCGGCTGCGGCGTGAACGGAGAGGCCGAGAAGCCCGGATTCGCGAGCGGGGGCGGAAGGGGTGGAGGCGCCCCGGGCGGCCGGGTCGCCCCTTCGGCGGGAGCGGCGGCCGGGTCGGGCGCATCGCTCCCCGGCGCGGACCCGGGCGGGAGGGCCTCCTCCGGGGCGTCCTCGTCGTCCTGGGCGGCGTCCGTGGCCTCCGGGCTCGACCCGGGCGGGATCCCGAAGACCCGACGGGGGTTGGGCGACGGCCGGGCGGCGGCAGCGGGGCCTGCGGGCGCCGACGTCGTCGCGGTGCCGGCCACGACCAGCGTCTGCGCCCCGGCGCCCGTCGAGTCGCAGAGGAGCGCGTAGTTGACGCCCGTGCCTTCGAGCACCGAGAGCACCGCTTCAGCCGGCGTCCGGCCCTGGATGCTGAGGGTGACGAGCGGCCGAGGCACCGGCCCGTCGTAGACCACCTTCAGGCCGGTCTGTCGCGCGAGGCGGTCGAGCACCTCGCTCAGCGGCGCGGCGGTCGCGGCGAGGTCCACGCGGCCCGCGGACACCCTCACCGCGACCTCGGCCGCGGCCGCGCCGGGGGCGAGCACCGCCAGGGCGAGCGTGGCCGCGACCCTCATGCCGGCAGTGTACGCCCCGCTCCCGGGCGGGTAAAGGCGCGACGAGACGCGATTGCCCGCCTGCGCGGCCGATGCTAACCTTGCCGAAACACCTGCCCACGCGTGCCCGGCCCGGCCCGCGGCTCGAGGCGGGTCCTTCGACCGCCGGGAGATCGATGGCCACTGCGACGACGACCGCGCGCGTGCACGACGCCGCGCTCGAGCCCGTCCGCGAGAAGGTGCTCGCCGGCAGGCGGCTCTCCTTCGAGGACGGCGTCGCCCTCTACAGGACCCACGACCTCCTCGGCCTCGGCCGCCTCGCGAATCTCGTCCGCGAGGAGCGACACGGCGACGCCGCCTACTTCGTGTGGAACACGCACGTCAACCACACGAACGTCTGCGTCGCGACCTGCGACTTCTGCGCGTTCGCGGCGCGGAAGGACGAGCCCCGCGCCTACACCATGGCCGTCGACGAGGTCGTGGGGAGGGTTCTCGCCCTGTCCCCCTCCGTGCGCGAGGTGCACGTCGTGGGCGGCCTCCACGCGGAGCTGCCGTTCTCCTACTTCACGGACATGCTGAAGGGGATCAAGGAGGCCCGGCCCGACATCCACGTCAAGGCCTTCACCGCCGTCGAGGTCTTCTTCTTCCACCGCCTGTACCGCAAGAGCGTCGAGGAGGTTCTCACCGAGCTCAAGGCGGCGGGGCTCGACTCGATGCCGGGCGGAGGGGCGGAGATCTTCGCGAGCGAGACCCGGAACCGGATCATCAAGGGCAAGGCGGACGCCGCGCAGTGGCTCGACGTGATGCGCACCGCGCACCGCCTCGGGATCCCCTCGAACGCGACCATGCTCTACGGCCACGTCGAGACGGTCGAGGACCGGGTGGACCACCTGCTGCGGCTCCGCGAGCTGCAGGACGAGACGGGCGGCTTCGTGACCTTCATCCCCCTCGCCTTCCAGCCCTGGGAGGCCCCGGCGATGGACCGGCCGGAGACGACGGGCTTCGACGACCTGAAGGCGATCGCGGTGGCGCGCCTGATGCTCGACAACTTCCCCCACGTCAAGTCCTACTGGATCATGATCACCCCCCGGCTCGCCCAGATCGGCCTCTCGTTCGGAGCCGACGACATCGACGGGACGGTGACCGAGGAGAGGATCGCCCACGACGCCGGGGCGCGGACGCCCCAGTCCATGACCGTGCACGACCTGGTGCGGCTGGTGCGCGAGGCCGGGCGGCGGCCGGTGGAGCGGGACACGGTCTTCAACGTGGTCCGGGAATGGTGAGACCCGCGGCGCTGCGGGCGGCGGGTGCGCCGGAGCTCGCGCCGGCCGCGCGGGCGGTCCGGCTCGGGGCCGTGTCGTACCTGAACGCGGAGCCGCCCGTGCACGGCCTCGACGGGGACGGGGGGGCGGGCTTCCGCGTCGAGCGCGAGGTTCCGTCGCGGGTGGCGCGCCGCCTGCACGCCGGCGAGGTGGACCTCGGCCTCGTCCCCTCGGTCGAGCTCGCGTTCGGCGACTACGCGATCGTGCCCGGGGTGGGGATCGGGAGCCGGGGCCCGGTGCGCTCGGTGTGCCTCTTCCACCGCGGGCCGCTCGAGCGCGTGGGCCGGGTGGCCGTCGACACCTCGAGCCGGACGAGCGCGGCCCTCGTGAAGGTCCTGCTGCACGAGAGGCTGGGCCGCGACCCACTCTACGTGCCGATGCGGCCGAGCCTCACCGGCATGCTGGCCGTCGCGGACGCGGCGCTCCTCATCGGCGACCCCGCCCTCGACGAGGAGAGCGACGCAGAGCGGCTCGACCTCGGTGAGGAATGGACGCGTCTCACCGGCCTGCCGTTCGTCTACGCCTTCTGGGCGGGACGGGCGGGGGCGGTGGGCCCGGCCGAGGTCCGGCGGCTGCAGGCCGCGCTCGGTTCCGGCCTCCAGGCGTTGCCGGCGATCGCCTCCCGCCGTGCGGCCGGCGATCCCGCCCGCGCCCGGAGGTACGAGGCCTACCTGCGGGAGAGCATCGTCTACCGGCTGGGCGAGGAGGAGCAGGCGGGCCTGCGGGAGTTCTTCCGCCGGGCGCACGCTCTCTCGCTCGTCCCGGCCGTCCCGGAGCTGAGGTTCCATGCCGAAGTGTGACGAGATCGCGAGGAAGGTGGAGGACGGCACGCGCCTCACGCGCGAGGAGGGCGCCGCGCTCCTCCGGGACGGCGACTTCCTGGAGCTGGGCGCGCTCGCCGACGCCGTCCGGTGGCGGAAGCACCCGGAGCCCGTCGTCACCTACATCATCGACCGCAACATCAACTACACGAACGTGTGCACCGCCCAGTGCGCCTTCTGCGCCTTCTACCGCGACCTGCCCTCGAAGGAGGGCTACGTCCTGTCGAAGGCGGAGCTCGCGCAGAAGATCGAGGAGACGGTCGCCCTCGGCGGGCGGCAGATCCTCCTCCAGGGCGGGCTCCACCCGGATCTCGGGATCGAGTACTACGAGCGGCTCTTCCGCTGGATCAAGGGGACCTATCCGATCTGGATCCACGGCCTGTCCCCGGCCGAGGTGCAGCACGTCGCCAAGGTGTCGAAGCTCGGCCTCGAGGACACGCTGCGCCGGCTGATGGCGGCGGGTCTCGACTCGATCCCCGGCGGGGGGGCGGAGATCCTCTCCGACCGCGTGCGGAGGATCATCGGGATCGCCAAGGGCTCGACGAGCGAGTGGCTCGAGGTCATGGAGACGGCGCACCGGCTCGGCATGCGGACGACGGCCACCATGATGTTCGGCCACGTCGAGACGCTCGAGGAGCGGGTCGACCACCTGTTGCACTTGCGCGACCTGCAGGACCGGACGGGCGGCTTCACCGCCTTCATCGGATGGACCTTCCAGCCCGCGAACACGGCCCTCGCCGGCGACGAGCTGACGTCGTTCCAGTACCTGCGGACCCTCGCCGTGGCGCGCGTCCTTCTCGACAACTTCCCGAGCGTCCAGGCGTCCTGGGTGACGCAGGGGGCGAAGATCGGGCAGGTGTCGCTGCGCTTCGGCGCGAACGACTTCGGCAGCCTGATGATCGAGGAGAACGTGGTCTCGGCGGCGGGAGCGCACTTCCGGCTGACCGAGGGCGAGATCGCCCGCGCCATCCAGGCGGCCGGCTTCGTCCCCAAGCGCCGGACGATGGACTACCAGATCGTCGGCGACCCGTACTGCTGGAGCCACGAGACGCCGTCCCTCCCCGAGGGCCGCTCGGCGGCCACGCCGCTCGCGAGCTGATGGAGGGGCCCGCGCGAGGCGCGGGGCCGCTCCCTTCGCCATGGAGATCCTGACCGCCTCGTGGGTGTTGCCGATCTCGCGGCCGCCGGTCTCCCGGGGGCGGGTGGCGATCGACGGCAGCCGGGTGGTGTGGGTCGGCCGGGCGGGCGAGGCGGGCGAGCCTGACGCTCCCGTCCGCGACCTGGGCGAGGGCGTCCTCGTGCCCGGCCTCGTGAACGCCCACTGCCACCTCGAGCTCTCGCACCTCGCGGGCCGGCTCGAGCTCGGCCACGGGTTCGTACCGTGGGTCGAGGACGTCGTGGCGAGCCGAGGCCGTTTCACGGACGACGAGATCCGAGTGGCGGCCGCCGGAGCCGTCCGCTTCCTCGAGGAGCACGGGACGGTGGCGGTCGCCGACGTCTCGAACGCCCTCGGCCACCTCGACCTCCTCGGGGGGGCGCGCCTCTCGGCCGTCGTGTTCCTCGAGCTGCTCGCCTGGGATCCCGCGAAGGCGGAGGCCACCCTGGCCTGGGCCGACGAGCGCCTGCGCTCGATCGGGCCCTCGCTGCGGCCCGGGGTCGAGGTTCGCCTCGCCGCCCACGCGCCGCACTCGGTCTCGCCCGCTCTGCTCCGCGGGCTGGTCGAGCGGGGCGGTGCCGCCGCCATCCACCTGGCGGAGTCGAGGGACGAGGCGGAGTTCCTGGCGAGCGGCGGCGGGGCGTGGCCGTCCTTTCTCGCAAAGCGCGGTCTCGGGCACGTGGAGCTCGCCGTGCCCGGCCTGAGCCCCGTGCGCTACACCGAGAGCCTGGGCGTGCTGCACTCGAGGCTCGTGGCCGCGCACGGCGTACAGGTGGACGCGGCGGATCGAGAGGTCCTGGCCCGCCACGGCGTGTCGGTCGTCCTCTGCCCGCGCAGCAACCGGAACCTCGGGGTCGGCACGGCCGACGCGCCGGCTCTGCGGGCAGCCGGCGTGCGCCTGGCCCTCGGCACCGACAGCCTGGCCAGCGTGGAGACGCTGGACGTCCTGGAGGACGCGGCCCTGCTCCAGCGGCAGTTCCCGGATCTCGATCCCGCCGCCATCGTGCGCATGGCGACCCTCGGGGGGGCCGAGGCGCTCGGCCTCGACGACCTGGGCGCGATCGCTCCCGGCCGGCGGGCCGCGCTGGCCTTCGCCGAAGGGCGGACGAGGGAGCCCCACGCCTGGCTCCTGTCCGGCGAGGCCCGGCTGCGGCCACTGGAGGCCCGGTGAAGGGCGTGATCGCCCGCGCCGTCGCTTACGGACGCATGATCCGCTTCTCGCACTCCCTGTTCGCCCTGCCCTTCGCTCTGACGTCGGCCGTGCTCGCCGCTCACGACGGCGGGGTGGCCGCCCGCCCGATCGCCTGGATCGTCGTGGCGATGGTCGCGGCGCGCTCCGCGGCCATGGGCTTCAACCGCCTGGCCGACCAGGCGATCGACGGCCGCAACCCCCGCACCGCCCTCCGCGAGCTGCCCCGGGGCGTGATCTCGCGGGCCGAGGTGTGGCGGTTCGTCCTCGTTTCGACGGCCGTCTTCGTCCTGGCCGCGGCGATGCTGAACGGGCTCTGCCTCGCCCTGTCTCCTCTCGCCCTCGTCGTGGTCTTCGGCTACTCGTACACCAAGCGCTTCACGGCGGCCTCGTCGCTCGTCCTCGGCCTGTCCCTCTCCATCGCGCCGGTCGGCGCGTGGCTCGCGATCCGGGGCCGGTTCGAGCCCCTCCCGATCGTCCTCGCCGTCGCCGTCGTGCTCTGGGTGGCGGGCTTCGACACGATCTACTCCTGCCAGGACGCCGAGTTCGACCGGCGGGAGGGCCTCCGCTCGATCCCGGCCCGCCTCGGGGTGCCGCGGGCCCTGGCCGTGGCGCGGGCTCTCCACGTCGGGGCCGTCCTCGCCCTCCTGGGGCTCTTCTGGCTCGCCCCGCTGCACCCGGTCTATCTGGTCGGCGTGGCGGGGGTGGCGGGGCTCCTCGCCTGGGAGCACACGCTCGTCCGCGCCGACGACCTGAGCCGGGTGATGCAGGCCTTCAACCTGAACGGCTGGGTGAGCCTCGGCTACCTCGCTTTCACCGCGGCTTCAGCCCTCCTGCACTGAGATGGCGCTCAGAGCGGCCCGGGGGCGGGGTAGAATCCGGCCTTTGGCGGAGTCCCTGTCGTTGAGCCTGAGCGGTGCCACGCCGACGCCCGGCGCGCCGGAGAAGGTGGCGGTGCGCTCGATGTTCGACCGCATCGCGCCGCGCTACGACCTCCTGAACCGGCTGCTGTCGGCCGGTACCGACGTGCGCTGGCGGCGGCGGGCGGTGGACTTCCTCGAGCTGGACGGCCCGTCGCACGTCCTCGACGTCTGCACGGGCACGGCCGACCTGCTCCTCGAAGCGCTCGGCCGGGACCCGCGTCACACCGGCCTGGGCGTGGACCTTTCCCCACGCATGCTCGCCCGCGGGGCGGCGAAGCTCGAGGGGAGCGGGTACGCGGGCCGGGGAAGGCTCGTGGGGGGCGACGGGGAGCGTCTGCCGGTGGGAGACGGGCTCTTCGACGCCGTGCTCGTCGGGTTCGGGATCCGGAACGTGGGCGACGTGCCCCTGGCCCTGCGCGAGGTCCTGCGGGCGCTCCGGCCCGGCGGGCGCCTCGCGGTCCTCGAGTTCTCGATGCCGAAGGGCGTCCTGGGGACGGCGTACCGGTTCTACTTCCGTCGCGTGCTGCCTGGGATCGGTGGCCTCGTGAGCGGCGACGCGTCGGCATACGCCTACCTGCCCGCGTCCGTCGCGCGTTTCCCCACCCCCGAGGCCTTCGCCCGCCTCATGGAAGAAGCGGGCTTTCGCGACGTCCGGTGGCGCCTGCTCAGCGCGGGGATCGCCTGTCTCCACCGCGGGGAGAAGCCGGCGTGAGCCGGCTGGGGGCGACGCTCCAGCGGGCGGCGGAGTGGCTGCGTCCGCAGCGCGACGCCGTCCTCGCGGACTGGGTCCGGGCCGTGGCTGACGTGCGGGGCGTGGCGGAGGCCGACGTCCGCGAGAGCTGCGCGCGGGAGCTCGACGCCCTCCTCGATCGGTTCTCGTCCGGCGACGTGGAGGGGCTGCTCACGGAGGAGTCGCGGCGCGCGGAGCACGCGGCCCGCCGCGGCACGAGCCTGCTACGGTCCGCGGTCGACATCCGAGTGCTCGACCGGTGCCTCGCCGCCGTCCTCGGCGCGGCGTGTCCGGATCGGGAGTCGCTCGCCGAGACCCTCGTCGCCCTCGACGAGCTCGGGGACCGGCGCCTGGAGGCCCTCCTGGCCGCGCAGGAGGACGAGTCCACGCGCCGGCTGGTCGAGGCCCAGGAGCAGGCGGCGCAGGCCGCGGAGCGGGCGCGCGAGGTTGCGCGGGGGAACGAGGCCCTGCGCCGGGCCGAGGCGGAGAGCCGCCACCGCGCGGAGCAGATCGGCCTCCTCTCGTCGGTGGCCCACCGGATCGCCGCGATACGCGAGCCCGAGGAGCTGATGCAGCAGGCGGCCGACCAGATCCGGGCCCGCATGAACCACACCTACGTGGCGGTGGTGGTCCTCGACGACGGGGGGGGCCTGGTCGGGCGCTGGGCAGGCCGACCGGGACTCGGGCGCACGAGCGCCGGCCGGGCCCAGAGCCCGGCGGGCGGAATCATCGGGAGGGCCCTGCGCCTGCGCGCTCCGCAGGTGGTGGGCGACGTCACGCGGGACCCCGATTACCACCCGGACGTGGCGGGGACGCGGTCGGAGATGGTGATCCCGCTGCTCGAGGGCGCGGAGGCCGTCGGAGTGCTGGACTTCCAGAGCGAGGAGCCGTTCGCGTTCGCCCTCGACGACGTCGCGGCGGGGGAGACGCTCGCCGAGTTCCTGGTGATCGCCCTGCGCAACGCGCGCCTCTACCAGGAGGCCCGGCGCGGCAACCACCGTCCCAAAGACGGCGGGTAGCCGCGGGCGCAGCTAAGGGGCCACCGTCCGCTCGAAGACCGACGCGAAGTGGCCGGCGATCCGGTCCTCGACCTCCTCCCGAGCCACGGGGCGGCCGAGCAGGCGCTCGAGGCTCGTGACGCCGCGGCCGCGGATCCCGCAGGGCACGATCAGGTCGAAGGCCGAGAGGTCGGTGGCCGCGTTGAAGGCGAAGCCGTGCGACGTCACCCAGCGGGCGATCCGCACGCCGATCGCTCCGATCTTGTCGGTGCCGACCCAGGTGCCGGTCAGGCCGGACACGCGTCCGGCCGCGATCCCGTAGTCCTTGCACACCCGGATCATGACCTCCTCGAGGTCGCGCACGTAGCGGTGGACGTCGCAGCGGTCGGGCGCGAGGTCGAGGATGGGGTAGCCCACCGCCTGGCCGGGGCCGTGATAGGTCACGTCGCCGCCACGGCCGGTCTCGACCACCGCGAATCCCCGCGCCCGCAGGGCCTCGGCCGGGAAGAGCAGGTTCTCGGGGCGCGCGTTGCGGCCCAGGGTGAAGACCGGATCGTGCTCGAGGAGGAGCAGGTGGTCGGGGACGCCGCCCGCGCGCCGCTGCGCGACGAGCGCCTCCTGCAGCTCGAGCCCGCGGTCGTAGGGCACGCGGCCGAGCCGCTTCACGACCAGCCGCCGGCTAGAGGGCAGCTTCGTCGAACTCCTGGAGGACCTGCTTGACCCGCGCCATGAAGCGGTCGGCGTCCGCGCCGTCGACCAGCCGGTGGTCGAAGGTCAGTGCGAGGTAGCACATCGTCCGGATCGCGATGGCGTCGTCCCGCACGACGGGGCGCTTCTCGATCGTGCCGATGTCGAGGATCGCCACCTGCGGCTGGTTGATGATGGGCGTCCCGAAGAGGCTGCCGAAGCCCCCGGGGTTGGTGACCGTGAACGTCCCTCCCTGAACCTCCTCGACCTTGAGCTTCTTGGCCCGGGCGCGGTCGGCGAGGTCGTGGACGGCGCGGGCGAGGCCGAGCACGTTCTTCTCGTCGGCGCGGTGGATGACGGGCACGATGAGGCCCTGCTCGAGGGCCACCGCGACGCCGAGGTTGACGTCCTTGTGGTAGAGGACGTGGTCGCCGTCGAGGCTCGCGTTCAGGATCGGGAACGCCTTCAGAGCGTCGACCACGGCCCGCAGGATGAACGGGGTAGGGGTGAGACGCACCCCTCGCTCCAGGAACGCCGCCCGGTGCTTCTGGCGGAGCCCTTCCACCCGCGTCATCTCGACCTCGAAGACGGTCGAGACGTGGGCCGAGGTGCGCCGGGAGAGGACCATGTGCTCGGCCGTCTTCCTTCGGATCGGCGACATCGGCACCCTCTCGACGCTCGGGGCCGCGGGAGCGGGGGGCGGCGGCGGGGAGGGTCGGGCGGGCGGCGGGGGCGGCACCTCCGAGGGCGCGGCGACGAAGGGCGCCGGCGGTGCTGGCGGCGGCGCGAGCGGAGCCGGCGGCGGCGCTGAAGAATCGGGGCCGTCAGTGGCGGGCGGCGCGGCCGCCGTTTCGTCGGCCGGGGAGCGGTGCTCGATGTGGCCGAGGATGTCCTGCTTGGTGACGCGGCCGCCGATACCGGTGCCCGCCACCGAGCGGATGTCCACGTGGTGCTCGGCGGCGATCCGGCGCACGACGGGCGAGGAGCGGTTGAGACGGAGGTCCTCGGCCGTCATCTCGGCGCGTGGCTTCTCGGTCGCCGCCTTCGTCCCGCTGGCCGGCTCGGCCGCGGGAGCGGGCGGGGCCGGCGCGGGAAGGGCCGGAGGCAGCTCGCCCTCGATCCTGTACTCGACCGGCGGCACGACCGCGGGCGGCGTCGCCGGCGCGAGCGCAGGCAGCGGCACCGGCGGGGGCGGCGGCTCGGGGGCCGGGGGGGCCGGACGCGCGGCCGACGGCGTCGAAGGGGCCGGCTCGGCTTCCGATGCGATCAGCGCCACGACGCTGTTGACGGCGACGGTCGTTCCCGGCGGGACCCGGATCTCCTTGAGGATGCCGGCCGCGGGGGAAGGGATCTCCGCGTCCACCTTGTCGGTCGAGATCTCGAAGAGCGGCTCGTCGCGCTCGACGCGGTCGCCCACGTTCTTGAGCCACTTCGTGACCGTGCCCTCCGCGATCGACTCGCCCATCTGGGGCATGATGACGTCGGCCATGGCGCTCCTCCCTCGCTCGCGGGCTACGCGTCGATCGCGTGGCCGTACACGGCTTCCGCCGCCTGCATGAGCGTCTCGGGCAGCGTGGGGTGGGGGTGGACGGTGCGGAAGAGCTCCTCGGTCGTGGCCTCGAGGCGCAGCGCGACGCACGCCTCGGAGATGAGGTCGGTCACGTGGGGGCCCACCATGTGGACGCCGAGTACCTCGTCGTACTTCGCCTCGGAGACGACCTTCACCAGGCCCTCCGGGTGGCCGATGATCCGGGGCTTGGCCAGGGCGCCGAAGCTGAACCGGCCCACCCGCACGTCGTAGCCGCGCTTCCTGGCCTCGGCCTCGGTCAGCCCCACGCCGGCGGTCTCGGGCCGGCAGTAGGTGGCGGAGGGGACCCGGTCGTAGTTGAGCGGCTCGACGGCGCGGCCGGCCAGGCGCTCCGCGACACCGATGCCCTCGTGCGACGCGACGTGAGCGAGCTGCGGGTGCGGTCGGTCGGGGAGGGCCACCACGTCGCCGATCGCGAAGACCCCCGGCTCGTCGGTCGCCATCAGGTGGTTCGTCTTCACGTACCCGCGGTCCAGCTGGACGCGGGTGGACTCGAGGTTCAGGCCGTCGGTGACCGGCCCGCGGCCCACCGCGAGGAGCAGCAGGTCGGCGGTGATCGTCTTCGACTCGCCCTCCGCCGTGCGGAACCCCACCTCGACCCCGGCCGGGGTCTTGAGCGCGGCCTCGGTCTTGGCCCCGGTGTAGATGGCCATCTGCTTGCCGAGCACCTTGCGCGCCTCGGCCGAGATCTCCTCGTCCTCCAGGGGGAGGATGCGGGGCAGCATCTCGACGACGGTCACCGCGGAGCCGAAGCGGGCGAAGAGGGAGGCGAACTCCATCCCCACCGCGCCGGCCCCGATGACGATCAGGCTCTTCGGGACCTCCTTGAGCTGGAGGATCTCGTCGGAGGTGAGGATGGTCTTGCCGTCGGCGGCGATGCCGGGCAGGCCCTTGGGCCGCGACCCCGTGGCGAGGACGACGTTCTTCGTGTCGACCCTCGTCTCGCCGGCCTCGCCCTTCACCACCACCGTCTTCGGACCCTCGAGGCGGCCCTCGCCCTTGAAGAGGGCGATCTTGTTCTTCCGGAAGAGGTAGGTCTCGACGCCCTTGCTGAGCCGGAGGACGATCCTGTCCTTGCGCGACATGACGGCGGGGAAGTCGAGGCCCACGTTCTCGGCCACGATCCCGTAGTCCTTGCGCTGCTTCAGGTCCTCGAGGAGGTCGGCGGTGTGGAGGAGGGCCTTCGTGGGGATGCAGCCGCGGAGGAGGCAGGTGCCGCCGCAGCCGGCGGGGTCTCGCTCGACGATCGCGGTCCGGAGGCCCATCTGGGCGGCCCGAATGGCGGCCACGTAGCCCCCGGGTCCGGTGCCGATGACGGTGACGTCGAAGATCTCTCCGTTGGCCAAGGCTTCCTCCCCGCTCGCCGGCCGAGCGCACGGTGCAACGGGGCACGCTACCAGAGGCTTCCGGCGAGGGCAAGGCGACGAGCGGGCTCCGTCTGCTACGATTGTCGGCCGGTTGGGCATGTCCGGGCCGATCCTCATCGCGTCGTCGATCGTCCTCCTCCTGCTCGGGAACGGCTTCTTCTCCGGCGGCGAGATCGCGGTCCTCTCCGCCCGGAAGAGCCGCATCGCGGGGCTGGTCGAGCAGGGAAGCCGCGCCGCATCGCGGGTGAAGGCGCTCCAGGAGGACATGGACCAGTTCCTGGCCACGGTCCAGATCGGGGTCACCCTCTGCGGGACGCTGGCCGGGGTCCTGGGCGGCGTCCTCGCCTCGCAGTACGTCGAGCCCGCCGTCCGGGCGTCGAGCCTCGCCCCCTGGCTGCCCCCCGCCCTGGTGTCGGGCGCGCTCGTCGGGATGGCCATCGTGTACGTCGAGCTCGTGCTCGGGGAGCTGGTCCCCAAGGGCCTCGCCCTGCGCTACTCGGAGACGATCGCCCTCCTCGTGTCGGGTCCGTTCCGGCTGATGGCCCGCGCCTCCCGCTGGCTCGTCGGGTTCGTCGCCGCGTCGACCCGGCTCGCCCTGCGCGCCTTCGGGATCCGGAGCGCCGGTCCCCGGACCTTCGTCTCGGAGGAGGAGATCAAGCACCTCGTGAAGGAGGGACGCCAGCAGGGGGTCCTCGACCAGACCGAGATGGAGATCATCCACAGCGTCTTCGAGTTCACCGACACCCTCGTCCGGAAGGTCATGGTCCCCCGGCCGAAGGTCTTCGCCCTCGACGCGAGCACGCCCCCGGGCGAGGTCGGCTCGCTCATCGTGGAGAGCGGCTTCTCGCGGATCCCGGCCTACGAGGGGTCGATCGACAACGTCGTCGGCGTCGTCTACGTCAAGGACGCGCTACGGCTCCTCGAGAGGCGACAGCCGGTCGTGATCCGCAAGATCCTCCACCCGGTGCACCTCGTGCCGGAGACGAAGAAGGTGGGGGAGCTGCTGAAGGAGCTGCAGAAGCGCCGCAGCCACATGGCCGTGGTCGTGGACGAGCACGGGTCGGTGAGCGGCCTCGTGACCCTCGAAGACCTCATCGAGGAGATCGTCGGAGAGATCCAGGACGAGTACGACTGGGAAGAGCGTCCCGTCGAGAAGATGCGCGACGGCTCGCTCGTCGTCGAGGGCACCGTGGCTGCGGCCGAGCTGCGCGAGCGCTTCGAGATCCCGCTCCCGGAGTCGGGGGAGTTCGAGACCGTCGCCGGGTTCATGCTGGAGAGGCTCGGCTCGGTGCCCAAGGGGGGCGAGGTGGTCTCGATCGAGGGCTGGCGGTTCACCGTGGTGGACGTGGAGCGGAACCGGATCAGCAAGGTCAAGGTCGAGAGGCTTCCGGCGGGGTGAGGGCGGCGCCGGCCCTCAGGGGTTCGAGGGCGGTGGAGGGGTTCCGGACGGCGGCCGGATCGGCTCGATGCGGGGCTCGGTCGGGCGCGAGGGGGCGGGAGCGGCGCTGGTCGCGGGCGGGGTCTCGAACACGAAGGGCGACACCTCGCCGCCCACCAGGAACGAGCGCAGGTCCTCCTCGCTGATCTCCGCCCTCCGGATGACGTGCGGGGTGAGGGTCATCACGATGTCGGTCTGCTGGCCCTCGTCGTGGTTCTTGGCGAAGAGCCGGCCGAGGAGCGGGATGTTGGCGATGCCGGGCAGGCCGGTGAGGGCGTGGCGCTCGTTGTCGAGGATGAGGCCGGCCAGCATGTTCGTCTCGCCGTCGCGGAGGCGGATCGTCGAGTTGACGGTCCGGTTGTTGAAGGTGGGCAGGCCCTGGTAGCCGGCGGCGCCGACCGCGGAGATCTCGAGCTTCAGCAGGAGCGAGACCTCGCCGTCGTGGTGGGCGCGGGGCGTGATGTCGATGTTCACCCCGACGTTCTTGTACTCGAAGGACGTGATCGGCTGCTGGGCGATGCCGCCGGTCGCGATGGCGTTGAAGGTCGTGACGGGGACCGGCACCTGGTCGCCGAAGCGGGCCTGGGCGGTCTGACCCTCGGACACGCGGAGCTGCGGGTTGGCGAGGAGGCGGGTCGTGGAGTCGGACTCGAGCATCCGGAGGACGGCGCCCGGGAGCGAGCTCACCACGAGGTTGGCCCGGTCGTACGGCCCCTGGTCGAGGCTCTTGCCGGGGTTCGGGAAGACCCCGGCCGCGACGCCCTCGATGCCCTGGGCGTCGAGACCCGACGTGATGTAGATCCCGTACTCCTTGAGCGTGTTCCGCGAGACCTCGAGGATCCGGACGTCGACCGCGACCTCGGCGCGGCGCTTGTCCACGACCTCGACGATCCTCTCCGCGGCCGCGACCTTGTCGGGCGTGTCGTTGATGGTGAGGGCGTTGGCGCCGGGGACGGGGGCCACCCGGCGCGCCCCGAGGACGACCCGCAGGAGGTCGATCGTCTCCTTGAGGTCGGCGTTCGAGAGGAAGAGGGTCTTCACGACCTGCTGCTCGAACTCGCGCCGCTTCGTGGCGGTGTCGGGGACGACGTTGAGCACCTTCGAGTCGACGACCCGGTGGAACGTGCGTCCCGCCGCGTCGAGGGCGTTCAGGGCCTGCTCGAAGCCCACGTCGCGGAGGTCCAGGCTGATCGAGGAGTCCTGGAAGGAGGGGTCGAAGGTGATGTTCACGCCGGCCGCCCGTCCGAGGGCGAGGTAGGCCTCGCGAAGGCTGGCCCCGCGGAACACGAGGCCGAGGGGCTGCTGGGCCTCCGGCGGGAGGTCGAGGCCGGCCAGGGCCCGCTCGCGCGCGTGGGCCTTCGCTTCCTGGAGCGAGCTGGCGCTCTTGCGGCGGCGGGCCTCGACGTCCTTGACCTCGTCCGCCACGCCCGGCGCGTCGGGGGTGAGATCGAGGACGATCCGGTACTCGTTCAGGGCCTCGTTGTAGAGGCCGCGTCCCGAGAGGCGCCGGGCCATGTTCACGTGGTCCGTCGCGGCGCGGAGCCGAGCGCGATCGAGCGCCTGGTGGTACTCGACGTTGCCGGGCGACTCGCGGACCGCCTTCTGGTACTCGAGCACCGCCCGGTCGTAGTCCTGGAGGCGCTCGGCGCTCTCGCCGGCCCGGAAGGCGCTCGATGTCGCGCACCCGGCCGCGGCCAGGAGCAGGACCGAAGCGAGCGGAAGCAGGACGTGCCTCATCCTCGGACGACCTCGACCCCGGCCGGCACCTCGAAGCGGAAGAGCCGGTCGGGCACGCCGGTGTTCTCGCGGAGGCCCTCGAAGCGGAAGCGGGTGCGGTTGCCCTGGGCGTCCTCGAGGAGGATCGCCCGGATCCGGCCCGAGGGCTCGACGTCCAGGAACGCCCGATCGACGTCGGCGTCCTCCCGCCGCGGGACGAGCTTCACGCGCAGGGCGCCCTCCTCGAGCGGCTCGTCGAGGGAGGCCGAGAAGTCGTCGAGGAGGCCCCCCTTTCCCGAGAGGAGGCGCGCGGCGAGCGAGCGCCCCCCGTCCTGCTCGCTCACCGTCACCTGGCGGTCGGCGGGAACGTAGAAGTAGAACGTACGGCCGTCGGAGACGAAGAGCTTGGCCTCCGGGTCCTTGTACTCCCACCGCATGCGCCCGGGACGCTTGATCCACACCACGCCCCGCTCGGTCACCTCCCGCCCGAGCATCCCCGAGCGGTAGCTCTGGACGAAGCGGCCGACGAGATCGGCGGTCCGGGCGTACCGCTCCTCCACGCTGCGGACGAGGCGTCGCGCCAGTTCGGCGTCTGTGTCGGCCGGAGCGGCAGAGGCGAGGAGGGTCAGCAGGATCGCCGCGCGCATGGTCTCTCGCTGCACTCCATCATAGCGCAAACCGTTGGCCGGCGGGAAGTTCCGCTTGCCGGTCCGGGCCTGCTGCTGCTAGCATTCGCCGATGCGGACGGTCCCCGGTCGGAGCGCGCTCGCCCTCCTCGCGCTCTCGTCCGCCCTGCCGGGACGGGCCGCGCCACCGCAGGGCGAGATGCGCGGCCTGTGGGTCGTGAGGACTGCCCTCGTCTCGCCGCAGGCCGTGGACCAGGTCGTCGACGACGCGGGGCAGGCCGGCTTCAACGCCCTCTTCGTCCAGGTCCGCGGGCGGGGCGACGCGTTCTATAAGTCGCGTCTCGCCGCCCGCAGCAGCCTCCTCGAGCGGCAGCCGCGGGAATTCGACCCCTTCGCGCGACTCCTCGCGCGAGCGCGGGCGCGCCGGATCCAGGTCCACGCCTGGGTCAACGTCCTGCTGGCCGCTCACTTCGGCCAACCCCTCCCGCCC
This sequence comes from Vicinamibacteria bacterium, assembly GCA_035577965.1. Classification (GTDB taxonomy): domain Bacteria; phylum Acidobacteriota; class Vicinamibacteria; order Fen-336; family Fen-336; genus DATBSL01. The sequence goes on along the minus strand of DATJYX010000129.1, from coordinate 71,552 downwards.
GGCCACGTTCTCGAGAAGCACCCGGAATGGGCCATGGTGCCGAAGTCGGTGGCCACCGCGGCCCTCGTGTCGTCGGGCGCGCGCCGGCTGCGCCTGATCATGGAAGCGGGACGGGCGGAGGGCGACGTCGAGGGCTACTACCTCTCGCCGTCGATCCCGGCGGTGGCGAGCCACCTGGAGAGCGTGGTGCGGGAGCTCGTCCGCGCCTACCCGGTGGACGGCCTCCATCTCGACTTCGTGCGCTACCCGGGGCCGAGCTTCGACTACTCGCGCTCGGCCCTCGAGGGCTTCCGGCGGGTGAGCGGCGGCAACGACCTCCTCGGAGGCCCCGGCCGCGATCCTTCGGCCTGGGACGAGTACCAGCGGCAGGTCCTGACCGCCCTCGTGGTCCGGCTCTCCGGCGCCGCCCGCGCCGAGCGGTCCGGGATCGTGCTCTCGGCGGCGGTGACGCCCGACGAGGCCCAGGCCGTGCACCACAGGTTCCAGGACTGGCCGCGGTGGCTCTCCATGGGCGCCATCTCCGCCCTGTGCCCGATGACCTACACGCCGGACAACGACCTCTTCCGCCAGCAGGTCGAAGCCGCGACCGGGCGGGCGCGAGCCGGCCAGCCGGTCTGGGCCGGGATCGGGGCCTACCGCCTGGACGTCCCCGGCATCGTCGAGAAGGTCGTGCTCGCGCGCCAGGCCGGCGCGCAGGGTGTCGTGATCTTCTCGCACGAGTCGCTCGTGCCGGCCGACCTGCGGCGCCTGCGCGAGGAGGCCTTCGCCCCCCGCGCCGTGGGCGACGCCGCGCGCGGGGGCGCTTTCCTCGCGGGCTCGCGGTGACCGCCGGCCGGGCGGGGTCCGTCTCCCGCCGACGCCTGCTGCGGGGCGGCCTCGCGGCCGCCGCTCTCGCGTCGGGGAGGTATGCTGGGCGCACCGTGGCCGCTTCCGACGCCCCGGCGGGCGCCGGCCCGAGGAGCTCCCGCCCCGAAGGCCTCGAGGCCGTCGACGCGATCGTCCGCGCGGCGGTCGTCGCCCGCGCGTTCCCGGGCGGAGTTCTCGCCGTGGGTCTCGGGGGCGCGCTCGTCCACCTGCGCGCCTTCGGCCGTTTGACGTACGACGCCGGCTCCTCCGACGTCGCGACCGACACGATCTACGACCTGGCGAGCCTCACCAAGGTCGTGGTGACGACGACCCTCTCGATGATCCTCGTCGACCTGGGGAAGCTGGACCTCGAGGCCCGCGTCCACGACTTTTTCCCGGCCTTCGCCGGACCGGCCAAGGAGCAGGTGACGGTGCGCCACCTCCTCACCCACTCCGGCGGCGTCCAGTGGTGGGCGCCGCTCTACAAGGACGTGAAGGGCAAGGCCGCGTACCTGGAGCGGATCGTGGCCATGGACCTCGCCTACGAGCCCGGCGCGAAGTCCGTCTACAGCGACCTCGGCGTCATCCTCCTCGGCGACATCCTGGAGCGCTTGGGCGGCGTCCCGTTCGAGGACATGGCCCGACGCCTCGTTCTCGGCCCGCTCGAGACGAGGGACACCCTCTACCGCCCCGGCCCTTCGCTCCTCGAGCGCGTCGCGCCCACGGAGTACGACCCCTGGCGCGGGCGGCTCGTCCGTGGGGAGGTCCACGACGAGAACGCCTTCGCCCTCGGCGGCGTGGCGCCCCACGCGGGCCTCTTCGGCACCGCGCCCGATCTCGCCCACCTGGCCGAGATGCTCCTCGACGGGGGCTCGTTCGGAGGCCGCAGGCTCGTGTCCCGGTCCACGGTCGAGCTCTTCACCGAGAGGGCGGGCGTCCCCGGATCGAGCCGTGCGCTCGGCTGGGACACGGCCGCGGACGAGTCGGGCCAGCGCAGCTCGGTGCCCGGCCAGCCCGGATACTCGTCCGCCGGGTCCCTCACCTCGGCCCGGTCCTTCGGACACACGGGCTTCACCGGCACCTCGATGTGGATGGACCCCGAGCGGGAGCTCTACTTCATCCTCCTCACGAACCGGGTCCACCCGACGCGCGACAACGAGAAGATCCGCGAGGTGCGCTCGCAGGTGGCCGACGCGGTCGTGCGCGCGCTCGACCGGCCTTGAGACGCCGGGCGTTCCTGGCCGCGACGGCCGCCCTGCCCCTCGCCCGTTCCGCGACCCCCGGCGCGTCGACGGTGGCGGTCGGCCTCGAGCGCCTCGAGGCCGAGAAGGGCGCGCTGCTCCGCGGGCGGCGGGTGGGCCTGCTCGGCCACGCGGCGTCCCTGACCGCCGACGGCCGGCACGCCATCGACGTCCTCCGCGGCGCGGGCGTTGGGGTGGTGCGGCTCTTCGGCCCGGAGCACGGTCTGCGCGGCCTGGCCGCGGCGGGAGAGGAGGTGGCGGGAGGGACGGACGCCGCGAGCGGTCTTCCCGTCGTCAGCCTGTACGGAGAGCGGACGAAGCCGACCGCCGGCGACCTTCGCGGCCTCGACGCCCTCGTCGTCGACCTGCAGGACGCCGGGGTCCGCTTCTACACCTACGCGAGCACGATGCTGCTCTCGCTCGAGGCCGCGGCGGAGGCCGGCCTCGAGGTGGTCGTCCTGGACCGGCCGAACCCTCTCGGAGGCGAGCGGGCGGAGGGGCCGGAGCGTGATCCGACGATGCCGGTCAGCCTCGTCTCCCGGGCGCCGGGCCCGCTCGTGCACGGCCTGACGCTCGGCGAGATGGCGACGCTCGCCGCCGGCCGACACGAGCGACGTGCGGCGGATCCGTCGGGACCCGGGCGACCGAAGTCCCTCGGGATGACGGTGAGCGTCGTGAGGATGGCCGGCTGGAGCCGGGGCGTGACGTGGAGGGACACGGGCCGGCCGTGGGTCCTTCCGTCCCCGAACCTGCGCAGCGCCGAAGCCGCGATCGCCTACCCAGGGACGTGTCTCCTCGAGGCGACGAACGCGTCCGAGGGGCGGGGCACCGAGACGCCCTTCCTGCTCGTCGGCGCGCCCTGGGCGCGGGCGGAGGATCTGGCGCGCGAAGCCGCGACGCCGGGCTTCGACCTCGAGCCGACAGGCTTCACGCCGGTCGCGTCCGCCGCGGCCCCGGAGCCGAAGCACCGGGGCGTGGCCTGCCGCGGCCTCCGGGTGCGGGTGACCGACCCTTCGGCCGCGCGCCCCTTCGCCCTCGGCCTCCGCCTGCTCGTCGCCCTGCGCCGGCACCCCGAGTTCGCGTGGGTCCAAGGCGGCTCCTGGCTCGACGCGCTCACCGGGACGAAGGTGGTTCGAGCGGCCATCGAGCGCGGCGACCCGGTGGAGGCGATCCTCGAAGCCGGGGCGCCGGCCATCGACCGCTGGCGGCGCGAGCGCGTCCCGGTGCTCCTCTACTGAAGGTCCCTCGTGGAGATCCTGCGCGTCGGCCTCCCGGCCATCGTCGCGATCCTGGTCTACCTCGCCGGCATCAATCTCCTCGGCGGCTGGCTCGGCCGCGGCCAGAGGAACGCCGGCGACTACTTCCTCGGGAGCCACGCCATGCCGTGGTGGGCCGTCATGGCCTCCGTCGTGGCCACCGAGACCTCGGCCTTGACGTTCCTGTCCGTCCCCGGCGACGCCTACCGCAGCGGCTTCGCCTTCCTCCAGCTGACCTTCGGCTACCTCGTCGGACGGGTGGCCGTGGCGGCGATCCTGTTGCCCGGCTACTTCCGGGGGGAGATCGCCACCGCCTACGCCCTCCTCGAGCGGCGCTTCGGAGCCGGGACGCGGCGCTTCGCCTCGCTGCTCTTCATGGTCACGCGGATCATGGCCGCGGGCGTGCGTCTCGCCGTGCCCGCCATCCCGATCGCGCTCATCCTCGGCGTGCCCGTGTGGGTGGCCATCCTGGTGCTCGCCGCGGGGACGGCCCTCTACACCTACCTCGGCGGCATCAAGGCCGTGATCTGGATCGACCTCATCCAGGTCGTCGTCTACCTGTCCGGAGCCCTCCTCGCCCTCGCCTTCCTCCTCCGGTCCATCCCCGGCGGCCTCTCTGCCGTGCTCGCGGAGGGCGGGAGGCGCCTCTTCGACCTGCGCCCGACCCTCGGCGATCCCTACACGCTCTGGGCGGGCCTCGTGGGGGGCGCGTTCCTCGCCATGGCCAGCCACGGCGCGGATCACCTCATCGTGCAGCGCCTGCTCGCCTGCCGGGGGCTGCGCGACGCGCAACGGGCCCTCGTGGGCAGCGGCGTCCTCGTCATCCTGCAGTTCGCCCTCTTCCTGACCATCGGCGTCGCCCTCTCCCGCTTCTTCGGGGGCCGGACGTTCGCGACGAGCGACGAGATCTTCCCCGCCTTCATCGTCCACCACCTGCCCCCGGTGGTGTCGGCCTACCTCGTGGCGGGCATCTTCTCGGCGGCCATGTGCTCGGAGTCCTCGGCCCTCAACTCGCTCGCGTCGGCGCTGGCCAACGACATCGTGGGGCCGGTGTTCGGCCGCGGCGTCCTGGACGGGCGGCGCGGGCTGTGGCTGGGGCGGCTCCTGACCCTCGTCTGGACGATCGTCCTCGCCGCGCTCGCGGTGGGCTTCAGCCGCCTGGGCCAGGGACAGCCGGCCGTCCAGGTGGCGCTCGGCCTCGCGAGCGTGACCGCCGGCGGCCTGCTGGGGGCTTTCCTGTTGGGGCTGGCCGTCGAGCGGGCGGCGCAGGCCGACGTCCTGCTCGCGATCTCCGTCTCGGCCGTGACGATGTTCCTGCTGTGGCTCGGGTCCAAGGAGTGGATCGACCTGCCGCTCGGGCGCCGGATCGCCTGGCCCTGGTACTCGATGATCGGCTCCGGCCTGACGGTGGGCGTGGGGTGGGCTTCGTGCCGGCTGCGAGCCGCCCTCGGCGGCGGGGCGCGCGTCGCGCCCGCTGGCCGCTGAGCCCGAGGGCCGACTCGACCCTCGCGCGCGGACGGTGCCGCCCCGACGTCAGCGCGCGAAGATCTGGTTGTTGACGACCTGCAGAGCGGCGGTGAGCCGGCCGATCTTGTGGTTCCGGGCCTGCTGGGCGAGGGCGTCGTCCTGGGGCGGAACCTCGGCCCGCGTGTTGCGGAGCTGTTTTTCGAGCTCGAGCTTCAGGGCGTTGAGCTCGGTGGGCAGGAAGCCCTTGAGGGTGGCCACCGTCACCGTGCAGAAGCCGCCGGCGATCTGGAGCGCCATCGCGGGGCAGCTGCCTCCCATCCAGTTGGCCATCGTGAGCTCCCCTACTTGATGCAGACCGCCCGCACCTGCTTGAAGTCGGTGAGGCCGCGCAGCACCTTCTGGATGCCGTCCTGGAGGAGGGTGGTCATGCCCTCCCGGACCGCCTGCTGGCGCAGCTCCTCGATCGGCTTCCGCTTCTGGATCATGCGCTTGATCTCGTCCGTGGCCACGAGCAGCTCGTGGACGCCCATGCGGCCCTTGTAGCCGGAGCCCCCGCACTTCGGGCAGCCCTTCGGCCGGAAGAGGCGCAGGGCGGGGGAGTAGGAGACGCCGACCTTGTCCCAGTGCTCCGCCCCGTAGTCCTTGACGAGCTCGGCGAACTCGTCCGGCGTCGGCGCGTACTCCTCCTTGCAGCTCCCGCACAGCGTGCGGACGAGGCGCTGGGCCATGATGCCGAGGAGGGCGTCGGCGAAGTTGAACGGGTCGATGTCCATGTCGAGGAGGCGCGTGATCGTCTCCGGGGCCGAGTTCGTGTGCAGCGTGGAGAAGACGAGGTGGCCGGTGAGCGAGGCCTCGACGCCGGTCGCCGCCGTCTCGTGGTCGCGCATCTCGCCGACCATGATCACGTCGGGGTCGGCCCGGAGGAACGAGCGCATGGCGGCGGCGAAGGTGAAGTCGATCTTGGGGAAGACCTGGACCTGGCGGAGGCCGGGCTGGGTGATCTCGACGGGGTCCTCCGCGGTCCAGATCTTCATGTCCACGGTGTTGATGAAGCCGAGGGCGGAGTGGAGGGTGGTCGTCTTGCCGGAGCCCGTGGGGCCGACCACGAGGCAGATGCCGTAGGGCTTCTGGAGGATGGCCTTGAACTCGGCGAGGTTCCGCTCGAGGAAGCCCATCTTGTCGAGGGGCAGCGGCTTCGACGCGGCCAGGATGCGCATGACCACGTCCTCGTTGCCGCCCGCGGTGGGGATCGTGGCCACGCGCAGCTCGATCGTGCCCATGGGCCCGCGGAAGCGGATCTTGCCGTCCTGGGGCTTCCTCTTCTCCGCGATGTCCAGCTTGGCCATGATCTTCAGCCGCTGGACGAGGGCGCTGCGGTGGGGGGCGGGGACCTCGAGGTACTTCTGGCAGTCGCCGTCGACGCGCAGGCGCACCACGGTCGGGGACGTCTTGCCGTACGGCTCGACGTGGATGTCCGAGGCCCCCTTGTTGTAGGCGTCGATGATGATCTGGTTGCAGAGCTTGACGATCCCGCTGTCCGTCTCGTCGACCTCGGGCGGCTTCTCCTCCGCCTCGCCCTCGACCTCGCCCTCCTCGCCGGTGCCGAGGTCGTTGATGATGCGGCCGAGGTCGGCCTCCTCGACCGCCGGCCCGGTCTCGCCGAAGCTCGCCCGCACGAAGGCCAGGATGTCGTCCTTCAGTCCCACCGCGAACTCGTAGCGGGGGGCGAGGTTCATGGCCTTGATGGAGTCGAGGCGCGTGAGGTCGTAGGGGTCCTCGACCGCCACCCGCACCGTGCCCTCCCTCCGCTCGAGGGGCGCGCAGACGTTCTTCTTCAGGAAGTCGGCCGAGACGCGCCGCTTGAGGTCCTCGGGGATCGGCCCTCCCGTGGGCTCCCACGGGGCGCAGCCGTAGAACTGGGCCAGGGAGCGGAGGACCTCCTCCTTCGGGACGTGCGCCTCCTCGATCAGGACCTTGGACACGTCGAGCTGGTTGATCCGCGCGGTCTCGATCGCCTTCTGGAGGTCCTTCTCGGAGACGAGCCCCTTGTCGACCAGAGCGCCGAACTTGGACGGCTTGTTCGTGCGCGCCGCCCGGGCCTGGTTGTAGAAGGCGATCCCCAGGATCTTGGCCAGCTCCTCCGCGGCCTGGGCGTCCCGCGCCGTGAAGCCGGAGCCTCCCCCGCGGCTGTTGACGAGCTGGAGGACGCCGAGGATGTACTTGTCGAAGACGATGGGCGTGGACAGGACCTGGGTGGTCCTGAACCCGGACTGCTTGTCCCAGCGGGCGTCGAAGCGGAGGCTGGCGTGGAGCCTCCCGAGCTCGGCCGCGTCGTACGCGTTCGCGATGTTCGTGGTCTTCCGGGAGAGGGCGGTGAAGCCGGCGATCGAGGCGAAGTCCTTCGGGACCCGGATCTCCCGGACCTCCTGGCCGACCTTGAAGAGCGAGTAGAGCTGCTGGTTCTTCGTGTCCAGGGCGAAGATGGTCACCCGCTCGGCGGCGACGAGATCGAGCATCTCGTCCTTGAGGTCGACCAGGATGTCCTGGATGCTGGAGGCGGCGTTGATCTGGTTCGCGATCTCGATGAGGCGTTTCCGGTAGTGGAGCTCGCGCTGCGTCGCGTCGGCCACGGCCATCTCGTTCGCCTCCTTCGGGTGCCCGCCCGGTGCGGTCGAGGATAGCCCACTTCCGCCGGGTTTTCGCGTACCCTCTGGTCGGAGGTGAGGGCCCATGCGAGGGGCGACGGCGGTCCTGGCGGGGTTCCTGGCGGCGGGGAGCCTGGTGCGGGCGGGCGCGGACGAGGCCTACCGGGCCGAGATCCAGAAGTGGCGCGCCGACCGCGAGACGAGGCTCAAGGCCGACGGCGGCTGGCTCACCCTGGCCGGCCTCTTCTGGCTGAAGGAGGGCCCGTCCGGCTTCGGTACCGACCCCGCGGGGGACATCGTGCTGCCCGAGGGCTCGGCTCCGGCGAAGGCCGGCGTGTTCGAGCTGAAGGCCGGGCAGGTCACCGTCACTCTGCAGCCCGGCGTCGGCGGCCGGATCGCCGCCCGGCCCGTCACCGCCCCGGCGGTGATGCGGCCCGACACCTCGGGCACGCCCGACGTGCTCGAGATGGGTGCCCTGAGCCTGAGCGTCATCGAGCGGGGCGGGAAGCTGGGCATCCGCCTGAAGGACAAGAACAGCCCGGTGCGCAAGAGCTTCACCGGGCTCAAGTGGTTCGAGATCGCCGAGGCCTATCGCGTCGAGGCCCGCTGGGTCTCGTACCCCCAGCCGAAGCCGGTCAGGGTCCCGAACATCCTGGGCCAGACGGAGTCGATGCCGAGCCCGGGGTACGCCGACTTCACGCTGAACGGCAAGCCGATCCGCCTCGACGGAGTCCTCGAGGACCCCCACGCGGAGCAGCTCTTCTTCATCCTCCGCGACCAGACGAGCGGGAAGGAGACCTACGGGGCCGGCCGCTTCCTCTACGCCGACCTGCCGAAGGGCGGCAAGGTGGTGCTGGACTTCAACAAGGCCTACAACCCGCCCTGCGCCTTCACGCCCTACGCCACCTGCCCCCTGCCGCCCCCGCAGAACTGGATGCCGGTGCGGATCGAAGCCGGCGAGCTCGCCTACGGCAAGGCCAGCCACTAGCGTCCGTGGCGAACGCCGCGCCCATCTCGGTGCTGATCCTCGACGACGAGGCCGACGTCCGGCGCATCCTCGCCGACCACCTGGAGGACGAGGGTCGGTTCGAGGTGCGCACGGCCGAGACGGGCGCCGAAGCGCTGGCGGTCCTCGATGCGGCCCCGGTGGACGTCTGCCTGGTCGACCTGCGCCTGGAGGGCACGGACGGGTTCGTCTTCGTCCAGGAGGCCCGCTCCCGCCATCCCTCGGTGCGCTTCCTGATCCACACGGGCTCGCCTCTCGAGGACGTGAGGGATCGCGCGCGGGCGGCGGGGCTCACCGAGGACCACATCCTCCTGAAGCCCCTGCCCCTGTCCACGATCGTCCGGACCATCCGGAGGGTGGCCGCGCGGTGAGCCGGGCCGTCCGCGGATGGGGGGCGCTGCCCGTGCTCGCCCTGGCCGCATTCGCGTGGGGATCGCAGGTCGAGGCCGGCGAAGCGGCGGTGCGGCTCGTCACCGAGCTCCTTCCCCCCTACAGCTACGACGAAGGAGGGGTGGTCAAGGGTGCCTCCACCGACGTCGTCCGGGCCGTGATGGACGAGGCCGGCCTCCGCTACGGGGTCGAGATGCTGCCGTGGAGGCGCGCCCTCGACGCCGCTCTCAACGAGAAGGACACCTTCATCTACTCCGTCGCCCACACCTCGGGGCGCGAGAAGCAGCTCCTGTGGGTGGGCAAGATCTGCGATCGTCTGCTCGCGATCTACTGCCTCAAGGAAAGGGAGGACCTCCTCGCGCATTCGCTCGCGGAGCTGCCCGGCGCCACGTTCGCCGTCATCCAGGACGACGCCTCCGCGGACGTCCTCCGCGCGCTGGGGTTCGGCGTGGGCAGCCTGCACTTCATGCGCGACGCCGCCACGCCCCTGGCTTCGCAGCACGTGCTGGCCGGGCGCTCGGACTTCTTCGTCTCCAATCCCTATCGCTTCCGGTACCTGGCCGCGGGGGCCGAGCTGGCCGGGCGCTTCAAGCGCCACAGCCTGATCACGGCCGGCGACGGCTACTACCTCGCGGCCAACCCGGCCTCTGATCCCGCCCTGGTCGCTCGGGTCCGGAAGGCCTTCGAGAGCCTGCGCGCGAGCGGCGCCCTGCGCCGGATCCTGGCCGGCTCGCTTCCGCCGCTGCCGGAGCCGTGAGCGCCGACCGGGCGGCGCCCCCGCGCGAGGACCGCAGCGTCGCCCAGCGGCTCTCGTTCGTCGTGACCGCGATCACGACCGTGGTCACCGTCGCCTCCCTCGCGGCGCTCCTCGGCTACACCTGGTTCCGCGACGCCGCGACCATGCGCCGACGGGCCGACGGCACCCTGCTCTTCCTGGCCGAGTCGCTCCGGGTCCCCCTCTGGTCGCTCGACACCGAGGCGGCGACGACGATCGGGCGGGCCGTGGCGCGGGACGAGATCGTGAACCGGCTGGAGATCGCGGGATCGCGCGGCGAGCCCGTCTTCGTCGAGAAGAAGGCGGGGGCGGTCGCATTCGAGTGCTCCGCCCCGGTCCTCTACGAGGGCCGCCAGGTGGGCGAGGTCCGGCTCCAGGTGAGCGAGCGGCCTCGACAGCGGCTGCTCTGGAGCGTGGCCGTCGTGGCCGGCCTCACCGGAGTCGTGGTCACGCTGCTGCAGCTCGTGCTGATCGGTCCGCTCCTCAGGAGGCAGCTGCGCACGCCCTTCGACGCTCTCGACGCCACGATCCAGGGGTACCTCGCCGGGCGGTACGACTCGGCGCCACCCGACATGCCTTACGCGGAGTTCCGGCCGGTGACCGAGGTCCTCGTCCGGATGGGCCGGACCGTCGAGCAGCAGCTCGGCGAGCTCCGGGTCGCCGAAGCCAAGTACCGCCGGATCTTCGAGAAGGCCCGGGTGGGCATCTTCCAGACGTCGCCGGAGGGACGCGTGCTGGACCTGAACCCCGCGTGGGCTGAGTTCCTCGGCTACGACGGCCCCGAGGATGTCCGGGCCCGGGTGCAGGACGTCACCACCCAGGTCTACGCCGACGCCACCGATCGGGCGGACTTCCTGGCGCGGGTGCGCCGGGACGGGCGTGTCGTGCGCCATGAGATCCGGATGCGGCGGAAGGACGGGAGCCTCATGTGGGCGTCGGTCACGGCGGAGGGCGTCTTCGACGCCGAGGGGAACCTCGTGCGGATCGAGGGCCTCGCGGACGACGTCACGGAGCACAAGGAGGTCCAGGAGCTGAGGCTCCAGACGGAGAAGATGCTCTCGGTCGGCGGGCTGGCCGCGGGAATGGCCCACGAGCTCAACAACCCGCTCGGGATCATCCTCCACGCGGCCGAGGGCCTCGAGCGGCGGTTCTCGCCGGGTCTCGCGGCCAACGAGCCCGCGGCTTCGGAGGCGGGGATCGACCTGTCGGCGGTCCAGGCCTACATGGAGCGCCGCGGCATCCGCGGCTACGTCGTCGCCATGCGCGAGGCCGCAGAGCGGGCGGCACGGATCATCCGGACCATGCTGGAGTTCAGCCGGAAGGAGGTGGCGGGCGAGAACGCGCTCTGCTCGCTGGAGACGATCGCCGAGACGGCCCTGGATCTGGCCTCCAAGGACTACGATCTGCGCCGCAAGTTCGACTTTCGCTCCGTCCGGATCGTCCGGGAGCTCGACCCCGCCACACCCCGAATCCGCTGCTCGGCGGGCGAAATGGTGCAGGTCGTCTTCAACATCGTCAAGAACGCCGCCGAGGCGCTGGCCGGCGGCTTCGCTGCCCCGGGCCCCTCGATCACGATCCGCACCCGGGCCGAGGGCACGCTCGCCCGGCTCGAGGTCCGGGACAACGGCCCTGGGATCGACGAGGCCACCCAGCGTCGCATCTTCGAGCCCTACTTCTCCACCAAGGGACCCGGCGCCGGCACGGGGCTGGGGCTCGCCGTCGCCTACTTCATCGTCACCCAGCGCCACGGGGGAACGATCACGGTGGAGTCGGCGCCCGGCGAGGGGACGACGTTCGTGCTGAAGCTCCCTGCCGTTCCCTCGGCCGGAGCCGTCGCGTCGCGCCAGTAGCCTGGCCGAGCCAGCACGTCGCCCCTGGCCCCCTTCAGCTTCACCTCGAGTGCGTGCCAGCCCTCCTTTTCGGGCGACAGCGGGACATAGCTCAGCACGTAGCGGGAGCGGATGTCCCGCAGGACGTCGAGGAAGCGGGCCCGCAGGTCGCGCTCGCTCTTCGCTTCGAAGAGCCGGCCGCCGGTTGCCCGGACGACGTCCTGCAGGAACGGCTCCTTCGGGTCGCCGCGCCCATAGGCGGCGACCCCGTAGACGATGGCGTCGGAGCGGGAGGCTGCCTCCACGACCTCGGTCGCGGTGAGCCAGCTCATGTTGTCGACGCCGTCGCTGAAGACGACGACCGCGGCGCGGCGAGGCCCCGGCTCGCGCAGCCGCAGAGCGGCGTAGACCGCGTCGCAGAGGGCCGTGCTCCCTCGCGACGACACCCGGGCCAGCTGCTGCTGCACGCGGGCCCGGTCCGGGGTGAAGGGCTCGAGCAGGCTGACGTCCTCGCGGAAGGCGAGGAGGGCGGCCTGCTCGTCCCCGCGCAGCCCGGCCAGGAAGCCCCAGGCGGCGCTTTTCAGCTCCTCCAGCTTGGCGCCGCGCACGCTGCCGCTCAGGTCGAGGACGAGCTCCGCGTCGACCGGGGACTCCTCCTCGAGGAGGGGCTCGAGCCGCTGGACGCGCCCGTTGTCCCGGACCTCGAAGTCCGCCGCGCGCAGGCCTCGGAGCGGCGCGCCCTTCACGGTGACGGACGCCTCCACCCTGACGAGGCCGACCTCCGCCCGGAAGACCGGCGGCGCCTGCGGAGCCGCGGCGAGGAGGACGCAGGCGACGAAGGGGCTCACCGGTCGAGGGCCTCCTTCCAGAGGCGGTCGACGGCCGCCTTGGCCAGGCCCGGCGGGCCCCAGGGGTAGACCCACCAGGGGTCGACGGACCGGTCGAGGCGCTGGGACCATTCGAGCGTCGCCGCCACCGGCAGCCGGGCGGCGGCCGGGCCGGACGACTTCTCGAGCGCGTGGGCGAGGCCGAGGCGGGCGGCCTGGGAGTCGGGCCAGGCCTCGGCGGCCCGCCGGTAGAAGCCGGCGGCGTCGTCCGGGTGATCGAGCCGCTCGGCGATGCGGCCGAGGAAGAGGAGCGCCAGGTAGCGCTGTCGAGCGTCGGCCGTGCCGGCCTCGACCTCCTCGAAGAGCGGCTCCGCCTCGACGAGCCGTCCGTGGTCGAGGTGAAGCTTGCCGAGGTGGAGCCGGGCCTCCAGCAGCCCGCCTTCGAGCGCGAGCGCATCCCGCAGGGCCCGCTCCGCCTCGTCGCGCCAGTGGGCCGCCGCCGCCTCGTGGTGCCGGAGGAGCTCTTCCCCGGCGAGGCTCTCGGCCGCGCAGCCGAGCACGAGCTGGGCCTCGGGATCGAGCGGCGCGATCTGCCGAGCCGTCTCCGCGAAAGGCTGTGCCGTCTGCGGGAAGCCGATGGCGAGGGCCGCGCCGGCGAGGGCCACGTAGAAGTCCCGGCGGTCGATTCTCTCCCGGATCTCGACCATGCCAGGAGTCTTCCCTCGATCGGGAAAGGCGTCCCGCCTCATCGTGGCCCAGTTCCGAGCCTCGGCCGCCGCCGTGCGCGACCACTGCTGGAGCGTGAGGGAGGTGTCGAGGTGGACCCTTGCCTCCGTCATGTGCAAGGCCTGGAGCGCGATCAGCCCGGCCTCGGCGTGCATGAGGACCGCGGCCTCGACGGCGTGGAAGTCGATGTCGTCGGGCGACGAGGGGACGGCTCTCAGCCGCCTGCCCTGCCGTCGCAGCTCGCTCACCGCGGCCGAGATCGCTCCGGCGTGCCACTTCTGGATCTCCTGCAAGGCCGCCTTGTGGTTGGCCGTCGCATAGGTCGCGGCGACCATGAGGTAGTCCGCGAGGTCGTGCCTCGCCGGCCCCTGGAGAGCCAGCAGCAGGCAGGCGGTGAGCAAGGCTCTCTCCCGCGGATCAGCGCAGGGCGAAGACCAGGAAGTACTGGTAGGGGAGGAAGCCGTGCTCCGCGGCCAGGCGGAAGCCGGCGTCCTCCATCTGCTTCACGAGGTCCTCGCGGGCGATCTTCATTCCCACGGGCGGGCCGACCGGGAGGTCGCGCTTCTGGAAGTCGACGTGCACCACCTGGCCGCCCGGCTTGAGCATGCGCTTCAGCAGGCCTAGGTACTTCTTTTGGCCGTCGATGTGGTGCCAGGTGTCGACGATGAGGAAGCGGTCGACCGAGGCGTCCGGGAGGAGGGGATCGTCGGGATCGCAGAGGATGGTGACCACGTTGTGGACGCCGGCGTCGCGCAGCCTGTGGTTCAGGTGCCGGACCATGTCGGGGCTGATGTCCACGGCGTAGACGCGGCCCGCCTCCCCGACCGCGCGGGCCAGCCTCATCGTGAAGTAGCCGGAGCCCGCCCCGATGTCGGCCACCACCTCGCCGGGCCGGATCGCGAGGGCCTTCATCACCTCGTCCGGCTTCTGCCACGCGTCCCGGGCGGGGTCGTCCAGGGCCGCGATGTACGCCGCCGGGTCCCCGTGGAGTTGGTGCATCTCCTGCGGGGTCGTCGCGGCCTGGGGAAAAGCGGGGCTCGAGGCCACCGCGGCGAAGAGGAGCGTCGCGAGTGTCTTCATCGGGCGATCTCCGCGACGCCTTCGACGAGGCGATTCACCTCGTCGGTCGTCGTGTAGCAGGCGCATCCCGCCCGGACGACGCCGTCCGCGGCGTGGCCCAGCCGTCGGACTGCCGTGCTCGCGTAGAAGTCGCCGTTCGAGACGAAGACGGCGCGACCGGTGAGGGCCCTGGCGACGTCTTCCGAGGCGTGCCCCCGGACGGTGAACGCGATGGTCGGCGTTCGCGGCTCCCCGGGCGGCGGACCGTAGACGGTCACCCCGGGGATCGCCCGCAGGCCCGACCAGAGCGCTTCGACGAGCGCCTGGCCCCGGGCGTGGAGGGACGCCATCGCCGCCGCGAGGCGGGCCCTCCGGTCGGCGCCTTCCGCCAGCGAAGCGAGGAAGTCGACCGCCGCCGCGGCGCCCACGATGCCTTCGTGGTTCTGCGTGCCCGTCTCGAGCCGGTCCGGCGCGTTCTCGGGCGCCGGCTCGAGCTTCGGCAGGTCGAGGTCCTCGACGAGCTCTCGCCGGCCCCACAGGACGCCCACGTGCGGACCGTAGAACTTGTAGGCCGAGCAGGCCAGGAAGTCCGCCCCGAGCGCCGCCACGTCGACGAAGGCGTGGGGGGCGTAGTGGACGGCGTCCACGAAGACGAGGGCGCCTCTCGCATGGGTGAGGTCCGCGGCCCGGCGCACGTCGTTCTTCGTCCCGAGAGCGTTCGACGCGGCGCCGATCGCCAGGAGGCGCGTCCTCGGGCCGAGGGCGGCGGCGAGGTCGTCGACGTCGAGCTGGCCCGTCTCGGGCCGGAAGCGGACGGCCCGCACGACGAGCCCCCGCTCCTTCGCGAGCTGCCGCCACGGATCCACGTTCGCGTGGTGATCGAGCTCGGTCACCACGACCTCGTCGCCTCTCGACCAGCGCCGGCCGAGGGCGCGGCTCAGGTGGAAGGTGAGGGTCGTCATGTTCGCGCCGAAGGCGATCTCGGCCGGCTGGCCGCCCAGGAAGTCGGCGAGGGCGCCGCGCGCGGCCCGCAGGGCGTCGTCCGTCTCCACGCTCGTCGGGTAGGCCCAGTGGGTGTTGGCGTTGTGGTGGACGAGGTAGTCAGCCATCGCGTCCACGACGACCTGCGGCACCTGCGTGCCGCCGGGGCCGTCGAAGTAGGCGACGGGCGTTCCGCGGTGGCGGCGGTCGAGGGCCGGGAAGCGGGACCGGATCGTCTCGACGGAGTCGACGGCAGGCGAGGAGGCGGTCGTCGTCATGCCGGGTTCACCCTCTCGGGCAGCATACCGCACCCGGACACCGCCGATGCGGCGAGGCCGCACTGCCCGACCCAGTACAGGACCATGATCGGCCAGAGCACCCCGGGGATCGGCGCCCAGAAGCGGTCGAAGGCGATCAGCGTGTCGCTCGCCCCGAACGAGACGGCGCCGGCCAGGCCGAGAGCGGCGGCGAGGGCATGCGCGCCGGGGCTCCCGACACGCGCCGCGGCGCGCCACATCATGAGGCAGATGACCGTGACGTACACGGCGACCGGCAGAGTCATGGGGCCGAGGCCGGCGCGGAGCTGGCCGAAGGCCAGCAAGCCCCAGGCGAGGAACGGTAGCGCGCGGCCGAGGGCCGGCCGGCGGTCGGCCGAGAGGAAGGCCGCGAGGTAGGCGAGGTGCGCCGAGAGGAACGCGAGGAGACCGGGCAGGAAGAGGCCGGACTCCAGAAGGAGATCGCCGATCCCGGACAGGACGAGGCCAGCCGCCGTGAGTCGGCCGAGCGGCCCTCGGCACCCGAGGACCCACGCGGCCAGGCAGAGGGCGGGAAGAGGCTTCGTTGCCAGCCGCAGGGCGGGGAGCTCCGCCGCCTGGCCGACGAGGAAGAGGAGAGCCGTCGCGATCCCAACACCGGCGAGGGCCGGGCCGGTCGGTTTCACACGCGTCGCGGCCCCCGCAGTATCCGCGCGGGCAGGAGGATCACCGCCTTCACGAGGCCGAGCGCGCCCTCGACCGCGATGCCGAGGAGACGGAAGGGCAGGAGCAGCAGCCAGACGAAGGGGTAGAGGACGAGGGCGAGGAGGGCCAGGGGCCAGCAGAGGACGAGCAGGATCAGCCAGAGCAGGAACTTCGCCATGTCGGACCTCCGTCGACTCGCAAGAGAGTCTACGACGAGAGCAGGCGCACCGCGTTCCGAGGCGCACTCGTGCGGCCGGGAGGGGGACCGGGCTAGCATCGGACGTGGGTCCGCTTCCGATCGACGCGCACGTGGGCCGGGTGCGCGAGGCCCTCGCGTCGTCGCGGGCGGCCGTCCTCGTCGCCCCGCCGGGCTCGGGCAAGACGACGCGAGTTCCGCCCGCGCTCGCCGCGGATGGCCCCGTCTTCCTGCTCCAGCCGCGACGACTCGCCGCGCGCTCGATCGCGAGGCGGATCGCCGACGAGCAGGGGTGGACGCTCGGGGACACGGTGGGCTGGCAGGTCCGCTTCGAGCGGTGCTACGGGAAGACGACCCGGCTCCTCGTCGCGACCGAGGGAATCCTGACGCGTCGGCTCCAGTCGGATCCCTTGCTCGACGGCTTTCGGACGATCGTGCTCGACGAGTTCCACGAGCGCAGCGTGCACGCCGATCTGGCGCTCGCCTTCGCCCGCGAGGCCTGGCGGGCCCGGGACGACCTCCGTCTGCTCGTGATGTCCGCGACCCTCGACGCGGGAGCGGTGTCGCGCTTCCTGGACGACTGCCCGGTGATCGACGTGCCCGGCCGGCCCCATTCGATCGAGGTCCGGTACGAGCCGGGACGGCTTCTGGCCGATGCGGTGAGGGCGGCCCTCGCGAGCCCGGGCGGCCACGTCCTCTGCTTCCTGCCGGGCGCCCCCGAGATCCGACGCGCCCAGGCCGAGCTGGGCGAGGTCGCGGGCGCGAGCGTCCTGCCTCTGCACGGCACGCTGTCCGCCGAGGAGCAGGACCGGGCGCTGGCCGAGTCGGCGGAGCGGAAGGTCGTCCTCGCCACGAACGTCGCGGAGACGTCGCTCACGGTCGCGGGGGTGACCGACGTGATCGACACCGGCCAGCACAAGGTGCTCCGCTACGACGCGTCGCGGGGCCTCGACCGGCTCGAGCGGGAGCGCATCCCGGCGGACTCGGCGGAGCAGAGGAAAGGCCGCGCGGGGCGCACCGGACCCGGGCGCGTCGTGAGGCTGTGGGACGCGCGCGACCGGCTCCGCGCGCACGGCGAGCCGGAGATCGAGCGTGTCGACCTCGCGGGTCCGGCGCTCGACGTCCTCGCCTGGGGCGCGGATCCCTCGACCTTCGAGTGGTTCGAGACGCCGCCGGTGGAGCGGCTCGAGTCGGCCATGGCTCTCCTGGCGCGGCTGGGTGCCTTGTCCGGCCGCCGGCTGACTCCCGACGGGCGGGCCATGCACCGGCTGCCCCTGCACCCGCGTCTCGCACGGGTGTTCCTGAGCGCCGGCGGCGGAGCGCGAGCTGCGGCGGCGTGCGCGGTCCTCGGCGAAGGATGGCGGCCGCCCTTCACCGGCGAGGCGCCGACGACGGAGTCCGATGTGCTCTCCGCCGCCGACCGCCTGCGGGAGGCCCCGCCCGCGGTGAGGGCGGCGGCCAGGGACCTGGAGGGGGCGCGCGACGCCGACGCTTCGGGACGGAGGCAGGGCGCCGAAGCTCCCGGGGCGCGCGCGCGGAGGGGATCCACCGACGCGAAGACTGCGGATCCCTCGGAGCCTGGCCGGAGAGGGCTCCTCGGGATGACAGTCCTCCGTGCCCTCCTCGCCGGCTTTCCCGACCGTGTGGCTCGGCGCCGCGAGAGAGGGTCGTCCCGACTGGTCCTCGGCTCGGGAACAGGAGCCCTCCTCGGCCGGGAGAGCGGCGTGCGGGACGGCGAGCTTCTCGTGGCGCTCGAGGTGACGGCCGGAGCGGCTGGAGCGGCCGGCGAGCCGATCGTTCGCCTCGCGAGCCGAGTCGAGCGGGAGTGGCTCGTCGGCGTGCGGACCGAGGTTGTGCACCGCTTCGACGACGCCTCCGGGTCGGTGCGGGCGTTTGCCCGGGACTGGTACGACCGCCTGCTCCTCGGGGAACGACCGGTCCCGCCCGACCTCGACCTCGCCGCTCCTCTGCTGGCCGAGGCCCTGGCGCGCCGGGGCCTCGGGGACGCGGCCGAGCGCCTGCGGCGGCGGCTCCGCGTGGCCGGCCTGCCGGACGACTTCCGCCGGGCGGCCCTCGAGGCCTGCCGCGGTCGCGTGACGCTGCCGAGCCTCGACGAGCCTTCGCTCTGGCTCGATCCGGGCTCGCGGCGGCAGGTGGACCGTCTGGCCCCGGAGCGGCTCGGCCTGCCGAGCGGCCGCAGCGTCGCCCTCGACTACCGGGAGGACGGCACCGTCGCCGCGGCGGTGAAGCTCCAGGAGCTCTTCGGCCTCGCGGAGACTCCGCAGGTCGGTCTCCGCCAGGAGCCGGTCGTCTTCGAGCTGCTCGCGCCGAACGGGCGCCCCGTCCAGACGACCCGCGACCTGCGCAGCTTCTGGGAGCGGACCTACCCCGAGGTGCGCCGAGAGCTGCGGGGCCGGTACCCTCGGCACCCGTGGCCCGAGGACCCCTGGACCGCGGAGCCCACGCACCGCGCGAAGAAGAGAGGGCGGTGATCGGCCTGTTCGCGGCCCGGCGGGATCGGCGCTATCCTTGGTCGCCGTCGAGGGGACGATGGACGGCGCAGGGCCGCGGCAGCGAGGGCCAGTCACGAGCGGGGGGTTCGGGGATCGCGCGCCCCGCCGCCGGGCGACGACGGACCGGTGCCCGCGGCTCAGGACGCGGCGCGGGAGGGGACGCGAGAGGCGTCCTGGACGACGGAGAATATGAGTCACGACATCGTCATCGGCATGGCCGGGTCCGGGGGGGACGGCATCGTCTCCGCGGGCGACGCGATGATCACCGCAGCGGCGCTCGAGGGCTACCACGCCCTCCTGACGAAGAGCTTCGGGCCCCAGATCCGCGGGGGCGAATCCTCGTGCCGGGTCCGCGTCTCCACGCGCCCCGTCCTGAGCTCGGGCGGGACCCTCGACGTGGCGGTGGCCCTGAACTGGGAGGACTTCCTGAAGTTCGGCGGGGAGCTGCCGGTGGGCGGGCGGACCACGGTCGTCTACGAGAGTGCCACCGGCGTGGCGCCCGAACGGCTGCCGCTGCCGGGGGTGACGCCGTGGGAGACGATCGCGGTGCCGATCGCCGACATGGCGAAGAAGGCGGCCGGGACCGAGAAGGCGAAGAACTCGGTCGTGCTCGGGCTCTTCGCCGGCTGGCTGGGCGTGGGGCGCGACTCCCTCCTCGCCGGGATCCGCCGCAAGTTCGGCAAGAAGGGGGCCGAGGTCCTGCAGGGCAACGAGAACGCCTTCGCGGCCGGCGTCCAGTACGCGGAGTCGCATCCCCTGCGCGAGGCGCGCACGCTGGCTTCGGCCGAAGGCCGGACGGAGGGCAAGCTGGTCGTGGACGGGAACGACATGTGCGCGGCCGCCGCTCTCTTCGCGGGCTGCGAGTTCTTCGGCGGCTACCCGATCACGCCCTCCTCCGAGATCATGCACTTCTTCGCGCGCGAGGTCTGGAAGTACGGCGGCACGATGGTCCAGGCCGAGGACGAGATCGCCGGGATCGGGGCCGTGGTGGGGGCGTCGTTCGCGGGGAAGAAGGCCATGACCGCGACCTCGGGCCCCGGGATGTCGCTGAAGACCGAGATGCTCGGCCTCGCCTCGATCGCCGAGCTGCCCCTCGTCTGCGTCAACGTCCAGCGTGGCGGCCCCTCGACCGGCATCCCCACGAAGAGCGAGCAGTCCGACCTCCTCCAGGCTTGCTTCTCGGCCCACGGGGACGTGGTGCGGCCCATCCTGGCTCCGACGTCGGTCGCCGACACCTTCGCCGTCACCGTCGAGGCGTTCAACGTCGCCGAGCAGTACCAGACGCCGGTGATCATCCTCTCCGACCAGGAGATCGCCCAGCGCAAGGAGACCGTGGACCCGATCGACACCCGGGCGTTCACGATCGTCGACCGCCGCCGTCCCACCGCGTCGGAGCTCGAGCGGTACGAGCGCTTCAAGGCCACGGACTCCGGCGTCAGCCCGATCAGCCAGCCCGGCCTGGCCGGGGGCGCCTACCTGGCCTCGGGCATCGAGCACAACGAGCGGGGGGCCCCGACCGCCAGCGGCGAGGTCCACGCGCGCATGAACAGCAAGAGGATCCGCAAGCTCGAGCCGCTCAAGCAGCGCAGGGACCTCTTCCAGATCGAGGGCGACGCGCACGCCCCGGTCGTCCTGGTGTCGTGGGGCAGCGTGGCCGGCGCGGCCCGCGAGGCGTTCGCGATCGCCCTCCGGGAAGGCGTCCACGCGAAGCTCCTCGTCCCGCGGCTCGTGTTCCCGGTGGCCGAGGAGGTCTACGCCGAGTTCTTCCGGGGCGTGCAGGCGGGCCTCGTCGTGGAGCAGTCGCACCAGGGCCAGCTCTACCGGGTCCTGCGCATGTACGCGAACGTGCCGGCCGGCGTGGTGTCGTACGCCCGGAGCGGGTCGAACCCGATCCTGCCCTCGTCGATCGTCGAGCGGCTGAAGAAGATGGTCCTCGGCCTCCAGCGGCAGCGGGTGGCCGAGGTGGAGCCGGCGGGCTAGGAGACGAGGGCCATGAGCACCATCACCCGACCCGTCGAGGAGTACCAGGCGAAGGACTACAGGAGCGACCTGAAGCCGATCTGGTGCCCGGCCTGCGGCGACTACGGCGTCGTGCAGGCGATCTACCGGGCGCTCGCGAACGTGGGCCGGCCGCCCCACGAGATCGCCTTCGTCTCCGGGATCGGCTGCTCGAGCCGCATCCCCGGCTACACGACCGCCTACGGCTTCAACAGCGTCCACGGCCGGGCCCTGCCGATCGCGCAGGGGATCAAGCTCGCGAACCCTGACCTCCTCGTCCTCGTGGCCGGAGGCGACGGCGACGGCTTCTCGATCGGGGGCGGCCACGTCGCCCACGCGGTCCGCCGCAACATGGACCTCACCTACGTCGTGATGGACAACCAGATCTACGGGCTGACCAAGGGCCAGCTCTCGCCGACGTCGCCGCGGGGGCTCAAGACGTCGTCCTCGGTCCTGGGCAGCCTGGAGGACCCGGTGAACCCGCTCCTCTACGTCCTCGGCTACGGGGCGAGCTTCGTGGCCCAGGGCACCCCGGCCGACATGCCGGGCCTCTCCGCCGTCGTCGAGGAGGCGATCCGCTTCCCGGGGTTCGCCTTCGTGAACGTGCAGTCGCCCTGCGTCACGTACGGCCAGGAGGACCAGCAGCTCAAGGTCCACAAGTCGACGATGCAGACCCTGGCCAGCCTGGGCCACGACCCCGCCGACCGCCTGAAGGCGATGGCCCTCGCCTCCGAGTACGGCCGTCAGCTCTACACGGGCGTCTTCTACCGCAACCCCGACCCGCCCCCGACCTACGAGGCGGAGGCCCGGCGGCGGCAGGAGGAGATGAGGCCGCAGGCCCGCCCGAAGGACCGCATCCTCGAGATGTTCCGCCCCCAGTAGGGCCGGCGATGATCGATCCCCACCCGATCGTCCTCGTGGCCATGGGAGGACACGCCTTCATGCAGCCGGGCGAGGCGGGGACGATCGAGGATCACGAGCGGAACGCCGTCCAGATCGCCTCGCTCCTGATGACGCTCGTCGAGCGGAACTACTACCTCTGCGTCACCCACGGCAACGGGCCGCAGGTCGGCAACCTGCTGCTGCAGCAGGAGCACGCCCGGAGGGACGTGCCCTCGCTCCCCCTCGACGTGCTCGTGGCCATGACGGAGGGCAGCCTCGGCTACATCCTGCAGCAGGCGCTGCTCAACGAGCTGCGCAAGCGCGAGACGAAGCGGTACGTGGTCACCGTGGTGACCCAGGTCGTGGTGGACGAGAACGACCCCGCATTCCACGAGCCGAGCAAGCCCATCGGGCCGTTCCTCTCCCGGGAGGAGGCCGAGCGCCGCCGGGACACGCTCGGCTGGAAGGTCAGGGAGGACTCCGGGCGCGGCTGGCGGAGGCTCGTGCCCTCGCCGAGCCCTCTGCGGGTCATCCAGCGTCACATGATCCGCGACGCCGTGCGGCAGGGGCACATCGTGGTCGCCTGCGGTGGCGGCGGCATCCCGGTGAAGCGGCAGCCGGACGGCCAGTTCGCGGGCCTGGAGGCGGTGATCGACAAGGATCTGACGTCGAGCGTCCTCGCCACCGACGTCGGCGCCGCCCTCCTCGTGATCCTGACCGCGGTGCCGCAGGTCTACGTCCGCTACGGCACGCCGGACGAGCGCGCTCTCGGGGCGGTGACCCTCGAAGAGGTCGAGAGGCTCCACGCCGAGGGCCACTTCCCGCCCGGGAGCATGGGGCCCAAGATCGAAGCGGTCATCCGCTTCCTGAAGGCGGGCGGGCGTCGCGCCCTCATCACGAACCCCGAGAGCCTGCCCCAGGCCATCGAAGGACGGGCGGGCACCCACTTCGTGGGCGGGATCTAGGCTGCGGCGGTGATCATCCGGGTGAGCCGCTCGCTCCGACCCGGAGTCTGGCCCGACCACTGGATGCCGTAGCGGAGGCCTTCGGCAGTCGTCTGGCTCTCCGCCTCGACCCAGATCACGACACCGTCCGCCTGCACCGGCTGGGAGCCCTTGGGGAAGCTCAGCCGGAGGGCGAGACTCCGGCCCGGCTCGAGGCGGGCGTTCGTCCAGATGCACGCGCCTCCCTCGGAGATGTTGGCGACCACCCCGTAGGCGAACGGGGCGCCCGCCTCCTGGAGCGCCACGGTGATCGGGTTCCTGGGAACGATTCGCACCGCGCTGCGTTCTTGCATGGACAGCACCCCCGATTCCGGCGCTGACGTCCCTGGGACGTCCCGCCTCTCGCTCGCTGCGCGAGCCGACCGGAGGGGGGAGGAGGGGATCGGCCCGCGTGGTCCCACGTCGGCGACCAGCCTACGCCCTTGGTGCACGAGGGTCAACACGGACCGGGAGCGGTCTCGCCGGGCGGGCGATGCCATAATCCCGCGGTGAGCGAGCGCGTGCTCCGCTGGGGCCTCCTCGGCACGGCCCGCATCAACCGGGCCGTCATCCCGCCTCTGCGCGCGTCGGCGGGCAACCGCCTCCTGGCCGTGGCGAGCCGTGACCCGGCGACGGCCGCTGCCTACGCCGAGCGGTGGGGCATCGCTCGGGCGCACGGCTCGTACGAGGCCCTCATCGCCGACCCCGAGATCGACGCCGTCTACGTCCCGCTCCCGAACCACCTGCACGCCGAGTGGACGATCCGGGCGGCGCGCGCGGGCAAGCACGTCCTCTGCGAGAAGCCGCTCGCCCTCGGCGTGGCCGAGGTGGACGCGATCGCGGCCGCGGCCCGCGAGACGGGCGTCGCAATCGCCGAGGCGTTCATGTACCGCCACCACCCGCAGACGCTGAAGGTCAAGGAGCTCGTCGACGGCGGCGCGATCGGAGTCCCGCGCTTCGTGCGCGGCACGTTCACCTTCTCGCACGACCGCCCGGACGACGTGCGCCTCCGGCCGGAGTGGGGCGGAGGGTGCCTCTGGGACGTCGGGTGCTACCCGCTGAGCTTCGCCCGGTTCATCCTCGGCGCCGAGCCAGTCGAGGTGACCGGAGCGCAGGTGCTCGGGCCGACCGGCATCGACGAGACCTTCGTGGGCCAGCTCGCGTTCCCGAACGGCGCTCTGGCCCAGATCGACGCCGGCTTCCGCTCCCCCTACCGGACGCACTTCGAGGTCGTCGGCACGGAGGGGGCGATCTCCGTGCCGCAGCCGTGGCGGCCGGAGGGGAAGCCGGCCCGGCTCGTCCGGGGGGATGCGGTCGAGGAGATCGTGGTCGCGGGCGACGACCGCTACCTGCTGGAGATCGAGGATCTCGCGGACTGCGCCCGAACGGGTCGGGAGCCCCGGGTGAGCCTCGCCGAGAGCCGGGGCAACGTCGCGACCATCGTCGCGCTGCAGGAGTCGGCGAGGAGCGGGCGGACGGTGAAGCTATAGGGTACGGCCGACCCCAAGGGCCGTCGAACGGAAAGGAAAGGCGAGATACCCGGGAAGGACGGCCCAGATCCCTCGCGAGCCTGCGCGAACACGGGCAGGCTCGCTCGGGGGCTCAGCCGCGCACGCTGGCCTTCGGGATGCGGGCCAGGAGGTCGCCGAGCTCGTGGCGGTTCTCGGCGCCGATCGTGAAGCAGTCGAGGACCGGAGAGGCGAGCGCGTACTGGAGCGCGTCGTCGATGCGGCTCCGCAGCTGGCCGGCCCCCAGGATCTTCATCCCGATGACGCCCTTGCCCTTCCGCTTCATGTCGGCGAGGACGGGCAGCACCTGGTCGACCGACGCGTCCATGATCGCCCCTGCCGGGTTCAGCCGCGCCAGGTCCACGTCGACCCAGTCGGTGGCCGCGGCGACCTTGAGGGCGCCGAAGTCGTGGCAGGAGACCCCGTGGGCGCGGATCGTGCCCTTCGCCTTCGCGTCGGAGAGAACGGCCATCGCCCCCGCCTTCTCCTTCGGCCAGTCGGCCGACATCATGCAGTGGAGGAGCACGACGTCGAGCACGTCGGTGCCGATCTCCTGCCGGAAGCGGTCGAGGTCGGCCCGCATCTCCTTCTCGGTGCTGGCGTGGGTCTTCGTCAGGATGACGACCTTGTCCCGGGCCACCGTCTTCAGCGCTTCCTTGGCGTGGGGGTGGGTGCCGTACTGGTCGGCGAGGTCCCAGACCGTCACGCCCTGGTCGACGCCGGCGCGCAGCAGATCGGCCACGCCCTGCAGGCCGAGGCCGCGGGTCTGGTTCGAGGACTTGCCGACCCCGTTCGTGCCCGTGCCCTGGAAGAGGCGGCTCACCTTGATGCCCGTCTTCCCCAGGGTCACCACGTCCTGGGCCGTCTTCTCCTTCGCCGCCGCGTAGAGGTGGTGGGGGAAGGCGCGAGCGCCGAGGACGGCCGCACCGCCGGCGATCGAGCCACGGCGTAGGAACTCGCGACGCTTCATGCCTCACCTCCTGGAAACGGGACCCGTTTCCAATTCTACGGGGTCTCCCGCCGCGAATGCCAGTAGACGCCCGCCCCCAGGGCGAGGAAGAGGGCGAGGCCGGTCCAGTTTGCCCCGGCCCCGATCCACGCGCCGATCCCGGGCGCCTGCGTGAGGTCGGGCACGATCGTCCGTCCGGTCGACTCCTCGGCGAAGCGGAGGAGGGCGGCGAGGACGCCGACGAGGGCTCCGCCGGCGATGAAGCCGGAGGCGACGAGCGTCCCCTCCTCGTGCCGCGCGGAAGCCTTCGCCTCGTCCGGCGAGGATCGCCGCAGGAGCCAGGCGACCGCCGCGCCGAGGACCAGGGGCGAGTTGAGCTCCATGGGCAGGTACATCCCGAGGGCGAAGGCGAGGCCGGAGACGCCGCACATCTCGGCCGCGACCGCGAAGACGCCGCCGATGCCGTAGAGGAACCAGGGCGTCCGTCCCTCGCCCATG
The DNA here is from genome assembly GCA_035577965.1 of Vicinamibacteria bacterium. Lineage (GTDB taxonomy): Bacteria > Acidobacteriota > Vicinamibacteria > Fen-336 > Fen-336 > DATBSL01. Next base: position 46,018 of record DATJYX010000129.1, on the reverse strand, counting down.
ACGCCGCGAAGGACGGCGGCCATGGCGTTGGGCTGTGGAGCGGGAAGGGGGTTCGGGTGGGCGGGGGAGGGGGCGAAGCCGTAGACCCGGGCCATCAGCAGGATGACGGCGGTGGTCGCGACGGAGGCGAGCACGGCCCCGGCCAGGTTCGCGAGCTCGATGCGGCGGGGCGTGGCCCCGAGCCAGTAGGCGATCTTGTACTGGGTGACGAGGGAGGCCGACATCGAGAGCGCCGTGCACACGACGCCGCCGATGAGGAGGACCTGCAGCATGCCGCCCTCGCCCCGCAGGCCGAGGGCGGAGAGCGAGACCGCAGTGACGATGAGCGTGGTGAGGGTCATGCCCGAGATCGGGGTGATCGAGATCATCGCGACCGCCCAGGCGGAGACCGCCGCGAACAGGAAGGAGATGACGAGGGCGAGGCCGGCCGAGGCGAACGCGAGGGACGTGGCGGCGGGCTCGCCGGCCAGGACCGAGAAGCGGAAGTAGAGGAACGTCGCGAGCCCGGTCGCCACGATGCCGAGGAGGACGGTCGACATCGGCAGGCCCCGGTCGGTGCGCGCCGCGCCGTCCGGGCCGGCGCCGCCGCGCACGAGCCGGGCCACCTCGCCGAGGGCCTGGCGCGTGGCCTCGAGGATGACCGGGGACATCTTGAGGATCGAAAGGAGCCCGGCCGCGAAGATGCCCCCGATTCCGATCGGCCGGACGTAGAGGAAGAAGAGGTCCTGGGGGGCCAGGGCGCGGAGCGGAGCCGTCGCCGGCGGGATGGCGGCCTCGACGTAGGGAGAGAACCAGGCGAAGAGGGGTACGAGGACGAAGAACGAGACCATCGAGCCCGCCATGATGATGGCGGCGTACTCGAGGCCCATGATGTAGCCGAGGCCGAAGACGGCGGCCGAGGTGTTCATGGTGAAGACGGCCTTCGTGCGCTCTGTGAAGGCGGCGAGAAAGGAGACGGCCGCGGTCGAGAAGTTCTCGGCCCAGCCCTTCATCGACGGGCCGACGAAGTCGAAGACGGCGGCGAAGAGGGCCGACCACGTGAGGACGAGGGCGCTGTGCCCGCCGCGCTTGCCGGCGACGAGGATCTCCGTCGTGGCCCGGGCCTCGGGGTAGGGGAGCTTCCCGTGGAGGTCGCGGACGAAGTAGCGGCGGAAAGGAGCGAGGAGGAAGACTCCCAGGACGGCCCCGAGGAGCGGCACGAGGAAGATCTGGAAGAAGGACGAGCGGCTCTGCAGGCCGAGGATGTGGATCGCGGGCATCGTGAAGACGGAGCCGCCGGCCACGATCCCGGACGTGGCGCCGATCGCGAGGACGTTGACGTTCTCGAGGAGGGTCGAGGCGCGCCGCGCGAGCACGCGGACGGCGAGGGCGGAGAAGCCGACCGCGAGGATGGAGATGGGGATCGCCGACTCGATGCCCTGGCCGAGCTTCAGGGCGATGTAGGTGGCGGCGGCGGAGAAGACGACGGCCCACAGGACGCCCTGGAGGAGCGATCGGCCGGTCGTCTCCGGCACGCGAGCGGCCGGCGGCACCACGGGCTCGTAGAGCTCGCCGGGGGCGAGAGGGCGGAAGGCGTTCTCGGGGAGGCGCAGTTCGTCGGCGGGGGCGGAGCCGGGGTGCTCGGGCATGGGACCTCGGGGCTCAGGAAGCCGTCGTCTCGGGGTACTTCTCGATGACGGAGGAGGCCACGCGGCGCGAGAGGACGTGGTAGCGGGGCGCTGCCTCGGCGAAGACCTGGCGGGCGAGGGCCCGGGTCCGGGGGTGCCGGCCCATCGCGCCGTAGAGCGGCCGCAGGTACTTCATCCGGCCCACTCGACGCAGCACCTCCTCGAGCCGGCCGAAGGCGGGGGCGTAGTCCGAGCCCGCGGCCACGGTCAGCCACTCGACGAGGATCTCGTAGTTGCCCTTCGTCGTGAGGCCCATCGCGGCGTCGAGCCACGCGCAGGCGTCGCGGTCGATCTCGCGCGGCACGTTCTGGAGATAGACGAGCGTCTCGGCCGGGTTCCAGTCGGCGATGCTTCCCGACGAAGGCCTCTCGCCCGGGAAGGCCTTGGCCAGGGCCACGAGGCCCTCGAGCCGGGCCGAGCGGAACACGGGGGCGTTCCCCGGCAGGCCCGGCTCGTAGAGCCAGGCCTTCGCATCCACCTGGGCGGCGAGTCCGGGCAGGCGCTCCTCGAGAAAGGCCAGGAACTCCTCGGTGGTGATGGAGGTGAAGCGGAAGCGTGCCATGTACTCGCGCATGAAGCGGTCGAAGCGCGGCCGCCCGGCCGTCCTCTCGAGGAGGTTCACGAAGCGCGCGCCCTTCTCGTACGGTATGGAGGAGAACGCGTCGTCGGGGTCGGTGCCCGCGAGATCGGTGCGCAGGCAGGTGAAGCGCGAGCCCTCGCCGAAGCGCTCCATCGATTCCTCGAGCGCCTTCTCGCCGATGGCCCACGCGAGCACGGTCGCTTCCTCGCCGTGGAGCGCCTCCAGGAGCCGGCGCTCGGCCCACACGGTGAAGCCCTCGTTGAGCCAGAAGTGCTCCATGTCCGCGTTCGTGACGAGGTTGCCGGTCCAGGAGTGGGCGAGCTCGTGGGCGACCACGTCGACGAGCGAACGGTCTCCGGCGAGGAGGGTCGGGGTGAGGAACGTCATGCGCGGGTTCTCCATCCCGCCGTAGGGGAAGGAAGGCGGCAGGACGAGCATGTCGTACCGGTCCCAGTCGTACGGGCCGAAGAGCGTCTCGGCCCGGGCGATCATGGCCTCGGTCTCCGCGAACTCGTGGGCGGCGCTCTCCACGGTCTCCGGCTCCGCGAAGACGCGCGAGCGGGGGCCCAGGTCCCGCGACTCCAGCCGGCCCACGGCGAGCGCCAGGAGGTAGGAGGGGATGGGCTGCGGCATCCGGAAGCGGAAGACGCGAGTGCCGGGGCGGGCTCCCCGCTCCTCGCCGGCCGGCCCCGCGGACATCACCACCGAGAGAGGCTCCTCGACCTCCACCTCCGCCTCGTAGGTGAACCGCGTCCTCGCCGTGTCGGCAAGGGGGGCGAGGCTGCGGGCGTGGATGGGCTGGCACTGGCTGAAGAGGAAGGGATGCGCGCCGCCCGCGGTCTGCTCGGGCGACAGCCACTGGAGCGCAGGGGCGTCGGGAGCGGTGGCGTAGCTCAGGCTCACCTCGCGCGTGCCCTCGGGCAGGGTGAGCCGGACCCTGCGGCCGAGGATCGCCTCGTCGGGGCCCACCTCGAACGGCACTGGGGTCCCCGATCCGGTCGAGGCGTCCTGGATCTCGAGGGCCTTGCTGTCGAGGTCGAGGAGGCCCCCGGACGGCTGGTCGAGCACGAGGGTGGCCCTGCCCGCGATCCGGGAGGAGCCGAAGTCGACGGAGAGGCGCAGCCGCGCGTGGCGGACGCGGGGTTGAGCGGCATCGGCGTGCGAGTGGGGGTCGAGTCGGGCCAAGGGCCTCCTCCTGCTTCGGGCGCGGCGCGGCGGAGGGGGAGGTCAGGCCCCGGCGCCGCGGTGGATCTCGGTGTCGATGCCGGGACGCGTCTCGGTGCGCACCGGCGCGTCGCCGAGGAAGGCGATCGTGACCAGCCCTTCGGAGAGAGGCACGCGCCAGGCCGTGAGGTGCCTCCCCGCGAGAGGAGCCTGGATGGAGCGCGTCGGAGCGTCCTTGAGCGTCCTGTCCATCGTCGAGACGAGCTTGGCCGCGATCATGTCGGGGCCCGGGGACGGCCAGTCGCCCTGAGCGGCGAAGACCTGGCCCGCGGGGTCGACGAGCATCGCGGCCCGCGCCTGCGAGACGTCGAGGCATCTCCGGACGACGTCGTCCCAGGAGGGGAGGGCCGACGCGCCGACGAGATCCTCCGCCCGCGGCCCCGCGTCGTCGAGGTCGATCTCGAACGGCGAGGGTGGCACGGGAGGCGGCTCCGACTCCGCGAGGTCCTCGAGGCCCGACACCGGCTCCGCCGACCCGACCATCTCGTCGGGAGACAGGGATGGGCCCTCGACGTCCACGTCGGGCAGGGGGACGTCCTCCTCCGATGGCGCCCCGCCGAGGGCCGGCTCGTCGACGTCGCGGAGCCGCTCGTCACGGGGAGGGGCTTCGCCCACGGGCTCGTCCCAGGACGGGGGCGGGGGCGTCTCGAGAGCCGCCGGATCGAAGAGGGGAGAGGACCGCGCCACGCGAGGTGACGTGGGTGGTACGGGCTCGGGCCGGAGACGGGTCCCGGCCAAGGCCGCCGGAGGGAGCGGGGGCACGGGCGCGTCGAACGCGCCGTGGTCGCCCCGGCGGCGCCGCATGTGGAGCCGGCGGGCGGTCTCTCGCGCGACGTCGAGGTCAGAGGAGCTGGCGAGCGGGTTCAGCTTCATGGAGCCTTTCCATGCCGTCGAGGCGGTTCATCCGAGCCTCGATCTCGTCGGCGAGCAGGTCGAAGCGCCGCGCCTCAGGCGCGCCCGCCTCGCCGCCCAGGAAGCCGACCGGGACGCCCAGGGCGCTTGCGCGAGCGAAGGTCTCGGTCCTCGGGACGATCGTCTCGAGCGCATCGGGGAAGCCGTTCCAGATCTCGCTCAGCACCGCGTGGCTGCCCTGGCGCTCCCGCTCGACGAGGGTGGGCAGGATGCCGACGAGGCGAAGGCGGGGGTTGCGCGTCGCCTGGAGGTGCTCCACGACCTTGAGCGCCTGGCCCACCGACCGCAGCGACAGGCTCTCGGTCTGGAAGGCCAGGAGCACGAAGTCGGCGCAGGCGAGGGCGGCGCTCGTGACCCGCCCGAGCCCGGACGGGGTGTCCATGATCACGACGTGGCTGTCGCGATCACACGCGGAGAGAGCGCGATCCAGAGCGCCGGGGCTGCCGATCTCGGTCTCGAACGCGTCCACGTCGGTGGCGTCGAGCCGTCCCCGGGTCAGCAGGCTGAGGCCGACGAGGCGCGTGGGCACGACGGCGTCCGCGGCCGTCGCCTGGCCGGACACGAGCTCGGCGAGGCCCGCGAGCTCCGTGTCGCCCCTGGCGAGCGAGAGGCCGACCGCCCCCTGGGGATCGAGGTCGGCGAGAAGGGTCTTCCGTCCGCGCTCGGCGAAGGCCACGGCCAGATTGAGCGCGATCGTCGTCTTGCCGACGCCGCCCTTCTGGCTCGCGATCACCAGGCGCCGTGCCATCCGCACCTCCTCTAGAGCGTGGGGCCAAGTGTAGCACCACGTGCGAGGTACGGGGCTCGGCGCGGCCGCCTCAGGCGGCGGGCGGCGCGGTGGCGGAGCGGAGCTCGGCGAGGCGCGCGACGAGGGTCTCGCGCAGGCCGTGGACGAAGGCGGGCAGCCCGGCGTCTTCGGCCGGGGGCTCGAACGGCCCCGCGACCTCCGAGTAGGCGTCGATGAGGTGGACCCGGAAGAGCAGGTCGGCCAGGCGGCGCACCCGCCAGACGCCTTCGTTCACCACGGTGTAAACCGGTACGCGCCGCTCGGCGAGGGCGGCCTCGATCCCGGCTGTACGGAAGGCACGGATCTCGCCGTCACGGCTGCGGTGCCCTTCGGGGAAGATCAGCATCCCGTGGGGGAGCTCTCTCGCCCCTCGTCGAATCGCCGCGACCGCCCCCGCGACGTCGCGCTTCGGGTCCACGATCGGGGAGCCGAGGAGGCGGATGCACGCGGAGACGAGAGGCACGAAGCGCGCGTAACGCCGCCGCGACACGAATGCGGGAACTCGGGGGTGGGCGAGCAAGGCCACTTGGATGATGTCGAGCAAGGCCTGGTGGTTGGCGACGACGAGGATCGGCGTCGCGGTGGGCAGGGAGCCCGAACGCCTGACGCGGGCTCCGCCGAGCCGGAGCAGCGCGAAGATGCCGGTGGCCATGCCCTTCATGAAGACGCTGACCAGACGGAAGCGCTGTCGAGGGAAGAGCCACGCGCCCGGAATCACGACGAGCCGCAGGATGGGGCTGGCCAGGAAGAAGTAGAGGCCGACGAGGAGGACGGCGACCAGGCTGCGGACGGCCCGAAAGAGGACGAGCATCGGGCCGGGGATTCTAGCAGGCGGCGGCGGCCGGCGCCCGCCGCGCGAGGAAGCCCTCGTCGAGCGTGCGGCCGGCGCGTTCCACGAAATCCAGGAGTGGAGCCAGCGCGGGGAGGGAGCCGCCGTCGGGGGCGTCGCCGTAGAGGACGGCGATCGTCTCGCGGTGCGCGGTGACGGGGAGGATGGCCGCGTCGGTCGCGGCTCGGGCCCCGATCCGGTCGACGAGAGCGCGCACCGGGCCCTGGCGGGGCAGCCTCCCCGTCCACGGGCGGCCGCTCGCCACCGCTTCGCTGAAAGGCGAAGGCAGATCGAGGGGGACGGCGATCTCGCGGGCCACGAGGTCGAGGCTGTCGCCGCCGTCCGCCGGTCCGAAGCCCGACAGGCCCCGGAGATTCTCGTCCCGAACGACGAACAGCAGAACGCGGGGGAAGAACGCGCGGGCCGCCTGGAGGAGGAGGAAGGCCACGAGGTCGGGATCCGCGCTCCTCTGCATCTCCTCGAGCGCGGAACGAAGCGCCGTCTCGCGCGCGTCCATGCCGGGCTCGCCGGCGGCGAGCGGGAGGGGCGCCACCGGTGTGACGCCGCGCCGGCGTGTCTCGAGGCGCGGCAGGAGATCCCGGGCCAGCTTCTCGCCGAAGGCCCGCAGGTCGGCCCGGTACTGCAGCGGGTCGAGCTTGGAGAGGCCGGGCTTGAAGGCGAGGAGCGACACGCCGAGCCGCTTCGCCCGCGCGCGCATCCGCGCGTCGAAGGCCTCGCCCATCAGCAGGACCGGGGGAGGGCGGCGGAGGCCAGAGGCCGCCCGGACGACGTCGAGGCCGCCGCGGAAGGAAGAGCCGGAGTCCGAGGGAAGCCCGAGGTCCGCGACGAGGAGGAACCGGCGGCCTTCGTCGGCCAGCCGTCCCATCTCCCTCCGGGCCGCGGCGGGTCCATCCGCCTCGCGGACGTCGAACCCCGCCGCGGTCAGCCGCTCTCCGACGACCCGCCGCACGTCGACCTCGTCGTCCACGAACAGGACCGGTGGACCGGCGGGTGGAGCAGGGGCGGCGGCCTCCTCGGGAGGCATGGCCTCGAGGACGATGTCGCCGTCCTCCACTTCCGCCGGCGGCTCGTCGTCCCCGGGCGCCGTGAAGGACGCCTCGAACGCCGCCGCCGCGTCACGCCGGTCCTCGTCCAGCTGGCGGGCCAGGTCGAGCATCATCTCCTCGGGGTTGATGCCGTTGGGGAGCCGCTCCGCGGAGAGGTCGCGCCCACCCAGCGACATCGGGACGTCCTCGGTGAGGGTGAAGGCGAACTCGCCCTCCCGGAGTCGGACCAGCCTCTCCAGGATCGAGGCGATTCGCTGCCGGACGACCAGCTCCCGCTCCGCGCCCCCGGGAGGCCGGTCGCGGGCCAGGGGCGGCACGTCCCACACGTAGCCGGCGACGACCCGCCCGCCCTCGAAGAGGACCGCGGCCTCTCCGGCAGGGGCCCGGACGGCCAGGTGGCCGGTCTTCTGGCAGAAGGAAACGACCTGCAGGATCTCGAGGAGGGGCAGATCCTCGACCGAACCGCTCAGGCTCACGGCTTCTTCATCGCACGGAGCGCGGCGTCGCGCAACCGGGAGAGGGGGGCGGGCTTCAGGATCACCTCGTCGGCCCCGCGGCGGAGTGCCTCCTCGCGCACGCCCGGGCCGGGCACGCCGGTGAAAAGGAGGACCGCCGCGTCCGGCCAGCGCCGCCGCGCGCGGCTCACGAGTTCGAAGCCCTCGCCGAGGTGCGCTCCGGTGAAGTGCAGGTCGCAGATCACCGCGTCGAAGGGCGGGTCCGAGCCGACGAGCTCTAGGGCCTTCGACGCGTCGGCGCAGACCGTCACGAGCCAACCGAGGCCGCCGAAGTAGGTCCGGAGGAGGGTCAGGAGGCCGGGGTCGTCGTCGAGCACGAGCAGGCGATGGCTCACCGTGCTCCCGCCGCCGGCGCGAGGTCGGACAGGTACCCGGCGGCGACGATCTCGCTGCGGGTCCCAGGGTGGGCGAAGAAGTAGCCCTGGATGAGGTCGATGCCGGCGGCCTCGACGGCAACGAGCTCCTCTTTGGTCTCGACGCCCTCCGCGACCGCCCTCGCCTCGAGGCGACGCACCATGCGGGCGAGCGAGTCGAGGATCACCTGGCGGTGGGGGTCGGACCAGGCCCCGCTCACGAGGTAGCGGTCGAGCTTGAAGATCTCCGGCTTGACGTCCAGGATCATCTTGTAGTTCGACTGGCCGAGGCCGACGTCGTCGAGGGCGATCCGGATCCCGGACTCGCGCAGCTCGGCGAGGGCTCGGCCGAAGCTGGGAAGGTCGAGGTTCTCGGGAGCGTACTCGACGATCTCGAGCACGAGGCGGCGGGGCTCTATGCCGGCCTCGTCGGCGCGCTCGAACAGGAAGGCCCGGAAGCCGGGGTCCCGTCCGAGCGTCTTGGCGTGGACGTTCAGGGACAGCCGGGGCTCGCCGGGCAGCAGGCCAGCCTCGGCGAGAGAGGTGGCGACGCAGGCCCGGTCGATCACCGCCTCCGCCCGCTTCCGTCGGATGTACTCGAAGAGGACGTCCGTCCGCTCGGCGCTCGTCCCCCGGGGGCCGCGGATGAGACACTCCAAGGCGAAGAGCCGGGGGTGCGGCCCGCTGACCTCGAGGATGGGCTGGAAGACGACGGTCAGCTGTCCCGGCTCGAGGATCTTGTCGAGGAGGTTCGCGTCGGCTGGCACGGTCTGCGCTTCTGCACCTGACATGCCACGGCCCGCCGAGCGCATGATCGGGCCGTCGAAGACTGGATCAGATTGATTCGATGAGACTTGTAGTCTTCGGCCGAGGGGCCACCACGGCCAGTCCGTCCCGGGCTCGGACGCGTGCCTTCTCGATTCGGGACGACGGGGGTCGGCGGTGAGCGGGGAGCCCCTCCGAGTGCTGCTCGTCGAGGACGAGCCGGGGCACGCCGAGCTCGCCCGCCGCGCCTTCGAGGGGCGCGCCGGCGATTTCCTCGTCTCGGTGGCCGAGACGGTGGACGCGGCGCGAGCCGTCCTCCACGGCGCGACGCCTCCCGACCTGGTCATCGCCGACTGGCTGCTCCCCGACGGCGAGGGCCTCGACCTCCTCCGCAGCACGCCGGCCCGCGCCATGCCACCGGTCGTGATCATGACGAGCCACGGGAGCGAGCGGGTCGCGGTCGAGGCGATCCGCTCCGGCGCCGTGGACTACGTCGTGAAGAGCGAGGTCGCCCTGGCCGACCTGCCCCACATGGCCGAGCGGGCGGTCCGCCACCGGCGCGTCGAGGAGGCGCTCGGCGACCTCGTGGCGGGGACGGCGGCCGCCGGCGGTGAGGCTCTCTTCGGCGAGCTCGTCCTGCGCCTCGGGCGCGCCCTCCGCGTGAAGTACGCCTCGGTGGCCGAGCTCGTGGGCGGGGTGACGCTGCGCACCCTCGCGCGATGCGTGGACGGCCGCTTGAGCCCGAACGTCGAGTACGCGCTCGAGGGTACGCCCTGCGCCGACGTGCTCGATGCGCGGGTCTGCCACGTCCGGGAGGGCGTGGCCGACCTCTACCCGCGTGACGAGGCCCTGCGGGTCCTCGGGGCGGAGAGCTACGTGGGGACGGTGCTGCGGGCGTCGACGGGGGAGGTGATGGGGCTCGTCAACGCCATCCACGACCGCCCCCTCGACGAGGTGGTCCGTCCGGAGGGCGTGCTGCAGGTGTTCGCGGCCCGGGCGGCGGCGGAGATCGAGAGGCTCCGGGCCGAGCGCGAGATCGAGCGCCAGCGCCTCTTCGCGGACAGCCTGCTCGACATGGTGGCCTCGCTGGTGATCGTGGTCGACCCACAGGGGCGGATCGTCCGCTTCAACCGCGCCTGCGAGCAGACGAGCGGGTGGACCGAGGCGGAGCTGCGGGGCCGGGTGTTCTGGGAGACCCTCCGGCCGCCGGAGACGCGCGGGGAGATCTCCGGCTACTACCAGGGCGACGCGACGGCGGCCGCACTGCCGCAGGCCTACGAGGCCGAGTGGGTGACGCGCTCCGGCGGGCGGCGGCTCATCTCCTGGGTCAACCGCCCCGTCTTCGACCCGTCGGGGAGGCTCACCTACGTCCTCGGGACCGGCACCGACGTCACCGAGAGGCGGAGGCTCGAGGCGGACCTCCGGCGAGCCGCGTACGAGTGGCGGGAGACCTTCGACGGCCTGCCCCTCGGTGTGCTGGTGGTGGACGGGAGCGGACGGACCGTGCGGGCCAACCGGACGGCGGTCCAGCACTCGGGGCGCGCGAGCTGGCCGGCCCTCATCGATACGCCGCTCGCCTCCTTCGGGCCGAACGAGCCGTGGGCGGCGCTCGGGGAGCTCGCCGCCGCGGTGCGCGCAGGCGGAGCCCCGGCGGCGCGCGAGGTGAGCGACCCTCTGACCCAGCTCACCTGGGTTGTGAGCGCCCGCGCCCTCGCCGCGGAGGGCGAGGACGCCGGGCGCGCGGTCCTGAACTTCCAGGACGTGACGGAGACCGTCCACCTCAAGGAGCAGCTGCGGCAGAGCGAGACGATGGCCGAGATCGGCTCGATCGTGGCCGGCGTGGCGCACGAGGTCCGCAACCCCCTGTTCAGCATCTCGGCCACTCTCGACGCCTTCGAGTCCCGGTTCGGCCGGGCGGAGGGCTTCGAGCGCTACCTCACGGTCCTGCGGGGGGAGATCGTCCGCCTGACGACGCTCATGCGGGACCTCCTCGACTTCGGCCGTCCGAGCCGGCCCGACTTCTCGCTCTGCCGCATGGAGGAGATCGTGGAGGCGGCGGTGTCGGCCTGCGTTCCCCTCGCCCGCCGCAAGGGGGTGGAGGTCGTGTGGCCGCGGGGCCCGGCCGTGCCGCCTGTGCTCGCCGACCGGGCCCGTGTGTCCCAGGTGCTCCAGAACCTGATCGAGAACGGCGTCCACTTCTCGCCGCAGGGGGGCCGGGTGCACGTCGCGCTCGGGGGGACGGGAGACGGCGAGGCGGAGTGGGTCGAGTGCGCGGTGCACGACTCGGGGCCCGGCTTCGATCCCTCGGACCTGCCGCGCCTCTTCGAGCCCTTCTTCACCCGGCGGCGCGGGGGCACGGGCCTCGGCCTCTCGATCGTCAAGCGGATCGTGTACGACCACGGCGGCGAGGTCGCGGCCGAGAACCACGCCGAGGGCGGGGCCGTGGTCAGGGTCCGGCTGCGGGCGGCGCTGCCGTGAGCGCGGGTCGTCGGGCCCGGCGGAGCGAGACGCGGCTGAGCGCGCCCCGCGAAGCGTTGCGCCGCTCGAGCGACGAGCAGCGCGTGATCGCGACCGTGGCCGAGGCGGCGGCAGCGGCGGTGGACGAGGAGGAGCTGCTCGCCCGCACGACGACCCTCCTTCGCGAGGGCTTCTTCCCCGACCACTGCGGCTTCCTCCTCCTCGACCCGTCGCGGGCCGTGCTCCAGCCCGCCCGGTCCTTCCACTTCCGGCAGCCGCCGGGGGCGCGGTTCCCGCTGCCCATGGGGAGCGGCGTGGCGGGCATGGCGGCGGAGACCGGGACCGCCCGTCGGATCGACGACCAGCCCGGAGAGATGGACCCCGAGCTCCGGTCCGTGCTCTGTGTCCCGCTCCGGGTGGGGTCGAGCGTCCTCGGCGTCTTCGAGGCGGGGAGCGCGCGACCCCACGCCTTCACCGAGGCCGACGAGAGGCTGCTGACGACGCTCGGCAGCCAGGTGATGGGGGCCGTCCTGCGGCTGCGGACGGCCGAGGCTCTCCGCCAGAGCGGCGAGCTCTACCGTGCGTACTTCACGGCGTCGCCCCTCGCCCTGTTCGTGTCGGACACCCGCGGCCAGTACCTGGAGGTGAACGGCGCGGCGTGCGCGCTCACCGGCTTCGGTCACGACGAGCTCGTGGGAATGACGATCGCGGACATCCTGGCCGGGGAGGCGACCGGGGAGGTGGCCGAGCGGCTGGTGGGCCTCCTCGCCCTCGGGTCGGGCCGCAACGAGATCCGGATCCGCAGGAAGGACGGCTCCGTCCGGCACTGCCTGGTCCACGCCTCGGCGGTGGGCGCCGACCGCCTGCTGGGGCTCCTGCTCGACATCACGGACCGCAAGGAGGCCGAGGAGAAGCTCCGCGACAGCGAGGACCGCTTCCGCGGCCTCTCCGAGGCGGCCTTCGAGGCGATTCTCGTCCACGACGGCGGCCGGATCGTCGACGTGAATCAGGCGCTCTGCGACCTCGGCGGCTACTCGTGGCACGAGCTCGTGGGGCGCGACGGCTTCGACTTCATCGCGCCCGAGTACCGCGAGCTCGTGTACCGGAACCTCCTGGCCGAGTACGACCGGCCGTACGAGATCGAGTGCCTCCGCCGGGACGGGACGCGCTTCCCGGTGGAGCTGCAGGCGCGCTCGTTCCCGTACCGGGGGCAGATCCAGCGCGTGGCCGCCCTGCGCGACGTGTCGGAGCGCCGCAAAGCAGGGGCCATCCGCGAGTCGCTCATTCGGGAGCTCGAGGCCAAGAACGCCGAGCTCGAGCGCTTCGGCTACGCGGTGACCCACGACCTCAAGGCGCCCCTCGTCACCATCCGCGGGTTCGCCGGCTACCTCGAGAAGGACGCCCGCGAGGGGCGCGTCGATCGCCTCGCGTCGGACGCCCAGCGGATCACCGAGGCGGTCTCCAAGCTGCAGCGCCTCCTCGACGAGCTGTTCGAGCTGTCGCGCGCCGGCCGGCCGGTGGGGCCGCCCGCCGCCGTCGCCTCGGCGGACCTCGTCCAGGACGCCCTGCGGCTCGTGCGCGGGCGGATCGACTTGAGCCGCGTCAGGGTGGAGGTGGCGAGCGGGCTCCCGGTCGTCTTCGGGGACCGGGCCCGGCTCGTGCAGGCCTTCGAGAGGCTGCTCGACAACGCGGTGAAGTTCGCGAGGGCCGCGGACGAGCCGAGGGTCACGGTCGACGCGCGTCCTCCGAGCGAGGGGATGGCGGTGCTCGTCCTGCGCGACAACGGGATCGGGATCGACCCTCGGCACCGCGAGCGCGTGTTCGAGCTCTTCGAGAAGCTCGACCCGCGGGCCGCGGGCTCGGGGATCGGCCTCGCGATGGTCAAGCGGATCGTCGAGTCGCACGGAGGCCGGGTGTGGCTCGAGTCGGGGGGGATCGGGACCGGCACCTCCGCTTGCGTGAGCCTGCCCCTCGTCGGGTCGGGGGCTAGGGTGGCGGAGGCTACGGCAGCGGCCGGGCGCCCGGCGGAATGAGCGACTCGGGGAGCGGAGCGTCCAGGAACTTCAGACCGAGCCTCTGGATCCCGTCCATGCCGGACCCCGAGCCGTTCGACACGTAGGTGACCTCGGCCCGGGTCTCGTAGTCGCCGGCCTGGAAGCGGATCATCTCGCCCTTCTCCACGGCCATCCGGCTGCGCACGAGGGCGCCCCCCGCGGCGACGACCTCGGCGAGCGTCTCCTCGACCTGGGCCGACCGGTCTCGCCACGTGGCGATGCGCCCGATGTGCACGGGCAGGGCGACCTCGAAGCGCTGGAACTGTCGACGCTCGCCCCTCTCCGCCCGGCCCTGGGCCTCCTTGAACACCTCGATGCTGCCCGGCTTGCCGAGCTGCCTCCACTCCTCGAGGCCCAGCACCAGCCGGTCCGCGGCGTCCTCCGCGCCGAGGGCGCAGGGCGACTTCTGCGTGGCCTCGAGCAGCACCCAGGCCCCGCCGCGGCAGGAGCAGCCGGACCCGTGCAGCTCGATGCGCGTCTCTCCGTTCACGGGCAGTCCACGGCGACGGACGCGGCCCGCGTCTCTTCGGCCAGGCACTCCGGGCAGATCCCGTGGGTGGCCTCGGCCGGATCGATCTGGGTGAGGTCCTGCTCCTCCCAGCGCCCGCCGCTCGAGCGGACGCGCTCGCACCAGGCGCAGAGCAGGAGACGCGTGGTCGAGCTCACGACACCGCTCCGACGAGGGAGTCGACGACGGCCTCGAGCTGCGGGAGCGGCAGCGGCTTGTGCAGGAACGCGTCGGCGCCGCGGCGGCGGGCCTCGGCCTCGATCTCGGGGGTGCCGTTCCCGGTCAGCAGCACGATCCGGATCTCCGGACGCAGGTGGCGGGACCACTGGATGATGTCCAGCCCTTCGACGCCGTAGATGCCGGTGAGGCGTAGGTCCGCGATGACCACCTTGTACTCCGTGCAGGCGAGGAGGGCCTCCGCCTCCTCCTTCTCGGCCGCTGCGTCCACCATCCATCCGCTCTCCCGAAAGTACTCCGAGAGGGCGAAGCGAATGGCAGCCTCGTCATCGACGACGAGCAGGCGACCGGACCGGTGATCCACGAGCAGTGCGTTAGCACGACGCGTGCCAGCGGGACCACGGAGTCCGCGGCCTCGCGATCGAGCGTAAGAGGCTGCATCAGAATGAGTTGAGACTTGGCGGCGCGGGGGCGGGAGCCCTTTCCCGGCTTCCAGGCTTGGGACGGCCTCCAGACTCGGGACGGCTCAGGCGGGTCGGGGCGGGACGATCGCAAACTTCTTGAGCTTCTGATAAAGGGTGCTGCGCGGGATCCCCAGGCGGTGCGCCGCCTCGGCGACACGGCCGCCCATCTCGCGCAGAACGCGCTCGATGTGCCTCTTCTCCAGCTCTTCGAGCGTGAGATGGCTCTCGCCGCCCGGCGCCTCGACGGGCAGGGGCGCCTCTCCCCCCGGTCCCTCGAAGCGCAGGTCGACGGGTTCCAGGACGTCTCGCCCCGAGAGGAGGAGCGCTCGCTCCAGCACGTTGCGGAGCTCTCGCACGTTGCCCGGCCAGGGGTAGGCGCAGAGCGCCCCCTCCGCCTCGTGGGACAGCCGGACGCCCCGCCGGCCGACGTCGCTCGCGAAGCCCTCGAGGAGCTGGCGGGCCAGGATCGGGACATCGTCGGGCCTCTCGCGCAGCGGGGGCATCCGGAGAGGGATCGTGCTGATGCGGAAGTACAGATCGCCCCTGAACTTCCGGTCCTGGACGAGCTGGGGCAGGTTCTGGTGCGAGGCGGCGATGAGCTGGACGTCGACCTGCCGGTCCCGCACCTCGCCGAGCCGCCGGAATCTCTTCTCCTCGAGGACCTTGAGGAGCTTCGGCTGCACCTGGGGGTCGAGGTCCCCGATCTCGTCGAGGAACATGACCCCCCGGTGCGCGACCTCGAGGAGGCCCTGCTTGCTCGACACGGCGCCGGTGTAGGCCCCTTTCTCGTGGCCGAAGAGCTCCGTTTCCAGGAACTCGCGGGAGAGGCCCGCGCAGTTCATGTCGACGAACGGCTCGTCGGCGCGGGGGCCGCTGCGGTGGAGCCACCGCGCGAGGACGCCCTTGCCCGTGCCGGTCTCGCCTTCGATCAGGATCGGGCTGCTCGACGCGAGGAGCTTCCGGGCCTGCTCGGCGAGCCCGCGGATGGCGGCGGACGTCCCGACGAACGGGTCGACCGCCTCCCGGGCCTGGCGGGCCCGGCCGGCGATCTGACGGCGCTTCTCGCGCTGGGTCTCGAGGAGCCGGCGCACCATGACCAGGAGCGCGGGCAGCTCGACGGGCTTCGCCAGGAACTGGTCCGCGCCCTCCTTGATGGCGCGCACGGCGAGGTCGATCGTCGCGTGACCGGTCAGGACGACGACCGGCATGGAGCTGTCGATCTCCCGGATGCGGGGCAGGAGGTCGAGGGCCGTCCCGTCGGGCAGCATGTGGTCGAGGACGATCGCGTCCGGCCGGCTGTCGCGCACGATCTTCTCGGCTCCGGCGACGGAATCGGCCTCCTCGACCTCGAGACCCTCGCTCTCCAGGAAGTCCCGGACGCCGAAGCGGATCCCCGGCTCGTCGTCGACGATCAGGATCTTGGGCAAGTCTCGTCTCTTCCCCGCGACGACGGGGATTGTCGCACGTCGGCCGCCCCCAGTCCTATCGCGTGGCGATCCGCAAGGCGAACGCGTGCTCGCCCGGAGGCGTCGCCGGGAGGTCCACGGCGAGGCCGTCCGGGCTCCAGCGCCAGGCGAGCTTCTCGGGGCTGCCGAGGAGGTCGACGGCCGTGATGGCTTCGGGGGCCAGCTCGCCGCCGCGGGCCAGCGACCGGACGAGGAGCCTCCGGCTCTGCGGCCAGGCGAGGGCGATCGCGAAGAGGGTGTCCCCCTTCGCGGTGAAGCGGATGTCCTCGCCCGTGAAGGCGCCCCGCTTCGTGTCGTTGAAGCTTCCCTCGACGACGGCCGTCGGCCCCTCGCCGTACACCCTCCACGGCCTCGTGCCGTAGACGGCCTCCCCGTTCGTCTCCAGCCAGCGGCCGATCTCGAGGAGGATCCTCTGCTCCTCCTCGGGTATGGTGCCGTCGGGCCGCGGGCCGATGTTCAGCAGGAGGGCGCCGTTCTTGGACACGATGTCCACGAGGTCGCCCACGATCTGCCCCGCGGTCTTGTAGTCCTGCTCCTTCACGTAGCCCCACGAGTTCTTCGAGATCGAGGTGTCGGTCTGCCAGAAGAAGGGACGGATCGCCGCGAGCTGCCCGCGCTCGACGTCGAGGACGGCGGCGCCGTCGGGGAAGGCGCGGTTCTTGTAGTTGATCGCCACCTGCTCGCCGCGGCCGGCGCCGCGATTGTAGTAGTAGGCGGCGAGCCTCCGGAGGTAGGGCTCGAAGGCCGGCTGCTCGATCCACCAGTCGAACCACACGAGCTGCGGGTGGTACTTCTCGACGAGCTCGACCGTCCGCGCCATCCAGTCGTCGAGGTGCTCGCGGTCGGGCGGGTTCGTCTTCCCGTCGGGCCCCTTCTCGGGCTGCGCGGGGCCGTAGAAGTCGTGCCACTTCCTCGCCCGGACGTCGGAGTCGAACGTCATGCCCTGGTCGAAGAACCAGAAGTGCTCGGCCCGGTGGGTCGAGACGCCGAAGACGAGGCCCTTCTCGCGGACGGCCTTCGCCAGGTCGCCGACGAGGTCGCGCCTCGGTCCCTTCTTCGCGGCGCTCCAGTCGCTGAGGGCGGTGTCGTACATCGCGAAGCCGTCGTGGTGCTCGGCCACGGGCACGACAAAGCGCGCCCCGGCCCGGCGGAAGAGCTCCGCCCACGCGGCGGGGTCGTACCGCTCGGCCGTGAAGAGGGGGATGAAGTCCTTGTAGCCGAACTGGGCCTGGGGGCCGTAGGTCGCCACGTGGTGGCGGAACTCGGGCGTGTCGGCCTTGTACATGTTGCGCGGGTACCACTCGTTCCCGAATGCGGGCACCGAGTAGAGGCCCCAGTGGATGAAGATCCCGAGCTTGCCGTCGAGGTACCACTGGGGGACGGGGACGGTCTGGAGTGACGGCCAGTCGGCCTGGTAGGGACCGGTCGCGGCGGCCCGGTCGGCGTCGGCGAGGAGCCGCCGGCGGATCGACGCGACGTCGTCGGCACGGACGGCCGGGGCGAGCAGGACGAGCACGGCGGCGACCGTCGCCTCGAGGCGGGACCGGGCGGAGAGGCTCATGGCATACCTCGTCGGATGCGCGCGGCTCGGCGGTCGCCGACCGCGCACGACCGCCGCCCATCATAGTGCGACACTCGCGTTCCCGTCGGTGTCGCGATCGGACGTCGCGGCCGGCGATCGGACACGAGAGGCCACCGCTCCGTCCGGTCGCGACGCGCAAGTGCCGGCGCCTCAATGGCGTGTCCCTGGCACCGACGTTGCACCGGCTACGGACGCCTGGCTCGCGAGCACGAGCGGGTGACGGTCCGGGCGGGAGTTGGAGGGAGCTCCCGTCCGGGCCGTGGTTGGCCTGGTCCAGTCGGGGCCGAGGGGAGGCGAACGTGGAACGCTACGCAGTCGAGGGCTCGACGGTCCTCGGCTGGACGATCACCGTGGACGCGCCGGGGCCAGGCGCGGCGATCCAGGAGGCCCAGCGGATCGCGAGCCGGATCGACCTCCCCGCCGGGGGGCTTTGCGTCCGTGCCGTCGACCATCGCGTCGTCCGCTGCGACGACGCCGCCGCGACCGACGAGCGCACCGGCCTGTTCGTCGAGATCTGGTGAGCCAGGGCGCAAAGGTAGCGAACCTCGGGAGCCAGGGCCGCCGATCGGTGCCCGTCCCCGGGGCCGGCTGGTGTACCATTGCCTCGGCCGGCCATTCGGACGACGCAGCAGGCACCGACACCAGCCGAGAGCACTCCAGTGATGGACGCGATGATCGCGCAACTCGGGCAGGGGGCGGGCCTCGCCGTCTACCTGGGCATCTTCGTGGCCGCGGTCGTCGAGGGCGAGGTGGTGTTCGTGGCCGCCACCGTGCTCGTCCAGATGGGCAAGCTGAACGGGCTGGGGGTCTACGCGGCGGCCGCGCTCGGCGGGTCGGTCGGCGACCAGCTCTACTTCTACTTCCTCCGGGGCCGTCTCGGCTGGCTCGACCGCTTCCCGACGTGGTCGCGGCGTCGCGACCTCGTCGTCGGCCGCGTGCGGCAGAACGCCTCCGCGATGATCTTCGCCTGCCGCTTCCTCCCCGGCCTCCGGGTGGCGATCCCGGCCGCCTGCGCCTACGCCGAAGTTCGGCCGCTGCAGTTCAGCGGCCTGAGCCTCCTCAGCAGCTTCACCTGGGCGGCCGCGATCATGGGGCTCATCGCCTGGCTCGGCCCGGCGTCCTTCGCGGAGCTCGGGATACGGGCGTGGTGGACGCCGCTAGTCCCCGCCGGCCTGGTGCTGGGTTTCACGTACTGGCTGGGGCGACAGCCGGCCCTTGCCGGGACCTCGCTCGCCTCTTCGCCAAATCCGCTCGCCCCCGCAAACGAGGAGTGACGCGAGCTCGAGCGCCCAAAGCTGCGGTCCGGCGAGCCTCTCCCTGAGCCGGGGCGCGGTCCGGGCCGCGGGGAGGGATCCCTGGAGCCCGGACGGGATCACCCGCTCTTGGAAATCGGCCAGGACTCCGGGGTCCGTGACCACGGCGACGTACTCCTGCTGGAACCAGTGGCTCCAGGGGTCGAAGTTCGCCGAGCCCATGACCAGGGAATGGCCGTCGACGAGCATCCCCTTCAGGTGGGTGAGACGTCCCTGGTAGAAGCGGATGTCGAGGTCGGACCGGGCGGCCAGCCAGTTCATGTAGTCCTCGATCAGCCTCCAGTTGTTCCGCGCGGACGACATCACGGTCACCGCCACTCCGCGGCGGCGGGCGGCGAGGAGGGGCGCAACGAAGGGCTGGGTCAGGGCCGGGCTCTCGACGTAGATCTCTTCCTTCGCCCGCGCGACCAGGTCGAGGACGGTCGCGAAGTGGTCGGGGTTGGAGCGGCCGTCGAGGACGTGGAGCTCGAGGCCGTCGAAAGACCACGTGCCGGAGAGGTGCCGCCCGCGCCAGGTGGAGAGGAAGTCCGCCTGCAGCGCGCCGACGACAGCCGGGTCCTCGATGCGCAGCATCATGTCGCGCCACTGGAAGTTGAGGTCGGCGAAGTTGATGCCGCCGATGTACGCGACCCGCCCGTCGACCAGGGCCAGCTTCTTGTGGTTGCGGAGCGGGAATCGCAGGAGCAGGAAGCCCACCGGGTTCGTGAACCGGACCTGCACTCCATCCGCCCGCATGTCCCGGAACATCCGCCGGGTCTCGCCCACCAGGCGCCACAAGGACCGATCGAAGAGGTGGGGCGGGTAGTAGAGGAACTTGTCCGCCTGGTCGTGCTTCGTGTAGCTGTCGACGACGACGCGCCGGTCGGGGGCCGGGGCCTCGAGGAGCGCCCGGGCCAGGCGTTGGCCGGTGGCGTCGCCCTCGAACGACAGGGCCTGGACGTAGACGTGGCTGCGGGCCGACGAGATGTCCCTTTCGAGGCTCGTCCAGAACTCCGCGGAATCGACGAGGAGCTTCAGTCGCAAGGGCGCTGAGAGAGGCGGGACCCGGACCCGACGGCGACGCCCCTTCGGGTCGGTTCAGGAGGAGGGACGCGCATCCGTGCGGCAGAGTAGCACGTCCGGCGGGGGAGAGGGCGTCTCTCGACCGGCCCGTCGAGTCCGCTCGGGCGGCGTGGCGCCGAAGGCTCTTGTGTCGGGGGCCGTCACGGTGATAGGGATGTCGCCTCTCGAACACCGGGACGAGGGTAGACTGTCGGCCGCGGTCGGAGGGTCGCGTGCGAAGCAAGGAGATCGTGTTCCTTCTCCCCGGCGCCGGGGCCGCGCTCGGTGACACCCTGCCCCTCGTGCGTCTGGGGAGCGTGCTCGCCGACCACGGGCACTCGGTGACGCTGGTCCTCGCCGAGAAGACCAGGTCCGCCCTCGAGTCCTCGGTGGGCGTGGACGGACGGTTCGGCGTCGAGGTCTTCCCCGAGCGGAGCGATCTCCGATACGACTGGGTCGGGCGGCTTCCCCTGCCCTCCCGCAAGCTCATCGCGTACACGCTGGTCCATGTCGTCCCGGAGTCGTTCGCCAAGAGGGACTCGCTGGTGGAGCTCGTTCGGCGGAGAGGGGGCGTGGACGTCGTGGTCGGCAGCTGCGTGGGGATGGAAGAGCTCAGCCGGTCCCACCCGTTCGCCCGGGTCGGCGTCGGCCCGTCGCCGTACGCCGTCGCGGTCTGGAAGCGGCCGCAGTACCGGGCGGTCTGGAGCTTCTGCGCTCACGTCACCGACCGCCTCGTCGTGAGACCCGCGCTCGAACGGAGGGGGGTCCGATCGCTGCCCTGGCCCTCCCGATCGCGCGTGCTCGGCCTGTGGTCCCCGCTCCTCCTGGACAGCGGTTCCGCGGGGCGGATTTCATGGGAGTCGCTCGGCTTTCCGCCGCCGGTCGAGTCGGCGCTCCCCGCGCCCCTCGAGGCCTTCCTGCGGGCGGGCCCCGCCCCGGTCGTCTTCTCCCTCGGGTCCTACACGGCCTCGGTCGGTCTCGATCGCGTCATCTCCACGGCCCGAGACGTGGCCGATCGACTCGCCTGCCGCGTCGTCGTGACGACGCTCGAGCCCGAGGCCTCGCTCGCTTCCCGAGAGCTTCCGGATTCCATCACCCTCACTTCATTCGTCAACCTCGACGCTCTCCTTCCGCGGGCTCGCGCCCTCGTCCATCACGGGGGCATCGGGACCACGGCCTGCGCGTTGCGCGCCGGCATCCCGTCCGTGGCCGCACCGATGGCCTTCGACCAGCCGTTCAACGCCCGCCGCTGTGCCGACCTCGGCGCGGGCGCGGTCGTCGAGCCCTTGACGCGCGTGGCGAGCGCGACCCTCGCCGAAGCGATCGCCTCCGCTGCCGGAGGCGGCCATCGCGAGATCCTGCAACGAGTCTCCCGACGGGTTCGGGACGAGGACGGCTTCGCCGCGGCCGCCGCTCGAATCGAGGGACTGCCCGCCAGGGACGCCCTCGCCGCCGGGGCCTGAGACGGGACACGGCGAGGGTCGGGCGAAGACGAGGGCCCGCGGGTACGAGGCCGTTCGACCCTCGACTCATGCGAGGGGTGCGCCCGTCCTGGCCTATGATGTCCGTACCGCACATAGCAGTCCGAGGGAAGCTCTAGAAAGGAGCGGTCCATGCAGCTCATTCTGGTCCCGGCGATCGTCACCCTCGTGGTCACCCTCGTTCGTCTGGCGGGCGAGCGTCTCGGCTGGTCGAAGCTCCTCTTCAACCCCGCGGCGGGAGGCGGCTTCGCCATCGTGGGCATCGCGTGGCTCGTGCCGATCTTCGGCGTCTACTTCGCCCTCAGGCTCGCCCGGCGCGGGGAAGGCACCGACCACCCGTGGCGGGCGCTCGGCCTGGCCGTGCTCGGGATCGTGGTCGCGATCGTTGCCGGGATCGGCGCGAACGCGCTGCACTTCGGCCTTCGGCGACAGCTCCTGACCTTCGCGGTGGTCTCGGTGGTCGCGGTCGCCCTGTCGTGGTGGGGCTGGCCCGCTCTGGGCCGCACGCTCGTGGCCTACGGCCTCGCCGCGCGCATCCCGGTGGCCGCGGTGATGCTCTTCGCGATCCTCGGCAACTGGGGCACCCACTACGACGTGGTCGCGCCCGAAGCGCAGTACCTCAACCAGATGGCGCCCCTGATGAAGTGGTTCTGGATCGGCCTCGTCCCGCAGATGACGGCCTGGATCATGTTCACCGTCGTCTTCGGCACGATCCTGGGGGCCCTGGCCGTGGTCCTGGTGAAGCCTCGGCCAGCCTGACGACGCTGGTCGCTCGGCGAGAGGCCGTCGCCGCGGAGTGGTGGACCGCGCGGGGCTCGAACCCGCGACCTCCTGATTGCGAACCAGGCGCTCTCCCAGCTGAGCTAGCGGCCCGTCGACGGGACCCGCATTCTACCAAGGTCACGCGACCCCGGGCAATTGCCGGTCGGATTCTGCTAGAGTCTCCACCGCTCGGCCAGCAAGGCCGCGCCCGAGAGCTTCGGAGCCCATGGTCGAGTACAACCGCCAGGAGCGGGTCGTCAAGGTCAAGATCGCCTACTACGGCCCGGCGGTGGGCGGGAAGACCACGAATCTCAAGGTCCTCTACGAGCGGGCGCGGCGCGGGCGACGCGGCGAGTTCGTCTCGGTGAACTCGCAGCAGGACCGGACGATCCTCTGCGATCTCCTTCCCCTGAAGTCGGTGGGCTTCCGCGGGCTCGATCTGCGATTCCAGCTCGCTGCCGTGCCCGGCCAGGCGATCTACGCTCCGGCGCGGCGGGTGGTCCTGCGAGGCTCGGACGGGGTCGTCTTCGTCGCGAACTCTGCCACCGACCGCTGGCACGAGAACGTCCAGAGCTTCCGCGAGCTGCAGGGGCACCTGCTCGCGCAGGAGCTCGATCCGGCCACGATCCCGATGGTCCTGCAGTACAACAAGCGGGACCTGCCCGACCTGCTGGACGTCGAGACGCTCGACCGCGGGCTGAACGCCCGCCGGGTACCGACGTTCCCCGCCGTGGCGACGCGGGGGGAGGGTGTCCTGGAGACGTTCGCCGAGATCATCCGGCTCACCCTCGCCGACGTCACGCGCCGCCACCCCGCGCTCTCGCTGCCCGAGGGACAGACGGTCGACGAGTGGGCCGAGATGACGGTGCTGTCGATGTTCGGTGCGGCGCAGCTCGCCGGCGGGCAGAGCGACGAGGAGATCGTCAGCATCGACCTGCCCGAGGAGGCGCTCTTCGGCGAGGAGGGCTCGACGCGCCACCTCCTGCGGGTGTCGATGCCGGAGGACGCGGGCCGCACGGCGGCCGCGACCCCGGACTCGGCCTCGGCCGCCGTCCTCGCCGAGACCTACGCGCAGGCATCGACCGAGCTCGGCCAGCGGGTCACCGAGCTGCGCGAGGAGCGCGACGTGGCGCGGCACCGCCTCGCCGAGGTCCGGGTGGCGCTGCAGCTCGCGGAGCAGAAGGCGGAGGAGGGAGAGGTCGAGGACCGGGCCCAGCGCATCCTGGGCATCCTCATGCGCTCCGCCGGGGCGTCCAACGCGAGCCTCCTCCTCACCACCACCGACCCGCCGCAGATCCTCGTCCTGCCGCCGCTCGTCAGCGACCCGCTCGCGCGCACCCGCTGGGGAGCCCTCCACCTGCACGAGCTGCGGGACCTGGCGGAGACGCGGGTCGAGGAGGGCGGGGCCCTCCCGGAGCTCGCCGAGGCCCTGCGGCAGGCCGAGCCCGTCTTCGAGTCGGTGACCCTCGTTCCGCTGCGGTCGGCCGAGCGCGGGCTGGCCCTGGCCGTCCTCTACTACCTTCCCCACGTGATGCTCCCCACGCCGGAGACCCTCCAGCACGTGGGCTTCCTGGGCCGCGTGCTCGCGGGACCGCTCGAGGCGGCGGCGGCCCGCGAGGCCACCGCGAGCGCGCACCGGATGCGAGCGGTGTCGCACGCCTCCGCCTCGGCCATGGCCTCGCTGCTCACGCGGCTGCCTCCGGGCTCGGCACGGCGGGCGGCCCTTCCCCTCGAGGACGTCCTCGCCGCGATGCGGGTGCCGGGAGTGACGGTGACGGTCGCGCCGGGCACGCCGCCCGTCTCCGGAGACGCCTCCCTCCTCCGCTACGCGGTGGCGACGCTCGTGGTGCGGTGCGAGGCGGTCGCGCTCGAGCGCTCGACGATCCCGGTCATCGGCGTCTACGCCGGGCTCGACGAGGGCTTCGTCCGCATCCACGTCTGGCTCGGCGAGGGCGCGGCGGTCGTCGGAGCCCCGGTCGTGACCCAGGCCTTCGCCGCCGACGCCGACACGGAGATGACGGCCGTCTACGCGATCATGGCCCTGCACGAGGGCTACCTGGTCACGCCCGAATCGGAGAGCGGCCTCGTGCACTACGTGCTGCAGCTCAGCCCCGCGGCGTCCTGAGGTCCCCCGGTTGGACTGGAGCCTGGAGGTCGGGATGAGGGTCGTCGACCGTCGAGTTCAGGAGGAGCGCGAGGCCGGGCTGCTCGCCCCGTGGGGGATGCGGAGCGCGGAGAGCCGCGGCCGGCTCCACCCCGAGCCCGAGCATCCGATGCGGACGTGCTTCCAGCGGGACCGCGACCGGGTCGTCCACAGCTCCTCGTTCCGGCGCCTCGAGTACAAGACCCAGGTCTTCGTCAACCACGAGGGCGACAACTACCGGACGCGCCTCACCCACAGCCTGGAGGGCGCGCAGATCGGCCGCACCGTGGCCCGGGCGATGGGGCTCAACGAGGAGCTCACCGAGTGCCTGGTGCTCGGCCACGACCTCGGCCACACCCCCTTCGGGCACTCCGGCGAGCGCGCGATGAACGAGCTGATGCGCGAGCACGGCGGCTTCGAGCACAACCGGCAGACCCTCCGCATCCTCGAGGTCCTGGAGCGCCGGTACCCGGACTTCCCGGGCCTGAACCTGACCTGGGAGGCGCGCGAGGGCATCATCAAGCACCGGCCCGACACCGACGCAGTGGCGCCGCCGGAGTACGCCCCGGGGGAGGCGCCGACCCTGGAGGCGCAGCTCGTCGACCTCGTGGACGAGATCGCCTACAACAACCACGACGTCGACGACGGTCTCGCCTCGCGCATGTTCGGAGTCGACGAGATCCGCACCGTGGCCCTCTTCCGAGAGGCCCACGACGACGCGCTGAGGCGGGGCCTCACCGACGAGCGCGACGCCCGGCACCACGTGGTCCGCTGGATCATCGACCGGTGCGTGCGGGACCTGATCGAGGCGACCATGGCCGCCCTGGCCTCGGCGCGGGTGGGGTCGGTCGGCGACGTGCGGCGGGCAGGCCGGCGGCTCGTGGGTTACTCGGAGCCCGTGGCGGCGCGGGTGCGGGAGCTCAAGGCCTTCCTCTTCGCCAACATGTACCGGCACTATCGCGTGGTGCGGATGGGGGACAAGGCGGGGCGCATCTTGCGCGACCTCTTCGAGTCCTACGTCCGGGAGCCGGGGCAGCTCCCTCCGAGCTTCCAGAGCCAGCTCGAGCGCGACGGCGTCCACCGCGTCGTGTGCGACTACATCGCAGGCATGACCGACCGCTTCGCGGTGGACGAGCACCAGAAGCTCTTCGACCCCGCGGTGCGGGTCTGACCGGCGCCAAGGCGAAGGACGTGTGACGGCCACGAACGTCCTGCTCGCCGTCTACGCGGCGCTGATCGTCGGCGCGGGGGTCCTGGTGGCCCGGAGGGTGCGGGCCTCCGGAGACTTCTTCGTCGCGTCCCGATCGCTGCCCGCGCCCGTCGTGTTCGCGACGATGCTCGCCGCGAACATCGGCGCCGGCTCCACGGTGGGGGCGACCGGGCTCGCCTACCGCTACGGGCTCTCCGCCTGGTGGTGGTCGGGCTCGGCGGCGATCGGATGCCTGGTGCTCGGCCTCGTCGTGGCCCCCCGCATGCACCGCCTGGCCAGCGAGCACGGTTTCTTCACCGTGGGCGACTTCCTCGAGTGGCGGTTCGACCGGTCCGTGCGCGTCCTGATCGCGGCCGTCCTCGGGCTCGGCACGCTCTCGCTCCTCGCCGGACAGCTCCTCGCGATGGCCTGGGCCTTCGAGGTGATCGCGGGGCTCCCCCGGGCCGCGGGGGCAGCCCTCGCCGCGCTCGTCCTCGTCCTCTACTTCAGCGGCGGGGGGCTCCTGGCCTCGGCCTGGGTCAACCTCGTCCAACTCGTCACGCTCCTCGCGGGCTTCGCGCTCGCCGCTCGCTACGCGTGGCGGGCGGCCGGGGGCTGGGAGGGAATGCGGGCCGCCGCCGGCGGCGATCCGTCCTTCGGGACCTTCACCGGGATGGGGACGGCCGGCATCCTCGGCCTCGCGGTCGTGTTCGTCCCGTCCTTCTTCGTCTCCCCCGGCCTCCTCCAGAAGACCTTCGGCGCCCGGTCGTCCCGAGGGGCCCGGTGGGCCAGCCTCGGGAACGCGGTGGCGCTCGCGGCGTTCGCGTTCCTTCCCGCGCTCTTCGGAATGGCGATGCGGGCCGTGGAGCCGGGCCTCTCGAACCCGGAGCTGGCCCTGCCGCGGCTGACCACGGACGTCCTGCCGCCCTGGCTGGGCGGCCTCGCGCTCGCCGCCCTCTTCGCGGCCGAGGTCTCGACCGCCGACGCGGTGCTCTTCATGCTGTCGACGTCGCTGAGCCGCGACCTCTTTCAGGCCGTGCTCCGGCCCGAGGCCAAAGACGCCGAGCTGTTGCGCGCGGGCCGGCTGGCCGCGGCGGGCGGGGGAGTGCTGGGTGTCCTGCTCGCTCTCGTCCTGCCTTCCGTGGCCACCGCCCTGAAGCTCTTCTACGGGGTGATGACGGCGGCTCTCCTCACGCCTCTGCTCGTCGGCCTCCTGTCCAGACGTCCGGGCGCCGCGCACGCCCGGGCGGCCATCGTCGTCTCGATCGTCGCG
This sequence comes from Vicinamibacteria bacterium, assembly GCA_035577965.1. GTDB lineage: Bacteria > Acidobacteriota > Vicinamibacteria > Fen-336 > Fen-336 > DATBSL01. Next base: position 19,409 of record DATJYX010000129.1, on the reverse strand, counting down.
ACGGGCACGCTCTCCGCGGCTCGGCTCGGCACGGCGGAAGGCGCGTGGCTCCCTTCGGTGACCGGGGTCGCCCTGGCCAGCCTGGTGTTCGCGACGGCATGGCTGAGGCCGCGCCGGTCAGCGTCTTGACGAAGGCGGTGACGAGGGACGGGTGCTAGCATCGACCCCGGAGGCCTCATGAACGGGATCGACCGGCGCGGGTTTTCCGTGGCGCTGGCGGCGGGGTTGTCGGCGGCCTGGCCCGCGCGCGCGTGGGCGGTCGAAGGCGGCGGCTCGGGTGGCTCTCCGGCGACGGAACCCGGGGGCAGCCTCACGGACGTGCCCGGTCTGCGGGTGGGCCACTTCACGGACGGGCGGCGGCCCACCGGCTGCACCGTCGTCCTCGCCGAGGGGGGAGCGGTGGCCGGAGTGGACGTGCGGGGCGGCGCGCCGGGCACGCGGGAGACCGACCTCCTCGATCCGGTCAACAGCGTCCAGCAGGTGCACGCGGTCGTGCTCTCGGGCGGGTCGGCGTTCGGCCTCGAGGCCGCGACCGGCGTGGTGCGTTACCTGGAAGAGAGGGGCGTCGGCTTTCCGGCGGGAGCGGGCAAGGTGCCGATCGTCCCCGCGGCCATCCTGTACGACCTCGGCATCGGCGACTGGACGGTCCGTCCCGATGCGAAGGCCGGGTACGAGGCGGCGAGAGCGGCGACGTCCGCCGCGGTGGCGGAAGGAAGCGTGGGGGCCGGGGCGGGAGCGACCGTCGGGAAGATGTTCGGCCTCTCCTCGGCCATGAAGGGCGGGATCGGGACGGCCTCCGTCCGATTGCCGAGCGGGGCCGTGGTCGCGGCGCTGGTCGCGGTGAACGCCAGCGGCGACGTCGTGGAGCCCGCGACGGGGCGCGTTCTCGCCGGCGTCCGCGCGCGGGACGGCAGGCGTCTGCGCGGCGCCGTGGACGCGCTCCTGGCCGGGGAGGCGCCCGGACGGCCCCTCGCGGGAGAGAGCACGACGATCGGCGTCGTGGCCACGAACGTGACGCTGGGGAAAGCCGAGGCGACGAAGGTGGCGCGGATGGCCCACGACGGTCTCGCCCGCTCCATCCGTCCCGTCCACATGCCATGGGACGGGGACACGCTCTTCGCCCTCTCGACGGGCTCGATGACGATCGACCAGGCGTCTCTCGTCGTGGGGGTTCTGGCCGCGGAGGCCGTGGCGCGGGCGGTCGTCCGCGCGGTGACGGCGGCCACGGGCCTTCCGGGCTACCCCGCGTTCGCCGACCTGGCGCGCGGCTGACGTCGGCGGGCCGCCGGCCTGTGGAAAAGCCAGGCGCTTCTGTGGATGGACCTGTGGATAACGGGTGGGCTGGACGGAGCGGGCCTGTGGAAAAGCCGGAGTGGCCGGTGGAAAACCTGGCGGCACTGGTGGAAGAATCCCGCTCCGTCTGTGAATCCACCGTGGAAAAACTCCGCCTCCCGTGAAGGCGGGCAGCGGGCACCCTGTGGATTTCCTGTGGATCGTGGAGGCGGCAGAGCGACTATGAGCCGCGGCGCGGACGTCCTGCTGGTCGGCGGGGCGGTCTTCGCGTCGGCCGCGATCGCCTGCGCGGCCGCTCTCTCGTCGGCCTTCGGATCCTTGGGGCCGGGAGTCGGACTCGCGAGTCTCTCGGCAGGGCTGCTCGCGGGCGTCCTCGCTGCCCGAACCTCGGGGATGGGCACCCCGCCGCGGGAGTCCCGGCTCCTCGACGCGCTCGCGCTCGCCGCATTCTCCGCAGTCTCGCTCCGCCAGTTCGGCTGGCTGGTCTTCGAGAGGGGGAGCGCGCTGCTGACCCTGGTGCCCTACAACTACGGGGACCTTCCCCTCCACTGGACCTACGTGACGACCCTGGCGGGCGGCGCGTCCTTCTGGCCGGAGAACCCGATCCTGACCGGAACGCGGTTGCGCTACCCCTTCGGCGTGGACCTGCTGACGGCCGTGTTCGTTCAGCTGGGCGCGAGCCTCCCGGCGCTCCTTCCGCTCATGGGCCTCGCGGGCGCCGCGCTCGCCGCCCTCGCGCTCCGGCGCTGGGGTGGAGCCCTCGCGGTCGCTGGCTTCGTCTTCGCCGGAGGCCTCTCCGGCTTCCAGATCCTGTGGACCGGCCGCCTCGAGGACTACCAGGCCGGCGAGGCATGGAAGAACCTCTTCCTCGCGCTCTTCGTGCCGCAGCGCGGGTACCTCGTGGCCCTCCCCGTCGGCCTGCTGCTCCTCTCCTCCTGGCGCCGCCGTCTCCTGCACGGCGAGGCCGGTTTGCCTCCGTGGGTCGAGGGCGTGCTGTGGGGCGCGTTGCCCCTCGTCCACCTCCACACGTTCCTCTTCGTGTCGCTCCTCGCCGCCTCCTGGGCCGTCGGCGCCCGTCGCGTGCGAGACGCCCTGCCCGCTCTCGCCTGGGCGGCCGCGCCCGCCGTATGGTCGACCTGGCAGGTCACGGACGGCTTCCGGGCCGCGTCCCTCGTCGGCTGGAAGCCGGGCTGGGCGATGGCCGGCCAGAACCCGGCCGCGTTCCTGCTCGTGAACTTCGGCCTCTTCCTGCCTCTCGCGATCGTTGCCCTCGCGCTCGCCTGGCGCGAGCGCCGCCGGGACGAGATCCTGGTGCTGGGTGCCTCCCTCGCCGTCCTCGGCGCCCTCTTCCTCGTCCGCGTCGCTCCGTGGGAGTGGGACAACACCAAGGTGATGCTGTGGTGCTACGTCGCGGCGCTCCCTCCGATCGGCTCGCTCGTGCTCTCCCGCCTCGCTCCGCCCTGGCGGCTGGCGATCGCAGTCGGCCTCCTCTTCTCGGGCGCGGTCAGCGTCACCGGCGCGTCCCTCGGAGGCGGGCCGCGCCTCGAGCTGCTGGACCTGCGCGAGTACGAGGGCGTCTGCCGCGCCCTCGGCAGCGTGAAGACGACGCGGGTCGCGACGGTGCAGACGTTCAACCACCCGGTGGCCCTCTGCGGGCGGCCGATCGTGGCCGGGTACGCGGGGCACCTCTGGAGCCACGGCCTGGACGCCTCCGCCGTCGAGCGGAGGCTCAACCGCCTCATGCGCGGCGAGCCGGGCTGGCGCGAGGAGGCGCGGGCTCTCGGGGCGAGCCACGTCTTCTGGGGACCGCGCGAGCGGCAGGCCTTCCCCGACTCGCGGCGTCCGTGGGCCGACGGCGGGCCGCCCGTGGCCCTGGGGCCGTGGGGCGCGCTCTACTCCCTGGAGTGACCGCGCCGGCGGCGCGAGCGGCGGTCAGCGCTCGAACAGCGAGCGCAGCGTCTCCGCGTCCGAGGTCGCGCCGAGCGCGACCATCAGGAGGATCCGGGCCTTCGGCCCTCCGAGATCGCCCCCCAGGATGACGCCCATCTCGGCGAGGCGCTGGCCTCCGCCCTCGAAGCCGTAGAGCGGGCCGACGCGACCCTCGGCGCATCGGGAGACGACGACCACGGGGACGCGGGCGCGGAGGGCGGCCCGGATGCCGGGCAGGACGGCCGGGGGCACGTTGCCGGCGCCGGTGCCCTCGAGGACGAGGCCCCGCGCGCCGCGGGCGAGAGAGGCGCGGAGGAGCGCGTCGTCGGCTCCGGCGCCGAGGACGTGGAGGTCCACCGGGGCGGCCAGGCGGCGCGGACGGAGGACCGGAGCGCGGAAGGCCGGACCGTGGAAGAGCACCCGGCCGCGGTCGAGGACGCCGAGCGGCCCGAGGCTGCTCCGGAAGGCGTCCAGCCGCTGCGTGTGCATCTTGCGCACCCGCGCCGCCGCGTGGATCTCCTCGCCGACGACGACGAGCACGCCGCGGCCGCGGGCCTCGGGGTGGGCGGCCGTTCGGACGGCCGCGGTGAGGTTCGCCGGGCCGTCCCAGCCCGGATCGGAGAACGTTCGCATCGCCCCGCAGAGGACGACCGGCTTCGCGCTCGCGACGGTCAGGTCGAGGAGGTAGGCCGTCTCCTCGAGCGTGTCGGTGCCGTGGGTGACCACGACGCCGTCCACGGCGGGGCCGGCGAGTACCCCCTCGACGCGGGCCCGAAGGAGCCACATCCAGGCGGGCGTGGCGTGCGGCCCCGGCAGGCGGGCCAGGTCCTCGAGCCGGAGCCGCGCCAGGCGGCGGAGGCCGGGGACCCGGGCCACGATCTCGCGCCCCGAGAGAGCCGGCAGGGCGGCGCCGGTCACGGGGTCGCGGCGCATCGAGATCGTCCCCCCGGTGAAGAGGACGTGGACGGCGGCCTGGCCCATCAGGCGCTCTTCCCGAGGACGAGGCCGAGCGACGCGAGCACGACCGCGCCTCCGGCCAGCGTCCAGGGCCCGGGCGCCTCGCGGAAGAGGAGCCAGGCGAAGAGGGAGGCGAGGACGGGCTCGCCGAGGAGGAAGAGCCCCACCGTCGGGGCGGAGAGCGAACGCAGCGCCTTGTTCACGAGGCCGTGACCGCCGAGGGTCGGGACGACGGCGAGGGCGACGAAGGCGAGCCACGTCTGCCTCGGGTATCCGCCGAGCAGGACGCCGAAGGAGCGGGCGAGGGCGGCGAGGCACAGGGCCGCGGTGCCCCAGACCCCGAGGACGTAGGCGTTGAGCGGGAGGGCGTCGCGCAGGCCTCGGCCGACGACCTGGTAGACGGCGACCGTGACTGCACCGGCGAGGGCCAAGCCGTTGCCGAGGAGCGAGCCGGGCGAGCCCGTCCAGTCGCCGACGGCGATGAGGGCCGCCCCCCCGAGGGCCACTAGGATGGCCGCCTGAACGACGCGCGCCGGCCTCTCGTGCAGGAAGATGCGCGAGAGGACGACGGCGAAGAGCGGCGAGGTGTTCACGAGGAGGACCGACGAGGCGACCGTCGTGTACGACAAGCTGGCGATCCAGGTCGCGAAGTGCAGGGCGAGGGCCACGCCGGAGGCGAGGAGGAGCAGTCGCCGGCGTCCGTCCAGCCGCGGCCATGATCGGCGCGCGTCGCCGGAGGCGAACGGCAGGAGGAAGAGCGAGGCGATCGCCACCCGGTAGAAGGCCACGGCGAGCGGCGGGGCCGAGGCGAGGCGGACGAGGACAGAGCCGAACGACACGAAGACGACGGCGAGGGAGAGCGTGAGCCAGGGCGACATCGCCCTAGGCGCGCGCCCGCACGGCGTCCCGCGCCCGCTCCAGCGCCTCGTCGAGGAGGTCGAGGCGCTCGCCTCCGCCCTGGGCCAGGTTCCCGCGTCCGCCGCCGCGCCCGCCGAGGCGCTCGACGGCCGCCTTGAGCAGCGCAGGGACGTCGTGCGGGAGCCCCTCCGACTGGGCGAAGACGAGGTGAGCCTTGTCGGCGCGGCTGCCGAGGAGGGCGACGCAGGGAGCGAGGGCCACGAGACGCGTGGCGAGGACGCGGAGGTCCTGGGGCGGCCAGCCGTCGTAGGTGGCGACGATCAGCATCGGCGGGCCGGAGGCTGGGGTCGGCACGGCGCCACGCGCCGCGTCGAGGAGGCGCCGCGCCTCGCCCTCGAGGGCGCGCTCGAGAAGGCCCCGCGCCTGCCGCTCGCCGGCCGCGAGGTCGTCCTTCACCTTCTGGGCGACCGCCGGCAGCTCGTCGAGGGGAGCGGACAGCGTCGCGACGAGGCGGTCGAGGACGTCGCGGCGCCGAGCCATGGCGTCGAGCGCACGGTGGCCGCACACGAACGAGACCCGCGTCCCCGCCTTGTACCGCTCGAGGCCCGTGACGAGCACGACGCCGACCTCGGCCGTCGTCCGGGGGTGCGTGCCGCCGCAGGGCTGCCGATCGAAGCCCTCGGCCTCGACGACCCTCACGCCGGCCTCCACGCCCTCGGGAGGCTCCAGGCCCTGAGCGCGGGCCGCGTCGGCGGACAGTGTCTCGACGCGGACCGGCCGTGCCTCCCAGACGACCTCGTTCGCCCTCCGCTCGGCCGAGCGCGCCTGGTCGGCGGTGACCGGACGGTCGAGGTCGATCGTCGTGACGTCGGCGCCGAGGTGGAAGGCGACCGTCTCCGCGGCGGCCGTCTCGACGAACGCCTTCGACAGCAGGTGCTGGCCGTGGTGCTGCTGCACGTGGTCGCGCCGCCGGACGGGGTCGACTCGTCCCTTCACGTGGTCGGCGGCGAGGGGATGGTCGAGGACGTGGACGAGATCGGCTCCGTCCTCGACGACCGCCAGGACGCGGGCCTCGCCGAGCGTGCCGGTGTCCCACGGCTGGCCGCCGCTCTCCGCGTAGAAGGCCGTACGGTCGAGCACGACCGCGGGTCGCCCCTCGTGCTCGCGTCGCGCCACGACCGTGGCGTCGAACTCGAGGAGGCGCGAGTCGGCCCGGTAGAGCCTCTCGGTCATCGGACCGGTGGGCGGGAGGGCCGAGGCATGCTCTGGTGCCGCCAGGCCGGGCCGGCGAGGTGCTTGGCCAGGAAGACCATCTGGCCGACGTGGTCGGCGTAGTGGGCGATCTGGCGGTTGATGGCCTGCACGACGGAGTGGGGTTCGGAGCGGATCGTGACCGTTCGCGTCAGGTCCGACTCGCCGAGGTCGTCGATCGCAGAGAAGAGCGCGGCCCAGCCCCGCTCCCAGCGCGCGACGAGCTCCTTCCGCGAGAGGCTCGCGTCCTCGAACTCCGCGTCGCGGTCCCGGTCGGGCTTCTCTCCGTCGCTGGTCAGGAAGTTCGTCCAGCGCGAGAGCTGGTTGCCGGAGATGTGGAGCATGAGCGTGACCAGGCTGTTGGAGCCCGGGTCGAGGCGGTCGCGCCACCGCTCGAACGGGACCTGGGCGAGGGCGCGGTCTGCCTGGGACCGGGCCTCTTCGAAGCGCTTCCGGGCGTCGGCGAGGTACAGAGCTCCGAAAGACGCCGTGGGTTCCGACATTCCGTCCTCCCCTGTGGGTCCTCGTACGAACCCAGAAGCCTCGTGTCTCGAGCCGCCTACCACAACGGCAAGAAGTTCTCGACGTACTTGTAGCCCGTCCCGGTGTCGAAGAGGACGACGCCGTCGTCGGGCGAGAGGTGGCCGGAGGCGCGGAGCTTGCGTGCGGCGGCCACGCAGGCGCCGCTCTCGGGGGCCATGAAGAGCCCCTCGGCGCCCGCGGCCTCCTTCACCCCGTCCACGATCTCGCGCTCCGACACCGCGATCGCCGCCCCGTGGCTCTCCCGCAGGGCGCGGAGGATCAGGAAGTCCCCCAGGGCCTTCGGCACGCGAAGGCCGTGGGCGTGGGTCTCCGCGTTCTCCCAGAAGGGCGCGTCCTCGCGTCCCTCCTGAAAGGCCCGCACGATCGGCGCGCAGCCCTCGGCCTGGACGGCGAACATCCGCGGCCGCTTCGCGCCCACGAAGCCCATCGCCTCCATCTCCTGGAAGGCCTTCCACATGCCCACGAGGCCGGTGCCGCCGCCCGTCGGGTAGAGGATCGCGTCGGGCAGGGTCCAGCCCAGCTGCTCCGCGACCTCGTAGCCCATGGTCTTCTTGCCCTCGACCCGGTAGGGCTCCTTGAGCGTCGCGCACTCGTACCAGCCGTGCTCCTTCGCCTGCGCCGCGCAGGCCCGGCCCGCGTCCGTGATGAGCCCGTCGACGAGCACCACCTGCGCACCGTAGGCTTCCGTCTCGACGACGAAGAGCCGCGCCACGTCCTTCGGGAGGAAGACGTGGGCCTTGAGGCCCGCCGCCGCGGCGTAGGCGGCGAGGGCGCTCGCCGCGTTGCCGGCCGACGGGAGGCAGAGGTCAGTGGCCCCGAGCGCCTTCGCCAGCGAGACGGCCATCGAGAGGCCCCGAGCCTTGAAGGAGCCGGTCGGGTTTCCTCCCTCCTCCTTGACCGCGAGGCGGGGCAGGCCGAGGCGGGCGCCGAGGCGCGGAGCGGGGACGAGGGGGGTGAAGCCCTCGCCGAGGCTCACGCGCGGGGCGCCCTCGGGAAGCGGCAGCACCTCGCGGTAACGCCACATCGTCGGCTCGCGGAGAGCGAGCTGGCCCGGCCGCATCTCGAGTGCGGCGCGGGCGAGATCGTAGCGGGCGTAGAGGGGGGCGCCGCAGCCGCAGACGGTGTGGACTCGGCCCGCCTCGTGCGTCTTCCCGCACTTCGTGCAGTCGAGATGCGTGAGCACGGTCGCTGGGCCGGATTATAGCGTCAGCGTTCGGCGGCGAGCGCCTTCATCTCGAAGCCGCGACCGAAGAGGTCCTCCCCCTCGAACTCCCAGACCGCGGTGTCGCCCGCCACGCAGGTGTTGGCGCGCAGGATGGGGACGGGCATCACCAGCGTCGCTCGGAAGCGCAGGCGCTCCGGCCCGTCGGTGGTCACGATGGGAAGGCCGGCCTGGTCGAGCTGGGCGAAGAGGCCGTCGCCGAGGAGGTTGAGCGAGGCCTCCTCGGCCGCCTCGATCTCCTCCGGTGGGGTGCCCGGGGCGAGGGAGGCGAGACGGGCGGCGAGGTCCTTCTCCTTCCGGTCGATGCCGTCCCAGATCTCGTCCAGCTCTCGCTTCTCACGGGGACCGTAGAGCGGCCGCTCGGCGAGGAGGGCGACCTCGCGCGCGAACGGCTCCGCGAGGCGCTCGCGGTACGCCCGGCGCACGTCGGATTCGCGGGGGCCCGCGCCCTTGCCGGCGAGGGCGGCCGCGAAGCCGTCCGCGAACGCGCCGTCGCGCTTCAGGGCGGCGCGGGAGAGGGCCCGCGCGGCGGCGAGGGGAGAGGACGGGTCGCGCAGCACCTCCTGGTACTCGTAGACGCCGTGCTCGGCGTCGACGAAGGCGGAGACGAAGTTCCGGGCCGGCTGGGCGCGCGGGGCGCGGGCCCGGAAGAAGTCGCCGTCGGCGGCGCCCGGCGACGGCAGCAGGGCCTCGAGGACGATCACGTGGAGGCCGGTCTCCGTCTCCTCCCGGATCTGCCACGGCTCGCCGGCCGGGAAGCGGTGCCAGGTCTGGAGCCGGTCGTCCCCCGGCCGGATCTCCACGCGCCGGCCGCCCTTCTCCGTGTCGACGCGCTCCAGCCGGTACTCCACGCGCCGGGTGCAGGTACCGTCGCCGTGGATCTGGGTGAGCATCTCGACGGAGACCTGGCTCTCGATGCAGGAGGCGAGTGGAAGCAGGGCCAGGACGATGCCGCCCGTGACCGGGCGCGTGGCTAGACCTCCATGATCTCGGCTTCCTTCTTCTTGAGCGCCGCGTTCAGCTCCTCGACGTGCTGGTCGGTGAGCCTCTGGACCTCGGAGAGGGCGTGCTTCTCGTCGTCCTCGCTCACGTCGTGCTCCTTGAGCAGCTTCTTCAGGTGCTCGTTCGCGTCGCGGCGCACGTTCCGGACCGCGACCCGGCCCTCCTCGACGTGCTTGTGGGCCACCTTGACCAGGTTCCGGCGCCGCTCCTCGGTGAGGGAGGGCACCGGGATCCGGATGATCTTGCCGTCGTTCTGCGGGTTGAGATCGAGGTCGGAGGTGCGGATGGCCTTCTCGATCGCGGGGAGGAGGGATGGGTCCCAGGGCTGGAGGGTGATGAGCGTCGGGTCGGGGACGGCGAGGCTGCCGACCTGGTTCAGCGGGGTGGGAGTGCCGTAGTAGTCCACCCGGATGGTGTCGAGCATCGCCACCGACGCCCGGCCGGTCCGCATGGTCGAGAGCTCGCGCAGAACCGTGTCGACCGTCTGCCGCATCCGCGCCTTCGCATCGGCGACCATCTGCTTGATCGGCATCGCTACTCCTTGACCAGGGTCCCGACGTTCTCGCCGATCACGATCCGGCGCAGGCTCCCCTTGCGCTTGAGGTCGTAGACGACGATCGGGAGGTGGTTGTCCATGCACAGAGAGATCGCGGTGGTGTCCATGACCCGCAGCCCCTTCTGCAGCACCTCGAGGTAGGTGAGTCGGTCGAACTTCTTCGCCCGCGGGTTCTTCACGGGGTCGGCGTCGTAGATGCCGTCCACCTTCGTGGCCTTCAGGATGACCTCGGCTTTCACCTCCATCGCCCTCAGGGCGGCCGCGGTGTCGGTGGAGAAGTAGGGATTGCCGGTGCCGGCGGCGAAGATGGTGACCCGGCCCTTCTCCATGTGCCGGATGGCCCGCCGGCGGATGAAGGGCTCGCAGACCTCCTGCATCTCGATCGCGGAGAGGACGCGGGTGAAGACGCCGGCCCGCTCGAGGGCGTCCTGGAGGGCGAGGGCGTTGATGACCGTGGCCAGCATGCCCATGTGGTCGGCGGACACGCGGTCCATCCCCTGGGCGTTGTCGGAGACGCCGCGGAAGATGTTGCCCCCGCCGACGACGGCCGCGATCTCGAGGCCCAGGTCGTGGACCTCCTTGATCTCCCGGGCCAGGTAGTCGCTGAAGTCCCGGTCGATCCCGAAAGCCTTCTCGCCGAGGAGGGCCTCCCCGGAGAGCTTGACGAGGACGCGTTTGTAGGCGAGGGGGTTCTTGGTGCCGGGCATGAGGTCCCTCCCCGCGGCTCGTCCCGGTCGCGGGGAGGGGCGAGCCATGTTACTACTACTCGGTCTTCGGCCCCGACTCCTCGCCCAGGCGGAAGCGGGCGAAGCGGCGCAACGTGGCCTTGCCTCTCAGGTGCTGCCCCACGGTCGCCTTCGGCTCGCGGATGTAGGGCTGCTCGAGGACGCAGAACGTGCCGTAGTACTCCTTGACCTTGCCCTCGGCGATCTTGTCCACCACCGTCGCCGGCTTGCCCGAGGCCAGGGCCTGCGCGCGGTAGATCTCCTTCTCCTTCGCGAGGACGTCCTCCGGCACCTCGTCCTTCGAGACGTAGAGGGCCGCCGCGGGGGAGGCCGCGGCCACGTGCATGGCCACGTCCTTGGCCAGGGCGGCGAGCGTCACCTTGTCCGCCGACTCGGGGGCGAGCTCCACGAGGACGCCGACCTTGGCCGCCGGGGGATGGATGTAGGCCGCCACCACGCCGGAGGAGCCCGGGGCGAGCTCGAAGCGGGCGAAGCGGCGGATCACGATGTTCTCCTTGATGACCGCGATCTGCTCCTGCACGGCCTCGCCCACGGTCCTCCCCGGCTGCTTCGCGAAGGGCTGCCCGGCGAGCGCGGCCACGTCAGCCGGGGCCTGGGACGCGATGTGGGCGGCGACGTCCTTGACCAGGGCCTGGAAGCCGGGCGTCTTGGCCACGAAGTCGGTCTCGCAGTTGACCTCGACGATCACGCCGAGCCGGCTGCCTTCCCCGATGTGGGAGCCGACGGCCCCGTCGCTCGCGACACGGCTCGCCTTCCGGGCCGCGGCGGCGAGGCCCTTCTTGCGGAGGAGGTCCCGGGCTTTCTCCATGTCGCCCTGCGCTTCGACGAGCGCGCCCTTGCAGTCCATCATTCCCGCGCCCGTCTCCTCGCGGAGCTGGCGCACGACTTCGGCGGAGATGCTCATCTCGATCCTTCTTCCTCGGTCAGTCCGCGTGCGTGTCTGCGCGTGGCGGTAGAGGGCCTCGCCGGCCCGAGGGCTTTCAGGCGGTCGGGGTGGCCGGCGCGGCGGGAGGGGCGACCGGGCGGACGGGCCGGCGGGCCGCCTCGGCCCCGCCCCCCGCGACCACCTCGGCGAGATGCGCCTCGCGCAGGCCGCGGCCGGCGAGCACGGCATCCGCCACCTTCCCCGCGAAGAGGCGGATCGCCCGCAGGGCGTCGTCGTTGCCCGGGATCGGCACGTCCACCTCGTCGGGGTCGGAGTTCGTGTCGAGGACGCCGATCACGGGGACCTTGAGCTTGCGCGCCTCGGCGACGGCGATCGCCTCCCGCCGGGTGTCGATCACGAACACGGCGTCGGGCACCGCCTTCATGCCCTTGATGCCGGTCAGGTTCTTCTCGAGCTTGCCCCGCTCCTTGTCGAGGTGGGCGAGCTCCTTCTTCGTGAGCCGCTCGCGCTGCGTCTCCTGCGGCCCGGTGAGCGTCATCTCGAGCTCGCGCAGGCGCTCGAGGCTGCGGCGGACGGTGATGAAGTTGGTGAGCAGCCCTCCCAGCCACCGCTCGGTGACGTAGGGCATGCCGCAGCGCTTCGCCTCCTCGGCGATCGCCTCCTGGGCCTGGCGCTTCGTGCCGATGAAGAGCACGTTCTTACCCTGGGCGGCGAGGTCCTGCACGAACTGCAGGGCGTCCTGCAGCAGGCGGTGGGTCTTCTGCAGGTCGATGATGTAGATCCCGTTGCGCTCGCCGAAGATGTACTGCTTCATCTTCGGGTTCCAGCGGCGGGTCTGGTGCCCGAAGTGGACGCCCGCCTCGAGCAGGTCCTTGATGCCGACGGTCGCGGCGACGTTCGTCGCTTCCGGGGCGGGTGCGGGAACGGTGGTCTCGGACAAGTACGCCTCCTTGGTACAGCCTCGGACCCTTCCGATGGCCCTCGGCTTTCCGGCCCCTCGCGGGGCTCGTATTTCGCCTAACGCTTGCTGAACTGGAACCGGCGACGGGCGCCCTTCTGCCCGTACTTCTTCCGCTCCTTGATCCTCGCGTCGCGGGTCAGGAAGCCGGCCTTCTTGAGCCGGCCCCGCAGCTCCGCGTTGAACTCGCAGAGCGCGCGCGAGATCCCGTGGCGGATGGCGCCGGCCTGGGCGCAGACGCCTCCGCCGTGGATCGTGGCCACGACGTCGAAACGGTCGTTCGTCTCCGTGACCGAGAACGGCTGCTTGACGATCTGCTTCAGGGCCTCGATGCCGCCGAAGTACTCGTCGAGGCCCCGCTCGTTGAGCTGGAACTCGCCCGAGCCGGGGCGGAGGTGCACGCGAGCGACCGAGGTCTTGCGCTTCCCGGTCCCGCAGTATTCGAGAGGTGTGGTGCTCAAGCTCTGCTCCTGCTACAGGGTGAGGGGCTGGGGCTTCTGCGCCTGGTGGGGGTGCTTGGGCCCGGCGTAGACCTTCAGCTTGAGGAACATCGCCCGCCCCAGCTTCGTCTTGGGCAGCATCCCCCGCACGGCCTCCTCGACGAGGCGCCTCGGGTGCTCGGCCCGCACGTCCCTGGCGGCGCGGGTCTTCAGGCCGCCCATGAAACCCGAGTGGGTGCGGTAGGCCTTGTCGCTCTCCTTCCGTCCGGTCAGGACCACCTGGTCGGCGTTGATGACGACGACGTGGTCGCCGGTGTCGAGGAAGGGAGTGTAGGTCGGCTTGCGCTTGCCCGAGAGAACCGTCGCGGCCGCCGTAGCGACCTTGCCCAGCACCTTGCCGCTCGCGTCGATGACGAACCACTTGCGGTCGAGGCTCGTCGCCTTGGGAATGTAGGTCGGCATCCAGTCTCTAGCCTTTCGCCCCGCGCGGGATCCCGCGCGGGTTCGCAAACCTCAAGTTTTTATGGCATTTCGAGCCTTCTGTCAAGGTCGACGCGCGAGGCGGCCGACCAGCAAGGGTCAGGTGCGCTTCGTGCCGCCCAGGAGGCGGGCGTGTCGGAGCGCCGGCAGCTCGCGCCGGAGCCTGTCGAGCCGATCGAAGTCGAGCTCGGCGACGGCGACGCCCTCTCCGTCGGGCACCTGGGCGAGAACGGCGCCCCACGGGTCGACGATCATCGCCTGGCCGTGGGAGGCGCGACCACCGCCGTGCTGCCCGACCTGGGCCGGCGCGAGCACGTAGGCCAGGTTCTCGATCGCCCGAGCCCGGAGGAGCACCTCCCAGTGCGCCTTGCCCGTTCGCTCGGTGAACGCCGAGGGGATGCAGAGAACGCGGGCCCCGCGGCGGGTGAGCTCGCGATAGAGCTCGGGGAAGCGCAGGTCGTAGCAGATGGAGAGGCCGACCGGGCCGATCGCCGTATCCGCCACCACGACCTCGTCTCCGGGCGCCACGGCCTTCGACTCCTTGAGGTGCTCCATCCCCGGCAGATCGATGTCGAAGAGATGGATCTTGCGGTAGACCCCGATCCTCCGGCCGTCCGGGCCGAGCAGGACGGAGGTGTTGCGAACGCGGAGGTCGCCGGGCACCGCCTCGGGCACGCTTCCGAGGAGAAGGCTGACGTGCAGGCGCCGGGCGAGAGCGACCATCCGGCGCACCCACGGACCCTCCAGATCCTGGGGCTCCGGCACCGCCTGGCCCTCGGAGCGGAGGAACGCGAAGTTCTCGGGCAGGCCGACGAAGGAGGCCCCCCGGGCCGCCGCCCGCTCGACGAGCGCCTCGGCCGCGGCCAGGTTGCGCTCCACGTCCGCCGTGGAGGTCATCTGGACGACGGCGGCCAGAGCGCTCGAGCTCACCGGACGGCCCTCGGGCCGGGCTTCTTGCGGCCGGCGCGCCGCAGCGGCCTCTGCGCCTTTCTCGGCCTCGGTCGGCGACGGACGGCGGCCTTCGGCGTCCGCCGGCCACGGGCACGCGGCGGCTCTCCCGCGGCCCAGGCCTGTCGGCTCTCCCAGGCGCACTCCGCGAAAACCGGGCAGACGCCGCAGGCGGGCCGACGCGCGTCGCAGATCTTCCGGCCGTGAAAGATCAGGAGGTCGGTCGTCCGGGTCCAGCGCTCGCGGGGGACGAGTGCCATGAGCTGCCGCTCGACCTCCACCGGGTCGTCGCCCTCGGCGAGGCCCAGGCGGTTCGTCACCCGGAGGACGTGGGTGTCCACGGCGATGCCCTCGTTCACGCCGAACGCGTGGCCGAGGACGACGTTCGCGGTCTTGCGGCCGATCCCGGGCAGGGGAACGAGGGCCTCCATCGTGCGCGGCACCTCGCCCCCGTGGCGCTCCACGAGGCCCCTCGCGAATCCGGTGATGCTGCGCGCCTTCGCGCGGAAGAAGCCGGTGGAGCGGATGATCTCCTCGACGTCGGCGAGTGGCGCCTCGGCCAGGCGTCGGGCGTCGCCGTACCTCTCGAAGAGGCGAGGCGTCACCTGGTTCACCCGCTCGTCCGTGCACTGGGCGGACAGGATGGTCGCCACCGAGAGCTCGAAGGCGCTGCGGTAGTCGAGCGCGCAGCGGGCCTCGGGGTGGGCCTCCTCCAGGATGTCGAGGATGCGGGCGGCGCGGTGGGCCCTCGCACGGGGTTTCGCCTTGCGCGCAGGCACGACCGGATTCTAGCAGCGGCGCTCGCCCGCCACAGCCTCAGGGGCCAGGTGGTCCTGGAGGAACGCGAGCGTGCGCCTCAGCATCTGCCGGGTGCGGTCGTCGTCGTCCAGGACGTCGAAGGCGTGGCGCCCGTCGGGGTGGCTCAGGAGGTCGAGCGTCGCCCCGCGAGCGAGCGCCGCCTCGACGAACCGAAGGCACCCGGCGTTCAGCCAGGGATTGTCGAGGCCGGCCCGGCCGACGAGGATGGGCGGCGCGCTCCGCGCATCGCCCAAAGCGCGGACGGCGGAGAACGGCCCGCAGCCAGGCCGGCCGATCCCGGAGGGGAGCCGCGAGCAGGAGACCGCCGCCCGAGAAGGCCCAGATCGCCAGGCGGTCCGGTTCGACGCCGAGCGACGGCGCGTCGGCGCGGACCCGCGCCACGAGCGCGGCCAGGTCGTCTCGGGCATCGGGGAGGCGGCTCGGGGCCAGGAAGCGGTGGTCGAACGCCACCGCGACGAATCCGGAAGCGGCCAGCAGCTCGCCGTAGGAGACGAAGACGCCCATGTTCTTGGCGCCGGTCCTCGGAACCGGGCCGCCGTGGACGAGGATCACCGCCGGCCGGGGGTTCGGAGGGCCGGGAGGAGAGTACACGTCCATATGGAGCGGCTGGTCCGAGGCGGTCCGGTAGACGATGTCCCGTCGCACAGCAACCGCGTTCATCCCGGGCACGCGCAGCACGACGCGCATCCGAATCAGCTCCTCGAACGGCGGGCTCTTCCTTTCCACGGACCCACTCTCCTGCGCGCGCGAGTCTAACGCCCGCGTCCGCGCCGAGGCCTCACCCCTGCGCGGCGACCCGAGCGACCGCTACTAACGGGCGTGACGGAGCGCCGGCGTCGCGGGGAAGAGCGGGGCCTGCGATGTCGGAGGCCCGAGGCGTGACAGCCGGACCTGCAGGCCGCGGACACCCTCGGCGGGTTCCAGGACGGGAGCCACCAGGGCGCGCACCGTCGCGGCGATCGCGTCCTCGTCGGCGAGCGCCGGGCTCAGGGCTTCGGCGCGGCGGGCCGTGTCGGTCTGGCGCCGGACCTCGACGGCGACGGCGCGAGCGTCGAGACGGAACGGCTTGAGGCGCCGCGCCGCCCGCCGGGCCAGAGCGTCCGCGACCTCCTCGAGCGCGCGCCGGTCGCCGTGCCGATCCCGGATGGTTGCCTCCTCCTGTACGAACGCGGGGGGCGCGGCGACGGCGATCGGGTGCTCCTCCTCGCCGCGCGCGGCGGCGCGGATCCGCGGCGCCGCGGCCGGGCCGACGACGGCGGCGAGCGCCGCCTCTTCGGCTTCGGACACCTGGCCGACCGTCACCAGGCCCGCTCGCCCGAGCGCCGTCTCCAGGTTGGGGGGCAGGCCGAGTGCCGCGACAGGCTTCCCGGCCAGGAAGGACTGCTCGTAACCGGGAAGGACCACGAGAAGGCCCCGCGGCCGTGCCCACCCGGAGGCGACGCGGGCGGCGAGTCGAGACGAGGCGATGCCGAGCGAGGCGTCGAGGCCGAGCCGGCGCTGGAGTTCGTCGCGGATCGTCTCCGCGGCCCGGACCGGCGGCGGAGCGCCCGGCGCCTCGGGAGTGAGGTCCACGAGCGCCTCGTCCGCCGAGGGCCGTTCCACGCGGCGGCTGGCGGCGAGGAGGACGGCGGTCACTTCCTCGCTGTGGCGCGCGTAGGCGTCGAGGTCGCCTCGCCGGAAGACGGCCTCGGGGCAGAAGAGGCGAGCTTCCGAGAGGGGGAGGCCGACCCGCACACCCGCTCGTCGCGCTTCCTCGCTCACGGCCGCGACGAAGCCTTGGCCGTGGCCGTCGCCGCCGATGACGACCGGGCGGCCGCGGAGGGCGGGATCGAGCCTTCGCTCCACCGACACGAAGAGCGGGTCGAGGTCCACGTGCAGGATGCTGCGGCGACGATCCCTCACGCCTCCAGTCTAGGGGCGGGCTGGGCCGGGGGAGGTCCAAGGCCGGTCACGGGCTCAGTTGACCGGGCCTTTCGGGGGGCCGAAGGACTCCTGGTAGAGGCGGAAGTTGTCCTGGAGGGCGGCCACGAGGCCGGGCACCATCTGGACGGGGACGACGAGCCGCGCCCGGACGGGCGCCCGGACGGTGTGGGTGGCCTGGGCTTCCTTCACCTGCCGCTCCCCGAGGGGCAGCATTTCGCAGAAGGTCAAGGTGAAGTCGAACGGGGAGTTCTGGATCGCGCAGAAGTTGCTGTAGATGCGGGGGACGGCCGGGTCCTCGTCGGGGACCACGGTGAAGTTCAGGTGCTGCGGCTTGTCCTCGGCCATCGGTGACCTCCGGAGCCGAGTGTAACCCGCGACGCTGCCCGTCTTCGCGAAGAGGCGATCCGCCGCCCCGCGGACCGTGCCTCAGTACTTGCGGAGCACTCCGATGACGACGCCCTGGATCCGGAGCCGGTCCTGGTCCACGACCATCGGCTTGAGGCGGGCGTTCGCGGGCTGGAGGCGCACCTTCCCGCCTCCCTCGCGGAACATCTTCTTGAGGGTCACGTTCTCGCCGTCGAGGAGCGCGATCACCATCTCCCCGTCCCGGGCCGCCCGGCGGTTCTCGACGATCACGTAATCGCCGTCGCGGATCTGCTCCTCGATCATCGAGTCGCCCTTCACCTGGAGGACGTAGGTCTCCTTGCGTCCGACCAGGTCCTCGGGGACGAAGATCGTCTCGCTGGCGGCGACCGCCTCGATGGGCGAGCCGGCGGCCACCCGGCCCAGCAGCGGAAGCTCGACCGCCCGCACCGTCACCTCGGTGGGCACCAGCTCGAGCGCCCGGCTCCGGTTCCAGTCCCTCTTGATGAGGCCCTTCTTCTGGAGGTTGGTGAGGTGCTTGTGGACGGTGGCGAGCGAATGCAGGCCGAAGTGGTCGGCCGTCTCCTCGATCGTGGGGGCGTAGCCCTTCCGTTCGATATACCGGTTCAGGAAGTCCAGGATCTCCTTCTGCCGGCGCGTCACGTACATGGCCGTCCTCCGTTCGGCACGATAGGCGAAGATACGGCGAAAGTCAACCGGCCGCTGAAGCCAATCCGGGCGATGGCCGGCGTTCCTTCAGGGCCGCCGCGTGACGGCGCCGCCAGGCTGAGGCGTGGGCCTGGCCGCCGCGGCCGACGGCCTCGTCGAGGAAGAAGACGGCCCGATCGATGAGGGCGGCGTCGAGGACGGAGTGGGGCGGACGACGGGCGGGTGCTGCGGCCTTCCGGCCCCGTGCGACCGCCGACCGATCGGCCGCCCGACGTAGGGGCCGCCGCCGTAGCCGACCCACAGGGGGATGCCTCCGTCGCCCTCCGTCTGAGCCGCCGCCTCGGCCTCCTGGGCGCGGGCCTCCGCCTCTCGGGCGCGGGCCTCGGCTTCTCGCGCCCGGAGGTCGGCCTCGCGTCGCTCCAGCTCCGACGCCTGCTCGGCCATGCGCTCGCGGACGAGGGCCTCGTGCTCGGCCGGGCTGACCCAGCGGCCGTCGTACGGCACGAGGCCGCGGGCCCGGTATCCCTCCTCGGCGCTCATCCACGTGCCGTTCAGCTCGACCCGGCCGACTGCGCCGTTCGCCTCGTAATTGCCTGGATCGGCGGCCAGGACGCGATGCCAAGCCTCCCGCGACTGGGTCAGCAGGCCCTCTTCCGCCGCCCAGCGGGCGAGGGCCGCCCAGCCCGTGGTGTCGCGGGGCTCGAGGGACCCCGCCCGCTCCTGGAACGCCTGGAGAGGCGAGCGGCCCTCCACGATCCTCTCGACTCGGCTCGTGGCGATGGTCACCCGACCCGGCCCGGCGTCGACGACGACGGCCTCGGGCGTCCGTTCGACGATGACGCCGCTCACCCGTCCGCCGCCGCGCAGGAGGACTTCGTCGCCGGACACCAACGGGGCCCCGAGAACGGGCCCGAGGACGATAGGCGCCAGTCTCAGGATCGTCCGGGGTTTCGAGCCCATCGTGCCCTCCGGAGCAGCTGCGCCTCCAGTCTGCGCTCTGCCCGGGGTGGAAAGCAAGGTTCGTTCCGGGCTCGCCCACGGCCTAAGTCGAGAGGACGGGGGACGCCGACCGGCCCTGACGTCACCGCGTGGAGTCAGTCCTGGCACCCGGGGAGGGCGTGGACTTGGCCCGACTCCATGTGGTTTGGTTCGCCTGCCGCGCCTGCTCGAGGAGGTGCAGCCGTCCCAGGGAGCGGCATCCGAATGCGTTTGAGCGAATTGCCTCGCCGGTGACGTGGGAGTCGCCATATGGCACGCGCTGTGCATTTCGTTAGTAACCTCGGCGTTGATCATTCGCGAAGACACTGGGTCGACGGCCCAGTCGCCTCCACGTGTGATGAGGGAGGCATCCGTGGGACGTACCTCTCGTTGGTAGTCCACAGCGGCGGTCTGGCGCAGAATCCGACGGGTGAGCCGTCGGATGGCTCGGCGACGGGGGCGTGTTCGATGAAGACAGCGGCGACGCTCGCCGCGACCCTGTTCGCGCTGCCCCTCGCCAGCCAGCCGCCTGCGCAGCGCCCGTCCTTCCCGGCCGGCGTCGAGTGGGTCACCGTCGACGCGGTCGTT
>DATJYX010000128.1:0-29294 GCA_035577965.1 Vicinamibacteria bacterium | reverse complement strand
CAGTCGCAGTCGCAGGATCCGCGCGTCGCTGGTCTGGTGTTCGCTTCCGGGCAGGTTCGGGCCGAGCCGGGGCCAGCCGATGCCGATCAACTGGCCCAGGCGACGAGAATGATCGCCGAGGGGAATCCAGATGATCTGGTGCGCATTCCCAACCGGTCATTCCCGTCGTTCGTCAGCGCCGGCACGTTCATGGACGGCGTCAACACCCCTCCGGAACTGGGGGACTTCTTCGGAGTGCAGACACCGAACGCCGGCGTGACCCGCGTGCACTGTCCACTCCTGGCCTTCTTCGGCACGAACGGGGACGTCGGAACGGAGCAGGACCTGAAGCTGATCGAGTCGAGCGTCGAGCGTCGATCCGGCGGCCGTACTCGGGTGGACACGACGATGATCAGAGGCGGCGACCACATGTACGAGGGGCAAGAGGAGCAGGTGGCGGCGACCATTGCCGCTTGGGCCCGTACGCTGCGAGAAGCGGGAGGGCCGGGGAAGGCACCTGGGCCGCACTGAGCCGGAGCTCGTTCCTCTTGCAGGTCTCGGGAAGCGTGGTCGACGTGCATCGGCGCCCTCTCCCGGTCTTTCCTCGGGACGCGAAGACTCGGGAACCTGAAGGCGTCCTCCTTCGTCGACTTCTCCGTCGAGGATTCTGCGCGGCGTCGATCCAAGGAGGGTCTTCATGCAGACGGGATGGCGCGCGGGCGGCGTGGCCCTGTCGGTCCTCCTCGTCGCCAGTCCGGCGAGGGCGCAGGGCGGCCCCGTGCCCCGCGGGCGTTTCGAGGGGATTGCACGAATCCCGGGTGCGCCCGCGGTGCTCGTGCTCGATCTGGATCGAGGGCCGACGGGCGAATGGATCGGCTCGGTCACAGCCCCGGGCTACGGAGCGAAGGGCCTTCCGCTCACGGCACTCACACAGGAGGACGGAGGGCTGAGGGCCTCGGCTCCGCTCTTCGGCGGGGCGACCCTCCGGGTCCGCTCGAGCGGCGGCGGGTTGGCCGGAACACTCGATGCCGCCGGGCAGTCGGCGCCCCTGGAGCTCGCGCGTACGGGAGAGCCCCAGGTCGACCTGCCGCCGCGGAACGCGGCCCTCGCCACGGCCTTCGAGGGGCGGTGGGCCGCGCAGTTCGAGGTCGGCGCCTTCAAGCTGCATGCCGAGCTGTCGCTACGCAACGAGGCGGGCGGCACGTCGAGCGGCGAGATGAAGGTCGTGGAGATGGGCGGGACGCCGCTGAAGCTCGAACGCATCGTCCAGGACGGGCAGGGGCTGCGGTTCAAGGCCGTGGACGGCCAGGCGATCGAGTACGAAGGCCGCCTCAGTCCTGCCGGCGACGCGATCGACGGCCGCCTCTACGTCGCCGCGCTCGACGCACCGGTGCGCTTCGAGCGCGCCCCTCATCCGCCGGGCGAGGACTAGGAGCCGATCGATGAGTGTCACGAAGGCGGGACGGACCGCCGGCTGGGTCGTCGTTCTCCTGGCGGCTGCAGCCTCGATGCCGGCGCAGAGCATGTTTCGCGGCGACTCGGCTCACACCGGCGTCTACGCGGCGACGCCTCCCCGCGAGCTCCACGGCGTCAAGTGGAGGTTCGCCACCGGCGGCCCCGTGCTCTCCTCGCCGGTGATGGACCGCGGCACGATCTACTTCGGCTCGAGCGACGGCAACGTCTACGCCGTCGACGCCGGGACGGGCGTCCAGAGGTGGATGTCGAGGACGCGGGGCGCGGTCGACTCCACTCCCGCGGTCGACCAGGGCCTCGTCTTCGTCCTGAGCTTCGACGGAAGGCTCTACGCGCTCGAGGCGGCGACCGGCCGGCAGCGCTGGTGGTTCGAGACCGAGGGCGAGCGGCGCTTCGAGGCCAAGGGCCTCGACGGGCTCGCGCCGAAGAGCCAGACCTTCTTCGATGCCTGGGACATGTACCTCTCGAGTCCCGTCGTCGCGGAGGGCGCGGTCTACTTCGGATCCGGCGACGGGAAGGTCTACGCGGTCGAGGAAGCGACCGGGGCGCTGCGCTGGACGTTCGCGACCGGCGACGTGGTGCACGCGTCGCCGGCCTACGACGCCGGCACGGTGTACGTCGGCAGCTGGGACAGCTACCTCTACGCGCTCGACGCCCGCTCGGGCCGCGAGAAGTGGCGCTTCAAGACGGGCGAGGACCCCTTGATGCACAACCAGGTCGGCTTCCAGAGCTCGCCGGCGGTCGCGAAGGGAACCGTCTACGTGGGCTGCCGCGACGCTCACCTCTACGCCGTCGACGCCGCGACCGGCAAGCAGCGCTGGAGCCTGCCCACTCGGGGCAGCTGGGTGGTCGCGTCGCCGGCGGTCGCGCAGGGCAAGGTGATCTTCGGCACCTCGGACTCGAAGCTGCTGCTCGTCCTCGACGCGGAGAGCGGCAAGACCGTCTACCAGCAGCCGGGCAACTCCTACGTCTTCTCCTCGGCCGCCGTGGCCGGCGACACGATCCTCGTCGGCAAGATGAACGGCGGGCTCCTCGCGCTCGACCTGGAGACGGGCAAGCCGCTCTGGGAGTACGAGACCGAGGCGTCGAAGCAGAACGCCGGCTGGCTGCTCAAGGCCGACCGCTCGCACAACGACGCGATGACCTTCCGTCCGGGCGACTACGGCACGGGCCCCGGCGTCGAGCGGCTCTTCTCGCTGGGTGCCGTCGCCTCGTCTCCGCTCGTGGCGGGGGGTGTCGTCTACTTCGGCAGCACGGACGGCTTCCTCTATGCCGTTCACTGACGCATGGGCCGGCAGCGATGACGCGGCCGGGGGGCAGGCCGAAACGGAGGAAGGGCTGCGTCAGGGGCGCTTCAGGTCCTCGCAGGCGCCGGGCTCACCCCCGTTGCAGGCCCGCCTGAAGAGGGCCGCCGCCTGGGCCGCGTCCCTGGAGACCCCCTTGCCTCGAGCGTAGAGACGACCCAGGTCGGTGCAGCCCACCATGGCGCCCCCGTCACACGCCCGTTTGTAGAGCTCCGCGGCTCGCGCCTCGTTCCTGGGAGCGCCGAGTCCCCTCTCGTTCAGCCAGCCGAGGCTGTGGCAGCCGGCCGGCGCCCCGCCGTCGCACGCCTGCTGGAAGAGCGTTGCGGCTCGGACGACGTCCTTGGGCACACCCGTGCCCCGCACGTACATCCAGCCGAGGCCGTTGCAGGCGAGCTGGCCGCCGCCGTCGCAGGCATTCCTGAAGACGGCGACGGCGCGGCCTTCGTCCCTGGAGACGCCGGTGCCGCGGACGTACATCCAGCCCAGGACCGCGCAGCCCTGAAGGTCTCCACCGTCGCACACGCCCTTGTAGAGCGTGGCCGCGCGGTCGCCGTCCTTCGGGACCCCGACGCCTCGCTCGTACGCCCAGGCGAGGGCCCTGCATCCGAGGAGCACGCCGCCGTCGCACGCCCTCCTGAAGAGGGAGGCTCCGCGGGCCTCGTCGCGGGCGACGCCCGAGCCGCGCACGTAGGCCCATCCGAGGCCGATGCACCGCTGCAGCTCGCCGGCGTCGCAAGCCTGTCGCAGGGCGGCGACTCGGGCCTGATCCGTCGGAGCACCTTCGCCGCGCTCGAGAGGTGTCTCGATCGGGGCGGACGCGACGGGAGGCGGGACCCCGGCCGCCGGGGAGAGGGGTGGCAGCGAAGGCGCCATCTGCGGGCCACGCTGCACCTCGGGCACGCCGTGCGCCCTCTCCGGAGGCGGACTCGATGCGAGGGAAGCCTGCGCGGGCGGTGGCGCGGGAGGTTCGGCGAGGACGGGTGGAGCGGCCTCGGGAGTCTCGAGAGCCGTGGGAGGGGCGGCCGCCGTCACGGGGCGGGCCGCCCGGCCGCGCAGCCACGGCACGACGACCACGGCGCCCAGGAGTACGAGGCCGACCCCGACCAACCCGAGACCCACGGCGACCTTCGATCCCGCTCGGCCGCCGGGCGGCGTCGGACGCGCAGCGCCCGCAAGGCCGGCCGGAGAGACGGCCGGCCGACTCGCCCGCGGCAGAGCCGGCGTCGTCATCCGCGCCCGCAGAGGCACGGTCGGCGCGAGCCCGGGCCCGGGGCCGGCCACGGTCGGCCCCTCGACGAGAGTCGGGGCGGGCGGGCCGCTCTCCTCGAGGCCCTGCTCCAGAGCCGTCACGAAGTCGGAGGCCGAGGGCCACCGGGCCTCGGGTTTCTTGTCGAGGCATTTGAGGAGCGCTCGGGTCACCGGCTCGGGCACTTCGTCGGGGGTGGGCAGGGGAAGGGGGTCCATGACGTGCTTCATCGCGACCGCGAGAGGGGTGTCGGCCTCGAACGGAAGCCTTCCCGTCAGCATCCGGTAGGCGAGGACGCCGAGCGAGTAGATGTCGGCCCGGGCATCCACCGCCCGGCCCTGCGCCTGTTCCGGAGCCATGTACTCGGGCGTCCCCGTGACCATGCCGGTCGCGGTCATCACCGTCGATCCCTCGACGATCTTGGCGATGCCGAAGTCCGCGAGGTAGACCGGCCCCGCCGCGTCGAGCAGGACGTTCTGCGGCTTCACGTCGCGGTGAACGACGCCCCGCGAGTGGGCGTAGTCGAGGGCCAGCGCCACTCCGTGCAGGATCCTGACCGCCTCCGCCCGCCCGATCCGGCGCTCCTTGAGCGCGCTCGAGACCGTTCCCCCCGCCACGAGCCGCATCGCCATCCAGGGGATCCCCTCGTCGATCCCGAAGGCGTAGATGGGGACGATGTTGGGGTGCTCGAGGCTGGCGATGACCTTCGCCTCTCGCTTGAAACGCTCGGCGAAGCTCGGGTCGTGCATGAACTCGGCCGGCAGGACCTTGAGCGCGACATACCGGTCGAGGGCGGCCTCGTACGCCTTGGCGACCGACGCCATGCCGCCTCGGCCGAGAGGTTCGATGATGCGGAACGGGCCGAGGGACGCGCCGGGCTGAAGAGCCATCACGTTCTCCCCTGCGGTGACGTGGACGGATTATAGCGGCAGTGCCCCGCGGACGGCGGCCCCGTCGGCACGAGAAGCAGTCACCGACGACGGGGATCGCACGACTCCTGCGTGTCGACGCGCCTGAGCGCCGGGCGCAGCGGATCCAGCCGGGCAGCACGCTTGGCGGGGAGCGGGCGGCCTTCGAGGAGTCCGCGAGGCTCGAAAGCGGGGGGGCCGGCGCCGAAGCGGGCCGCTGGAGGGACCGCGGGAGCGATAGCTGGCAGGAAACCTCCGATGAAGCACTCCTCGCGAGGAGCGACGCGCAGGCACCAACCCCCCCAATGAGAGATTAGCGAATCGACCATAGGGTGCGACAGATGTATTTGCATCATTCTGCCGCATGGCGCCTCATTCGATGGCGTCAATGGCCTTGCGTGTCGTCACGGGCGGTCCGGTACCGTCACGCGGTAGATCGCTCGCCGGCCTCCGGCGTCGGACGTGAAGTAGGCCGCGCCGCCGGCGTGATCGAAGACCGGATGCGGGTGGGCGTCCTGCGAGGTCCAGCTCGAGCCGTGGCGGCAGAGCGGTCGCCAGTCGTAGCGCCTGGCCGCCCAGTCCACGAAGACGGCACTGATCCAGTCGCCTCCTGAACGCCTCGGGTCCCCGTCCCGGACGTAGGAGCCGTCCGTGACCAGCCAACCGGGGCGGCCGACGGTGAAGTGCCCGTAGCGGTTCCACTCCTTCGGCAGCGAGATCTCGATCGTTCCGCTGCCGTCCGGAAGCACGCGGCCGACGTAGCTCGAGCCCTTGTCGTACGTGCCGTGGTAGATCACCGCGGAGCCGTCGCGCTCCCACATCTCGTGGCACGTCCAGTCGGCACGGCTGCGGCCGTCGCCCTCGGTGCGAAGACGCAGGTGGCGCTCGCCGTTCCACAGCCACATGCGCCGTATTCCGCAGTCGGAAGGCCACTCGTGGTTGTAGAGGATGAGCCGGCTGTCGCGCGGCGAGAACTGCACGTGGGTGATCCAGGCCTTCGGCACGCGTTCACTGGCGATCTCACGTCCGGTAGCCGTGTCGAAGACGCGCAGGTAGGACGAGAGCCCCTCGGCCTGGACCCGCGCGTCGATGTCGTAGTCGGGCCTGCCCTTCAGGGGCTTCTCGTCGTCGAGAGCCCGGGCGTCCGTGGTGGGCACGCACAGCCGGGAGCCGTCGGCCGACACGTGGGTGAAGGCCGTCATCTGCCCGGACGGCAGCTCGGCGAGCACCCGCCTCGCTCCGGTAGCCGCGTCCACGACGCAGAGTCTCGTCCCCTCGATGAAGTAGACGAGGCCTCGCCGCGGGTCGACGCTGATGCTGGCGCGCCCCAGGCCTCGATAGGGCAGGCCGTCGAAGTAGACGTAGGACTTGAGGAAGCCCTCGGTGTTGAAGGTCAGCTGCCGGTCCTCGCCGGTGCGCAGATCGCGCACGAAGACGTTCGGCTGGCCGGAGCGGTCGCTCAGGAAGACGAGCCGGTCGTCGTCCGCGAGCAGGCTCGTCGAGGTGAAGTACAGGAGCTGGTCGTTCGCGGCAGAAGACACCACGGCCACCGGCTCCTCGGCGTGCATCGTGGCGGCCGCCACGACGAAGAGAGCGAGCGCCGTGCCGTTCGCGGCCGGGCGCCGGCGGAGCCTGGATCGGGACGGTGTGTCGAGGCGGCGGGGGGTGGGGATCGGACTCTGGGCCTTCCGAATCGACGCTCGCGAGGGTCTCATCCCGCGGAGGCTCGCTACCGGCTCTGGCCGAGGCCGCCCAGGCGTCCGGGGAGGTCGTGTCCCATCTGCCTCAGCAGGAAGAGGGGGAAGGCTCGCTCGAAGTAGAAGAGGGGCTGGAAGAGCGTCTGCATGACCACGGGCAGGAATCCGATGCAGCAGGTCAGGCAACCTCCTGCCACCACGACGACACCCGAGCCGACCAGCAGACCGAGCTTGGCCAGCAGGTAGAGGATGAAGGCGCCGGGGTGCTGGGTGAGGAGGCCTTCCAGGATCCGCGCTGCCTCGGGGCAGGGCAGACCGGTGATCAGCTGGAGCGGCGCGACGAAGTCCCGTAGCGCCAGACCGGCGAGGAGCAGGAGCGGCAACGCGAGGCCGAGAAGCAGGACCACGGGCAGGAGGGCGAGGCCCGCCACGAGGCCCGTGGCACCCTCCAGGTTTCCGCGCGCCCAGCCGAGGACGGCGGCGAGGACGAGGCCGGCGGCGAAGAACGCGACGAACGCCGCGGCCAGGGTGAGGCCGAGCCGCCAGACGAAGTAGGACGACGAGGCCGAGGCGTGCTCGCGCCACGGGCGGACCACGTCCGCGCGGCCGCTGGCGACGTTGTCGAGGTACATGAACGAGCCACGGGCGTTCACCCAGAGGACGACGGCCGCGACGCCCCCCAGCACGACGAGCGTCGCGATCAGCCCCAGGGCGACGACCACCGCGTGCAACGACAGCCACTCGGACACCCGGACGAGAGCGCCGGGGAAATCCCCGGGGCCTTGGGGCCAAGGCCCGCGCGACCAGTCGAGCGTGTGGTGGGTCAGCCCCCGACCGGTCCCTCCTCCTCCTCCGCGGCCGCACTGGTCGAGGAAGGCGAGCAGGCCCAGCACCAGCCACCTCTCGACCCGGATGGGAAAGAGATGCCTCCGAACGTGGGCGATCGCGTCGTGGGCCGCGTCGATCACCGAGATCGTGGGGACAGTCGCGCCGGCCGAGGCCATGGACGCCTCCTTCGAGGCGAGATTCTACTGCCAGCGGTCCTCCGGGCTGCACGCCGAGCTCGTCGTCAGCGCAACGCGAGGCTCTCGGGGTCCGCGCCGATCGGCAGCCTGAACTCGACCCGTCCGTCGCAGGCCGGGGACGGGCAGGGTTTCGAGTACTCCTGGGGAGCCCCGGTCGCCTGCGGATCCCACTCGAAGGACACCTCGATCCTGTGGCCCGTCGTGCACGTCGCGCTCCGGCTGTAGGTGGTCATCTGCTGCCTCTCCGCGCGTTGACACGATAGCGGCTCGAGGAGAGTCAGCCAGTGCGTCGGCTCACTGGCGGGCGCGTTCGCGCATTGCGTTGTGAAAGAGCACAGAACCGACGAGGTGGCTCGAAACCCGCGCGTTCGTCCTGCCGGTCAGCGGGGGAGAGGCTGCGATCCCGTGACCTCGAACGTGGCGGTCACTGCACCCGGGAACTCGGCGGGCTGGGCTCCTCCGACGGCGACACCGTAGGTCCCCGGCAGGACGACGCGCTCGCCCCGTTCGTCGACCTGGCCGAGGGTCCGGGGGTCGATCGTGACGGCGACGTGCTCCGTCGCGCCAGGCTCGACGTGGACGCGCCTGAATCCGGCGAGCGTGCGTAGCGGGGTCTGCGCGGCCTTCGGTTGCGTGAGGTAGACCTCGACGACCTCGTCGCCGGGGCGGCGGCCCGCGTTCTTCACGTCCACCTCCACGGAGACCGGGTCGCCCGCCTTCACCGGCAAGCTCGACACCGTGAGGTTGCCGTACTGGAACTCGGCGTAGCTGAGCCCATAGCCGAAGCCGTAGAGCGGCTTCCCGGCGAAGTAGCGGTAGGTGCGGTTCGCCATCGAGTACTCCTCGAACGGCGGCAGCTGGTCGACGGAGGCGTAGAAGGTGAGCGGGAGCCGCCCGGCGGGGTTGTTGTCGCCGGCCAGGGTCTCGGCGATGGCCGTGCCGCCCTCTTCCCCGGGGTACCACGCTTCGAGCACGGCGTTCGCGTACGCGTGCTCGTCGGGAACGGCGAGCGCGCTGCCGCTCATGAGCACGAGGACCATCGGTTTGCCGGTGCCCTTCAGGGCCTGCAGCAGGTCCCGCTGGACCTTGGGCAGGCGGATGTCGGTGCGGTCGCCCCCCTTGAAGCCTTCCAGCTCGACCGGCATCTCCTCGCCCTCGAGCTGCGGGGAGAGGCCGACGAAGGCGACCACCACGTCGGCCCGGGTCGCGGCGGCGACGGCCTCCCGGACGAGCTCTGCGGCGGGGGGCTGCCAGACGAGGTCGATGCCCGCCGCGGCCGTGGCGTGCCTGTACTCGAGGCGAACGGCATGCGGCCGGGTGTCGGCGAAGTGGAGGGACGCCTCGGCCTCTCCCTTCGCGGCCGCGTCGGCGACCTGCCTGCCGTCCACGTAGAGGCGGAACTGCTCGTGGCTCTCGCACGCGTAGCAGAAGGCGACGCGCGCGCCGAGCTTGTAGTCGCCGGGACCGGGAGGCACCAGGCTTCCGGTCCAGCGCACGGAGAAGTTGTTGCGCTGCAGGCCGGAGACAGGGATGGCCTTGTCCCAGTTGAAGTTCACGGTCCGGTCCACGCGGACGGCGACCGGCTTGCCACTGAAGTCGGAGCTGCCGAAGTACTCTCCCGTCAAGCCCTCTCGTCCGTCGGCGGTGCGGAGCGCGGTGTGGGCCACGGGCACCGCGAGCCCGGCGGCGAGGCTGGATCCCTGCGCGTAGACGACCTTCGCGGCCCGGAATCGCCGCTCGATGCCGGCCAGCGGGGAGACCGGGTCGGGGGGCGTGCCGTTGTAGTTGCCCTGCAGCGACTGCACCAGCTCCGCGTCGGGTCCCACGACGGCGATCGTCGGCGTGGTCGCCGAGAGCGGCAGGAATCGCCGGTCGTTCTTCAAGAGCACGATCGCTTCGCGCGCCGCCCGCAGGGCGAGCTTCCGGTGCTCGGCCGAGCTCACCTCGCTGACCGGGATGCGGCCGTAGGCGTAGGACTCGGGCGGATCGAACATGCCCAGGCGGAAGCGCGCGGTGAAGAGCCGCTTCACGGCGCGGTCGAGGTCGGCCTCCGTGACCAGACCCTGCTTGACCGAGTCCGACAGGGCGGGGAAGGCCGCTCCCTCGCGGTACTGGCACTCGAGGTCCGTGCCGGCCTTCACGGCCGCCGCCGAGGCATGCGCGAAGTCCGGGGCGAACTTGTGCCCGGTCGCGACGTCGGCGACCGCGGCGCAGTCGGAGACGACGTAGCCGTCGAACCCCCAGGCGTCGCGCAGGTGCTGCTGGAGCAGCATCGCGCTGGCGCAGGCCGGGGAGCCGTCGACGGCGTTGTAGGCGCACATCACCGACTGCGCGTGGGCCTCGGTGACCGCCGCGCGGAACGCCGGGAGGTAGGTGTCTTCGAGGTCGTGGGGAGACACCTTCACGTCGAAGGTGTGCCGCAGCGGCTCCGGCCCGCTGTGGACGGCGAAGTGCTTGGGCGTGGAGACGACCTTCAGGTGCTTCGGGTCGTCGCCCTGCATGCCGGAGACGAAGGCGACGGCCATCCGCGCGGTGAGGAAGGGATCCTCGCCGTAGGTCTCCTGGCCGCGTCCCCAGCGCGGATCCCGGAAGATGTTGACGTTGGGCGCCCAGAAGGTGAGGCCGAAGAACATCTCGTGATGGTCCTCGCGCACGGCCTCCTGGTACTTGGCTCGCGCTTCGGTCGAGATCGTCTCGGCCATCTCGTGCACGAGCCCGGGGTCCCAGGTGGCGGCCATGCCGATCACCTGCGGGAAGTTGGTCGCGTACCCGCCGAACGCGACGCCGTGCAGCCCTTCGTTCCACCAGTCGTACCTCGGCACGCCGAGGCGGGGGATCGCGGCGGCGTGGTCCTGCATCTGAGAGACCTTCTCCGGCAGCGTCATGCGCGAGACGAGGTCGTCGACGCGCTTCTCGAGGGGCAGACTCGGATCGAAGTAGGGCGCTCTCGCGGGCGCCGGCGGAGCCGGTGACGAGGCTTGGGGCCGGCCCGGGGAGGGCATCGCGAGAACGAGGAGCAGGCCGAGCAGAAGACCGGCGTCGGGACGAGTCGAGAGGGGAGGGCGCAAGTCGTTCCTCCTGGGAGCGGACCGGACGAAGCTTACACCCCCGGAGGGATCGGCTCCTGCCGTTGCGGGCGAGCCCTGCCTCGCGCCCGCCCGGCCACGTCCTGTCCCGCTAGAAGACCCTCCGTCGGCTCGAGCGGCGGGGCGCGATGAGCTGCGCAGCTCGCCGTCGCAGGGACCGGCGTTCCGCGGGGTCCTCCTCCACCACCGCCGACTGCAGGCACAGGGCCGCTTCCTGGCGGTCCCGGGCCAGCCGCCGCGTCGCCTCCTGCCAGTCCTCGTGCATCTGGAGGCAGCTTCCGGTCTCGGCTTCAGCGAGTTGCGGGGTGCACCCCATCGTCGTCTCCCGGTCTTGGCGTCGAGCGGCCCGGCGCCTCTGACTCTCTTCTTAGACGTTGTTACGTGCGGCCGGGTTGCGGATGCGGCCTGCGGAGGAGGTTGTGACGTGTTTTCACATCCGGCGGGAGCCCAACACATCGGCGAAGGGGGGCGTGGACCTCCAGATTGTCGGTGACCTCGGTCGAGGGGCCTTGATCGGTCTCCGAGGGGCGTCGGCTCGCCAGGCACCACGGACGCGACAGGCCGTGTTCTGTGCTGACGTGGGCACCGTCGGCGCGTGCCCACCCGTTTCTGCGAGCCTGTCGACGAGGTGTGGCGATGAGCGGGGCCGAGCGGTCGAGGTCGGTCGAGGATCGGACCGAGAAGGCGCTCAGCCAGACGAATCGCGCGCTGCGCCTCTTCTCGTTGATCAACAGCGCGGTCGTGCACGCGACGGACGAGCACGCGCTGCTCACCGGGATCTGTCGGATCGCGGTCGAGACCGCGGGCTACCCGATGGCCTGGATCGGCCGCGCCGAGCTGGAAGGCGCACCGTGCGCCCCGTCGCCTCCACCGGCCCCGGAGCGTTCCTCCGGGTGATCCACGTCGACGGGGCCGACGACGAGTACGGCCACGGAACGGCCGGGACCGCAGTCCGGACCCGACGCCCGGCCATCGCCCGCGACCTCCGGAGAAACCCCGCCTTCGCGGCCTGGCGGCGGGTGTTCGCGACGCACCACTTCGCCTCGGCGATCGCGGTTCCGTTGCTGGTGGGCGGAGAGGTCTACGGCGTCCTGCTGGTCTACGCGGCGGAGCCCGACGCCTTCGACGGCACCGAGGTCGGCCTGCTCGAGGAGCTCGGCTCGGACATCTCGCACGGCATCGCAGCTCTCCGCGCGCAGCACGAGCGGGCACAGGCCATGGCCGAGCTCGAGCGCGCGCGCAGCGAGCGGGAGGCCCGGCTCGAGGAGCGCACTCGCGAGCTCTCGGACCGCAACCGGCAGCTGACCGCCAGCCGCGAGAGCGTGCGCAAGGCCGTCGAGCTCCAGCCAGCCGCGATCCTCCTCGACATCCATCTGCCCGAGATCGTCGGCTACGACGTGGCGCGGGAGCTACGCCGTCACCCGCCCCTCGCCCGTGCGCGCGCGCTCGGCTGCGCGGCGTCCATCCAGAAGCCGTACGTGGGGCACGAGCTGCTGAGCTGCGTCAAGGCCGCGATCGGCGGCGGATAGACGGGCGGGCCGCCCGCGCCGCCTACACCTCGACCGTCGCCGCCGCCCAGTCCTGCGCCTGCTGATCGGAGCGGAACAGCCGGTCGAGATCCACGACGAGCTCCGCGCCATCCCGCTTGACCGCGAAACGGTCCATGTTGCGCGTGGCGCGCCCGGTGACGAAAGTGCCGTCCGGCTGGTACTGCGACTCGTGCCGCGGGCACTGGAAACGCACCTCCCGCTCGCGCCAGCGCAGCGCCGTGTTCTCGTGCGGGCAGGCGAGGTTGAAGGCGTAGACGTGCCGCTGGAAGCGAACCAGGATCACCTGCTCGTTGCGGTCGATGGTGACGCCGTCCGCCGCCGGAAGCGGGTAGCGACGGTCGGAGTTGGCGCTCGCCGTGGAGCCTCCCTCGACGACCGGCAGCGCGGCGCGGGTGCCCGCCGCGAGCTCCACGCCGGCCATCGCCGCCAGGGCGGCAACGGAGGCCCGGCCCAGGACGTGTCGTCGCGAGACGGTGGCGCAGCCAGGGCAACGTGCCTCTCCTCGCCCCGTCGTCCGTTCGCGCCGGCGCTGCTCCATCGCCCTTCCAGTCAGGCCGCGGCCGTCAGCCACACGCCGAAGAAGAGCACCACGAGCCACAGCACGAGGCTCGCGGCCGACACGATGCCGAGCCGCCGCCAGACCGAGGCGCCGTCCCTCTGGGCCGCGCGCTCGAGGGCGAGGAGGCCCGTGCCGTTGACGAGCAGCAGCGCGACGAGGCTCAGCTTGCCCCAGTACAGCCGCGAGCCCATGAACGTCCCACGGTCGGATGCCGTCATCAGCAGGCCGGTCAGGACGATCACCGCCAGCGCCGGGAAGACGACGCGGTGCGAGCGGCGCAGCTCGGCGAGCGCAGCCTCGCGGGCGCCGTGCGGCCCGCGCCACGCGACGAGGACCCGCCGGTCGGCGACGAGCGCCGTGCCGGCGCCGACGACGAGGCCGGCGAGGTGCAGCCAGCGGACCGCGACGGAGACCATCCGGTGCGCCTCGTAGTACGCCGCCCACGCGTCGACGGCTCGGGCGAGGAGGGGCGGGAGCAACTAGCGGCCCGCCTGGGGCCCCTTCAGAAGCCGCTCGGCCAGCTTGACCGCGCCCCGGCAGAGGTCGGGGACGTAGGCCGTGGTTCCGATCTCGGCGCTGACCGCGGAGAGGAGCGCCCGCCGCATGTCGCCCCTCTGCAGGCTGCTGCCCGCCAGCGCGAGCGGGGGGCGCTCCAGGGCGAGCTTGCGCACGGCCGTGTCCACCTGCCGGGCGAGGCCGCGGGCGGTCGCCTCCACCAGGGCGCGGGCGTCCGCGTCCCCGCTCGCGGCGAGGTCGACGATGACCGGGGCGAGGGCGGCGAGGTCGCCGGGAGTGGTGCCGGGACGGTAGACGTGGCGCAGCAGGGCGGAGGCGTCGGGCAGCGACCAGTGGCGGAGGATCGCCTGGAGGAGGGCGTGCGCGTCGGCCCGCCCGTCGGCGGTCTGCGTGCAGAGGCGCAGGGCGCCCAAGGCCATCTCGTAGCCGCTGCCCTCGTCGCCGAGGAGCGGGCCCCAGCCGCCCACCCGCACCT
Organism: Vicinamibacteria bacterium; assembly: GCA_035577965.1. Lineage (GTDB taxonomy): Bacteria > Acidobacteriota > Vicinamibacteria > Fen-336 > Fen-336 > DATBSL01. The sequence continues at coordinate 15,476 of DATJYX010000128.1, read as the reverse complement.
CCCGCCCTTGCGCCGAGCGGCCGTAGCAGACCGACCCCGAGCCGCTGATGAGGGCGACGCCCCAGCCATCGGGCGTGCCGCCCGCCATGACGAGGGCGGCGTCGTTCACGACGAGGGTCCGCTCGCTGACCGCCTGCTCCCTGACCCACCGCGACACGCGCGCCTCGTCCTCCGGGCTGTCGACGCCCGCCAGGCCGAAGCACGCTGATGCGATGCCGACGCCGCGCCAGGCAGCGCCGTCGGCGTCCCCGCGCCGCGGGCCCATCGCGTTCACGAGGGCGCCCTCGATGGCCATCGTGAGGGCCCTGCCGAACGCCTCGAAGCCGACCACGTTGGGATTGCTGGCCGGCCCGAAGCCGCGGGCGATGGCCTTGCCGCGGAGGTCCGTCAGGAGGGCCTGCGTCTTCGAGCCGCTGCCCACCACGGCCAGCAGGAAGCGGTCCGCTGCCGGGGACACCGCCGATCCGGTCGCCATGAGGGCATTCTAGTAGGCGAGCGAGCCTCGGCGGAACAGCGGGCCGCGGGGCTTCCCCTGGGCCGCCGACTTCACGCGGAACATCAGCTCGCCCCAGGTCGTGTTGCAGGACGTGAAGTACGGCGTCTCGCTCCGCCATCCGGCATGCCGGAAGTCGAGGATGACGCCGTCGCGAGCCGGCTTCACATCGGACCGCAGCTCGGTGTCGTGCCACTCGTCGCCCGACTCGCAGCGCCAGGACACGCCTTCCTCTCCCCGCTCGAGGAGGCGGAGGCGGTAGACCGTCGCGCGGTCGAAGAAGCCCAGGCTGATCCGCCCGTCGGCCTCGGTCGTGACGTCCTCCGCCCACCAGCGCTCGAAGCCGACGCCGGTCGCCACGAGGTCCAGAACCGCCTTTGCCGCGGCCGACACCGGGACGCGGTGGTGAATCTCTGGCATTCGGCTCCTCCCCTCCCGCCAATCGAGTATGCCCAATCGCCGGGGCCCTTGGGAACGGCGCGAGCGTCGTCCGGTCGTCACAGTTCCGAAGCCGCAGGAGAACACGCCCTTCCTGACTTGTGCTGAGCACTCTCGAAGAAGGAGGGGAATTGTTCTCGAGCGCGCGGTCGTTCGTCTGCCGGAGCCTGCTCACGGCCGTCGGGGCGGGGTCGCTTCTTCTCGGTCCCCGGTCCCAGGCCCTTGCCGGTGACCACGATGACGGCCCCACGGGCACGCCGGTCCGGTCAGGCCGCGGGAGGCACAGACCTCCTGGCCTCGATGCCTGGCCACGAAGCCTTGCTCGTCGACGGGAGGGGGTGTAATCTCCGGTCCGTCCACGATCCGAATCTAGAGTGCCGCCCGAAGGAGGTTCGCCATGCCGCGTGGCAAGCCCAAGAAGGCCAGGAAAGCGACGGCGGCGCGACGAGCGGCCGCCGTGTCCGTCGCCAGGACGCCCGCCACGACGCCCGCCACGACGCCTGGCTCGTCACTGCCGACCCCGATCGTCGTCATCCACGGAGACCCGGCCAGCAACCTCTACGATCTCTACCTCACGACTCCGGATCACGCCTACACCCTCTCGAGCGGGTTCCTCGGGAAGCCGACGACGGAGGCCCACTACGACCGACTGCCCTTCCATCCCGACGACCCGGCGACGACGCTCAACACGAGCGGCCGGACGGTGACTCCCTCGCGCATCGCCGCCATCAACGCCTTCTACGTGCCCTACGAGAACCTGGTCGAGAGCCTGAAGAACAACGTCGGCTCCCAGGACCAGCCGGCGCCGGTCTTCCCGATCGCCTACGACTGGCGATTCGACTCGTCCACGAGCGCGCTGGTGCTCGACTCCTTCATCACGGAGGTGCTTCGGATCGTGGCGCGGCTGCCCGGCTACAAGGACTCTCCGCCGGACAAGGTCGACATCGTGGCGCATTCGTTCGGGGGCCTCGTCACCGCACGGTACCTCCGCTGGTGCCAGCAGCAGAGACCGGTGCGGCCGAGCCGCGTGCGCAAGGTGGTCACGATCGCGACGCCCTTCCGGGGAGCGGTCGACGCGTTCCACACCATGATCAAGGACCTCGATCAGCGGGAGGCCGCGCGGACCCTCCCCTCGGTGTACGGATTGCTCCCCTACTTCGAGAACGCCACGGTGGACATGACGAAGGGTCAGGATCCGCCGCCCGTCATCGACCTGCTCACGGACCCGACGGTCTGGAACGGGTCGTCGGTGGAGCGCTCCTTGAATGCCTACTGCACCCGCATGGGCTCTTCGAAGTCGGGGCCCGACCGCCTGGCGGAGCTGCGGGCCGCGGCCGACCGCCAGAGGACCGACCTGACGGCGCTCGACGTGGCGGCGGCGCTCGGGTCCGCGGACAACTGGCTCGCGATCGTCGGCATCGGCAACAAGACGAACGTCCAGGTCCAGGTCGTCAGCATGCAGGAGGGCAGCGCGCCCGACGCCGAGTTCGCGTTCGTGGAGGACAACGCCGGAGACCGGACGGGGGACAACACGGTGCCTTTCCTCGGCGCGATCGCCCCCTTCAACCTGTCGACTGGCGCCCCGGGCAGCCCCACCCCGCGCGAGCGGCTCGTCTGCATCACCCAGGACGACGTCAGCGCCAAGGAGAGGCTGGACTGGCTGGGGTTCGGACAGCTCCTCGGCCTCGCCTCTCTCCACAGCTTCCTGCCCCGAATGGACGCGGTGCAGCAGATCGTCTTCGGCTTCCTGCGCGCCACTCCTCCCAAGTTCAAGGCGAAGGCCCATCCCGCGCCGGGCGTGGCGCCGGGAGCGGTCGACTGGCCCCCGGCGTGGTGCGTCGCAACGTAGCGCTCCCGACCGAACGGAAGGGCCGGTCCGGGGCTGGTCCCGGCGCGCCTGCGGACACCGACGGCCGAGGAGGCGGCTACTCGAAGGCGTCGGCCTTCCAGAGCCGCTGGCCGGCGAGCGAGGTGAAGGAGCCCCAGAGAGCGAGGGCGAGCACGGACGAGAAGACGAAGACGGAGCAGCCCGCGTACCAGCTCGAGAGGCTCGCCGTGACGGGGACGCTGAGAACGGCGTTCACGGTCAGGATGCCCGCCGCGAGCGTGACGAGGCCGAAGCGGACGACGGCGATCGCCGCGATCGCGTAGATGGCGACCTGCATCGGTCCCTCCAGGAGCGGGTGGCGGCTCGCCAGCACCTCGGGCGCCGCGAAGACCGCGACGAACGCCGCGGCGGCGAGCCAGCGCCGCTTGAGCAGCACCCGCAGCAGGAACAGGATCAGGAAGAGGCTCAGGGTGCCGCGGATCGAGCCGAGCAGGTAGCCCAGCCAGGCGCCCAGGATCCGGCGTCCCCCGAGCAGGTACTCCATCTCCCCGAGCTGCGGGGAGGCTCCCGTCCCCTGGCTCGCGAGGACGAAGCTCTCGGCGATCAGGGCCCACAGCAGGCCGAGGATCACGCCGGAGAGGAGGTCCCGCCCCACCAGCGGGTCGCGCAGCCGTCCCGCGAGCAGCCGGCTCCACGAGATGAGCGTCTGCGGCCAGTGCTTGCGGACGTAGGGCTCGACGGAGTGGTAGAGGAGCCAGGTGAGGCCGGAGAAGAAGAGCGCGCCCGCGACCGCCAGGGCGAAGCCCACGATCTCCTCGATCCCGACCACGTGGTGCGCGCGGCAGATCCAGAGCACGATGTGGGCGCAGAACACGAAGCCGGCGAGCCGAAGAGCGCCCCGTCGATCGCCCCTGCCGGCGAAGAGGTTGCGTCGGGCCAGGATGGCGGCCGAGCACAGGGACAGGAAGGCGAGGACGACCGCGACGACGTCGGCCGCCTTTTCGCGCGCCGTCCGTGGATCGGGCTGAGTGCGATACGGGTGAGTCCAGGGTCCGACGAGCTGGAAGAACACGGGCCTTCCGTGGAAGGCGGCCGCCTCGACGCGAAGGGGGATGCTCGATCCCGGAGAGAGCCCCGTCCACGCCGCCCGCTCGTCCGAAGCGGCGAGCGACGTCCACCGGGGCTCGGCGGGGTTGAACCGCGCGCGGTCGAGGCCGGCGGCGGCGAAGAGGGCGTCCCAGTCGGGAGCGTGGGCCGTGCCCTCCGTCTCCTCCACCTCCGGGGGAAGCACCTGGAGGAAGTTCAGGCGGCCCTGGGCGTCGAGCCCCACGTTCACCATGCCCGCGATCGTGGCCGACGGGCTCCAGATCCAGACGATCCCGGGTGTCATGAAGTCCATGCTGAGGTCGTAGACGACGAGGCGACGCGGGCTCGTCCGGTACCAGAAGAAGACGACCGGCGGGCGGCCGGGGAGTGCGCGGTTCCAGTCGGTGCGCGGCTCCTGCCTCGTCTCGAAGTAGCGGATGAGGTCGCGCTCGGCGCCGAAGCCCCGGGCGACGTCGAGAGGCGTCTCTTCGTAGCCGAGCCGGGCGACGGCATCCCGAGCCTTCTGAGAGAGGGCGTCGGGGGGCTCCAGGCCGATCCGGTCGAGGCCGCTCGATCGGATGCCGAGGGCGAGGACGGCGAGGAGCCCGGCTACGACCAGGGCGAGACGGGCGATCGCGGCCCGCGGCGAGAGCCCGGTCGTCTCGCCGGCGTCGGCGACGACCTCCGGAGAGGGCGTGTGGCCCGCTTCCAGGGCGGCCGCGAGGGGGTCGCCTCCGGGCAAAGCGGCGGCGACCGCGAGGGCCGAGCGCGGGCGCCGGGCGGGATCGGGCTCGAGGCACCAGAGGATCGCGTGCTCGACGGCGGGGTCGAGGTCCCGCACGTGGGACGACGGGCTGTCCGGTCTCGTCTCCCCGCGCTCGCGCAGGGCGGCGAGGGTCCGCGAGGCGAAGGCGCGCTTCCCGGTGAAGATCTCGTAGAGCACCAGGCCGAGCGCGTAGATGTCGCTCTTGGCCGTCACCTCGCCCTTCTCGAGCTGCTCGGGCGCCATGTAGCTCGGTGTCCCGCTGCGCGCGTCGCTCTCCGGGACCTGGCCGGCCATCGCGGCCAGGCCGAAGTCCGTGATCACGACCTCCCCCTGCCGGTCGAGCATGACGTTGGCCGGCTTGAGGTCGCGGTGGAGGACGCCCTTCTCGTGGGCGGCGGCGAGACCCGCACACACGCGGCGCGCCACGTCGAGCGCCTTGTCCGGCGGGAGGCGGCCGATCCGCTTCAGGAGGGTCGCGAGGTCCTCGCCGTCGACGTACTCCATCGAGAGGAACTGCCGCCCGTCGGCCTCGCCGATGTCGTGCACGCGGCAGACGTTGCGGTGGGACACGCGCCGCGCGGTCCTGACCTCGCCCCGCAGGCGGGAGAGCATCTCCTCGCTGGCGGCGGCGGCGGGAAGGAACTTGAGGGCGACGGGCTGGCCGAGGGTCAGGTCGTCGGCCCGGTAGACCTCCCCCATGCCGCCCTGGCCCAGGAGGGCGACGATCCGGTAGCGGCCCGCGAGCACCGTGCCGGGAACGAAGCGCGCGCCGGCCGTCCCCTCCGAGGGTGTGGCGTGCACCGACGGGGTCTCGCGGGAGCGCGGGGCGGCGGGCATCGGGGAGCTGAGCGTCGGCAGCTCTTCGGAAGAGAGGGGCTTGCCGCAGGAGCTGCAGAACGGGCCCGCGGGCCGGACCTCGGCCCCGCACGACTCGCACCTGATGAGGCTCGCCTCGGGCATCGTGTGGCGCCCGGTCCTCCGGCCGGCGGGGCCTATCTTACCAGCGGGCGCTCAGGCGTCGCGGGCCGCGCCGGATCACTTCCACTCCAGGGTCAGGCTCGCCCGCAGGCGCGACGCCTTGATCTCGAGCCTGTTCGTGGCGCCCGCCCGGAACGCGGCGGAGGTGCGGGCGGTCCGGACGTCGTCGCCCGAGCGGAGGCGCACACGGACCTCGTGCTGGCCCGGCTCGAGGCCGAGCGTCTGCTGGACGCTTCCCGCTCGCAGCTCGAAGCCGAGGAGCTTCCGCGTGACGTGGCTGTCGAGGGCCTCCCGGGCGACGCGCTTGCCATCCACGAAGACCTCGAGCGTCCCGCTCGCGAGGTGGTGCTCGAAGCCGACCGAGAGCCACGCCGCGGCCTCTGGCGCCCGGGTCGGCGGGCTTGCTGGCTTCTCCGTGCGAGGCCTCGGAGCCGGCGTGGGCGTCGGGGTCGGCGCGGTGTTCCTCGAACCGGAGGTCGGCGGTCGGTTGGTCGTCGGTTCAGGGACGGTCGCGGCCGGTGCGGCGGGCCCGGTGGGCGTCGGCTCACCTGCGGGCTGAAGCGTCGATGGGGCCTCGGCCGGAGGCGATCCGTCCGGACCCGCCGGAGACGCGGCGACCGGGCTGATCGGCGGGGTCGGAGACGGCACGTCCGGCGGCAGCTCCCGCGCGCCCTCGGCCACCTCGTCAGCCGTTGCGCCCGGGCCGGGCTCTGGCGTGCTGGCGGCCGCAGGGGCGGCCGCCGTCGCGGGCGCAGTCGGGGTGGGCGGCCGCTCCGGCGGCTTCGTCGGGATCGGGCCGGCCAGGCGACCGTAGGTCTCCTGGCCGACCCGCAGCCAGAAGGCGAGGTCCTCCGGATGGAGGCCGAACTGAAAGGCGGCGGCTGCGGCGACGGCCAGGAGGGCCGCCCGCTCGAACGCCGAGCGCCAGCGTCGTCGCCTGCGCGGCGGGGCGGGCGCGTCCTCGACGAGGTCGAGCTCCGGAAGCTCCCCGTCGGCCCCCGCCGAGACGAACGTCCGCTCGCCCTGTTGCGTGGGCGTCCAGCCGGCGCGATGGCGCGGCGCGCGGCCGGCCAGGACGTCCTCGATGTCCTCGGCGATCATGCGCCCCGTGGGATACCGGTCCTCCGGGGCCTTCGCCATCGCCCGCGCCAGGAGGTCGTCGATCGCAGGGGGCAGGCCGGGCACGAGCTCCGACGGCGGCGGCGCGGAGCGGTGGGCGACCCGGGCCAGGATCGCGGGGACGTTGGGGGCGGCGAACGGCGCCCGGCCGGTCAGCAGCGTGTAGGCGATCGTGCCGAGGGAGAAGAGATCGGATCGTGCGTCCGCGGGCCGGCCGAGAGCCTGCTCCGGGGCCATGTAGAGCGGCGTCCCGAAGAGCTCGCCCGGCGTCGTCAGGTGGCCGGCATCGACCCGGGCGATGCCGAAGTCCATGATCTTCGGCTCGCCCGAGCGGAGGATCATGATGTTGGCCGGCTTGACGTCGCGGTGAACGACCCCCTGCGCGTGCGCGTGGTGGAGGGCCTCGGCTACGCGGCCGACGATGCGCAGCGAGTCCCGCCAGTCGGAAGGGCGGCCGGACGCGACCCGATCGGCGAGCGTCTCGCCGTCGAGGTGCTCGAGGGCGATGAAGAGAAGGCCGCTCCCGGAGTCGCGGCCCACGTCGTGCACGACGACGATCCCCGGGTGCGAGACGCGGGCCGCGGCCCGCGCCTCGGTGAGGAAGCGCTTCTCGTACTTCCTGCGTTCCCGCCTCGAGAGCGAGAGCGCGGCCACCGTCTTGAGGGCGATCGTCCGGCCGAGGGCGGGGTCCCAGGCCTCGTAGACGACGCCCATCGTCCCCCGGCCGAGCTCTCTCCGGATCTCGTACCGTCCGATCGAGCGCAGGACCCGGTGTCTCGCCACGGCGCCGAGCATTCTACCGAACGTCCGGATCCTCGGGCGCGACCGTGGGCGACGTCCTTGGCCCTGGGGTAGAATCCGCCTCACCGGTGCGCCACCGCGCCGTCTTTCCTTAGTCTCGTCCCTCCCGAGGAGGCTCTCCATGCACGTGGTCCGCTTCGTGGGCGCGCTCGCCGTCTCGCTCGCTTTCATCCCGGTCGCCGGGGCCGACGGCCTCGTGAACCCGCCGACGGAGAAGAAGATCGACGCGCTCACCGCGCAGATGACGCTCGAGGAGAAGGTCGGTCAGCTCAACCAGTACTCGAGCGCGTTCGACGTGACGGGGCCCCCTCCGAGCGCGGGCTACCAGAAGGTGATGTACGACCAGATCCGCCAGGGGCTCGTGGGCTCGATGATCAACGTCACCGGGGCCGAGGCCACCCGGCAGATGCAGCGGCTCGCCGTCGAGGGGAGCCGGCTCCGGATCCCCCTCATCTTCGGCCTGGACGTGATCCACGGCTACCGGACGGCGTTCCCGATCCCCCTCGGCGAGGCGGCGAGCTTCGACCCGGGGGCCATCGAGCAGTCCGCCCGCATCGCGGCCACCGAAGCCGCGGCGGCGGGCGTCCACTGGACGTTTGCGCCCATGGTCGACATCGCGTGGGACGCGCGGTGGGGAAGGATCATGGAGGGCGCGGGCGAGGACCCGTTCCTCGGGGCGCAGGTCGCGGCGGCACGCGTCCGCGGGTTCCAGGGCAGGGACCTCGCCGCCCTCGACACGATCGCCGCCTGTGCGAAGCACTACGCCGCCTACGGCTTCGCCCAGGGGGGCCGGGACTACAACACCGTCGACATGTCCGAGGAAACGCTGCGCAACGTCGTGCTGCCGCCCTTCAAGGCCGCGGCCGAGGCCGGCGCCGCGACGTTCATGAACTCGTTCAACGAGATCGCCGGCATCCCGTCCACGGGGAACGCGCACCTCCAGAGGGACATCCTGAAGGGCGAGTGGGGCTTCCAGGGCTTCGTCGTGTCCGACTGGGGCTCGATCGGGGAGATGGTCCCGCACGGCTTCGTGGAGAACCTGGAGCAGGCGGCGCAGAGGGCCATCGTGGCCGGCAGCGACATGGACATGGAGTCCCGGGCGTACGTTCTGCACCTCGCGGCGCTCGTGAAAGCGGGCAAGGTCGACGCGAAGCTGGTCGACGACGCGGTCCGCCGGGTGCTGCGCGTCAAGTTCGCCCTCGGCCTCTTCGACGATCCCTACCGCTACTCGGACGCGGCGCGCGAAACGCAGGTCCTGGCCGATCCCTCGCACGCCGTGGCGGCGCGCGACGTGGCCCGCAAGTCGATCGTCCTCCTCAAGAACGAGGGTGGCCTGCTGCCTCTCGACAAGAGCGCGAAGACGATCGCGGTGATCGGCCCGCTGGCCGCGGACAAGGACTCGCCGCTCGGCAACTGGCGCGCCCATGCGGAGTCGAACTCGGCCGTGTCGCTCCTCGAAGGGGTGAAGGCGGCCGTCTCCTCGGGGACGAGCGTCGTCTACGCCGAGGGCGTCAGGCTGTCGACGGGCGCGCGCAACTTCGGGGCGCGGCTGACCCTCGATACGACCGACCGGTCCGGGATCCCGGCCGCGGTCGAGGCCGCCCGCGCGGCCGACGCCGTCGTCGTGGCCGTCGGCGAGGATGCGTTCCAGTCGGGCGAGGGGCGCAGCCAGGCGGACATCGGCCTGAAGGGCCTCCAGGAGGAGCTGCTCCGGGCCGTGATCGCCGCGAACAAGCGGGTGGTCGTCGTTCTCATGAGCGGCCGGCCGCTCGTGCTGGGCTGGACGGGGGAGAACGCGCCGGCGATCCTGGAGGCGTGGTTCGGCGGCTCGCAGGCTGGCCACGCCGTCGCCGACGTCCTCTTCGGCGAGTACAACCCGTCCGGGAAGCTGCCGGTCGGCTTCCCCCGTCACGTCGGCCAGCTGCCGATGACCTACGCGCACAAGAGCACCGGCCGCCCCGGCCCCGAGCCGGGCGTGACCTGGTCGTCGTACAACGACATGCCGAACGACCCGCTCTACCCGTTCGGCTACGGGCTCAGCTACACGACGTTCTCGTACTCCGAGCCGAAGGTGAGCGCGCTCGAGATCGGCCGCGACGGCTCGCTTCGCGTCTCGGCGACGGTGACCAACACGGGCAAGCGGGCGGGGACGGAGGTCGTCCAGCTCTACGTCCGCGACCTCGTTGGCAGCCTCACCCGGCCGGTGAAGGAGCTGAAGGGCTTCCAGAAGGTCGCCCTCGCGCCGGGGGAGTCGCGAGAGGTCGCGTTCACGCTGGCGGCCAAGGACCTCGCGTTCTACACGGCGAGCGGCCGATGGGAGGCCGAGCCGGGGGCGTTCAAGGTCTTCGTCGGCGGCAATTCGAGGGACGTGCGGGAAGCCGGCTTCAGCCTGCGTTGAGCCGCGCGTGCCAAGACGTCGAGGGGGCCTCGCCTCGCCGGCGTGTTGGTCTGACCACGCCTGGCCGCAGCCTATTGATTGTGCAGATCTTCCGGCGTTTTCGGCGATGCACGCAAGAGTTGCGGGCGTCGCCGAGGTCATGCCTGCTATGCCACTGATGGATGGCATGGGACGCCTGGCGAGGAGTTTGCACCCTTTGGACGCTGAAAGGGGACCTGCGCATGTCCACGACTGCGGAGAGGCCCAAGCCCTTCCTCCTGCCTGAGTACTGCAAGGGCTGTGGGCGATGCATCGAGGCCTGCGCCCGGCACTGCATCGAGACGGGCACCGAGATCAACCCCCAGACGGGGCTCATCCCGGTCGTCCTCCACCTCGAGAACTGCTCGGCCTGTGGCCTCTGCCTGACCGCGTGTCCCGAGCCTTACGGACTCATGCCCGAGCCGGGCGCGGACTTCGAGATCCAGGACCCGGCCGCGCTCTTCGGGAGGAAACCCCTCCCGCCCGAGGCGCCCGTGGACCTCCCCGACGTGCGCCTGCCCCTGCCCGAGACGCAGCCCCTCGTGACGAAGGGGACGTACGCGTCCTCGATCGGAGCCCTGCTCGCGGGCTGCCGGCACTTCTTCGGCTACCCGATCACGCCCTCGACCGAGGGCGCCGAGCTGATGGCCAAGCTCCTCCCGCAGCTCGACGGCTCGTTCGTGCAGGCGGTGAGCGAGGTGGCTACGGTCAACATGATGTACGGCTGCGGCGGGGCGGGCCTGCGAGCCATGACCTTCACCTCCTCGCCCGGCTTCAGCCTCATGCTCGAGGGCATCTCGTACATGATCGGCGCCGAGGTGCCGGGCGTCTTCGTCGACGTCATGCGCGGCGGCCCCGGCCTCGGGAACATCGCTCCCGAGCAGTCGGACATCAAGCTGGCGTGCCGGGGCCTGGGCCACGGCAACACCCACGCGATCGTCCTCACGCCGGCGACGCCGCAGGAGATGCTCGACCTGACGATGCTCGCCTTCGACCTGTCCTTCGAGTACCGGAACCCCGTCGTGCTGCTCTGCGACGGATATCTCGGCCAGATGACGGGCCGCGTCGACCTGCCCCGCGAGATGGTGAAGCCGGGGATGCCGGCGTGGGCGGTGCCCGGGGACAGGGCGCACCGCCAGAACCTCATCTGCTCGATCTACCTCGCCGAGGCCGACCTCGAGGCGCACAACGAGCACCTGAACCGGAAGTACGCCGCGATCGCGGCCGCCGAGCAGCGGGCGGACCTCTTCCGCTGCGAGGACGCCGACGTCCTGGTCGTCGCCTGCAACACTCCGGCCCGGATGGCGAAGGGCGCGGTGGAGACGCTGCGGGGCCGCGGGGTGAAGGCCGGCCTCTTCCGGCCGCTCACCCTCTGGCCGTTCCCGATCGACGCCCTCGCGCCCCTCCTCCGCCGGGCCCAGCGGATCGTCATGGTCGAGGCCTCGCACGGACAGCTCGAGGACGAGCTGCGGCTCGCGGTGAGCCGGAACGGCCTCGTCCTCCCGCGGGTCGAGAGCGTCCAGCACTACGGCGGGGTCCTCCCGCAGCAGCGCGAGATCGTGGATCGCGTGCTGGCCGGCGTCCGGGCGCCGGTGGCGGAGGTGGTGGCATGAGCGTCTTCTACGAGAAGTTCGAGCGCCACGACCACGGCGCGGGCCTGAAGGGGCGGAGCACCACGTACTGCCCGGGCTGCGGGCACGGCCTCGCCCACAAGTACGTCGCGGACGCGATCGAGGAGCTCGGGATCCAGGACCGCACGGTCGCCGTCTCCCCGGTCGGCTGCAGCGTCTTCCTCTACTACTACCTCGACGTCGGCAACACCCAGGCCGCCCACGGCCGGGCCCCGGCGGTGGCCCTCGGCCACAAGCTCGCGAACCCGGAGTCGATCGTCATCAGCTACCAGGGCGACGGGGACCTCGCGTCGATCGGCCTCGCCGAGATCGTGAGCGTCGCCCAGCTCGGCCTGCCGATCACGGTCGTCTTCATCAACAACGCGATCTACGGGATGACGGGCGGTCAGATGGCCCCGACGACGCTCATGGGCCAGAAGACGGCCACGAGCCCCTACGGGCGCACCCGCTTCACCGGCCAGCCGCTCAAGGTGGCGGAGCTGATGGCGGGGCTCGACGGGCCGGTCTACGTCGAGAGGGTGGCCCTCTTCGACGCCAAGAACCGCGTGAAGGCGGAGAAGGCGATCCGGAAGGCGATCCGGCTGCAGGTGGAGGGCAAGGGCTTCTCGTTCGTCGAGGTCCTCGCCGAGTGCCCGACCCACCTGAAGCTGACGCCCCTCGAGACGGAGAAGTGGGTGAAGGAGCAGATGCTCCCGATGTTCCCGCTCGGCGTGAAGAAGGACGCGGTTCCCGACGAGGCCTGGCCCCTTCCCCCGACCCCGAACTTCATGCCCGGCAAGATGCTCGACGTGATCGGGGGGACGAAGGAGAAGACCCCGCGGTTCTGCGACGGCTTCCCGCGGACGAGCTGGGGCCGCGACATCGGCATCAAGCTGGCCGGAGCCGGGGGGGACGGGGCCCAGACCGCGGCCCTCCTCATCGCCCGGGCCGCCATCAACGAGGGCTTCGACGCGACCCACATCCCGAGCTACGGCCCCGAGTCGCGCGGAGGCACCTCGTACGCCGACGTGCGGATCGCGGAGGCGGAGGTGCTCTCGCCGGCCGCGCCCGACCCCCACGTCCTCGTGGCCTTCAACGCGCCGAGCGTCGCGAAGTTCGCTCCCCACGTCCTCGAAGGCGGGGTGGTCGTGTACGACAGCTCCGTCGTGACCTCCGTGCCGCCTTCGCGGCCGGGGGTGAGGACCGTGGGCGTCCCGTTCGCCCAGATCGCGGCGGACCTCGGGAAGATCATCGTCAAGAACATCGTGGCCCTGGGCGCCCTCCAGGAGGCCACGCGGCTCTTCCCGAGGGAGACGTTCCTCACCGCGATCCGCCAGGCCCTCGCCGACAAGTGCGCCCTCGTCCCGTTCAACGAGGAGGCGTTCGCCTGGGGGGTCAGGAAGGCGGCGGAGGCGGGAAGGGGGGACGCATGAGCGGGGTGTCGCTGGGGGCGCTCACCCCCGAGGAGGCGCGTCTCGTCCTGGCCCTGCGGGCCGTCCCGCCGAGCCGTCTCCGGGATCTCATGACCACGCTCGTGAGCGAGCTGGCCGACTTCGTCGCCGATCCGAGGTGCACGGAGGCGCAGGCGGACGGCGCCCCTTGCCCCTCACCCGACGCGGCCTGCGACGAGTGCCGGAAGGTGACGTCCATCCTCGAGGGTCTGCGCGGCCGGCTGCAGGCGGGCTAGAAGGACCCTCGGCGAGCGCCGATCCCGGGCGGAGGCTTCCCAATGGACATCGGAATCCCGAAGGAGACGAGGCTGCGCGAGCACCGCGTGGCCCTGGCCCCGTCCGGGGTGCGGACCCTCGTGCAGAGGGGGCACCGGGTCTGGGTGGAGTCGGACGCCGGGCTCGCCGCCGGCCACCCGAATCCAGACTATCAGTCGGCGGGAGCGCAGATCGCCTACAGCCGGCACGAGGTCTTCGCGCGGGCCGGGCTCGTGGCGACGGTCTACGCCCCTGCTCCCGAGGAGTACGCGCTCCTCCAGAAGGACCAGGTGGTCTTCGGCTTCTGGGCCCTTCCGGCCGTCCGGCCCGAGGACTTCCGCGCGCTCACGGAGCGCGAGGCGACCACGATCGGGATCGAGACGATCGAGGACGACGCCGGCCACGCCCCGGTCCGGACCTCGATGTCGGAGATTGCGGGAACCCTGGCCGTCGTCGTGGGCAGCGGCCTCCTGCTGAACGAGTTCGGGGGCAAGGGCATCCTGCTCGGCGGCGTGCCGGGCGTGCCGCCGGCGAACTTCGTCGTCCTCGGCGCCGGCGTTCTCGGCCGGGCCGCGGCGCGGGCCGCACTCGGCCTGGGGGCGCAGGTGACCCTCCTCGACGTGAGCGTGGCCCACCTCCGCGACGCCACCTCCCACCTGCCGTCGGCCGTGACCACCATGCTCGCCACGCCGCCGAACGTCGAGAAGGCCCTCTCCTTCGCCGACCTCGTCCTGGGCGCGGTGGCGGTGCGCGAGCAGCGCGCGCCGATCCTCGTGACCCGCGCGATGCTGCGCCTCATGAAGCCGCGCTCGGTCGTGGTCGACCTCGCGATCGACATGGGGGGCTGCTTCGAGACGTCGCGGCCCACGACCTTCACGAGCCCCACCTACGAGGTGGACGGCATCCTCCACATGTGCATCCCGAACCTGCCCTCCGGCGCGGCCCGGACCGCGACCCAGGCCCTCACGAACGCCATCCTCCCCTACCTCCAGGCGGTGGCCGACGAGGGGCTCGACGCCGCCCTCCGCGCCCGTCCCGACCTCGCCCGCGGGACCTACGTCTACCGGGGCCGCTGCGCGAGCGAGCGGCTCGCCCGCAGCTTCGGGGTCGAGTGGTGGCGGCTGCCCTTGTCCGAGGAGCAGCGGCGATGAGCTGGACCGAGACCTACCGCCGCAAGGTCACCTGCGCCGAGCAGGCGGTGAAGGTCGTCCGCCCGGGCGACCACGTCTGGCTGCACGCCGGGTGCAACAACCCCGAGGAGCTGCTCAAGGCGCTCGTCGGACGGGCGGACGAGCTCCACGACGTCGAGGTGACCCACCTCCTCACCTTCGGGGCCGCGGACCACGTCGACCCCAGGTACGCCGGCTCGTTCCGCCACCGCGCCCTCTTCACCGGCCCGAACGTCCGGCAGGCCGTGAACGAGGGCCGGGCCGACTTCGTCCCGGTCTTCCTGTCCGAGATCCCCGGCCTCATCCGTTCGGGGACGATCCCCGTCGACGTGGCCTTCATCCAGATCTCGCCCCCCGACGAGCACGGCTTCTGCTCCTACGGCGTGGGCGTCGAGTGCACCAAGGCGGCGGCGGAGTCGGCGCGCGCGGTCGTGGCCCTCGTCAACCGTCGGATGCCGCGGTCGCTCGGGGACTGCTTCATCCACGTCTCGCGCCTCACCCACGTCGTCGAGATCGACCGGCCGGTCATCGAGCTGCCCATGGTGACCGAGGTGGGGGAGGTGGCGCGGGCCATCGGGAGGAGCGTGGCCGACCTCATCGAGAACGGGTCCACGCTCCAGATGGGCATCGGCGAGATCCCGGACGCGGTGCTCCTCTTCCTGAAGGAGAAGCGGGACCTCGGGATCCACACCGAGATGTTCTCGGACGGCGTCGTGGAGCTCTTCGAGAGCGGCGTCGTCACCGGGGAGGCGAAGAGCCTCCACAAAGGCAAGATCATCTCCTCGTTCGTCCTCGGCTCGAAGAAGACATTCGACTTCCTGGACAACAACCCCTTCGTCGAGTTCCACCCCACCGACTACGTGAACGACCCGTTCGTGATCGCCCAGAACGACCGGATGGTGGCGATCAACTCCGCGATCGCGATCGACATCACCGGGCAGGTGTGCGCCGACTCGATGGGGCGGGCGATCTACTCGGGCTTCGGGGGCCAGGTGGACTTCATCCGCGGCGCCCGGCGCGCGCGGGGCGGAAAGCCCATCATCGCCCTTCCCTCGACGGCCAGGGA
>DATJYX010000127.1:0-17341 GCA_035577965.1 Vicinamibacteria bacterium | reverse complement strand
CACCGGGACGGCGCGGAACCGCGGGTCGCCCTCGCGGATCTCGACCCGCTGCCGCATCGGCACGTCGCGGAAGATCTGCGGCGGCAGGCCCCCGGCCGGCCACCGCACCAGGACGGAGCGGATCCGCTTGGCGAGGCCGAGCCCCACGTGCTGGGCGAGGGGAGAGGATCCGAACGACCCCCCGCTCGTGACGACGCGGTGGATCGTGCGCACGGATCCCTCCCGGCCCTCGACGGTCACCGCGATCCGTGCCCCGAGCGCGCCGCGGTTTGTCCGCGTGCCGGTGAGGTGGAGCACCACCCAGTCGTTCGCGTTGCCGGGGTTCTCGAAGACGATCTTGTTGTAGGCGTCGCCGGCCACGAAGCCCCCGATGTTCGTGATCACGTCCTCGTCGCCGTCCCCGTCGAGGTCGGCGAACGAGACCCCGTGCCCCTTCTGCAGGTGGCCGGTGCCCGTGGCCGTCGTGACGTCCACGAAGCTCCGGCCTTCGCGGTTGCGGAACATCCGGTTCGGCATCAGGGCCGCGTACGAGGGGGCGCCGGTGCCGACGTAGAAGTCCAGCCAGCCGTCGTTGTCGATGTCGCCGAAGTTCGCGCCCATCGACACGAGGACGTGGGCGAGACCCACCCGCTCGGTGACGTCCTCGAAGCCTCTACCGGTGTTGTGGTAGAGGCGCATCGTCTCCGCCTTCGGCGGCAGGCGCAGGTAGTCGCGGGCCACCTCGCTCACGGAGTTCACGAAGGAGCCGACGAAGAGGTCGAGGCGGCCGTCGTTGTCGTAGTCGAAGAACCAGGCCGGGAAGCTCATGAGGGGCCCCTCGACGCCCATCTCCCGGGCCACGTCCCGGAAGGTGCCGTTCCTCTCGTTGTGATAGAGGAAGTCTCCGAGGCGAGGTTCGAGACGTAGAGGTCCGGCCAGCCGTCGTCGTCGTAGTCGCCCCAGGCCACGGCCTTCGTGAACGCCGTCCGCCCGACCCCGGCTTTCGCCGACACGTCCTCGAACGTGCCGTCCCCGCGGTTCCGGAAGAGCGTGCTCGGCGCCTCCTCGTGGCCGACGTAGAGGTCGAGCCAGCCGTCCCCGTCGTAGTCGGCGAACGCCGCGGACTGCGTCCTGTAGACCTGCTCGACCCCGGCCTGCCGCGTGACGTCCGTGAAGGTACCGTCCGGGTTCTGGCGCAGCAGGGAGTTGCGCATCGGCCGCTGCCACCCGCCCCGCATGACGTAGAGGTCCACGAGGCCGTCGTTGTCGAAGTCGGCCTGGGTGAGGTTGATCCCGCCGAGCTGGCCGGAGAGGCCGGCCCGCTCCGTCGCCCGCTCGAACGTCCCGTCGCCGCGGTTGCGGTAGTACTTGATGGGAGAGCAGGTGTCGACCGAGGTGAAGAGCACGTCCAGGTAGCCGTTTTCGTTCATGTCCTCGACGACGCTGCCACCGGCGAGGTCCGGCGCGTCGAGGCCCCAGAGAGGCGCCGTGTCGACGAAGCGGCCGGGGTCGTCGGCCGACGCGTACGACTCCGGCGGGATGAGCTGCGCCTCCGGCACCCGGTCCGGGTACTGCCCGAGGGTCATGTAGGCCACGTTGAGGAGCCACCGGACCTCGAGGTTCTGAGGCTCCGTGGAGAGGACACGGCTGAAGTGCTCGATCACGGCCGTGGCGCCCGAGGGCAGGTCGTGGCGTCCGCCGCCCCGGATCGGGAAGAGGCAGCGGTCGGGGTTGTAGAGGTGGACGCAGTTCTCGAGCTCGCCGCGGCGCAGGTGGGCGACGCCGATCGCGGTCTCGAGGTAGCTCCGGAGGGTGTCGATCCCGGGCTGCCCGGCGAGCCTCGCCGTCGCGATCCGGAGCGCCTCCTCGAAGTGACGAGCCGACTCGGCCATCTGCCCCTCGGACGAGTACGCCTGCCCGAGCTCGTGGTGGGCCTGGGCGATCGCCATGAGGTCCCTGCCTTCGGCCTCCAGCTTCTCCAGGTAGGCGGTGAGCCCGGGGATCATCAGCTCGCGGGCCTCACGGCGCACGTCGCACGTGGCCTGGAGGCTGCGCGGGTCGGAAGGCTCGGCCAGGAAGCGCGTGAGCTCGAGCCGTCCCGAGATCTCGACCGCGGTCTCGTAGGTCGAGCCCGGGGCGCGCCGGTTCCAGGGGCTGTCGTCGGTGCGGCCGGCCTGCTGGCCCTCGCCGACGGATCCCCCGAGCAGGAGGACGAGAACGAGGCCGCCCGCACCGACGAGACGGACGCACGTCGGGGGACGGAGTCGGTGGCGCGGAGGCCGCGAGCACGGGGTCGCGGAGGGGCCGGTCACGACGGGGGACGCTCGGACCAGTCGAGCAGGGCGGCGAAGACTCCCTGCAGGAGAGCGGTGTCGGACGCGAGGAGGCCGAGGAGGGCCTCCGCCTCGAGGCGGAGAGCGAAGCCCTTCGCCCCGGCGCGGGCGCGGCCTCCCCGGATCCCGGCGAGCGACTCGAGCACGCCCAGCGTGTCGCCGGGCCCCACGGGAACGGGAGGCGCGCCCTCGGTCTCGATCCGCGCCTCCCCGCTCGCCACGACGTGGAGCGCGGCCGGATCCGCCTCGTCGAAGAACGTCGAGCCCGGGTCGAGGGGCACCGCGCGGGCGATCCGCGCGAGCTGCAGGAGCTGGTCGGGCGTCGCGCGCGCGAAGAGGGGGCTCGCTTCGAGGACGTGCACCGCCTCCAGGACCTGCGCGCCCGCCGGCTCCGCCGTGTTGATCCGTCGTCGGGACGGCAGGGAGCGGGCGTCGACGAGACCGCCTTCGAGGATCGCCCGGAAGATCCGTCGCGCGAAGGGCATCTCCTCGGACAGGAGCCCCAGGAAGTCACGGGCCCCGATCGACAGGCACACGACCCCCTCGCCGGCACGGATGCTCTCCCGCTGACGCTCCCCGCCGAGGACCGCCTCCAGGCCGAGGGCGAGCGGGGCCTCGCGCTCGGATGGCGGGGCGCCGCCGTCCTGCACCTTGACGGACCCTTCGAGGACGAGGCCGACGTCCGAGGCCACGGAGCCCTGCTGCGTCAGGGGCCGGCCGGCCTCCGGCCGGACCGTGCGGCCGGCGCCCGCCACGCGCAGGAGCTGTCCCACCGACGCGAAGCGGAGGAGCGGGACCCGGCGCAGGCGGTCGGCGGCCACCACCGCCGGCAGCGGCTCGCGCCAGCGGGCGCGGCGGGTCTCGGGGGGCATGCGCTGCGCAGCGAGCGCCCAGGACGCGGCCTCGAAGACGAGCCAGTCCCGGGCGGCGCGGTGCTCGAGCACGTGCTCCAGGTCGTCGGCGAGGCGC
This sequence comes from Vicinamibacteria bacterium, assembly GCA_035577965.1. Classification (GTDB taxonomy): domain Bacteria; phylum Acidobacteriota; class Vicinamibacteria; order Fen-336; family Fen-336; genus DATBSL01. The sequence goes on along the minus strand of DATJYX010000127.1, from coordinate 14,060 downwards.
GACAGGCCCTTCTCCTCCACGCGGAGGACGGCCGCGGCGGCGAGCGCCTCGTCGTCGTCGTGGACGAGCTGGGCGAGCGTGTCCTCGGGGTCCCGCAGCCGGGTGTGGAGGAGAGCGTTGGCCTTGGCCGCCTTCTCGTCCAGGGGCGCGTCCTCGAGGAGCGGCATGAGCCAGCGCCGCAGCGGTCCCCCGAGCACGTTGTCGAGATACTCGGCCGCCCGGGCGTGGGCCCGCGCGTCGCCCTCCATCCCCATGCGCGCCACCGCCACGTCGCGCCAGGGATAGGAGAGGCCGAGGAGGAGGTAGACGCGGTCGACCGAGCGCTCGCACCGTTCGTCGAGCGCCCGGTCGAGCAGCGACCCCCGGCCGTCGTCGCGGAGGAGGTTGAAGCGCAGGCTCAGGTAGCGGAGGGCCTGCCGCGCCTCGGCGACCGCCCTCTCGTCGACCACGCCCCGGGCGAAGGCGAGATCCGACCGCTCCCGGCGCAGCGCGGTGAGCGCGGCGAGGGCCCGGTCGCGCAGCCTCTCGTCCCCCTGGCCCAGGCTCGAGAGCAGGAGCTCCACCGAGCGCGCCGAGGGGATGCGGGCGAGGGTCGCCGGGATCCGGCGCCGCACCTCCACGTCCTCCCCCTCGTCGGCCAGGAAGTGCCCGAGGGCCTCGAGGACCCTCTCGCCCGCGCCCACGAGCACGTCGCCCGCCGCGTCGTGGAGCGAGGGGTGACGGAGCTGCGACACGAGCGGCGGGACGAGCAGGTCCTCCGGCCCTCCGCTCCGCCCGGCGCTGCGGATCGCCTCCCGCGCCACGGCGGGGTCGGGATCGAAGATCAGGGGGACGAGGCGGGAGCGGAAGCGGGGGCCGCCGATCGACCCGAGGGCGGTCGCGACGAGGCGCCGGCCCTCGGCCGCCGTCTCGCGCGTGTCCGCGGCCAGACGGTCGAGCGCCGCCTCGGCGGCGCCTTTGTCCTGCTCCCGCGAGCTCGCGGCCAGTGTCGCGGCGGCGGTCGTGGCCACGCGGGGATCGCCGTCGCCGAGGTAGTCGCGCATCACCTCGGCCGCCGCCTCCCCCCGGATCGCGGCGAGGGCGTGCACCGCGGCCGCCCGCACCTCGGCGCTCGGGTCCTTGAGGTGCTGCTCGACGGCGGCCGCCCAGCGCTCCCGCAGCTCCGGCCGGGCCTCCTCGAGGGCCCGGAGAGCCCGCACCCGCACCTTCTCGGACTCGTGGTGCAGGAGGAGGGGCGTCACGAGGCGGCGCCTGTTCAACGCCTCGAGGAGGTCGACGGCGTAGAGCACCCGTTCCTCGTCCGGGAAGGCGAGCTCCTCGACGAGGGCCTCGACCGTGGCCGGGTCGGCGAGCTCCGGCCGCGCCGCCTCCGCCTCCACCTGCCGGCGCTCGATGCTGCGGCGGAAGGTGTCGAGGTACTCCCGGCGGGCGCGGATCGCCGTCACCACCCAGAGAGCCATCACGGTGAGGCTCGCGTAGCTGATCTGCTGCCAGTTGAACCCCAGCCCCCACGGCTTGATGAGGAAGAGAGCCAGGAGAGCGGCCATCCCCTTGGCGAAGCGGTCGACCGTCACGTCGACGAACGGCTTCGCCCGGTACTTGAGCTGCGTGGGCAGGGGAAGGAAGAGGACCTCCCGTGTCGTCTTGTCGAGCGTGTAGCGGAGCGAGGTGTCGAGGACGCGGGCGAGGGCGGGAGCCCAGAGCGCCGCGTTCAGGAGCATGACGACGCCGGTCACGCCGAGGCTCGTCGGCAGGACGAGGAGCGCGAAGCCCACCCCGAGCGAGCGGTGGATCCGGCTCGTGAGCGCGACCTGGATGAAGAAGCCGATGGCCGACAGGTAGAGCGTGACCCGGGCCAGGAACGCGGTCAGGCTGTCCGTGGCCTCGCGGCCCTTGAACGCCTCGGCCGCCATGTTGAGCTGCTGCTCGATGAGGCCGGCCCCGATCGCGGCGAAGGCGATCACGAGCGCGATGATCTGCAGGTGGCGCGACTCGCTCAGGAGGCGGATCGCCTCCTTTCCCGAAACCCCTTCGTCATCGGTGACCGCGCCGCTGCCCCTCCCGGCCGCCCCTTCCCGCCGGACGATCAGCGCCACGAGGCCGGCGCACAGGAGGAGGATGCCCGCGCTGCAGAGCAGCAGGTTCTCCGTCCCCACCTGGCTGACCGCGACCGCGGTCAGGCCGGCCCCGGTCATTCCGCCCAGGCTCGACCCGCCGCCGATGAAGCCGAAGAGCCGCTTGGCCTGCCGGGCGTCGTAGATGTCGTTGGCGAGCGTCCAGAACTGGCTGATCAGCAGGATGCCCAGGACGAGGCCGAGGAGGTAGAAGCCGACCGAGACCCAGTCTCCCGCCGTCCGGAAGAGGAACCAGAAGGCGACGAGGAGGGCGGACATCCCGGCGAGGGTCAGGGGGGCCACGTACCGGCGGGGCAACCGGGCCACGAGCATGCTGTAGCCCTGCATCAGGACGCCGATCAGCAGGCCCGCGGCGAGCTGGACGTACGGGAGGTTGTCGGCGCCGAGGCTGGAGATGAACTTCGAGCGCGTGATCGGCTTGATGACGTTGTACGCCGTCATGGCCAGGAACGAGTAGGCGAACATCATCAGGCCCGTGGCGAGCTCGCCCTCGCGGAGCTGAACGAGCGGGGTGAGGGCGCGGCGGAGCCAGTTCCTGCCCATGGTCGAGGCGACGAACGCTCGGAGTCTAGTGAGGGTCGCCCGGGGAGTCCAGGGGCCCTCGAGGAGGGGCAGAGCCTCTCATCGACCCGCGACGGACCGCCCCGCCGTCCGCCGTCCGAGAGCCCGAGGACGCCTCACCGGCCCGCCGACCACAGGATCGCGTTCCTGACCAGGTCGCGGTACGCCTGGCTCCGGTGGGCCGGCTCACCGTGGCCGAGCTGGATCGCCACGACCCGTGAGGGCTGGTAGGGGCTGACCCAGGCCACGGTGCGGTCGGCGTCCGCGTGGGAGGTCTCGAGGAGGGGCGTGACCTTCGGAGAGATCCTCATCCCCTTGTACGCCTCGTCCACGAGCTGCAGCGGGCCGACCGAGTCCACGATCGGGTGGGATCCGACGGGCTTTACGAAGAGCTCCACGTCGTGCCGGTAGGTCGAAGCCTTCCGCTCCCCCTGGTCGCTCGTCAGGTATCGGCCTCCGGCCATCTCCTCGAACCACGGCCAGTCCTGGTAGTCGCAGAGGGCGTGGTGGAGAACGACGATCCCCTTGCCCGCCTCCGCGAACGCCCGCAGGTGGCCCTTCCCCTCCTCGCCGAGCTTCTGCGAGAAGTCGTAGAGGACGAGCACGTCGAAGCGGGACGCGATCTCGCGGGCGAAGGCCTCCTCGCTCGAGACGGCGTGCGTCCAGCGCCACTCCGGGCGGCCCTCGAACAGCGTGTAGAAGCTCGTCGGGTAGTCGTGGCCGCCGGTCACGACCAGCACCCGGAGCGCGTCGGGCCGGGGCTTCACCGCCCCCGCATCGGGAGGCAGCGTCACCGCGCCGGTGGCCGCCCACTCGGCTCCCCGCAGGAAGGCCGCTTCGAAGCCGGCGTTCTGCATGGCCGCGACCTCGTGGCCGAGGGCGGTGAAGTACGCCCGGCCACGGCCGAAGCTGTCGACCCACAGCATCGGCTCGTCCCGGCCGGTCCCGCCGGTGGCGGGGTCGCTCCAGGCGGTGGCGAGGACGTGCGCCGAGGGCTGCAGCGTCATCTGGTGGTAGAGCTCGTCGGTCGCGACGAAGGAACCGCCGAGGCCCTTCGAGACCGGGTGCTCCCGGTCCACGAAGCGCACCTCGAAGGAGTGCCGGGCCCCGTGGAACTGCTTCGACGGAGGCGAGGGCCAGGAGCCGCCGACCATCTCCGCCCACTCCTTCCACGGCGGCTCCGTGATCCCGGTACGGACGTGACGGTCGGCCAGCACGTCGTGACCCGAGAAGCCGTAGGCCGCGCCGTGCACGGCCACGAGCCCCTTGCCCCCCCGCACGAAGTCCACGAGGGCCTGCTCGGTCGAGGCCCCCCACCGCGGCCCGCAGTAGTCGGAGACGACGAGGTCGTAGACGCCGAGCGTCTGCGCGGTGAGCCCGGCCGGCTCCTCGATCACCCGGACGTCGAATCGTCCGGTACCGACGAGGAGCTGCCGGAGGAACGGCGTCGTCGAGCGCCAGTCGTGGTTGTTCCGGCCGGAGAGGAGGAGAACGCGCGCCGCGTCGTTCCGGAAGAAGCGGGACCGGACGTCGGGGACAGGCTCGGACGCCCCGTCGGCCCTGGGCGTCACCGGACCAGCGGCGAGGAGCGGGACCGCGAGCAGGACGAGGCCGAACCGGCGGAGCATGGTCACCTCCCTGCAACGGGCGGGAGCCTACGCCCGCGCCTCAGCCGACGTCAACGCGCAGTGCCACGAGTCCGGGAGCTACAATCGGCTCCCCCGGGCCCCTGACACCCGGGGACCAACCGGAAGGGCGCGATGAGCGAATCGCCGCCAGGGTCACCGCCCCCCACGAGCTCGTCCTGCTGGATTGCTGAAGAGGAGGGAGCCCATGTCTCGATCGGCCTCCCGCGGCGCGGGAATGACCTCCCGCGAGCGACTCCTCGCCGCGCTCGAGGGGGGCGAGCCCGACCGCGTCCCGCGGGCCCTGAGCTTCTACCCGGTCGAGATCGAGGCGATCGCACCCCGGGGAACGCGTCACGACGAGCTCGTCGACGTCGTCTTCCTGCGCCCCCCGGTGTCGCCCGAGGAGAGGGAGCTGGAGCGGCGGGCCCTCCCCTACGCGGGCGACACCCGCCTCGGTCATCCTGCCCAGGCGAGGAACTACGCGCGGTGGCGCTACCACCCGGAGGCGCCGGAGAGGACCAATCCCCTGTCCGGCGCCCGCTCGCTCGAGGAGCTGCAGCGGTTCCCGTTTCCGGACCTGAGCGTCCCCTACGCGGCCCCCGGCCTCGCCCGCCAGGTGGACGAGCTGCACCGCCGCGGCCTCGCCGCCGGGGGCAACCCTCCGCATCTCGGCGGCGAGCTGTTCGAGGCGGCGTGGCGCCTGCGGGGACTCGAGAGCTTCCTGACCGACCTCGTCGAACGGCCCGACTGGGCGCACTTCATCCTCGACCGGCTTGCGGCGCTCGCCCGCCGCAACGCCCTCACCCTGGCCGAGTCTGGAGTCGACGTCCTGGCCCTCGCCGACGACGTGGGGATGCCCGGCCGGATGATGATCAGGCCCGCGACGTGGCGAGAGTTCTTCCGGCCCCGCCTGTCGGAGATCGTCCGTGCGGCGCGGGCGGCGCGGCCCGACCTCCGCGTCCTCTACCACAGCGACGGCCACATCGAGCCGATCCTGGACGACCTCGTCGAGATCGGCGTCGACGCGATCAACCCCGTCCAACCGGAGCACATGGACGCCCGGCGCATCCGCCGGCGCTTTGGCCGGCGGCTTGCGCTCTGGGGAACGGTCGGCCGCCAGACGACGTTCGCCTTCGCCTCGCCGGACGAGATACGCGCCGAGGTGCGGGAGCGAATCGAGACGCTCGGCCGGGCGGGCCTCGTCCTGTGCCCCGCCTACGACGTCGACGAGCCGGACGTGCCGTGGGCCAACGTCGCCGCCTTCCTCGACGCGGCCGCGACCTACGGCTCCGCCGACGCGGATCCTGTCGTGGATCCCGGGTAACGGCGCGGCCGACTCGGCCCGGACGACCGTTGTGCCTGCGGGACCACCTGGGGGAGAATCACCCCGCGCGCGGCCACGAGGCCGCGGCGCACCTTCTCCACAACCGATCGCCGGGAGGAACACATGGGCTGGATCGTCACCATCGTCGTGGGCGGGATCGTCGGCTGGCTGGCCAGCCTGCTGATGAAGACCGACAAGCAGATGGGCATCGTCGCCAACGTCCTGGTCGGGATCGTCGGGTCGAGCCTCGGGTTCTGGCTGGCCGCGGTGGCCGGCCTCGCGGCCTACGGCGTGATCGCCCAGTGGGCGGTGGCCGTCGCCGGGGCCGCCCTCCTCATCTACGTCCTGAAGGCTCTCGGCGTCTTCAAGTAGGCGACCGTGGGGGATCCGCAGGGACGGAGGGCCGCGGCGCGGCTGTTCACGGTCACGCCCCCGCGAAGTACGCAGGCTCGTTGCCCGGCCTCCACTTGATGTTGCAGCCGATGGAGGGCCGCTGGTCCTCAGGCGAGGGCCGGCCGGCGAGCAGGGCGTCGAGCGCCGCACGCAGGTCCTTTCCCGTGACCGGCACCGGGTTGCCGGGCCGGCTGCCGTCCATCTGGCCCCGGTAGAAGAGCCGCCGCTGGCGGTCGAAGACGAAGAAGTCCGGCGTGCAGGCCGCGCCGTAGGCCTTGGCCACGTCCTGCGTCTCGTCGAACAGGTAGGGGAACGTGTAGCCGGCCTCCTTGGCCTCCGCGGTCATCCCCTCCGGGCCATCCTCGGGATACGCCTGCGCGTCGTTCGCGGCGATCGCCACCACCGCCACCCCGCGCCTCTGGTACTCCGCGGCGAGCGACGCGAAGCCGGAGCGCACGTGCTTCACGAACGGGCAGTGATTGCAGATGAAGGCTACGAGCAGCGCCTCGGACCGCTCGAAGCCGGCCAGGGACCACCTTCGGCCCGCGGGATCGGGCAGGTCGAACGCGGGCGCCGGTGCGCCCAGCGGCAGCATCATCGTCGACGGGGTCTGCGCCATGGGTTCCTCCTCGGGCGGCCTCAGGAAAGCGTACCCAAAGGCCGGGCCCCAGACCAGCCCGGGAGCGGCGGCGACAGCGCGACGACGCGACCCCGGGGACCGGCCTACTTCGATTCCGGCAGCAACCGCCGGACGTAGCCGGCGGCGACGAGCCGCTCGTAGGCCTCCATGACCGGGGCCGGGATCTCCTGCGGGGCCGACCAGCCCCTCTGCGCGTACACGAGGAGGCGCTGGAAGTCCCCTACCATGACGTGGATGACGTCGTCCATGCGGATCTCGCTCGTCGGGTAGTCGTCGAAGGCGATCTGCGGCGAGGTGACGACGACCTCGAGCTCCGGCCACCGCTGGCGGAAGGTGGCGAGGGTCCTGCGCTCCATGTAGGGCTTCTGGACGGCGATCGCCTTCCGCGGGAGGAGGCTCTTCGCCTCGAGGAGCCGCCGTGAGAAGTCCACGTTCTCGCCCGTGTTCGAGGACCGGTTCTCGATCAGGATCCGGTCGCGCGGCACGCCCATCCCCGCCGCCACGTCGGCGAAGACCTCCGCCTCAGAGCGCGTCCACGTCCGGCTCGTGAGGCTGCCCAGGTGCCCCGAGAAGACGACGAGCGGCGCCCAGCCGGCGACGAGGAGCTCCGCCCCCCGCTCCGCCACCCGGGTGTCGTGGCTCCCGAGGACGATGAGGCAGTCGGCCGTCTCGAGCGCGTGGCCGACGTGGTGGTAGTCCCAGAGCGTACGCGCGCAGTCGTCCACGCCCACGCGCGCCATCATGGTGGAGGCCGGGGGCGATCGCAACCGGAGGGCCGAGGGCGCAGCGCGGCACGGGTCGAGGACGCGCAGCGCGAACAGGGGCCGGCAGAGTATGCTGCGCGCATGGCGCGAAGGATCGAGAAGCCGACCATCGTCCAGGCGGCCGGAACCAAGCCGAAGCGGATCGAGGAGTTCTTCGGCCTCGTGAACTCCGGGACCGCGGGCGTGAGCGTGGCCCGCATGTCGAGCCCGCCGGGCTGGGTCGAGCCCGGGCAGACGCCGGAGTTCGACGAGTACACGCTCGTCCTGCGGGGTGCGCTCCGCGTCGAGACGCGGCAGGGCGGTCTCGACGTTGCGGCCGGCCAGGCCGTGCACGCCCTGCGCGGGGAATGGGTCCGGTACAGCACGCCCGAGGGCGCCGAGTACGTCGCGGTCTGCGTACCCGCCTTCTCGCCGGGGACCGTCCACCGCGACGCGGAGTAGCTCCTCTTCCTACGGTTCGAACTGACCCTTCACCACGAGGCCGATCGCCCTCTCGCCCTGGGCCGTCCTCAGCTTGACGTGGAAGACCTCGTGCCCGTACTCGTCCTTCGCGACCGCCGGGTAGTCCTTCCTCTCCGCGACGGCGGCCAGGTTCAAGGGGGCAGGATGGTTGGCGCCGATCGTCTTCGCGCTCATCTTGGCGAGCGTCGCGAAGTCCGGGAGTGCGGAGGCGTCCTTGTCGTCGGCGAGCGGGCTGAGGAGCAGGAAGTCGGTGGTCGGGGCCACGCCCATGTGGTTCCCGTCGCTCGGCATCACCGCGTAGCGCAGGGTGTAGGAGCCGGCCTTCACCGGCTGGCCCCGGAAGTCGTTGCTCGCCTGCGGAAACGAGAGCACGGCGACGAGGGCCGAGGGTACGAGGCCGGGCAGGTCCTTGCGAAACCAGACGTCGCACGCCACCGTGCCGTCGGCGAGCCGGACGCGGTACCCGCCGGGCTCGAGCGCGGCGAGGACGGACGGCGCGGCCGGCCCCGTGAAGGCGCCGATCGTCTCCACCTTGCCCTGGGCGCGGGCGGGCGGGGCGACCGACTGGGCCGCGGCGAGGCCGAGCAGCAGGAGGCCGAGTCTCATCGGCCTAGCGCGCGAAGCTCCCCACGAACGCGTTGCGCTTGTCGTGCGTCGTCCAGACGACGCCGAGGCCGGGACCGTGATAGCCGTCGACCACGGACACGGCGGGGGCGGCCTCCGTCGTCGGCGTGAGGGGCGGGTAGTACGTCGACTCGTTGCCGCAGTGACGGTCGCGGTCGGCGAGAGTCCGGGTCTCGATCCGGGCCAGGTCGCCCACCTCGAGCCGCGTCCGGCGCTCGGAGGCGTCGTCCCCCTGGACGTCCATGCGGATCGGAGCCGAGGCGGTCTCGACGACGTCGCCGAAGAGGTCTCCGCCCATCGCGCGGGCGAGGGCGAGGAGCGCGGTCCTCTGGGCCGGAGTCGCCCTCTCGTCGACGATGAGCACCGAGCGGACGGGGAGGGGGCTCGCGAACGGGTCCCCGAGCGTCGCGCTCGCCCTCACCACCCCGACGACGCTGAGACCGACCAGGGGGACGCCGCTCCATCCGCCCTCGCGCACGCGCCAGGCGAGGATCGCCTCCTGGCCGGCGAGGCCCATCTCCGCGTTCGCGAAGCAGGGCCCCGTCCACACGTCGGCGCTGCGTGCCTCGACGTAGTCCCCCGACACGAGGGCCGCCTGCCCGACCGCGGGAAGGGCGAGAGCCGCCCCCGCGACGATCGACGACACGAAACGAGTGCGCATGGTCCGCCTCCCGGAATCGCTTCCCTTCATCCTATCCGCCCCTTGCCCCAGCAGGCGCGGGCCGGGGAGCAGCAGTTGCCGGGCTCCGCCAGCCGGCCGTCGGGGCCGATGCAGGTCTGGGTGTAGAGGCACCAGAAGAGGCCGCCTCCCCCCCGCGGAACCGTGGGATCGTCCTCGGCCGCCACGAGCATCCCCTTCCAGCGCAGGCACGAGCAGAGGTCGGGACGGTGGGGGTTGAAGCGCTCCTCCTCGGTCGTCATCGCGCACCTCCCCGGGCCGCCTCGAGGACCGCCCGTTTCACCGCGACGCGGGCGAGCGGGATCTTGTAGGCGTTGCCGCTCAGCGCCCGCGCCCCTTTCAAGGCCGCCTCCCCCGCCGCCGCGGCCACGTCCTCGCTCACCGTCCGGCCGGCCAGCGCGGCCTCGGCCTCGGGCGACGGCCAGGGCGTGGGCGCCACGTGGCCGAGCACGACTCGCGCCGACTGGACCTTCCCTCCGCTCACCTGGAGGACGACCGACGCCGTGGCCAGGGGCCAGTCGAGGGCCTCTCGCTCGCGCACCTCGTAGGTGGCGCTCGCGCCTCGGGCCGCGGGGACGCGGACTTCCGTCACCACCTCGTCGGGCCGCAGGTCGTGCTCGCGATCGCTCTCCGACTTCGGGGTGAGGAAAAACCTTCCGGCCGGCACTTCGCGAGGACCACGGGGACCGAAGACCCTCACCGTCGCCCCCAGGGCGACGAGGGCCGGCCCCAGGCTCGACGGGCTCACGAAGTAGGCCGGACCGTCGTTCCCGAGGATGGCGTGGTAGCGGTTGTCGCCCTCGAGCGGCATCGACCGGCCGCCCGCGTCCCGGCCTAGCAGGCCGAAGCCGGACCGGTAGTACCAGCACCGCGGCCGCTGGCAGAGGTCGCCGCCCACCGTCCCCATGGCGCGGATCTGGGGGCTCGTGACCCCGGAGACGGCGGAGGCGAGGGCGGGGTAGCTGCGCTGGACGGCGGCGTCGTCCGCGACGTCCTGGAAGGTGGCCAGGGCGCCGAGGCGAAGGCCGGTGGCGGCGTCGAAGCGGATGCCGCGCAGCTCGGCCACGCCCTTGATGCTCACGAGGCGCCGGGGCGTCACGACGTCGTCCTTCATGAGCGAGAGGAGGTCGGTCCCGCCGGCGAGGACGCTGGCGTCGCTCCAGCTCGTCCCCAGCAGGGCCACCGCCTGCTCCTTGGTCGCGGGGCTCGCGTATTCGAAGGCACGCATCAGGCCCGCCTCCCTTCGAGGGCGGCGAGGACGCGGCGCGGCGTGAGCGGGATGTAGGGCACCCGGACGCCGAGGGCGTTCGCCACCGCGTTCGAGATGACCGCGCCCGGCGAGACGACCGGGGGCTCGCCGAGGCCGATCACGCCGCGCTCGTCGTAGCCCTTGCCCGTCATCATGTGCACCACGAGCTCGCCGATGTCCATGAGCCCGGCCAGCTTGTAGAACTCCATGTTCGGGTTGAGCATGCGCCCGGTGAGGGGGTCCATCACCTTCTCCTCGTAGAGCGCGTACGAGATCCCCATGATGAGGGCCCCGTAGCACTGGCTCTCGGCCAGCTTCAGGTCGATGATGAGCCCGCAGTCCTGCACGGCCACCATCTTGTTGACCCGCACCCGTCCCGTCTCGGCGTCCACGGAGACGTCGGCCATCTGGACGCCGCCGACCCCGCTGTTGAGGAGGGGATGCTGGCCCTTCGGAGTCGAGCCCCGCGCCGTGACCGGCACCCCGCCCAGCTTGGCGCAGGCCTCCGCCCAGGGGAGGCTCCGGGCCGGGTCGGCCTTCACCCGGACGCGGCCTCCCGCCGCCTCGAGCTCGGCGGGCGTGACGCCGAGGGAAGGCGCCACCTTCTCGAAGAGCTTCCCGAGGACGTCGGTCGCCGCGATCCGCGACGAAGCGGAGACGCCGCCGATCGTGGTGCTGCCGCCCGAACCGCCCGAGGTCGGGTAGAGGCTGTCGCCGATCTTGAGGTCGATCGCCTCCAGGGGCAGGCCCAGGGTCTCGGCCACTACGATCTTGATGCAGGTCCTCGTCCCCGTCCCCAGGTCCTGGCTGCCGAGCTTCGTCTCGACCGAGCCGTCGGGCTGGAGGGTGACGTCGCAGTTGCTGTCGTGCCCCCGCCCGCCCCAGGTGTGGAGGGAGAGGCCGAGGCCGCGCTTCAGAGGCCCGGCCGCCTTGTCGCCGCGCGGGTGCCAGCTCTTCCTCCACCCGATGAGGTCGGCCGCAACCTGCAGCTCCTCGCGGTAGATGTCGGCGCGGACGCCGGTGAGGGCGATGTTCTGCAGCAGCAGGTCGAGGGGATCCCGGCCCATCCTGGCGGCCAGGTCCTCGAAGGCGCCCAGGGTGACGACGCAGGCCTGGGGATGGTTCGGGGCGCGCCAGGCCCGGGAGCTCCCGACGTGCGTCGAGATCGACGTGTGCTGGACGCGCCGGTTCGGGATGTCGAGGACGTACGGGATCGGCGGGCGCCCCCCGCCTCCGACCCCTCCGCTGCCCCAGCTGTCCGACTGCCACGCGGTGATCGTCCCGTCCTTGCGGGCGGCGATCTTGACCTTGGCGAAGGTCGAGGGCCGCGTGCCCGCGATCGAGACCTCGGCGTCGCGCTCGAGCATCATCTTGACCGGCCGGCCCCCGGCCTTCTTCGAGAGCTGGGCGGCGACGATCGTCCACCGGTCGGGCCCGAACTTGCTGCCGAAGCCGCCCCCGATGTGGTCCTGCCGGACCCGGATGTCGCCCGCCGGGATGCCGAGCGGACCCGCCATCTGGGCCGCGATGCCCGAGACGTTCTGCGTGGAGATGTGCACGAGCAGCTTCCCGTCCGCGTCCCACTCGCAGATCGCCCCGTGCGCCTCCAGGCAGCAGTGGGACATGACCGAGGCGCCGTACTCGCCCTCGGAGACGAAGTCGGCCTCGGAGAAGGCCCGGTCGGGCTCGCCCTGGACCTGCTCGCCCGCGGGCTTGGCGTTCGCGCCGGCTCGCTCGAGGCGCTCGTCGTCGACGAAGTGCGGAAGCTCCTCGTACTGGACCTTGACCGCCCGCGCCGCGTCCTCGGCGGTCGGCTCGTCCACCGCCGCCACGGCGGCGATCTCGTCCTTCCACCAGAAGACCTCCGTCCCCGGGCCCTGGACGACCTGCACGGCCTTGACGCCGGGCAGGGCCTCGGCGGCGCTCGTGTCGACGCTCACCACCCGGCAGTGGGCGAAAGGAGAGCGCACGATCTTGCCGTGAAGCAGCCCGGGGCGGCTGACGTCGTAGGTGTACTTCGCCCTCCCCGAGACCTTGTCCGGTCCGTCCACGCGCGAGATGCGCTTCCCGATCAGGGTCCTCTTCTCGGCGGCCGGCCAGGTGTACTCAGCCACGGCGGGTCCCTCCTCCCTGGGCGCGGGCGGCTTGCGCCACCGCGCCCCGGATGCCCGCGTACGTCCCGCAGCGGCAGAGGTTGCCGCCGAGGCCCGCCCGCACCTGGTCCGGCGAGGGATCGGGGTGGCGGTCGAGGAGGGCCTTGCAGGCCACCACGAAGCCCGGCGTGCAGAACCCGCACTGCTGGCCGTCGTTGTCGACGAAGGCCTGCTGGACCGGGTGCAGCTTCCCGCCCGCGGTGAGCGACTCGACCGTGGTGATGGCCCGCCGCTGGGCGTCGATCGCCAGGACCGAGCAGGCGTAGACCGGCTTCCCGTCCATGAGGACGGTGCAGGTGCCGCACGTCGCCCGGTCGCACACGCGCTTGGCCCCGGTCAGGTCCAGCTCGTGCCGGAGCGCCTCCAGCAGGGTGACCCGGGGCTCCACCTCCACCGTGCGCGCCTGGCCGTTGACGTCGAGCGTCACCTGGACCTTGCCCGGACCGTAGACCGGCACCTCGGCGCCGGCGGCCCGGACGAGGCGCGGCCCGAGGACGAGCGGCGCCGCCAGCGGGATCCCGGAGGCCTTCAGGAACGTCCGGCGGTCGAGGCCGCTCCTCGCGCGTCGGCCCCCGCCGTGCTCGTCGTGCATCATGCCTTCTCCTCTCGCGCCGGGCGTCTCTAGGGCAGCGGCGTCTCGCGCAGGGCCATCGGCCGTCCGCAGCAGACGCAGGGGCCGGGCGCGTACGCGACGACGTTGCAGACCTCGCAGAAGTAATCGACGTCGCAGAGCCGGCCGTCGCGGACCGAGCGGACCCTGATCGTCTCGAGCTCGCCCGACGAAGCCTCGCGCGCGCGGACAACCAGCTCCCGCTCCCGTACCCGCTCGTCCGCGAACATGGCGGCGAGCGGGTCCCCGGGCCGGAAGGGGCGGACCTCTCCTCCGGTCATCTCCAGGGCAAAGCGTGACGACGCTCCGCCGCACCGCTGCACGCCTCCTTCCGCGTCCAGGCACACGACGCGGCCTCGCAGGTCGACGACGGCGTCCTCGCGGGCTGCCTGGAGCCGGAGGCGAGCGTGCCCCGGCGCGGTTACGGTGAGCGTGAGGGCGAGCAGGCCTCCCACCGCCATGCCGACGACTCCTTTGTCGCAGGGTCCTGATACCAGTAGCTACCCCCTCGCCGGCGGGTCTGTCAAGCTCCTCGCCCCGCACGCCCCATCGGTCCCCCGTTCCCGGAGGGTGAACGCGAGGAGTTCCGTTCCCCCCGGCGTCGCGGTAGGCTCGGGCCCTGAGAAGAGGGACCATGGCCCAGCACGCACGCGTCCGGGACTTCATGACCAGGCAGCCCGTGACGCTCCGGGACGACGACCTCCTGCGCCAGGCGGTCGAGATCGTCATGGTCCGGAGGATCCGGCACATCCCGGTGCTGGACGGCAGCGGCCGACTCGTGGGGATCGTCACCGACCGCGACGTCCAGGGCACGCTGCCCAGCCCGCTCTCGGCCGCG
>DATJYX010000126.1:0-60477 GCA_035577965.1 Vicinamibacteria bacterium | reverse complement strand
GCGTCACTTCGGCCCCTTCGCCCGGAGCGACCTGCCGGAGTTCGGCGCCGGCGTGGCCGCGGGCTTCTTCCCGTTCGTCAGGCTGCGCGGGCCGGCGGCCATCATCGGGCTGTCGAGCGCCGTTCCCCGGCCGCCGTTCGTCGCCGCCGGCTACCTGGGCCACGCACAGCTCCAGGCCTTGAGCGCGATCCTCGAGCACCCCGAGGTGGCGGCGCGAGTTCCGGTCGTCCTGGTCCACCATCCCCCGGTCGACTCGCGGAATCGCCTTCTCCGACTCCGCGACGGGCTCGCCGACGCCGCTCCCCTCCGCCGCGTTCTCGCGAGGCTGAGCCGCGGGCTCGTGCTCTTCGGCCACCTTCACGTTCGCGTGCGGTGCCGCTTCGGCGCCCTGGAAGTCGTGTGCGCGAGCGGGGCGGCGCTCGATCATCCCGACGACTTGGTGCGTGCGGGCTACAACCTCTACGAGCTCGACGACCGCGGCGTCGTGGGCATGGAGGCAAAGGTGGTGGATGAGGCCGACGGCTCACTGCGGCGGACGGACATCCCCACGCGGGCGGACTGCGTATGAACTACAGGCGCGTGCTCCTCGTGGTCGATCTCGAGGCCGGCGCCGGCACCAGGATCGACGTGATCCGGCGCGTCGCTCCCGATGCCAGTCTCCTCCTGGTCGTCGCGCGCTTCCCGGCCGGCGGGATCGCGTGGCTCTCGGCCCAGGCTCCGGCCGACCTGAACGCCGCCGCGACCGAGGCGCTGGACGCCCTGCGAAGCGCCGCGCGCGGCGCGGCCGGGTCGGTCGAGATTCGCGTCGGACCCGACGTGGATGCCCGCGACCTCGCCGACCTGGCCGAAGCGGCCGAGATCGACCTCCTCGTCACCCGCTCCCTGCCGGAGGTCGCCGAGGTCCGCAAGCGGCGCTCGCTGGGCGTCCTGTGGGTCCCGGAGGAGACGGTGGGCGGCCGTCCGATCGAGAACGTGCTCTGCGTGGCTCTCGGCGAGCGCGCGCGGGGTGCGGTCGGGTGCTTCCTCCGCGACCACGGGACGTCCGGCCTCCGCGTCACCGCGCTCGTCCACCGCGTCACCGCGGACGTCGCGTCGGTCCTGCAGATCGCTGGAGCCAAGGCCGCCGTGGAACAGGCGACCCTCCCGCCAGCGGGGCCGTTCGACCTGGTCGTGGTGGCCCGCCTGCCCGCCGCCTTCCTGGCGGCCTCGAAGTGGCGGGCACCCGTCCTCGTCCTTCCTCTGCTCGAGAGCGGCCGGCCGGCGCGGCAGCGCGCGATGGACGTGGCGGACGTGGTCGACGAGGGCGGCGTGATCCGGTTGTGCGCGCACTACGCGCTCGGCGTGGGCCGGCACGAGCCGATCCCCGACCAGGCGCTGGCGATCGTCTCGGGAGGGCGCGTCGTCGCCACGGTCACGAGCGAGGACGGCGCCGCGGAGCTGACTCCGTCGCCGCCGTCCGATGCGCTCGGGATCTACCGGGTCGGCGAGCGGGAGAGGGAGGACCCCCTGACGTCCATCGAGCTGGACGTGGCGGTGATCCGGCCTGCGTCACGTCCGCTGGTCCTCTTCGACTCCCACGCGGCCGGCAACGAGCTTCGCTCCCTGTCGCGCCTCGACGGGGTCGACCTGCTGGCCGTCCGCATGCGCTCGACCGAGAGCGCCGGCAGGATTCGCGCCCGCCTGCGGAGGGCGGGGCTCCCTCCGCGGGTGATCGACGCCCGAGCCGTCCTCGACGAGGGTGCGGCGCTCGACGTGGGCGACGACCTCGACGCGGTGCGGCTCGCGCGGGTGGCCACGCGAATGCGCGCCGACGGCTTCCCGGTCGGGGCGATCATCCACCGCGGAGCGCTCGCCCCGTCGACGCTCGGCTTCGCCGTCCTGCGGGCAGGGGATGTCCCGTCCAACCTGGCCGTCCAGCCGTCTCCGACCGAAGCACCTTCCCTCGGCCGGCGGCTCGAGGCCGCCACCGGCGCCTCCCTGATCGCCGGAAACCGCGTCGAGATCGAGCTGGACAACGGGAGGGCTCGGCGCTGGCTCCTCGACGCGATCGCGGCCGCGAGGCGCCGCGTGCACCTGCAGATCTACATGGCGCTCGACGACGACGTCGGGAGCGCCGTCGAGAGGGCGCTGGCGGAAGCGGGCGCGCGGGGGGTGAAGGTGCGCGTGGCCGTCGACTCGCTCCACGGGCTCCATGGCTCGCTCGGCCTCCGCAATCCGGTTCTGGAAAGGCTCGCCGGCCGGCCGGGCGTGGAGCTTCGCGTTCTTGCTCCCATCACCTCCCCGCCCACGCTCCAGTTTCTGAAACAACGGGACCACCGGAAGCTGGCCGTGATCGACGGGGAGGTGGCGCTCGTCGGCGGGCGGAATCTGTCCCACGAGTACTATGCCGGGTTCGACGAGACGCGCCTGACGGCGCAGTCGCGCTGGCGTGAAGTGCCCTGGCTCGACGCCGGCGCGCGGGTGGAGGGGCCGGCCGTGGCGGAGCTCGATCGCTCGTTCCTGGACGCCTGGACGAACGCGGGGGGGGCCGCCTTCGAGATCGCCGAGCCAGGCACCGCTGGGGCTGTCCCCGCGCGGGTCGTCGTCCATCACGGCCTGCGCGATGCGCGCACGCTCGACGCGTACCTCGCGATGATCGACACTGCGGAGTCGCAGGTCTACACCGTGAACGGCTTCCCCTTGATACTGGAGATCCAGCACGCGCTGCTGCGCGCGCTTCGCCGCGGGGTGCGCGTCCGAACGCTGTTCGGGAATCTCACGCCGACGCACCACGGGGTGCCGTTCAAAGGGCCCTGGGCGACCGCCCGAACGGAGGCGACGCAGCTCGTGCACTCGCGCATGGACGACCTGGTGGCCGCCGGCGCCGAGGCCTACGAGTTCGTGGTGCCCGAGCATCCGCTGTGGGAGCCCGGCCTCGGCGCGATCCATCCCCACGTGCACGCGAAGGTGATGAGCGTCGACGGCCGGGTGTGTTCCGTGGGCAGCGCGAACCTCGACATCACGGCGGGCTACTGGGAGACCGAGCTGCTGCTGATCGTCGAGGATCCGGCGACCGCCGCCGGGCTGGAGTCGCTCATCGACCGGCTCCTGAGCCAATCGAGGCGGGTCGACGGCGACGACCCGGAGTGGCGACGGCTGGCGAGGCGGCGGGGGTGGATGCGCCGGTGGCCGGGAGTGATGTCGGTGTAGGGCGTCGCTGTCCGCGAAGACGGCAGCGGCGTCGCCGGTGAGGGCGACGCCGCTGACGTCGGTTGAGCCGGACGGCCGGTCTCTTCACGCGCTCACGCCGAGGGCGGCACCGGGCGCAACGCGCTTCCGACTGCGCTCGAGATCGCGACGCGCGTGATCCCGTTGATGAAGACGGCGGTCCCGACCAGCGTTCCGATCGCCCAGGCCGAGCTGCCCGGCCAATGGAGGAGGATCAGCAGGCCGAGCACCAGGCTCGCGAGGGCGCTGAGCAGCAACCATCCGCGGCCCACGACCGCGGGCAGCGCCAAGGCGATGACCGTCTCGAGGATGGCCTCGACCACCAGCATCCACCCGAGGACGGCGGTGAGGGTCACCATACCCGCGAGCGGGAAGAAGGCGAGGACGATGCCGGCGACGCCGTACAGGACGCCGAGCAGGAGCTTCAGGAAGAAGTTGCCGGCGGTGTGCGAGGTGAACGCGAAGACGAACTGCGCCGCGGCGGCGATGATGAGCGCCCATCCGAGGAACACCGTGGAGACGGCGGCAGTCGCGATCGGGTGGATGATCATGACGACGCCGATCGCGGCGGTGAGGACGCCCATGAAGAGGCTCCAGCGGGCGCGCTTGGCGGCGTCTGCAAAGAGAGGGTCAGCGGTCATCTTCATTTCTCCTTGTTGCAGTGGGTTGCCTCAGAGGCGAGTGTTCGCCAGGTCCTTGAGGGCACGGCCGGCCGCGGCGGCGTTCTTCTTGAGGATCTCCTTCTTCGACTTCTGGCGCGCCTGGAAGGCGTCACGCCGCTCCTTCGCAGCCTGCTGCTGGGCATCGATCCTCTTCTTGAGCTGATCGATCCTGCTCTGGAGCGTCGCCCGCCGATCGGCGCGTGCCTTGGAGGCCTCGGCCTTGAGCTGCGCGAGATCCGCCTTCATCGCGGCGATGTCCTTCTGCCGGACGTCCTCCTCCACATCGGACAGCGCGCGGCGAAGCACGGTTCCGCCCAGCGCTTCCATCCGGGTGTCGACGGGCGTCGTCCAGTCCTCCTCGATCTCGGCGATGAGCGCGACCTTCGCCGGCGTCAGCGACTTCGACACGTCGTCGACGAAGTCGGTGCCGACGCGGGCGTTCTCGAGATCGAAGATCGCGCCCAGGGCGAGGCCGGACGCGGCGCCGACGGCCAGACCCGCCGGTCCGCCGAGCAGGCCGATCAGGCTGCCAACCGACGTGCCCACCAGGCCGCCGACGGGGCCGAAGTCGTCGAACTGCTTGACGCTCGTGGTGCCGTCCGCGTTCTTGACGACGACGGCCCCCGCGTAGGCCGCGACGCTGCCTTCCCGTTCCAGTTGCCGCAGGGCCGACTTGCCCTCGTAAGCCTTCGTCTCACTGTCGAACACGACGACCAGCATGCGTTCCATGACTCAAGTCCTCCAGTTGTCGAAGAACCGAGACCGCTCAGCCGCCGGGGAACGACGCCTTCAGATTCGGATCGGCGCGCTGCGGGCGTGGCCACGGCCTCTTCGTCCTCGACTGCCAATCCGAGAGAGCAAGACGAGTGCCGCGCTGGCCGGCCGGCGCGGTCACTGCCATCTCGCTCAGCCGCATGCCCTTCGCCAATACCGGCCGCCGATCCCGTCGCGATGCAGCGGCGAAATGACGTCACGAGTCTCTGGGCCGTCACCCACGCTCCGCGCTCGCCTGCCGCGTCGCGCCTGGATCCGTGACTCGTCCCGGCGTTGCCGTGCCCGATGACGTTGGTGACTGCTTCACGGACGGCGATCGGGACGTCCCGAGTCGAATCCGCACCGAACCCCGCGGAGGCAACCGCTGTCCATGGCTGCCTCCGGATCGGGTCGGGTAGCAGGTCCGATGGCAGCTCATCTTCGCGCCGCGACCTGTGGGTTCGCGGCTCAGAAGGCTTCTCGGATCCCGAAGTAGGCGCGGAGCTTTCCGTCGTTGCCGCGGCCGATGTCGACGGTGATGTTCGTCCGCGACCGCTTGTTCATCATCAGCCGCGCGCCGACGCCGGCGCCCGTGGCGAACGAGTCGAAGAGCTTCTCCTCCGTGTCCTCGTTGCTCAGGGTCTCGGTGTTGAGGAAGGCCACGAGCCCGAGCAGGCCGTTCTGCTTCACCGTCCAGCGGTACTCCAGCTCGCCCCCAGGTAGAGGCGGCGGTAGACCCGCCGGTAGCCGGTCTCGTAGAAACGAAGGAAGGTGTACTGCGTCTTGATCTGGTCCTCGGGCGTCGTGCTGGTCCCGAGGCGTAGGTGTCCTGCGACGTGAAGTAGACCCTGTTGTCGCCGTGGAGGACCCATCTGTTCTCGGACGTCGAGACGTCCACCTTGCCGTTCAAGAGCCGCTGCTTGCGCGACGTGACGATGAGGCTCGCCACGACCGACGAGAGGCTCGTCGTCTGGGGGGAGCCCTTGTAGAACGTGGCGTTCCCCGCGACCCCGAACTCGAAGCCGCTCGCCGGGTTGTAGGAGACGACCGGCGTCGCGGCGATCATGAGCTTCTCGTGCGCGTCCTCCGCGGGCTCGGCCCTGGGCGGCTTGTGCCGCAGCTCGCGGAGGACGTCGAAGAGGTCCCGCGTGGGCACGGCGATGGCCGAAGCCGGTCCGCGCACCGGCTCGGGCGGCCTGTGCGATTCGGGCGCCTGCGCCTCGGACGTCACCTTCGCCTCGGCTGTCGGCTGCGCGTCCGCCCACGCGACCGTGCGATTCGCGGCAATCGACAGAATCAGCGCCGCGGATCCGGAAGTGATGGTCTTGGCCATGGTGAGCGCGGCGGGCAGTGGCACCCCGAGGTGCCGCTCCTCGCTCACCGCAGGACGCGCCGCATGGCCAAGGAGAGCATGAGGCGCGCCAGGCCCCTGACAAGCAGGCTGATCGCCACCAACGTCCCCACCACCCAGGTCGAACCGGCGGGCCAGCCCATCCAGATCAACGTTGCCAGCAGCAGAAACACGACGCCGTCGATCAAGAGCCATGCACGTCCGGGAGGCGGCCGCAGAGCGAAGGCGAGGGTGATCTCCAGAGTGCCCCCGAGGACGAGATAGAGTGCGAGGGCGAGCGTGAGCGCGTCCAGGCCCACTGCCGGACTCACCAGCAGCGAGCAGCCGACACCTCCGTAGAGCACCGCGAGCAGGATCTCCCAGACGACCGCGGCTGGCCGGTCGGCCCGCCACGCAAAGGCGACATGCAGGATCCCACCGATGATCAACAGGCATCCGAGGACGAGCGTCACCGCCCGGCCCGTCGTCGACGGAACGAACAGCGCGACGCCGCCCGCCGCGATCATCAGCACGCTGAGCACGATGGACCACGTCGCCTCTCGAGTGTCTTTGCCCAAAGGATCCCCCATGCGATGGCTCATTTCGTCGACGGGCATCTCATTGCGACTCGGTGCAGAGGCAGTGCGCGTAGAGCCCCTGGGGGTCGTTCCAGCGGGAGAGCCGCGCGACGTCAGCCTGCAGATGCCGAAGCGGGGCGGCCAGGGACGGGGCCACCGCCGAGGCGGATCCCTCCCCGACATCGTTCCGGGCCGCGGCGAGCTCGCCGACCCCGGCCGAGAGCGCGGCCATGATCCGCTCGCGCAGCGTCATCTCCTTCTCGACGTAGTAGACCCGGTAGCCCTTCTCGAGCTTCGCCCATTTGGCCGCCGAGTCGATCGCCTGGTCGAGCCCGCCGAGCTGGTCCACGAGGCCGATTCCCTTCGCGTCCTCGCCGCTCCAGATGCGCCCGCCGGCGACCTTGTCGACCTGCTCGGTCGTCATCTTGCGCGCGGCCGCGACGCGGGTCAGGAACTGGCGGTAGCCGTTGTTGATGAGCTGCTGCACCATGTCCGCGACGGCCGGGTCCAGGGGCCGGTCCGAGCGCAAGGCGTTCGTGAAGCGGGTGGTGCCGACGCCGTCGCTGTGGATGCCGAGGTACCTGGCGAGGGGCTTGTCGAAGGTGGGGAACATGCCGAAGATGCCGATCGAGCCCGTGATCGTGTCGCGATCGGCCCAGATCTCGTCCGAGGACGTCGCGATCCAGTAGCCGCCCGAGGCCGCCACGCTGCCCATCGAGACGACGAGGGGCTTGCCCGCCTTGCGGACGAGCTCGCACTCGCGCCGGATGATCTCGGAGGCGAAGGCACTGCCGCCTCCGCTATCGATGCGCAGGACGACCGCCTTGACCTTGTCGTCCTCGCGGACTCTCCGGAGGACACGCGCCGTCGAGTCGCCGCCGATCGTCCCCGGCGGCTGGTCGCCGTCCACGATGTCGCCCTTCGCCACGACCACGGCCACGGCGTTCCCTCGGCCCCCCACGCCGTTCCGGTCGCCGCCGTTGGCGGCCAGGTACTCGGGGACTCCCACCTGCCGGAAGGTGTGGTTCTTCCTGTCCTCGCCGACGAGCTCGATCATGCGCTGACGGACCTCGTCTCGCGCGGCGAGCTTGTCGACGAGCTTCCCGTCCAGGGCGGCCTTCGCCATGTCGCCGCCCTCGGCCCGAAGGCGGTCCGGCAGGCTGTCGATCCACTGGCTCACGTCCTCGGGCTCGAGCTTCCGGCCGGCGGCGACGTCGGCCAGGTAGTCGCGCCAGAGGTCGCCGTAGGTCTCGCGCGCCATCTCCTTCGCCTCGGGCGACATGTCGTTGCGGAGGAACGGCTCGACCGCGGACTTGTACGATCCGACCCGGAAGACGTGGACCTCGACCCCGAGCCGGTCGAGCCCGTCCTTGTAGAAGTTGACCCACGGCCCGAATCCCTCCAGCACGACCATGCCCTGGGGGTGGAGGTAGACCTCGTCGGCCTGGGCGGCCAGGTAGTACTGCGGCTGCCTGTAGTTGTCGCCGTAGGCCACGATCTTCTTGCCGGACTTGCGGAAGTCGAGGAGCGCCGCACGGAGGTCGCGCAGCTTCGTCATCCCCGCCGCGGACAGCTCGTCGAGGTCGAGAAGGATCGCCTTGATCCTCGGGTCGTCCTCCGCCCCGCGTATGGCGTCGACCACGTCCTTGAGCAGGGTCTCCTTTGCCGGTGGACCCCCGCCGGCCGAGGTCAGCACGTACTGATGGAAGGGGTCGGTGGGGGAGAGCTGCTCCACGAGCGTCCCCGTCGGCTTCACCACGAGGGCGGCGCCGTCCGGGACCTTCGGCTGTGCCATCCACCAGAAGACGAGGAGGGCGACGACGGAGCCGTAGGAGACGAGATTCATCAGGACGCGTCTCAGCACGTCGACGCCGTGCAGGAGACGGGTGGAAGCAGAGGGACGATCGCTCATGGTCCTCCTCCTCTCGATCAGTAGAGGGTCGTTCGTTCGCGTCGAACGCCCGAGCTCGCACGTTCGATTCCAGGTCCACCCACGCCCGAGCGGCCCGCCATCTGCTGGCGTGTCACAGCGTTGTCAGTGATCGGCGGCGGAGCGGTCGACCCGACCGTGACGAAGAAAAGGCACCAGCCTCGGGGCCGTCACCTCCTCGTCGGTCCCGGGTGGCCGCGACCGGAGCGGTCATCGCTCGGGAGGCTCGGGACCGATCGGGTCGACCCTGGAACACTGTGAGCGCCGGGAGCTTTCCGGTCGCATCCACGTCCTGACGACCGCCCTTTCGGGCTATCTGCCCCTCTCGTACCGACCGTACCGCATCATCAGACCCCACCCGATGTCGGTATGGCTGATCATTCCGACCACTCTCTCTCCGTCCACGACCGGCAGCTGCTTCACGTGGCGGGCGGTCATCAGTGCTCCCGCCTTGATCGCATGAGACTGAGGCGATGCGGTGATCACCCTCTTCGTCATGATCTCCTCGACCGGGACATTCACGATCTGCTCGACGCGATCTTCCATCAGTCCAGGGTTGGTCAGGTACTCTTCGTGGTCCACGAGCTCCCGCTGACTCGGAAGCAGTCTGCGAGTCAGGTCCGCGTAGGTGACGATGCCGAGCAGCTTGTCCTTTCGGTCCACGACCACGAGGTCGTTCAAGTGCGAGCGGAGCATCAGCTGGAGAATCTCCGCCAGCGGGGTCTTCGGACCGACCTTGGCGACTCTTGGGTTCATCACTTCGCTGACTCTCATGACCCCGTCCTTTCGATGAGCAGCCTGAGGGCCGCGCGTGAAGGCTGCCGCGCGAGCGACTCGAGCCTTCGCTTCACACCCGTGAGAGCCGCACGCATTCCGTTCTGGGCCTCGGTCCGCACCCGGCCGCGAATGACGCGACCCGTGAACCCGGCGAGGCCGTCGGACCGGCTGCGCGTGACCGTGACGTACCAGAACCCGGCGCCGCGTGCAGGATCGGCCAGCGGCACGCGAAGCTCGAGTGCCGTCCAGAAGTAGTGGCTCGCGTAGAGCATCTTCGATGCGACGACCGTCTGGTCCGGCCGCTCCTGGACGACCAGATGGTTGATGCGAATCGTCGGCTTCAGGCCGAACTGGACCTCCTGCCAGTACAGGAAGTCCGACGAATTCGGCAGCGTGGCCGCCGGGTAGCCCAGCAGGTATCGCTGGAGGTCAGGCCACTCGCCGGCCAGACGCGGCAGCCTGTCGATCATCGAGCGGAACTCGCTCGCGGCGAAGGCGGGGCGGCTCTCGTCGCGATAGACCGCCAGCCTCGCGTTCCCGCCCTCACGATAGGCATTGACGTACCGGAGGGCCAGCCGCCGGAACACGGCCGTCGCGTCCGCCTTGGCCGTGGGCTTGCCCCAGTCGACCTCCGCACGGACCGTTGCGATCGCCTCCGCATCGAGCTTGACGAGGCAATCCCCGATCCTGCAGTTCTTCAAGTCCTGGAAGTCCTCGTCGGATATCTCCATCGCGGCGAAGTCGTCCGCGGTCGGCGGGTCGCTGATCCGCCTGGTGATGGGGAATGCCCGGCCTCGCTCGAACTCCTCGATGCGCTTCACCTGGTCGACGTACAGCGTGGACGGGGCGTCCACCCAGACCGCCCCGAACACCGCGACCTCCCGGTCCGGATCCGCGTCGAGCAGCTTGACGACCGGCTCGCCGGCCAGCAGCAGGTCCCGATCCGACGCGCCGCCATGCGCTTCGCCAGTCAGGAACGAGGCGAGCGCCGCCGGGAGCGGGGCAGGGTCGGGGTGAGCGCTCGCTGCTCGAAGCGCTGGGCCAAGCGACATCGCCAGGAAGGCCGCGGCCACCGACAGGCCGCCGAGGGGCTCTTTCATGCAACCGCTCCCTTGGTTGCGCGCGCATTCGCCTGCAACCTGTCGACCAGGTACCGGTTCATGCAGCCCGAGACCACGAACCGCACGCCCGCGTCGGCCATTCGCTGCAGCAACCGCTCACCGTCGGGATCGATGAAATCGACGTTCGACAGCACGACTGTGACCCTTGCCGCCGCCCCGCCGTCCACGATCGCGCGCCAGTGCTGCTCGAGGAGCAGCACCCACTCGCCGCCGAGCATGCCGTGCAGCTCGAGTCTGTAGACCCGGCCGCGCTTCACAGTGATGACTCGCAACATCGTTCTCAGCTCCGCCCGCCGGTGAGGGGGCAAGATCGATGCCCGCCCGGGACGCGACGCGTGCGCCGCCATCTCCTTGAGAGTGTTGCGGTTCGGCCGATCCCTCCGCCGGTCGGCGCCAGGTGGGTGACGAAATGAAGTCAGGAGTCTCGGGGGCGTCGCGGGCGGACCCCTGCGCGACGGATTGCTGTCGTCGTGTGCGCCCAGGTTGCGCTAAGATGCTGGCCGCAAAGATCCTGGGCTCAGCACCCTACACCGATCGGCGCGCTCACGCTCCCGGGTGATGCCATGGCAGCAGAACCAGACGCAGGCGACGTTCCCGCCGAGAGGGACGAGGCACGCATCCAATCGCTGCTCTGCGTCCTCCTGGAGCTGACGAATGAAATCGTCACCGCCCGGGACCTTCCCGCGGTGCTGGCGGCGATCGCCCCCCACCTGCAACGCGTGGTCTCGCACGATGCCGCGAACCTTTACCTCATGGAGCCCGGGGGTCGACAGCTCGGGCTCTACGCGATCAGCCCGAGGGTCGTCGGGTGGACGGACGAACTGACCGCGCAGATTCGCCCCGAGGCCGAGCCCGTGTCGACCTGGCTGGGCGGACGCCAGCCGGTCGACCTGGACGTGGAGCGGTTCGACTGGTCGGGGAGGGAGGCGATTCGAAGGAACCTCGACGCGAACGGCGTGAAAAGGGTGTGCATCGTCCCGCTGGCGACGGCTCGCGGCCGGTTGGGCCTGCTGGTGCTGGATCGCCGCTCGCCACGCCCATTCTCCCAGGAAGAGCTGGAAGGCACCGCCCAGGCCGCCACGCAGATCGCGATCGCCCTCGAGAACGCGCTCGCGTTCGACGAGATCGCCGCCCTGAAGGACCGCCTCTCCCGCGAGAACATCTACCTCGAGGAGGAGATCCGGCATGCGCAGCACTTCGGCGAGATCGTCGGCGAGAGCCGGGCGCTGAAGGAGATCCTCCATCAGGTCGGCACCGTCGCCCCGACGGACTCGACGGTCCTCCTGCTCGGCGAGACGGGCACGGGCAAGGAGCTCGTCGCTCGGGCCATTCACGCGGCGAGCGAGCGCCGGGCCCGGGCGCTCGTGACGGTGAACTGCGCCACCTCGCCGGCGGGGCTCCTCGAGAGCGAGTGGTTCGGGCACGAGAAGGGGGCGTTCACGGGGGCGCTGGGCCAGAAGGTCGGCCGGTTCGAGCTGGCGCACCAGGGCACGCTGTTCCTCGACGAGATCGGCGACGTGCCGCTGGATCTGCAGTCGAAGCTCCTGCGGGCCTTGCAGGAGCGCGAGGTGGAGCGGCTGGGCAGCACCCGGACGATACGCGTCGACTTCCGGCTGATCGCCGCCACCAACCGGAACCTCGAGGAGATGACGGCGAACCGGGAGTTTCGCTCGGACCTGTACTACCGCCTGAACGTCTTCCCGATCCGGATCCCTCCGCTCCGGGAGCGGCGGGAGGACATTCCGCCCCTCGTTCTCTACTTCGTGCAGCGCTTCGCGAAGCGGCTGCGGCGGGAGGTCGAAGCGGTGGCCCGCGAGAGCATGGAGATGCTGTGTCGCTGGCCCTGGCCCGGCAACGTGCGCGAGCTGCAGAACGTGATCGAGCGCGCCGTCATCCTGTCGCGGGGACCGACGCTCACGGTGCCGCCGGCCGAGTTCGAGAGCGCGACGCCGACGACGTCGACGGCGGTGACGCTGGAGGACGTGGAGCGCGAGCACATCCTCCGGACGCTGGAAGAGACGGGGTGGGTGATCGGCGGACCCAGAGGGGCCGCGGACCGCCTCGGTCTCAAGCGGACCTCGCTGGTGTCGACCATGCGGCGCCTGGGCATCGTGCGACCCAAGCCTCACGGTGGTCGGATTGGTGAGGCTCGCGCCCGCTGACTGTTTGGCGACGGCGGGGGATCTCGCGGCGCTATTTCGTCACCGCCGCCGAGATCGAGTTCCAGGCTCCCACCCGGCCGGATCGCACGCGGCGTCGATCTGAAGGGCTGGCCGGTCCCTTTGGCCCGTCGATCGGAACGCTGTCGAGATCACCCTGCCGCCCAGGCCCTGGCACGCCCCGTGCACTCGGCCTGCCTGCGACGAGCGGACATGTCGACCCGCTGAACAGTCCGCCCACGAGTTCTCGAGAAGCGAAGGAGCCTCATGCTCGACCGGCTGCTTGTCCTCGCGATGCGCGGCCTCCTGTGGCTGCGCTACCGGATCACCGTTCGCGGGCTGGACCGCATCGCGCCGCGGGACGAGCGCGGGGTGCTCTTCCTGCCCAATCACCCCGCGCTCATCGACCCGGTCATCCTGATGAGCGTGCTGTGGCCGCGCTTCCGGCCTCGCGTCCTGGCGGACCGGGCCCAGGTGGATCGGCCGGGCGTCCGGCTGCTGATGCGCCGGGTGCGGGCCCTGGAGATGGCCGACATGACCAGGGACGGCCGCGGTGCCGGCGATCAGGTGGAGGACGTCATCCGGGCCTGCGCCGCCGCCCTGCACGCCGGCGACGCGCTCCTGCTCTACCCGGCCGGACGCCTCTATCGGCAGCGCTTCGAGGATCTGGGCGGCAACAGCGCGGTCGAGCAGCTGCTGCGCGCGGTGCCCGACGTGCGCGTGGTCCTGGTGCGCACGTCGGGCCTGTGGGGCTCGAGCTTCTCCCGCGCCTCGGGCAAGCAGCCCGAGATGCTGGCGGCCCTGCGCCGCGGGCTGTGGGGCCTGGTCAAGAGCGGCGTCTTCCTGGCTCCTCGGCGCGAGGTGGCCATCGACTTCGCGGAGCCCACGGACCTGCCGCGCACCGCCGACCGCCTGGTGATCAACCGCTACCTGGAGGCGTTCTACAACCAGGGCGCCCGCGGAGCGACCTACGTCCCCTACTCCTCGTGGGAACGCGGCGGCGTGCGGCCGCTGCCGGAGCCGGTCGTCGGGGGCGAGACCAGCCGCACCCCCCTCATCCCGGACGCCACCCGCGAGGCGGTGACCGAGCACCTGCGCGAGGTGAGCGGCGTGACGCCAACCGACGATCGCCAGCGCCTGGCCCGCGACCTGGGCCTGGACAGCCTGGCCCGCGTCGAGGTCCAGGCCTGGATCGAGCAGGAATTCGGATACCCGCAGGCCGAGAGCGACGCGCTCGAGACGGTCGGCGACGTGATGCGGGCCGCGTTGGGCGAAGCGGTGGGCGCCGGCCCGGCCGAGCCCAGGCCGGTGGAGGAGGCTTGGTTCGATGCCGCCGAGGCCGGCGGCCGGTCGCTGGCCGTGCCCCCGGGCAGCAGCGTGACGGACGTGTTCATGGCCATGGCCCGACGCTGCCCCTCGCGGGTGGTGATCGCCGATCAGCAGAGCGGGGCCCGCACCTACCGCGACCTGGTGACGGCCTCGCTCCTGCTGCAACCCGC
This sequence comes from Vicinamibacteria bacterium, assembly GCA_035577965.1. Taxonomy (GTDB): domain Bacteria; phylum Acidobacteriota; class Vicinamibacteria; order Fen-336; family Fen-336; genus DATBSL01. The sequence continues at coordinate 46,461 of DATJYX010000126.1, read as the reverse complement.
GTTCAGGAGACTGCCGGGACAGTTCGTGGGGATCATGCTGCCCGCATCGGCGGCGGCGAGCGTCGCCACCCTGGCCGCCCTCTTCGCGGGCAAGACGCCGGTGATGATCAACTGGACCACGGGGCCGCGGGGGGTGAGGCACGGCCTGGAGCTGCTCGGCGTGGGCGCCGTGGTCACCGCACGTGCGCTCGTGGCGCGCCTTCTGCCCGAGGGCTTCGGCGACGTGCCCGGCTTCCGAGAGCGAATGGTGTACCTCGACGAGCTGGCGGGGCGGTTCTCCGTCGTCGCCCGGCTCGCGGCGGCCTTGCGCGCCCATCTCGGCCTCTTCGGCCGCCTGTCCGGGGCGCACGTTCCGGAGACTGCGGCCGTGCTCTTCACCAGCGGCTCCGAGGGCTTGCCGAAGGCCGTGCCGCTGACCCACCAGAACCTGCTCACCAACGTCCGGGACGCCCTGGCCGTGTTCCGGCTCGGGCCGGACGACGCGCTCTTGGGGATCCTGCCCCCCTTCCATTCGTTCGGCCTCACGGTAGGCACTCTCCTGCCCGTCCTCTGTGGCCTGCGCACCGTTTATCACGTCAACCCCACCGACTCCGCCACCCTGGCTTCGCTCGTCGAGGCCTACCAGGTGACGGCCGCGGTGGGCACGCCGACCTTCGTCGGCGGCATCGTGCGCGCCGCCCGCGAGGGTCAGTTGCGCACCTTGCGGATCGCGGTCACGGGCGCCGAGAAATGCCCGCCTCACGTGTACGACGCCGTGGAGAAGGCCTGCCCCCAGCTCAGTGTCCTGGAAGGCTACGGCGTCACGGAGTGCTCGCCCATCGTCTCGTGCAACCCCCCCGAGAGGCCCCGGCGCGGCACCATCGGCGCGCCGTTCCCCGCCGTGGAGCACGCGATCGTCGATCCCGAGTCCGGCGAGCCGACGCGTGTCGGTGAGCGCGGGATGCTCCTGGTGCGCGGCCCCAGCGTGTTCAGCGGCTACCTGCGCCACGACGGCCCGTCGCCGTTCGTGTCCCACGCCGGCAAACAGTGGTATCGCACGGGCGACCTGGTCATCGAGGACGCGGACGGCGTGCTCACCTTCTGCGGCCGGCTGAAGCGGTTCGTGAAGATCGGCGGCGAGATGATCCCGTTGCCTGCCGTCGAGGCCGCCCTCGAGGCCGGACTACAGCCCTCGGGCAGCCCCGATGGCCCGTGCCTGGCCGTGGAGGCCACGGCCGACCTGGAGCACCCCGAGCTGGTCCTCTTCACGACCCTGGCCGTGGACCGCGAGAGGGCCAACCGCGTGCTCCGCGAGGCCGGGCTGTCGCCCCTGCACAACGTGCGCCGGGTGGTCCGCCTCGATGCGTTGCCTCGGCTGGGCACGGGCAAGACGGACTACCTCGCCCTCAAGGCCCTGCTGCCCGGGGACGCGCAGCCCCCGGGAGGCGGGCTGAGGCCGTAGGTCCTCACGCCCCGCGGCTGGCCAGCCGCGAGAGCTCCTCCAGCTTGGCCTCGGCCTCGGCCCGGCCGGCCTCGATCGCCTCCTTGGCCCGGAAGAACTCCAGCGTGCCGATGTCGCGCACGTCGGGGACGAGGGTCAGGTTCGGCGGCTGCACGGCGGCCCGCAGCCGGACGAGCTGCATGCCGGAGATGTGCAGGGTGCGCTCGAGCACCAGGCGCGCGCTCCAGACGTCAGCCTCCGCCTCGGATGCGCCCAGCGCCTCCGCCTGCGCCTCCAGCCCCTCCCGCATGTCGGGCGCGCCCCGCATCCAGGCCTCGGCCAGGAGCTGGTGCACCCGCTCCTTCCACTCCCGCCGCCGACCGCGCGGCCGACGCGGCTCCCACGCCTGGGCCCCGGCGTGCACCGCCACCGCGACCACCGGCCCCCCGAAGCGCTGGCGAGCCACGTCGAAGGGGACCGGGTTCACGACGCCGCCGTCGACCAGCACACGCTTGCCGAGGCGGTGCGGGGCCAGCGTTCCCGGGAGCGAGATGCTGGCTCGCACCGCGTCCGTGATCGGGCCGTGGTCGATGACCACTTCCTCGCCGGTCTCGAGGTTGGTGGCGACGGCCACATAGGGCACAGCCAGTCGCTCGATCGCCGTGTCCTCGCCCAGCTTGTCCTTCAGCCACTGCAGGATCCGCTTCCCGGACACGAGTCCCCCTGTAGGCAGATCGGGCAGAAACAGCTGCATGGTGAGCTTCCAGTCGAAGGCGGTGGCCACCTCCACGATCTCGGCGACCGGCAGGCCGCACGCCACGAAGGCGCCGATTTCCGCGCCGATGCTCGTGCCGGCCACGGCCCGCACCGGGATTCCATTCTCGGCCAGCACCTGGAGCACGCCGATCTGGGCCAGGCCGCGCGCGCCGCCTCCGCCCAACGCCAGGACGATTCCAGCCATTCTCAGCCCCCTCCCTACTGCTCCAAGCAGCCCACGGCTTCGGCCTCCGTCAGCGCGTGTGTTTGATCAGCAAGACCTCGTTCCCGACCTCGTTGTACATCAACTCGTCGACGATCCTGCGGACGAGGAGGATCCCGAATCCGCCGGGGCGCATCCCCTCCGCGGCGCGGCGCTCCATGTGGGCCAGCGGGTCGTCGGGAGGGTTGGCGATCGCGGCGTGCCCGATCTCAGACAACCGGAAGCCCGGTCCCGGGTCGCGCACGTAGAAGACGATGCGACCTTCGGTGCGCACCGCGGAGACCTCGACCACCTTCTCGGGGTCGAACCTCGCCCCGTGCTCCATCGCGTTCAGCAGGATCTCGCGGAAGGCGACGAGGAGGTCGTCACGCTCCGACTGCGTCAACTCGGGGGTGGGGAACGCGTTCAGGAACCCGACGAGCCGCTCCGCGCTCAAGAGGCGGCAGTCCACGCGCACGGAGAGCCAGCCGGGGCGGGCGGAGGCCACCTCGATGCCCCGCCCGGCGTCCGTCTCCTCCACCGCCCGCCTCACCATCGAGGCGACCTCGGCGGGCTCGAAGGGTTCACTGAAGACGGCGAACACCCGCGCCCGCAACGCGGCAACGACGTCTTCCGGAGTCGTGCGGGGAGCGAGGATGATGGTTCTCATCCCCGGGCGGACCGCGCGCATCTCCTCCAGAAGGGCGAGGTCCTCCGCCACCGTGGCGCAGGGGCCCATGAGGACCGCGTCATAGGATCGCCGGCGCAGGCGGCCGATGGCGTCGACGGGTCCGGCGGCGGCCTCGAACGAACAATCGGCGACCGCGGAGGCGCCCCTCATCCGGTCCGTCACTTCCGGCCCGACCGCGATCAGAAGCACTCGGTACATGCTGGCCTCCTGCCGCCCTTCCATCCGTTCATGCTGCCGGGGGGCAGGGACGCGGATTGGCCGGCTCGGTCGTCGCCGTCCTCAGCCCCCGCGCCAGGGGAGCAAGACGGATGCCGGGGTGAGCCAGCAGGGCGATTGTCTGCCGAGCGCACGCCCAATCAGCCGCTTGAGTCGTATCGGCGCCCGATGCGGTCGAGACTGCCCTGACGGAATGGAATCAGGCGCCTTGCCGGCGTCACGCCAGAGCCAGCGGGGCGAAGCCAGCTACCGGGGCGACGGCCGGAAGGCTCGTGACTCGATGTCGTCACCGCCCTGACGGGCCGGTGCTCGCCCCGCGCTACGCAACCCCGTTTGGACACAACGCGATCGCCGGGGCCTCGTCCTTCTGGCGGTCTGGAACGGCGATTGCCGGATCTCGAGACGAGTGCGGCGCGGTCGCCGCATGAAAGGAGACTTCCCCATGTCACCCGTAGTCCAGCCGCCGACGACGCCTCGCCGTGGGAGCAACGCCCCCGCGGGCGCTCCCGACGACAAGCACCCTGAGCACAAGCGCCAGAGCACGGACTGGCTCGCGTACCTCGGTGCCGCCATGGTCAGCGTCTGGCTGCTGCAGCTGCTCGTCGCTCCCCTCATGCTGCGTGCGACGGAGATCCCCTACAGCGACTTCAAGGCGAAGCTCGCCGCGGGCGAGATCACCGACGCCACCCTGGGGACGCCCATCGAGGGAGTCATGAAGAGCCCCGACGCCAAGTCACCGCAGGCGGCGACGACCCGGTTCACGACCCAGCCGCCGCCCCAGGGCGACCCGGACCTCATCAAGGAGCTCGGCGCCGCCCACGTGACGTACCGCGCCAAGACGCCGCCCAGCCCGCTCGCGACGTTCATGATCAGCTGGGTGCTCCCGCTCGTGGTCATGACGGGGCTCTGGTCGATGGCCGGCCGCAGCCTGGGGGCGCGCGCGGGCGGCGGGATCTTCGGGGTCGGCAAGAGCAAGGCGACCGAGGTGAAGCCCGAGCAGGTCGGCGTCACCTTCAAGGACGTGGGCGGCGCCGACGAGGCGATCGGCGAGCTGCGGGAGATCATCGAGTTCTTGAAGGCGCCGGGGCAGTTCGCCAAGCTGGGCGGGCGCATCCCGAAGGGCGTGCTCCTGGTCGGGCCCCCGGGCACCGGCAAGACGCTGATCGCCAAGGCAACGGCGGGCGAGGCGGGAGTCCACTTCTTCGAGACCAGCGGCTCGGCGTTCGTCGAGATGTTCGTGGGGGTCGGCGCGGCCCGGGTCCGCGACCTCTTCGAGCAGGCGCGCGCCGCCGCGCCGGCAGTCGTCTTCATCGACGAGATCGATGCGATCGGCCAGAGCCGGGGCGGCACCGCCGCCCTGGGCCGGAACGACGAACGTGAGCAGACGCTGAACCAGCTGCTGGCGGAGATCGACGGCTTCAAGACCGGCGCGGACAAGCCCGTCATCATCATGGCGGCGACGAACCGCCCCGAGATCCTGGACCCGGCGCTGCAGCGGGCGGGGCGGTTCGACCGCCAGGTCGCGCTCGGCAACCCCGACCTGAAGGGACGCCTGCAGATCCTGCAGATCCACAGCCGCAAGATCACCCTGGCGCCCGACTTCGACCTCGAGCGCGCGGCGCGCATCACCCCGGGGTTCAGCGGCGCCGACCTGGCGAACGTCGTCAACGAGGCGGCGCTGCTCGCGGCGCGCCGCAAGGCTGTGGGCGTCAGCTTCGCGGACTTCGAGGCGGCGATCGAGCGCGTGGTGGGAGGGCTCGAGCAGCACGGCCGGCTGATGAACCCCAAGGAGCGCGCGGCCGTCGCGTGTCACGAGTGCGGCCACGCGCTGGTGGCCAGCCTGGTGCCGACCGGCGACCCCGTCAGCAAGATCAGCATCATCCCGCGCAGCCGCGGGGCGCTCGGCTACACGATGCAGATGCCCAGGGAGGACCGCTACCTGCTCTCGAAAGAGGAGCTCCTCGACCGGATCGCGGTGATGATGGGAGGCCGGGCGGCCGAGCAGGTCGTGTTCGGCTCCATCACCACCGGTGCGGTGGACGACATCCAGCGCGCGACGCAGCTCGCCCGGCGCATGGTCACCGAGTTCGGCATGAGCGAGAAGCTGGGGTCCGTTCGCTACGCCGGCCAGCGCCTGCAGTACCTCGGGGGGGAGGTCGAGGACGCCGGCGACACCAGCGCGGCGACGCGCGAGACGATCGACGCCGAGGTGCGCCGCATCGTCGGCGAGCAGTACCAGCGGGCAACAGCGCTGATCGCGGGGCACCGGGACGTGCACAGCCGGATGACGGCCGATCTGCTGGAGACCGAGAGCCTCGACGGCAGCGCGGTGCGGGCGCTCCTGGGGACGCCGGGGCCGGCGACGGCGTCATGAGCCTGCTCGCCGCGGGCGACCGGTCGGATGGGCGCAGCCGCCTGGATCGGAACACCCGGCGGCTGCGCCAGATCGTGAGCGTCGCCGTCCGCTACGGGCTCGCCGAGCAGCTCCGGAGGCTGCCCGGCAGGCAGATGCGGCGCTGGCTGCGCGGGTCCGCCGGGCAGGACCTGATGGAGCTCGGCGCTCCCGTGCGTCTCCGACTCGCGCTGACCGAGCTCGGCACCACATTCATCAAGTTCGGGCAGATGCTGAGCACGCGGGCCGACCTCGTCGGCCAGGACGTCGCCCGGGAACTGACGCGCCTCCAGAGCGACGCCCCACCGGACCCGCCCGGGGTGGCCGAGGCGACGATCGAGAAGGAGCTGGGAGGCGCACCCGAGGCCGTCTTCGCCAGCTTCGACGCGGAGCCGTTCGCGTCGGCGTCGATCGCGCAGGTGCACCACGCGCGTCTGCACACCGGCGAGAACGTCGTGGTCAAGATCCAGAGGGACGGAATCGAACGCCAGATCGACACCGACCTGGGCATTCTCGCCGATCTCGCGGCGCTCGCGGAAAAGCACGTGCGCGAGCTGAGGCTGTACCACCCGGTCGCGGTGGTCCGGGAGTTCGCCCGGATGATGAGGGGCGAGCTCGACTTCCGGCGCGAGCTGCGCAACATCGAGCAGTTCCAGAGGAACTTCGCCGGCGACCCCACCGTCCACTTCCCGGTGCCCTTCCCGGACTTCTGCACCCGCCGCGTCCTCACCATGGAGCGGCTCGAGGGCGCGCTCCTGTCACAGGTCAGGCTGCTCCCCGGGCCGAACCCGGAGATCGACGAGTTCGTGCGGCGGGGCGCCAACGTGTATCTGGAGATGATCTTCCGGGACTCCTTCTACCACGCGGATCCGCATCCCGGGAACCTGATGGTCCTCGCCGAGCAGGTCGTGGGGGTGCTCGACTGCGGGATGGTCCAGTCTCTGGACGAGGATCTGCGCGAGATGGTGGAGGACCTGCTGCTGGCCTTCGTGCGGGCGGACGCACCGGCGATGACCGATGCCGTATGGGACCTGTGCACACAGCCGCCCAGCGGCGGGCGCCAACGGCTGCAGTCCGACGTCGCCGAGCTCGTCGCCGACTACGCGGGGGAGACGGTGAGCGGCCTGGACCTCGGTGCGGCGTTGAACCGCCTGACGGAGATCATCCATCGCAACCACCTGTTCCTGCCCCCTGGCGCATCGCTGCTGTTGCGGATGCTGGCGCAGCTCGAAGGCACCGCCAAGCAGCTCAATCCGTCTTTCGAGCTGGTCGAGCTCGTCGAGCCCTATGCGGAACGAGCCGCCACCGGCCGGCTCGCGCCCAGGCGAGTCTGGCAGAAGCTGCGGAGAGGCGTGCGCGAATGGGAGCGGCTGGCGCGCGCCGTCCCCAGCGACCTGAACGACCTGCTGCGGCGCCTGCGCGCGGGGACGCTCAGCGTGCACCTGGAGCATCGTCGCCTCGACCCCGTCGTCAACCGGCTCGTGCTCGGCCTGCTGACGTCGTCCCTGCTGCTCGGCTCGTCCCTGCTCTGGAGCATGCACGCAGAGCCGCTGGTGAAGGACGTGTCGCTGTTCGGTGCCATCGGCTATGCCCTCGCGTTCGTGATGGGCGCGACACTGCTGGGCAGGATCCGGCGATCGGAACGGCCGCGAGAAGACAGATGAGGAAGCTCGCCATCGCACGGAAGGACGGACCATGCCCCGTCTCATGATCATTGGCGCGACCGGTTCGCTCGGAAGCGCCGTCGCTCGTGAAGCTGTGTGCGCGGGTCACGAGGTCTCGCTCCTGGTGCGCACGCCGTCCAAGCTCCCCGGTGAGATCGCATCTCGGGCGTCCATTCACCAAGGTGACCTGACCAGACTGGCCGCGGCCGAGCTCGCCGATCTCATCAGGGGACACGACGTCCTCATCAACTGCGCGGGGCTCGTTACTGAAGGCCAGGCCTTCGTCGAGCTCTTCGACCGCGTCGTGTCCAGTGCCGAGACACTGTCCGAAGCCGAGGGGCCCGTCTCGTGGTTTCTTGCCGGGGCGGCGCTGCTCGATCTCGACGAGAGAGGCCGCCGAGGAATCGAGCTGCCCAGGGTGAAGACGACGTACTGGCCGCACGGAGCGAACTTCGAGCGCCTCCGGCGGTCGAATCTCGACTGGCGGCTGCTGTGCCCAGGCCCAATGGTGGATCAACCGAAGAACGGGCTGGAACGTCTGCGCGTGTCGTGCGACCGGCTTCCGGTCCCGCTTCCCCGATCCGCGCGCCTGCTACCCGCGCCGCTGCTTCTGCCTCTGTTCGCAGCCAGCATTCCCGAGATGATCGTCCCGTACGCCGATGCTGCGTCCGTGATGCTCGCCAACCTGAGCCCTCGTGGACCGATGACGCGCCACCGCGTCGGCATCGCCCTGCCACCAGGCATCCGGGGAAGCAAGGAGCAGGGGGCTCGACGACCCAGGAACCCGGCGTAGCGGCCCGCGAGTGGAAGGGGCTGGCGCCGTGGCCTCTGCCCTCGCGTTCGTGATCGGCGCGAGGCAGCGGCGCAGGATCGGCCGTTCCGCGCTGCCGCGCCGGGAGCACCACGAAGCGCCGGCCCCGCGATCACGGAACGGCATGTGCCTTCATTTCGTCGGCGGGCCAGAAGGCCGACTCCGGCCGGCGGCCACCAACCCCTTGACGGCCCACGGGATCGGCGATCCGGGCCGGGTGGCACCCCGGTTGCCTGTACCACTACCGCGTGCGCACGCAGTTGCGGCGCGCAATCGCAAGGAAGGAGCGAACATGCCTGCCAAAGAGACGAATGCCGCACCCGTGAAGGTGCAGCCGGCCACGACGGCGCAGCCGCCGGCTCGCCAGGAGTCGGCCCCGGTCAGCCCGTTCCGGACACTCGAGCGGTTCGCGGACGAGGTCACGCGCATCTTCGACGACTTCGGACTCGGACGCGCCTGGAGCCGCCCGGCCACGAGCGATCTCCTGGCGTGGGCGCCGCGCGTCGACGTCACCCAGCACGGCGACGAACTCCTGATCCGCGCGGACCTGCCCGGCCTGGAGAAGGACGAGGTCAAGGTCAACGTGACCGAGGACGCCCTCACGATCCACGGCGAGCGGCACCGCGCGCAGGAGGAGGAGCGCGACGGCGTGTACCGGACCGAGCGCAACTACGGCGCCTTTCATCGAACGATCCAGCTGCCCGCGGGCACGGCGACCGACCAGGCGAAGGCCTCGTTCAAGAACGGCGTGCTCGAGATCCGGATGCCCGCCGCGCAGAGCGCGGCCGGCCGACCCCTCGAGATCGGCGGGTGACTGCTCGGAGCGAAAGGGGGCGACGTTTCAGCCACGGAGAGAGTCGCACCGGGCTCGCGCCGGTGCGACTCTCGGCTCCTGACGGAGGATATCCATGCCCATCGGCTGTCTGTCCCTGTCCGTCGCGATGGTCTTGATGCTGCTGATGCCGTTCGTCTACGCCGACCTCATGCAGGCGGCGTTGCTGAAGCTGCAGATCGGCCCGGACGCCGCCGCCGTCGTCGTGGCGGGTATCTTTGTCGGCAGCCTGATCAATATCCCCGTCAAGCGCGTCGCGCGTGACCGGATGGTTCCGGTCCATCCCCTGGCGGTGTTCGGGCTCGGGGGGTGGTGGCCGGAGAGGGCACGCACGCGTTCGGAAACCGTAGTGGCGGTCAACGTGGGCGGGTGCCTGATTCCCACCGGCTTGGCGACGTACGAGGTGGTCCAGCTGGCGGGCACGGACGCGGTCCTCGGCATCGTCGGAGCCGTTCTGCTGAACGTGGCCGTGTGCTACGCCGTCGCGCGGCCGGTTCGAGGCGTGGGCATCCAGATGCCCGGCCTGCTTCCACCCCTGGTCGCGGCCACCAGCGCGCTGTTGCTCGCTCCCGCCCACGCGACGCCGGTGGCGTTCGTCGCCGGTACAATCGGGCCCCTCGTGGGCGCCGATCTCCTGCACATCCGGCAGATGGACCAGATGGACGCGGGAATGCTCAGCATCGGCGGTGCGGGGACGTTCGACGGCATCCTGTTGTCCGGCATCGTGGCCTTGTACCTGTCTTAGGAACCCGCCCTTGATTCGAGGACCCGGGAGGCGCTTCGGCCGATGACGAGCGCGGATGAGACGAAGAAGGCGCTCCCCGGCGCGGGCGGGCTGTCGTGGCTCTTGGGCGCGGCGCTCCTGGCCGCCGTGGTGGTCGCCGCCGTCCACTACACGGACCAGCGGGCGTTCTTCCGGCTCCTGCGCGACGCCGAGCCGTGGTGGGTGGCGGTGGCCGTCCTCCTCCAGACGGCGACCTACCTGGCGCAGGGAGGGATCTGGCGGCGGGTCGCCTCGGCGTGCGGATACGCTCTCGGGCGCGGGCCTGCCTTCGACCTCAGCCTCGCCAAGCTCTTCGCGGATCAGGCGATCCCGTCGGCCGGCCTGAGCAGCAGCATCCTCGTCGCGAAGGCCCTCGAGCAGCGCCAGGTGCCGCCACCGGCGGTCAAGGCGTCGGTCCTCGTCGACATCGTCTCCTATCACCTGGCCTACGCGATCGCGCTCTCGGCGGCCCTGGTCATCGTCGTCGCTCGTGGGCAGGGCAACGTGGCGATCGTCGTCACGTCCCTGCTCGTCCTGGCCGTTTGCCTGGGGCTGAGCGCGGCGGTTCTGGCTCTCGTCGGACGGTCCCACGAGCGGCTTGCCGCGGCCGTCCCGAAGGTGCCCGCGGTTCACAAGGGCCTGGAGTTCGTGGCCGGCGCCGACCCGCGGCTCGTCCGGAGCCCCCGGGTGCTCGGCGAGACGATCGCGCTCCAGGAGTCGATCTTCCTTCTCGACGCCGGGACCGTCTGGTTCCTGATTCTCGCCCTCGGGCAACGCGCCTCAGTGGCGGGCGTCTTCGCGAGCTTCATGGTCGCCACCCTGTTCCGGACGATGGGCGTCGTCCCCGGCGGGCTCGGCACCTTCGAGGCCACCTCCGTGCTGACGCTGCGGATGGTCGGCGTCGACGTCGGCCTCGCGCTCTCCGCCACGCTCCTCTTCCGCAGCCTCAGCTTCTGGCTGCCCATGCTGCCGGGGTACTGGCTCTCGCGTCGCGCGCTCGCCGAACCTCGAGTGCCGCGTGGCGCCGCAGCCCCGCCCCGTACGGTGCGCTCGATCCCGCCGAGATCGGCAGGCGCCTCGCGCCCAATCCCGACGGGACGTGACGTGCGGCAGGACCAATCAGGTATCCATGGGAGGTGACATGCCCACCATGACCTCCGGCTCGGATGAACTCGCCGGCATTGCGGGCCTGACCTCGGTCGAGGCGGCGGCAAGGCTTCAGCAGGCAGGTCCCAATGACCCTGCTCCCAGGCGGCGGAGTTCCGCCATTCGGGAGCTCTTGCGCCTGTTCCTCAATCCCCTTGTGTCGATCCTGTTGATTGCCGCCGTCGTCTCGGCCTTCCTTGGGGAAACCGTTGATGCAGGCATCATCGCCGCCATCGTCCTGCTGAGCGTGGCCGTCGAGTTCGTCCAGACCTACCGGTCGGAGCGAGCGATCGATGAGCTGCGGGAGCGCGTGGCGCCCACCGCAATTGCGCTGCGCGACGGGGAATGGCGGGAGATTCGCCGGGCAGATGTGGTACCCGGAGACGTCGTGCGGCTGTCTGCGGGAGACCTGGTGCCAGCCGACGCCCGGCTGCTCGTCGGCCGTGACCTCTACGTTCAGCAGGCGGCGTTGACGGGCGAATCGCTCCCCGTCGAGAAACAGGCGGCGGGCACGGATACCTCCACTCGACCGAACGCCGCCAACATGGTTTTCCTCGGCACCTCGGTCGTCAGCGGAACCGCGACGGCCACGGTCGTTGCTACGGGCGCCAAGACCGCCTTCGGCGACATCGCCGCCCGCCTGGCCACGCGCCCGGGGGAGACGGCGTTCGACCGCGGGCTCAAGGACTTCAGCCTGCTGCTGGCGAGAACGGTGCTCTTCCTGGTGGTCTTCCTGCTCGGCGCCAGCGTCCTCTTGCACCGTGAGATGCTCCAGTCGCTTCTGTTCGTGGTCGCCCTGGCGGTGGGCTTGACCCCGGAGTTCCTTCCCATGATCACGTCGGTGACCCTCGCCAAGGGTGCCAGGGCGATGGCCGAGAAGAAGGTGATCGTCAAGCACCTCTCCGCGATCCAGAACTTCGGCAGCATCGACGTGCTGTGCAGCGACAAGACCGGCACCATCACGTCCGGCCAGATGGTTCTCGACCGCTCCTTGGATCCCTTTGGTCAGGCGACGGAGCGGGCCTTCGCCCTGGCGTATCTCAACAGCCGTCTCGAGACCGGGATCCGAAGTCCGCTCGACGCGGCCATTCTGGACCGCCCGGAACCCGAGCGAACGAAAGGCTACGAGAAGCGGGACGAGCTGCCCTACGACTTCGAGCGCAGGCGACTGTCGATCGTGGTGGAGCACGCCGGCGAGCGGCTCCTCATCACCAAGGGTTCGCCGGAAGGCATTCTCCCTCTGGCGACGTCCTACGAGATCGAGGGTCGAGCGCTGCCGATGAACTCACAGACGCTGACGCGCTGCAAGGCGATCTACGAGGATCTGAGCCGGCAGGGCTTTCGCACCCTCGCCGTGGCCTGCGCGAAGGTGCAGCCCCGGCCGAGCTATTCGGTCGCGGATGAGCGCGATCTGACTCTGGTTGGCTTCCTCACTTTCGCCGATCCACCCCTGGCCGATGCCGCCGGAGCCCTCGCTGCCCTGCAGCGGGACGGCGTGGAGGTGAAGATCATCACCGGCGATGGGGACCTCGTCACCGATCATGTCTGCCGCGAGGTCGGCCTGGACCCGGGCAAGATCGTCCTCGGCGATGAGCTGGATCGCATCAGCGACGCCGCCTTGGCGCAGGTCGCCGAGAGCACCACGATCTTCGCCCGCGTCTCGCCGGCACAGAAGAACCGCATCCTCGTCGCCCTCAAACGTCACGGCCACGTCGTGGGCTTCATGGGCGACGGGATCAACGACGCACCATCGCTCCATGCCGCCGACGTGGGGATCTCCGTCTCGACCGCGGTAGACGTGGCGCGGGAGGCCGCGGACATCATCCTCGTCGAGCCCGGTCTCAAGGTCCTTCACAGCGGCATCGTCGAGGGGCGCAAGGCCTTCGGCAACGTGATGAAGTACCTGCTGATGGGCACGAGCTCCAACTTCGGGAACATGTTCAGCATGGCCGGGGCTTCGGTCTTTCTCCCGTTCCTTCCCATGCTGCCGACCCAGATCCTTCTGAACAACTTCTTGTACGACCTGGCGCAGATCAGCATCCCGACCGACAATGTCGACGATGACTACCTGCGCAAGCCGCAGCACTGGGAGATCCAGCTGATACGCAACTTCATGGTGCGGATCGGTCCAATCAGTTCGCTCTTCGACTTCCTGACCTTCTACGTCCTGCTCCACTTCTTCCATGCGGATGGAGTGCTCTTCCACACCGGGTGGTTCGTCGAGTCGCTTGCGACGCAGACGCTGGTGATCTTCGTCATCCGCACCGCGCAGAATCCGCTGCGGAGCCGGCCGAGCCCAGCGCTCACGGCGACCACGCTCGCGATCGTGGTCGCGGGGGTCGCGCTGCCGTTCACTTCGCTCGCACAGCCGCTCGGCTTCACGCCGCTGCCGCTGCGCTATTTCCTGTTCCTCGGGGCGGCGACAGTGGCCTATCTCCTGCTCGTGGGCGCAGCCAAGCGCCATCTTCTGCGTCGCGACTCGGGCGCTCACAGCGAGACAAAGGCAGCGGGACTCGCCGTCACGAGGCAGTGAGCGCTCAGCCCCCGATTGGGTCGCGCGGTTGAAGGCGAGTCTGCGACCCGCGATCGCCGAGGGCGACGACGGCCGGCAGCACGGTGTCGTATCTGGGCGCGAGAGAGCCGCAGAAGAGGTGCTTCTGCCAGCGCACTTAGCCATCGTTTCGCCTCGACCCGGAGGGGAGGCCGACAGACCGCGGTTGACTCGTTTCCGAACACCGTAACGGTTCCGGACGGCAGGTCTTGCGGGCCTGACGCTCCTGGTGCCCACAGATGCCGTGTTGTGAGCAAGTTGAGATCCCGACGTTGTGGCACGCCCCCTGCTGTCTGATCGTCGGAGGGGGTGAGAGTGTCGCAGCAACTTGTCGAATCCGTGATCGGACGGCTCGCGTGCGACGAGGAGTACCGGGCGCGCTTCGCGCAGAACCGCGCGGCGCTCATCGAAGAGCTGGTGGGCAGGGGCCTGCCCCTGACTCCGGTCGAGCGCCGGGCCCTGCTCGAGATCGACTGTAGCGCCTGTGAGGACTTCGCCGCGCACCTCGATCCTCGCATCCTGAAGGTCGACCTGCGAAAGACGCGGGAGGCGCGATGACGGGCGTGCTTCCCGCTTGGGTGGCGCGAGCGTTCGCTCCACCCGCGCTCGCGGACGAAGACACGAGCCGGACGGCCCGGGTGCTCGACATGGTCCTCTTGGCGATCCTGGCTCAGGAGATGCTCTTCCAGGTGCCGTCCTCGACACGCCGACTAGGCGTGGGTGCCGCGGTCCTGCTGCTGGTCCTGTCGCTGCGCCAGCTCCTCCGACGGGGTCACGTCGAGTTGGTGACCAGCGCGACCGTGGGGGCATTCTGGACGCTCGTCACCGTGGTGTCCGCGCTCGACGGAGGCGTGCGTTCCGCGGCCTTCCCGGCGTACGTCCTCGTCGTGGTCGGGGCGGGACTGCTCGTCGGAGCCTCGGCGGCCGTGGCCTGGACGGCCCTGAGCCTCCTCGCCGGGCTGGTGATGGCGGTCGCGGAGAGCAGTGGGCGTCTGCCTCCGCCCGCCTTCGCGCACAGCACGTTCACCGACTGGACCGCGAGCGCACGCACGCTCGTCGTCGCGCTGATTCTGGTCGTGGTCGCCGGCCGCAGCGTCCGCGAGGCGTTGTCGCGCGCTCGACGGGAGCTCGCGGAGCGCAGACGAGCGGAAGCCGACCTGCTCGGGAGGGTGGGCGAGCTGAGTGTCCTCGGCTCGTTGGCGGAGATCGTGGTGAAGGAGCAGGACGAGGACGGCCTGGTCGCCCGGGCAACCGAGGTGCTGCGGTCTGGCCTCCGTCCCGACACCTGTCGGCTCGACCTCTTCGACGAGGGTGGACGGGCCAGTCGCCCCACGACGACGCCCGCCTCCGACGTCGCTCGCGAGCCCGTGGGCGCAGCACCTGACCCGGAGATCGGCTCCCGGATCCGCGCTCCTCTGGAGGTGGGGGGGCGGGTCCTCGGTGTCCTCGAGATGACGAGCCGGAAGCCCGGCGCCTTCAACGAAGCCGACGAACGCCTGCTCCTCACCGTGGCCTCCCAGCTCGCCACCGCGATCGCACGGCTCCGCACCGCGGAAGCCGTTCAGGCGAGTGAGGATCGGTTCCGCTCGCTCGTACAGAGCTCCTGGGACGTCCTCACCATCCACGACACGGCGATGAACACGCTCTACGTCGCCCCCTCCGTGACGCGGATCCTCGGCTATGAGCCGGAGGCGTTCGTCAGGCAGCACGTGCTGGACCTCGTTCACCCGGACGATCTGAAACGCGCACGGCGCGACTTCGCCGAGGTCGTGCGAAGCTCAAACGACGGCACCCCCACCGAGCTCCGGATCCGCAAGGTCGATGGCTCGTGGGCCCATGTCGAGGTCGTGGGCAAGAACCTCCTCGACCTTCCGGCCGTACAGGGGATCGTCCTGACCTCGCGGGACGTCACCGAGCGTCGGCGGACCCTGGCCGCGTTGCAGGAGAGCGAGGAGCGATTCCGTCGGCTCGCCGAGGCCGCCTTCGAGGGCATCGTCATCACCGAGGACGGCATCGTGATCGATGCGAATCCCCGCCTCGGCCAGATGCTCGGCTACGGGACGGCCGAGATCCTCGGCGTGCCCGTCACCTCTCTCGTCGCCCCCGCATACAGGGAGGAGGTCGCGGCCCGCGTCCGATCCGGGTCCGAGGAAAGCTACGAGCTGCAGGGTCTCCGGAGGGACGGAACGGTCTTCCCGGCCGAGGTGAGGCCGCGGATCATGACGGAGGGAAGCAGGCCGCGGCGTGTGACCGCCGTGGTGGACGTCACCGAGCGCAAGCGGGCCGAGCAGGCGCTGCGGAAGCTCTCGCGGGCCGTCGAGCAGAGCCCCGTATCCATCCTGATCACCGACACCACGGGAGCCATCGAGTACGTGAACCCGAGGTTCACCGAGACCACTGGCTACTCGCTCGCCGAGGTCCTCGGCGCCAACCCGCGCCTCTTGCAGTCGGGTCTCACGTCGCCGGGCCAGTACGAGCGGCTTTGGAAGACGATCGCCGCCGGCCGCGAGTGGCGAGGCGAGCTCTGCAACAAGAGGAAGAACGGGGAGCTCTTCTGGGAGGCCTCCTCGATCTCGCCCCTGACCGACGACACGGGGGCCATCACCCACTACATCGCCATCACCGAGCAGATCACCGAGCGCAAGCGGGCGGAGGAGGCGCAGCTACGGCTGCAGACCGCGCTCGCGAGGGCGGCCGACGAATGGCGGGTCACGTTCGACGCGCTGGAGTCGGGGGTGCTGCTGCTCGACCGGGAGGGCAGGGTGATGCGGCTCAACCGCTCGGCGGTGGCCGAGGCCGGCGCTTCCTTCGAGGCGTGCATCGGACGGCACGTGGGAAGCCTGGGCTCCGGAGAGCCGTGGGGGACCGCGGGGCAGGTGGTGCAGGAGGCCGGGGACGAGCGCACGGCGGTGCGGCAGGTCGTGGACGAGGCGAGGGGGCGCTGGTGGTGCCTGGCGGCGACCAGGCTCGCCGAAGGAGAGGGCGAAGCCCGATCCATCCTCGTCGTGCGCGACGTCACCGCCCAGATGAGGCTGCAGGAGTCCGTGCGGCTGTCGGAACGGCTGGCCGCGGTGGGATCGCTGACGGCCGGGGTGGCCCACGAGGTGAGGAACCCGCTCTTCGCGATCTCGGCGAACGTGGACGCCCTCGGGGAGGTGCTCCTGGGCCGGGAGGAGGTGGCGGACCTCGTCGAGGCGATCCGCACGGAGGTCAAGCGGCTGAACGGGCTCATGGTGGACCTGCTGCAGTACGGCAAGCCGTCGGCGGTCACCCTGGTGGAGCAGCCTTTCGGCGCCGCCGTCGACGTCGCCGTTCAGCTCTGCGCGGCGAGGGCCAAGGAAGCCGGCGTCGAGCTCGCCATCACGAACGATGGCGGCCCGACCGTTCTCATGGACCGGGACCGCTTCGTCGAGGTGATCGAGAACCTGCTGGTGAACGCGATCCAGCACTCCCCGCGGGGATCCCGGGTGACCCTCGGGTTGTCCGGCTTCCAGGAGGAGGGACGCGACTGGGGGCGCTGCCTCGTGGCGGACGCGGGCCCCGGCTTCCCGGAGGCGGACCTGCCGCGCGTGTTCGAGCCCTTCTTCACGCGGCGAAAGGGGGGGACGGGTCTCGGCCTGTCGATCGCGCAGAAGATCGTGGAGCAGCACGGGGGGCGGATCCAGGCCGGCAACCGACCGGAGGGCGGCGGCCTCGTCGCCGTCGAGTTGCCTTGCGTCGAGGCGACGCCCGCCGGGCCTGACGCACCCGCCCGCCCCGCGGTCGGGGTCGAGGAGGTTCGGAAGTGGTGAGAAGCCACAGGATCCTCGTGGTGGACGACGACCCGGGGGTCCGTAACGCCCTCGCCCGCTTCCTTCGCGGGAAGGGGTTCGAGGTCGTCGAGGCGGGAGGAGTGCTGGAGGCCGAAGGCGTGGCCTCGAGCACCGGGCCCGACCTCGCCATCGTCGATCAGCGTCTGCCGGACGGGACCGGGATCGACCTCCTCCCGAGGCTGCGCGCCGTGATGCCCCAGATGCCGTTCGTGATCCTGACCGCGCACGGCACCATCGACATGGCCGTCCAGGCCATCAAGCAGGGAGCGGACCAGTTCCTCACGAAGCCGATCGACATGAACGCGCTGCTCACGCTGCTCACCCGGCTCCTCGAGGGCCGCCGGAACCGCCAGAAGCAGCTCGCCTCCCGCCCGCGTCCCGACGTCCTCGATCCCTTCCTCGGAACGAGCCGGGCCATGCGCCGGCTGGCCGCGGAGGCCGAGGAGGCGCGGAACACCGACCACCCGGTCCTCGTCCTCGGGGAGACGGGGAGCGGAAAGGGGGTTCTCGCCCGCTGGCTCCACGATCGCGGTCCCCGGGCCGAGTAGCCCCTGGTCGACCTCAACTGCGCCGGCATGTCGCGCGAGCTGCTCGACGCCGAGCTGTTCGGCCACGAGGTGGGCGCATTCACGGGCGCCGTGAAAGCCAAGGTCGGGCTCCTCGAGGTGGCGCACCGGGGCTCCGTCTTCCTGGACGAGGTGGGGGACATGGATGTCTCGATCCAGTCGAGGCTCCTCAAGGTCCTGGAGGAGAAGCGCTTCCGCCGCCTCGGCGACGTGCGCGACCGCTTCGTCGACATCCGCCTGATCGCGGCCACGCACCAGGACCTGGGCGAGCTCATGTCGGGGGGCCGCTTCCGGCAGGACCTGTACTACCGGATCTCCACGCTGGAGCTCCGCATCCCCTCGCTTCGCGAGCGCGTCGAGGACATCCCGCTGCTCGCACGGCGGATTCTGGGCTCCTTCGCCCGCGAGATCAGCCGCGAGGAGCCTGCGATCTCGACGCCGGCACTGTCCCTGTTGCAGGCCCATCACTGGCCCGGGAACCTCCGCGAGCTGCGCAACGTCCTGGAGACGGCGATGCTGCGGAGCCGCTCGGGTGCACTCCAACCCGAGGACCTGCGCCTGCAGCCCCCCAGGGACGCTGGGAGCACGTCCGCCTCGATCCAAACCCTCGCCGAGGTCGAGCGCCTTCACATTCAGCGGGCACTGGCTGCGATGGACGGCCACGTCGCACGCGCGGCGCGCGCGCTCGGCATCTCGACGAGCGCGCTGTACGTGAAGGCCGAGCGACTGGGGCTGAGGGCGAGGGGCCAGCTGCAGGCGGGTCACGACGGAAGGGTCGCGGGCACGCCGGAGAGGTAGCCCGCCTCGAGGAGGGCAGGGCGGGCGAGGGGGCGGGCCAGCAGGAAGCCTTGGACGAGGTCGATGCCGGCCGCCTCGACGGCCACGAGCTCGTCGCGGGTCTCGACGCCCTCGGCCACGGCGCGGGCCTCGAGGCGGCGCACCATGCGGGCGAGTGAGTCGAGGATGACCAGCCGGTGCGAGTCGGACCAGGCGTTGGTCACGAGGTAGCGGTCGAGCTTGTAGATCTCGGGCCGGACGTCCAGGATCATCTTGTAGTTCGACTGGCCGAGGCCGACGTCGTCGAGGGCGATCGTGATCCCGGCCTCGCGCAGCTCGGCGAGCGCCCGCCGGAAGCTCGGCCCGTCGAGACGCGGGGGCGTCGCCTCGACGATCTCGACGACGAGGCGGCGCGGCTCGATCCCGGCGTGCCCGGCGTGCTCGAGCAGGAAATCCCGGAAGCCGGCATCCCGGTCGAGCGTCAGCGCGTGGACGTTGACGCTCAGATGGGGCTTGCCGGGTAGCCGGCTCGCCTCGGCGAGCGCCGTGGCGATGCAGGCCCGATCGACCGCGCACTCGGCCTGTCTCCGACGGACGTAGTCGAAGAGCACGTCCGGCCGCTCCGCGTTCGTGCCGTGCGGTCCGCGGACGAGGCACTCGAGCGCGAAGAGGCGAGGCTGCGGCTCCCCCGTCTCGAAGATCGGCTGGAAGACGACGGACAGCCGGCCCGGGGCGAGGATGTCGTCGAGGAGGCTCGGCGCCCGCCGACCGCGCGAGCGGGTCCGCGCGCTCATGCCGCGCGCACCAGGGAGGCGACCACGGCCTCGATCTCACGGAGCGGCAGCGGCTTGCGGAGGAAGGCGTCCGCCCCGCGTCGGCGTGCCTCCGCCTCGATCTCGGGCGTCCCGTTGCCGGTGAGGAGCACGACGCGGGTCTCGGGTCGAAGGTGGTGCGAACACTGCACGATGTCGAGACCCTCGACGCCGAACATCCCGGTGAGGCGCAGGTCGGCGATGACGACCTCATACTCCGTGCACGAGAGGAGGGCCTCGGCTTCTTCTCTCTCCGCCGCCGAATCCACCGTCCAGCCCCGCCTCTTGAAGTACGTGCTGAGGGCGTTGCGGATGGCGGCGGCGTCGTCGACGATGAGGAGCCGGCCCGGCTTGAAGTCCATCAATTCGCACCTCCCCGGAGCCCATCCCACGTCCCCGCCGGGGCCGTGGTCGCGCCGAACCGGATCCCGCCCTTCATTCCCTGACCCCGGCCCATGTGGCGCTCCGACGCAGGATCGCGCCCGGTATGCCGGCCAGCGGGACCACGCTGTCGGCCGCCCCCCGGTCGATCGCCGCCTTCGGCATCCCGAAGACGACACAGCTCTCCTCGTCCTGCGCGATCGTCGCCGCACCGGCCCGACGCATCTCGAGCAGGCCGTCCGCCCCGTCGTCGCCCATCCCGGTCAGGATCACGCCGAGGGCGTTGGGTCCCGCCGCCTGCGCGATGGAGCAGAAGAGGACGTCGACGCTCGGCCGGTGGCGGGAGACGAGCGGGCCGTCCTGCACCTCGACCTCGTAGTGAGCGCCGGTGCGGACGACGACCGTGTGGCGGTTGCCGGGCGCCACGAGGGCCCGCCCGGGCGTGACGCGATCCCCCGTCGCCGCTTCACTGACCTCGACCCGGCAGAGCCTGTCCAGCCGTTCGGCGAAGGACCGCGTGAAGACCTCGGGCATGTGCTGGACGATCACCATCCCGGGCGCGTCCGGCGGCATCGCCTGCAGGATCTCGCTCAGGGCCTCGGTTCCGCCGGTGGAGGCCCCGATCGCCACGACCTTGTCGGTCGTGACGCGAAGGGCGTGGCGGGCCGGCGGCTGAGGAGTGGCGCCCGCGAGCGGCCTGGCCCGCACCGGCTGCCGGCCCGGGTGAAGCCGCGCCGCCGCGGCGCCCCGCACCGCGTCGACGATCAGGATTGCCGACTCCTCGAGGAACTCTCTGACCGCCAGCTTCGGCTTCGCGATCACCTCGAGGGCACCCTCCTCCATGGCCCGCAGGGCGGCCTCGGTCCCTCGGCCCGCGACACCCGAGCACACCACGACCGGGAGGGGGCCCTCCGACATGACCTTGCGCA
The DNA here is from genome assembly GCA_035577965.1 of Vicinamibacteria bacterium. Taxonomy (GTDB): domain Bacteria; phylum Acidobacteriota; class Vicinamibacteria; order Fen-336; family Fen-336; genus DATBSL01. Next base: position 25,740 of record DATJYX010000126.1, on the reverse strand, counting down.
GGAACGACAGGCCGTCCATGCGTGGCATCTCCAGGTCGAGCACGATCACGTCGGGGCGGCGGCGCCGCATCTTGTCCATCGCGATGATCGGGTCGGCCGCCGCGGTCACGGTCATGCCTGGCGCCTGCCGCAGGATCGCGCCGAGCGCTTGCCGCACCACCGCCGAGTCATCGACGACCAGGACGTCGAGGAGCCGGTGCGCGTCTCGCGCGGGCATCATCGTCGGGCGCTCCGGCGGCTCGAGACGCGGCCGGCGCCGTCCTCGACCCGTGTGTAGACGTTGGGCCCGACGTTGCAGACTCCGGAGGCGAGTCCCGTCACGCACTCGGCGTGCCCCAGGAAGAGATGCCCGCCGGCGGCCAAGCAGCCCGTGAGGCGCTGCAGCACGCGGGCCTTGGTCTCCGGCCTGAAGTAGATGAGGACGTTCCGACAGAAGACGACGTCGAAGCCGGCCTCAAGGGCGCAGGTCTCGTCCACGAGGTTGAGGCGCTGGAAGCGCACCGCGGACCGGATCGCGCTCCCCGCCGCCATCCGACCCGCCTCGGGCCCTACGCCCCGCAGCATGAACTGCTTGAGATAGCGGACGGGGATGGGGGACGAACGGTCGACGGGCCAAAGACCCGCCGCAGCCTGCTCGAGAGCGCGCGTCGAGAGGTCGCTCGCGAGGATCTCCACCTGCCACCCCGCCGCGGGCGGGAGGTGGTGGAGGAGCACCATGGCCACCGAGTAGGGCTCCTCGCCGGTCGAACACGCGGCGCTCCAGGCCCGCACCCGGCGCGGACGGAGGCCCGCGTCGGCTGCGGACGTCCAGGACGGGATCAGGCGTTCCTCGAGGAACGCGAACTGCCGGGCCTCGCGGAAGAACTGGGTCTCGTTCGTGCAGATGCGGTCGATCATCCGCACCCGCTCCCCCTCGTCCTCCCGGACCCGGTCGAGGTAGGACCCGAAGGTGGCGAGGCCGAGATCCCGGAGCCGGCGCGTGAGGCGGCCCACCAGCAGGGCCTTCTTGGCGTCCGACAGGAAGATCCCGGCCTCGTTCTGGATGAAGCGCTGGAAGGCCGCAAACTCGCCCCTCGTGATCCCGCAGATCGGGTTTCCGAGCGGCTCGCACGCGGCCGTTGCACCCCGAGTGGTCACGCCGACCCCGCCTCCGCGTCCTCGGGAGCGCTCACGGGCGGCGGCTCCGGGTCCGTCCGGTCTTCGGCGGCGGTCACCGGCGCTCGCAGGCGGGCCGCGGCCTGGGCCTCGCTCGCGGAGAGGATGCGGTCGATGTCGAGGAGCAGGATGAACTTCCGGCCCGAGCTCGCCATGCCCCGCAGGTAGTCGACGTGCACGCGGGTCCCGAACGGCGGCGGCGGCTGGATCTCGTCGGGCCGGAGATCGATCACCTGGCTCACCGCGTCCGCCATCACGCCCATGACGGCAGGCTCCCCGTCGATGTCGGTCTCGACGATGACGATGCACGTCCTCGCGCTGACCTCGCTCTCGGCGAGGCCGAGCTTCACCGCCAGGTCCACCACGGGGACGACGCTGCCCCGCATGTTGATCACGCCGCGAATGCTCGGCGGCGTCCCCGGCACCCTGGTGATCGCCTCGTACTGCAGGATCTCCTTCACCTGCAGGATGCTGATCGCGTACTCCTCGTCGCCGCTGAAGAAGCCCAGGTACTGGCCGTGCTGGGCCTCTCCCACCTCGTTCCTGGCCGTGTCCATGGCGGCCTCCTCAGAACTGCCGGAAGTGCTGGTCGGCATGCCCCGGCGTTCCCTGGGTGGGGCCGTTCACCTTGCTCGCCACGGCCGCAGCATGCGTGAACGTCACCCGAGGCGCGGCCGGGACCGCGTGCGCCGCGCGCGGCGCCGTCCACTGCACCTCCCGCGAGCCGTCGACGATGAAGAAGGTCATCAACTGTTGGAGCGACTCGGCCTGGGAGGCCATCTCCTCCGCCGTCGAGGCGAGCTCCTCCGAGGCCGATGCGTTGCGCTGGGTCACCTGGCCGACCTGGGTCATCGCGTTGTTGATCTGGGCGACACCCGAGGCCTGTTCCCGCGAAGCCGCCGTCACCTCCTGCACGAGGTCCGTCGTCTTCCGGATCGCCGGGACCAGCGCCTCGAGGAGCTTGCCGGAACGCTCGGCCACCTGCACGCTGGAGGCGGACAGCGCCCCGATCTCCTTGGCCGCGGCCTGGCTGCGCTCGGCGAGCTTTCTCACCTCGGTCGCCACCACGGCGAAGCCCTTCCCGTGCTCGCCCGCCCGCGCCGCCTCGATCGCCGCGTTGAGGGCGAGGAGGTTCGTCTGGTAGGCGATCTCCTCGATGATCGAGACCTTCTCGGCGATGTCTTTCATCGCGGCGGCCGTCTGGAGCACGGTCCGCCCGCTCTCCTCGGTGTCCTTGGCCCCCTGGAGCGCCATCTGCTCCGTCTGCCGGCTGTTCTCGGCGTTCTGGGCGATCGAGGCGTTCATCTGCTCGAGGCTGGAGGTCGTCTCCTCGACCGAAGCGGCCTGCTCGCTCGTCCCCTGGGAGAGGTTGTCCGATGTGGCCGAGACCTGCGCCGACGCGGCGGTGAGGCTGCTCGCGGCCGTCTGCACCTCGCCCACGATCTGCCTCAGCTTCTCGAGCATGGCCTTCATCGCTTGGAGGAGCTGGCCCGTCTCGTCCTTGCTCCGGACCTCGATCCTCGTCGTGAGGTCGCCCTCGGCGAGCCTCTCCGCGACCCGCACGCCCTCGCTGAGCGGGACCGTGATCGTCCGGGTGATCCAGGCTCCGACGACGAGGGCGAGCACGATGCTGGCTCCACCGACGCCCAGCGACGCGGCGCGCGCGCGGGCCCAGGCCGCCTTGGCCGCGTTCCTCGAATCAGCCGCCAGCGTCGTGTTGACCTCGTCGAGCTTGCGCAGCGTGTCGTCGAGCTCACCACGCGCGGCCGCTATCTCCCCGTCCTGGATGCTGTGCAGCACGTCGGCGGTCGCGCCGGAGTCGGTCCGGGCGAGGGCGCTTTCGTACAGAGCACGGTACCGCCGGAAGCGCGTGTCGAAGTCGTCCAGGAGCTTCTTCTCCTCTCCCACGGCGCCGGTGGCGCGGAAGTCGGCGATCTCCTTCTCCGCCCCCGCGAAGTCGGCCTGGATGTCGCGCTCGATCTCGGTCCGGAGCTCGGCGACGATCATGTGCTTCCAGACGCCCCCTCGGGAGTTCAGGATGTGCACCCGCGCCTGGTCGAGCTTCGCCGTGGGGAGGAGGTGATCCGCGTAGATCCTGTCGATGGACTGCTCGACCGTCTTCATGCCGGAGGAGCCGACGACCAAGGCAACCGCGACGAGCGCGGCCACCAGGACGCAGCCTCCCATCAACCTCGTTCCGATCCTCAAGTTCCTGAACATGGTCCTTCGCCTCTCTCCTCGTCTCGTGCGGATGGCTCCCTTCCCGCGGCGACGGCGCGCGGGTCGAGGAGGTCCGCTCGTTTGTCCGTCGCCTTCCTCAGGAGCGCGGGGACGTCCACGATGAGCGCCACCCGCCCGTCGCCGAGGATCGTGGCCCCCGCCAGGGGGGCCCCTCCCCGCATTTGCCGATCCAGCGGCTTGATGACCGTCTGGCTCTCGCCTTGCACCACGTCGACGGCGAGCCCGGCCGCACCCTCCGCGGTCTGCACGACGACCACTTGCTCGCGCGACCGATCTCCCTCACCGAGCCCCATGACCCTCCGCAGCCGCACGAAGGGAAGCCCCCGGCCGCGCAGGTTGACGACCCCGCGACGGTCGGCCTGGGCGGCCGACGCTTCGGGCAGGTCGATGCACTCCACCACGCAGTCGAGCGGGATCACGTACGTCTCCCCCCCCGCGCGGACGTTGAGGCCCGCGATGACGGCGAGGGTCAGAGGAAGGCGCAGCTCGATCGTCGTGCCTTCTCCCGTCCGGGTCGATACCTCTACGCTGCCCCGCAGCGCCTCGACGTTGCGGCGGACGACGTCGAGCCCCACGCCCCGCCCGGAGAGCTCCGTCACGACGTCGGCGGTCGAGAAGCCGGGCAGGAGGATCAGCCGTCGAACCTGGTCGTCGGCCGAGACCCCCTCGGCGGCAAGGCCGAGCGCCCGGCCGCGGGCGAGGATCCCCTCGCGGTCCAGCCCTGCGCCGTCGTCCGAGACCTGGAGGACGATCGTTCCGCCCTCGTGTGCCGCGCTCAGCTTCAGCCGGCCGCAGGGGTCCTTGGCCCGCTCCGCGCGGACGGACGGTGGCTCGATGCCGTGGTCGATCGCGTTGCGGATGAGGTGGGTGAGGGGGTCCTTGATGTGCTCGACCACCGTCGTGTCCACCTCGACGTCCTCCCCCTCGAGAACGACGCGCACCTGCTTTCCCTGCGCCAGCGCGAGGTCGCGGACCGTCCGGACGTAGCGGCGGAAGACCGGCCCCAGAGGTACCATCCGGGCCCTCATCACCAGCTCCTGCAGCTCGGAGAAGAGCTGGTCCGCCTGCAAGTGGGCCTCTCGCGCGTCGGCCACGTCGCCCCCGCCCTCCCCGAGGGCCTGCTTCAGCCGGCCGTGGACGATCGCGATCTCGCCCGTCAGGTCGAGCATGCGGTCGAGCTTCTTCCTGTCGACGCGGAGTGTGCGATCGAGCGCGAAGTCGTCCCGCCTGGGTCTGGCCTCCCGAGGCGGGCCGGGCGCGACAGCGCCGGCTTGCCCCGGCGTCGATCCGCCCGCCGTCGCGGCGAGGCGTTCCAGCAGCTCGCGGTCCCGGGTCTCCATCTCCCCAGAGGCGGCCGGCCCCACGCGGAGCATGCGGCCGAGCGCGTCCAAAGCGCCGAGGAGGAGGGTGATCCGTTCGGGTGTCGTCGGGAGCGAGCCCTTCCGAACGCGGTCGAGGACATCCTCGAGCACGTGGGCGAAAGAGGCCATGGCCGCGAAGCCGAGCGAGCCCGCGTTGCCCTTGACCGTGTGCACCACGCGGAACACCGTCCCCACCGCCTCCTCGTCGGCTCCGCCCGCCTCGAGCGCGATGAGCGCCGACTCGGCGGCCTGCAGGCCCTCGGCCGTCTCCTCGAGGAAGGCGTCGACGATCTGCTGCAGCTCGAGGTCCATGTCCCCTACAGCAGCCTCACCAGGGCGATGCCGACGTCGGTGTGGAAGATCAGCTTCCGACCCCGGACCCCCATGACGTCCTCGGCCACGATCGGGATGGCGTGCGCACCCAGGATCCGGCGCGCCAAGTCCACGTTCTTCGCCCCCAGGTGGTCCCGCGCGTCCCGGAACGCCTCCAGGACCGAAGCACCTCCGAACACCTTCGCCACCAGGTCCTCCGTGTGGCTGCCCAGTCGCTCGAGGTCCCGGATCAGCCGCTCGATCGCCGCATTGCCGTAGCGCGGAGAGGCGCTCGCACCGTCGGCCAGATAGGGGAGCAGGAAATGGTTCGCCCCCCCGATCCGCAGGCGGCGGTCCCACAGGCACACGGCGACGCACGAGCCCAGCACCGTCGTCGTCTCGGTCGCCTCGACCGAGGCGAACACCTGGCCGGGCTGGAGGTACACGCTCCCCCGGTCGCCGGGCCGGACCGAGGGGAGCGGCCCTACCTCCGCCGCCATGCCCGCCGACACCATCGCCCGCGCCCCTGGGCTCACGCGCCGACCGCGGCGAGGCGGGCCTCGAGCCCGCTGCAGTAGAGGGCCGTCGCGGCGTGGGTCGCGAGCAGCTCGAAGAGCTCGCGATCGAGGGCGCCGAGCTCCGCCTTCTGGGGCAGCAGGCGGAAGAGGGCGATCGCGCCGGTCACCCGCTCGCCGAGCTTCAGCGGGATGCAGGCGCTGAGACCGGCCTCCGCCGGTGCCGGCCCCGGCGCCCCGCCGTCGGCGACATATGTCTCGCCCGACGCGACCGCTCGGCCGATCAAGCCTTCTCCGAGACAGACCTTGTGGTGAGCGCCGGAGTCGATCCCGCAAGAGCGGACCAGCGTGACCGCGACACCGTCGGGGTCGGTCTCGAAGATGGCGATCTCCTCGCAGCCGATCAGGTTCGTGACGATCTCCTGGATCACGTCGAGGACGTCGCGCCGGTCGAGAGTGCCGTGGAGACGGTAGCTCGCCACGTAGAGGTTGGCGAGGTTGGAGTTCTCCTGCTCGACCTCCACGTATCGCGAGACGAAGCGCCGGTTCTCCTCCTCTGCCCGGTCGAGCGCCTTGAGCATCCGCTCCTCTCCCGCCCTCATGGCCTCGATCTCGCCCCGGGTTCTCTCGGCCGCCTCGCGCAGGAGCGTGTTGTCATGAGTCGCCGACGCGAGGGCGGTCCGCAGCCTCTGGTTCTCGCGCAACAGCTCGCTCGCGTAGCGCTGCGTATCGTCCCGCACGCGCGACACATAGGCCCCGCGGTCTGGCGTCGTCTTTCCCATCGTCCTCTCCCCTATGCGCCGAGGTGATCCCTGACCTTGGCCAGGAGTTCCACTGCGTTGATGGGCTTCGTCACGTAGTCCGAGCACCCGCTCACGAAGCCAGTCTCGACGTTCGCCGCCTCGCCGCGGGTGGTCACCAGGATGATGGGGATCGCCTGCGTGTCCTTGCACTCGCGCAGGGCCTGGCACGCCTCGAAGCCGCCCATGCGCGGCATCACCACGTCCATGAGGATGAGGTCGGGGCGCTCGGTCATGGCCTTCTCGACCGCCTCGGCACCGTCGCTCGCGGTGACGAGCTCGTAGGGTCCCTTCCTGAGGATCATCGACTCGACGAGGAGGGCCGTCTTCGAGTCGTCGACCACGAGGATCTTCTTCGTCTGCATGCTCACGCCTCCACACGGGGGACTATCTCGACGGGGTCTGCCGGCGAAGCCGGGAGCTCGAGACGGAGACGCACGTCCCGGGCGGCGACGGCCGGCGAGAACACGGGGCCCTGGAACAAGGCGACGCCGAGACGGGCGAGCCCCGCGATGTCGGCCGCGCACCCCACCCCCTCGGCGACGACGCGGGCCCCGACCGCGGCCGCACACGCGGCGATCGACGGCATGAGTGCCCGGCCGTGCTCGTCCGCCCGCACGGCCGCCAGGAGCCGGGCGCCGACCTTGAGCCAGTCCGGCCGGCAGGCCAGGATCATGCGCTCGATGGACCATGCGGGGTCGATGTCCAGGGCGAGCCGGACCCCGGTCCGCCGCAAACGTGCGAGCGCGGCGCCGAGCCGGCCGTCGACCCAGCTCGGGCCGTGCTGCACGACTTTGACAGCGAGGCGGGACGTCGCGATCCCGTTCGCGCGCGCCGTTGCCAGCAGAAACCACATGACGTCGGGGTCTGCGCAGAGCGTCGCGGCGTGGATGTCGATCGCGACGACGAGGGGAGCGGGCAGGCCGCGGGCGGCCCCGTACGCCGCCCCGATGCAGGCTCTGTCGACTCTTGCTTCATCGCGCTCGAGCAACGCGGGGGCGAGCGGCTCGCTAGTGGACTGCAGGGGGGATCCGTTCCGGTCGCGGACCAACCGCTCCACACCGCGTGTGGTGAAGACGCTCGGTCCTCCGTCCACGATCGGCTGGAACACCACGGACAACGCTCCGGACTCCAGGATCGCGTCGAGCGAGGATGGAAGGTGCATCGATCCTCCCGTTCGCGATCGCCGAGAGGGGCCTCCAGTCTCGATGGCGGTCGGACGGACCCTCGCCGAGATGTTGGTCACGACTGCAGCTCCGCTGCACCCTCGTCGAGCAGCTTCCGCAGCTCCCGGTGGATCTCCTGCAGGGGGCGAGGCTTCTGGAGGCAGAGGTCGGCGCCCCGCCGATGCGCCTCGGCCTGGCTCTCGGGCGACCCGGATGCCGTGAGCACGAGGATTCGGGTGCCGCGGCACCTCTTGCGCACTCCGCCGATCACGTCCAATCCCGACGAGCCGCGGCCGGGCCAGAGGCAGAGGTCCACGATGGCGGCGTCGTAGCTTCCCCGGGACAGGAACGCCTCGGCCTCTTCCAGGTCCCGCGCGCAGTCGACGTGGAAGCTGGCCAGCTGGAAGTAGCGGCGCATGCCGACGAGGACGTTCTCTTCGTCGTCCACGAGCAGCAGCTTCTTCATGGTCGACGGCAGAGCAACATCTGTTCCGAGCGTGGTTGTGCGGCAAGCTGCGGACGAACCGCCACTTGACGGGTCCGCCGGTGGCCGCCTTCTTCCTGAGTCCGGAATCCTTCCTGAGAATGGAAGAGGGACGGGTCCCCGCGCCTTGCGGTGACCCCTGCGGCCCCGCGGTGGCGCAGGCGAAGGGCGTGTGTCCTGAAGGTGTGTGGCGCGCCAGCGGGCAGGGAGAGCCCCGCAAGTCCGGCGCGTTGCGCGGCGGCGGCACTTCACGGCGCGGGCGAAACGATCCCTCGGCCTCGGTTGCCGCGCGCGCCTATAATCTAGGCGGTATGCCGGACGCGCTGAGCGCGGTCTTGACGCGCATCGCCTCGGCTGCCTCCAGGGCTTTCGAGCCGCGAGAGCTCTTCACGGCCGTCGCGGAGGCCGCCACTGCGGTGCTGGCCTTCGACCGCGTCTGGCTGCTGCGATACGAAGGGCCGGAACACCTGAGGCTGTACGCCGAGGCAGACACCGTCCCTGCGGCCGGCCTCGAATCGGGGTTTTCACTGGACGATTTCTCGCCGGGGATCCGCCCAGACCCGACCGGCCCCAGGCGGATCGATGACATCGAGCCGACCCTTCGTCCGGAACACAAGGTCGATGCCTGGTGGAGCGACGAAGGCCTACGGTCTGTTCTGTGGGCCCCGATCAACCTGCGTGGCCGAGCGGATGGCTTCTTGTGCGTGACCTCGAGGACCCCGGGCGCGTTCGGGCCGGCGCACGAGGTGGTGCTCGGATCGATCGCTGCCGTGCTGGGGCTGGCTCTCGAGCACGAGCGGCTCTTGACGCTCGACGCCGCGCGCCGCCGCCGCCTCGAGGCGGTCGACCAGCTGCTGCCCATCTTGGCGGCGGCCCTCGACCCCGGCGAAGTGTTCGACCGCGCGTCGGAGCACTTGCAGCCACTGCTGCCCCACGATCGCCTCGTCCTGGCCTCGCAGAGCGCAGACGGGCGCATGGCGACCGTCCATGCCGTCGCCGGCGGCCCGGCGGCGGCGGTCCCGCCGCGCATCGATCTCGGCGCAGACGCTCGAGCGCTGCCGTACGAGTGGAAGATCGTGCCGGACTTCGAGGAGGAAGCCGAAGAGAGTATCCGCCGCGTCGGTTCCCTGGAGCAGATGCGCTCGGGCCTCCTCGTTCGCCTGTGGGCCGACGCGGAGGGCTCCGCCGGGCTGGTCTTCCTGTCGCAAACGGCGCGCTCCTTCTGCGACGACGACCTGCCCGTGGCCCAGAAGGTCGCGGCCTACGTGAGCCTCGCCCTCTCGCACCAGCGCCTGGCGGAGGAGCAGCGCCAGGCCGCGGAGGCGCGCGCGCGGGCCTCGCAGCTCGAAGGCCGCGTCGAGGAGCTGCGCCAGGAGATCGACCCGACCCGAGGGTACGTCCGGGTGGTCGGGATCTCGAAAGCGTGGAACGAGGTGCTGGCCCAGGCGGCGAAGGTCGCCCCCGCGGAGACCACCGTGCTCCTGACCGGCGAGTCGGGCACGGGAAAGGAGGTGGTCGCGCGTTTCATCCACCGCGGATCACCCCGCGCCAAAGGGCCCTTCACCGTTCTCAACTGCGCGGCCCTTCCCGAGACGCTTCTCGAATCCGAGCTGTTCGGCCACGAGAAGGGCGCTTTCACCGGCGCGACCGCGGCCAGGGCCGGGCGAATCCAGCAGGCCGAGGGCGGCGTGCTGTTCCTGGACGAGATCGGGGAGACCTCCGCGGCCCTTCAGGTGAAGCTGCTGCGCGTCCTCCAGGACCGGGAGTACCAGCGGCTCGGCGGAGCACGCCCGGTCAAGGCGGACGTTCGCATCGTGGCCGCGACCAACCGTGATCTCGACAGGGCGATGGCCCGCGGGGAGTTCCGTGAAGACCTCTACTACAGGCTCTGCGTGTTTCAGATTCGCCTGCCTCCCCTGCGGGAGCGTCCGGAGGACATCCTGCCCCTCGCCGAGGCCTTTCTGGAAGAGATCGGATCCAGCGTCGCGCGCCGGGCCGCGGGCATCTCGCGCCAGGCAGAGGCGTGTCTGCTCGCCTACTCCTGGCCCGGCAACGCGCGCGAGCTGCGCAACGTGCTCGAGCGCGCGACGATCCTCTGCGACGGCGGCCTCATCACAACGGATCACCTGCCGAGCGACCTCGCCGCCCCTGCCGCGCCTGGCGCCGAGCGCTCAAGCGGTTCTCCTTCTCTCAACACGCTCGATCTCAACCGCGCGGAGCGCGAGCTGATCGTGAAAGCACTGGAGGCCGCCCAGCACAACCGCACTCAGGCCGCACATCTGCTCGGGCTCACGCGGCCGCAGCTCTACCGCCGGCTGCGAAAACACGGGCTGGCGTCCGTCCGCGGCGAAGCTGGCCGACCTCCGCCGGACGGCGAAGGCGCGGGCGGTGGCCGGCGCGGACACAGGTGAGCAGCTTCGCCTCCGCGCGATTGACCAGGAACACCAAAGCCGACGTCCGCCGGGTTTGCCTGCTCCGCTAGAGTGCTGCGGGAGTCGGGCGCGCCACACCAAGCCCCGTGGACTCCGCGGCGATGTCCGGGACCCAAGGTCATCGGTTCGAGCCCTATCGGGTCTAGCACTTACGGGGATCTGGGATGGCCCACCGCACCCCGACAGGGCAGCGAGTTCCCACGGTCCCCTGACCGCCGTTGGCGGAGTCCTCTAGGACACCCCAGGAACCGTCCTAGCCACCGCTACAAGGGCCCTCGTCGGGGGTACCCTCCCCGCTCGATGCGGCCCTGCCCACTGAACGAGGCCGGTGGACCCTCGTGGGCGAGCCCGACGTACGACGCACAGATGCTCTCAGGAGTTCCTGGGTGCCCCGATCGGAAGAAGGAGGGTTCGGAGATGAGGAGACCCGTTGCACTGAGATTCTCCGCCTTGTTGGTGTCCTTGCTGTCAGGTTGCGGCGGCAACAGCACCACGGCCTCGACGCCAGCCACGACCATGCCGCCCACCCCGACCCTGGCCAACCTCTCAGCCACCTTGAGCTCTCCGCAAGATGGTACGAACATAGCCTGCACTGATCCGGCGTTCGTCACCATAGTGCTGACGAACACGGCACACGCCACCGTCAGCATCTCCGGCATCCGCCGTCACCAGACGTCTGTCGTCGGCAACTGCACCACTGTTCCGGACCACACGTACCCCGCGATAGACCCCTCGATCGGCACCGGGAGCGCAGCGGTGCTGAACCACACGCAGCTCTTCTACCCGGGCTCGGGATGCTGCAGCTCCTTCCCCTGCGATGACTTCTGTCAGGTTGGGTTCTCCTTCACGGTCCTGACGAGCCTCGGCGAGGTGAACGCCGGAACCATCACCTACGGCATATCGTTCAGCAATCAGTGCGCGGCGTGCGCCTCGGCGTCCAGCCTCGCGGCGCCGAGTTGCCCAAGCAGGGTGCAGGGCGCAGGCGCGGGCATGCACCTTTAGAGAGGCGCCCCTCCAGCCAAGAGGGGCTCGATCTTCACCCCGGCACGCGAGGGCGCGAAGCGCGCGGGCCCGAGGGAGGTGTGACAGCGGCGAAACCGTCACAACGCGCCGGCCCGGGAGCAGCACTCGTCGCTACCCTCGCGCCCGTGATCTTCGCCGTGGCTCTCGTGACCGACCGAGCCGGCTCCTTCGGAACCGTTCTCAGGTCGCCGGTCCCTCGCTCGCTCGAGGAGGGTCGGATCCTCGTCTCGACGGTCGCCACCTTCCAGACCGAGCCCGAGGCCCTGCGCTTCCTCGCCGGCATTCAAGGGATGGAGACGCAGGAGCGCGAGCGAACATCAGCCGATCGTGAGGCACTTTGCAGGCACGGGTTGCTGCCTGTGACGGCAGCCGAGCCCTGACGCAGGAAGAACCCGTCGGCTGCCGCCTCAGCGGCGCGGCGGCTGGACTGCTCCACCGAGCCGAGTAGTATCTCCCTGGGCGACGGGGTCCCCGGCGGACTGACGGGGGCGCGGAACGGAAGCGGGAGGTCTCCATGGGGAAGACGAGGTGTCTGCTCGTCGTGGCGGCGATGGCAATCGCACCTGCGGGCAGTCGAGCCCAGACGACGGCCAGCGGTGATCGTGCGACGAACGACCCGCTCGTCGCGGAGATGCGGCTTCTCCGCGAGGCTCTCGAGAGGCTGACTGTCCTGGTCGTGAAGAGCCAGGTGAGCGTGAGCCGGCTCGTCGTTCAGCAACAGCGGGTGGCCCGCGAGCAGGATGCCGTCGACCGGACCGAGGAGGCGATCGAGGCTGCCGACCGCAACCAGCAACGCACGCGCGCGACCGTCGCCCGGCTCAGCCGTCAGTTGGACGACGTCGTCGAAGAACCTCGTGCCGAGCTCCGGCGCGAGGTCGAGGGCCTCCGCGCTGACCTGGACGACCAGGATCGGCTGGTCGCGAGCCTTCGGGTGCGCCTCTCGAAGGCCGAGCAGAGCCTCCGGCTCGAGCAGCAGTCGTACCGGGAGCTGCAGGCCGCGCTCGTCGCCCTTGATCGCGGGCTGCCCGGTCCGAACCCGTAGGAGCCCGAGGTCCGACGGCCTGGCTCCGGCGCTTTCCCGTGGCGGCCGATCTGAACGGCCCCGGGTTTCCCGGAGACCCGGTTCGTCGAGTCCCTTGATCCCCCAGGTCCCGGATTCCTGCATCTATCTCGCGGGGGCGGGTGGACCGTACCTCCTTCCGGCCACCGCAGCCGCGAGAAGGAGGACGCCAGCCGACCCCACGTACGGGCTCGACGACCGCAGCGGCCAGACTGCGAGGAGCGACGCGCCGACGAGAGCGCCGACCACGAGACCGGAGACGGGTCGCTCCCGCAGCATCGCGCGCGTCGATTCGACGAAGATCCGCAGCTCCGCCGCCCGGCGCAGGTAGATCAGCAGGGCGAGCGCCGCTCCCAATCCGGCGGCGGTCGCGAGCGCCGCCGCTCGGCTGGACGTCGCCACCAGCACCAGAACCGGGTAGGCGGGGACCCAGTCGCTCAGGGTGTGGGCGGTCATCACCGCGACCAGGCTCCCCGTGGCCTGGTAGAGAAGCCCGTAGCCGATGCCGGGAACGAACGTCGCGAGCACCTGGATGGGGGTCCAGTCGGGGTGGGCAAAGGAGTGGCCCAAGGTGAAGGGAATGAGGGCCATCACGAAGCCGACCAGGGGGGTCGCCTCACGCGACCCGGTGCCCTGGTAGTAGCCTCGAAAGCGGACCTCCTCGTGGAATGCGCCGGTGAAGAACCCCGCGACCAGAGCCAGGGCGCCGCCGCCCGCCAAGATCGCCGCGGCGGAGGTCAGGCCCAGCTGCTTCACGAGCCCCGACATGTTCGTGGCTCTGTCCGACAGTGCCGGCAGGTCCATGGGGAGCGAGGCGAGATAGATGACGGCGTACGCCACCAGCCCTGCCCTCACGTCCGCCCAGAATCCCCGGTGGTAACGAAAGCCCAGCGCCCTCAGACCCTCTCGGCGCTGCACCCGGTTGAGGATCGTCCCGAGCACGACGGCGGCCAGTCCGTAGAGCAGCCACGAGCCGAGCATGCCGGCGAGCCCGCCGCCCAGGAAGCTCCAGAACGCCGGTGAGAAGACTCCCAGCACGAGGGTGAAGCCGAGGACCTCCACCACCATCACCAAGGTGGGCAGAACCGCAGCTCCCATCGTCATCCTGTCCTCCTCGTGGTCCGATCGTCTTTCGCACGGCCAGGAGGGAGGCCCGGCTCTCAGCGGGTCAACATCTCCCGGGCCTCGTACACCTCCCGCCTGTCGACCTTCACCGAATGCCGCACCGTGCTCTTCGCCTCTCCCCTCTGCTCCAGGACGGAGTTGTCGACGGCGTGGGCAACCGCGAGCAGGATCGCCTCCTCGTCGGGCGCTCCCTGGAGCGGCGTCCATCCGGGCGGAGTTCCGTGAAGATCGCTGTTGGAGAGACTCACTTCGAAGTGGAGGTCCGCCCCGGGTTCGTCCACCAGCCACGTCCGACCGTCCTGGCCGGGCCGGGTGACGTCGCGAAACAATCGACGCCGCCCCATGGGGGAAACGAGATCTATCGTTGCCATCGGCCCTCGGAGACGAAGGTGAGGGCGGCCGGCACCGCCCTCGAACCGGTGTTTGCGCCTTGCCCGTGCCTCTCGGCGAGGCGCAGGCAAGGCGGCTGGCCCGGCGGCGATCGGACGGACCGGGCAGTCCTCACGCTACGCGCCGCGCCGAAAAGGTCAATCCTATCTTTCGGTCAGGTGGGCTCCTCGCCGACCGATTGGGTCTTGACACGCCACGCGCGAGTCGTCTACAACGCGACAAGACACCCATTCGGAACGACAAGACCGAGAGGCGGTCGGATGAGCAGGCGACGCCTTCGAGAGGTCTTACTGGGCCTTGCTGCGCTCGGACTGGGAAGCGCTCTGGCGCAGGCTCAGGTCATCACCGAGTTCAGCGCCGGCATCACCGCGGCCAGCACGAGCGGAATTGCCGCCGGTCCCGACGGCAACCTGTGGTTCACGGAGGAGGGGAACGACCAGATCGGGAGGATCACGCCGCTCGGAGCCGTGACGGAGTTCGGCAGCGGCATCAGCGTCGGCGCGAGTCCCAGGGAGATCACCACGGGTCCCGATGGCAACCTGTGGTTCACGGAGCGTTCCGGCGACAGGATCGGCCGGATCACCCCGCTCGGGGTCGTCACGGAGTTCAGCGCGGGTATCAGCCTCAGTGCCTTCCCCTGGGGCATCACCTCCGGCCCGGACGGCAACCTCTGGTTCACGGAGTCCCAGAGCAATCGGATCGGCCTCATCACCCCGCTCGGCGTCGTCACCGAGTTCAACGTGGGCATCAGCCTCTCGGCGCAGCCTCAAGGCATCACGTCCGGCCCCGACGGCAACCTGTGGTTCACGGAGTTCAACGGCAGCAGGATCGGGCGGATCACCCCGCTCGGTGTCGTCACGGAGTTCAGCGTGGGAGTCAGCCCCGGCTCGTTTCCGGAGGGCATCACGTCCGGCCCGGACGGCAACCTCTGGTTCACCGAATTCCTCGGCAATCGGATCGGGCGAATCACTCCCCTCGGCGTGGTCACGGAGTTCAGCACCGGCATCAGCCCCAGCGCCGACCCCTACGGCATCACGCCCGGCCCCGACGGCAACCTCTGGTTCACCGAGTACACCGGCCATCGCATCGGGCGGATCACCCCGCTCGGGGTCGTCACCGAGTTCAGCACCGGCATCACCGCGGGGGCGGAGCCGCAGTCCATCGCGTCCGGCCCCGACGGCAAGCTCTGGTTCACGGAGTTCAACGCTGGCCGGATCGGGCGCGTCTCCCTCGGAGAAGCTGGAGAAGCCTTCTACACGCTCTCACCGTGCCGCGTCCTCGACACGCGGAACACCCCGGACGGGCCGCTCGCGGGGCCCGCCCTGCAGGCCGGCGCCACGCGGACGTTCGACGTGGTGGCCTCCCCCTGCGGCATCCCGAGCACGGCCCTGGCAGTTTCGGTGAACCTGACCGCGATCGGGGCCGCCGCCCCGGGTTATCTCACGCTCTTCCCCGGCAACGACGCCACCCCGCCCCTCGCGAGCAACGTCAACTTCACACCGGGGGTGACCCGCGCCAACAACGCCGTCGTACGCCTGGCCACGGACGCCTCGGGAACGATCAACGTGAAGAACGGGTCGGCTGGCACGGTCCACTTCGTTCTGGACGTGAACGGCTACTTCCAGTAGCGCGGCGGGACGTCGGGGCAGGCTTCCGGGGGATTCGCCGGAACGCCCGAGGGCGTTTTGACGTAAGGTCAGTTGGCGGTGACAACCATGCTCAGGAACTCCTTTCGTGCTCTGCTGCTGGCCGCGCTCTTCGTCGTCCCGTCCGCTTCGGCCCTGACTCGATCTCAGGCGCCCTCCGATCTCGGCATCACCGTGCGCCGCCTCAGCCCGCGAGCCGCGGTCGTCAACGCCGGTCCCTGGAACAACTCCTACCTGGCGATCGCGACCCGGAAGGGGATCGTGGTCGTCGATTCCGGCTTCTCGAAGACGATCGCCCAGGCGGTCCGCGAAGCGATCGAGACGGAGTTCGAGCGAAGGGACTTCGCCTACCTGATCGTCTCCCACGAGCACAGCGATCACGTGTTCGGCAACAGCGCGTACTCCGACGTCCCGATCGTCGGGAGCGAGCTGATGCACGCGGCGATCCTGCGGATGAAGGCCGAGCCGGCGAGCGTTTCCGACCGGCTCGCGATCCCGAAGCAGAGCCTGGCCAAGATGCGGGAAGACTCGCTCAAGGACCCCAAGCTCGCGGACGACCCGCAGGTGGCCCATGCGGAGAGGTTCTGGAACGTCGTGCAGGCCGACTACTCCGCCGGTGTCGACTACGTGGCCCCGACCATCACGTTCGACAGCCGGATGACCCTGGATCTGGGCGACGTCTCCGTGCACCTCTTCTCGCTCGGACACTGGCACTCCGCCGCGGATACGATCGTCAGCGTGCCCGAGGAGGGCATCGTCCGGCTGGGAGCGATCCTCTACGGCGACCACCTGCCCGTGCTGAAGAACCCGTACGCGAAGGAGCCGTTCACGGCTGCGATCGTGGACAACTGGATCGCGGTCCTCAACGAGGTCGTGTCGCAGGCCGACGAGAAGACCCGGTTCGTCTCCTGTCACGGGTGGGGGATCATGACCAAGGCCCAGTGCGCGCCGCAGGTCGCCTATCTGGAGAGGCTGTGGAAGGAGGTGCGCCTCGCGAAGGCGGCAGGCCGGACGCTGCAGGTCGCGAAAGAGGCTCTGTCGCGCGCGCGGGTGTTCCCGGAAGTCGCCAACCTGGCGGACGCGGACTTCCAGATGCCGAACATCCACGAGCACAACATCGAGGCGCTCTGGAGCGTCGTGCCGTAGGGGCCGGACGGTCGGCGGCCCGGCGTGGTGTGACCCCATGAGGCGGGACAGGTGCATCTGAGCCTTCCCGCCACGCTCTTCGGGGTGTCGAGCACCGCGGTCGCCATGTGCGCCGCGGGCGTCGCCGTCTTGCTGATCGGAGCCTTCGCAGCCCGGAGGGAGATCGCCGAGGCTCGCGGCCTGGAGAGGATCGCGGCGCTGGGCAAGCTGTGCTTCGGCATCCCCCTGGGAGTCTTCGGTGCCCTCCACCTCTTCGCCGTGCGGCTCGTCGTCGACATCGTCCCGGCGTACGTGCCGTGGCGATCGTTCTGGGCCTATGCCGTCGGCTGCGCGTTGATCGTCGCCGCCGTGAGCATCGTCACCGGGATCGGGACGCGCTGGTCGGGGCTCCTCTTCGGGATCATGATGGTGCTGTTCGTGGCGATGATCCATCTCCCGGGGGCGCTCGGCCGTCCGCACGACCGGATCCTGTGGACGATCGTCTTCCGCGAGCTGTCGTTCGGCGGCGCCGGCTGGATGCTGGCCGGATCCGCGATGGGCGGCCGCCGGCGAGGCTCCGGGGCGCTGATCGCCGTGGGCCGGGCGCTCGTCACGGCGGCCCTCGTGGTGTTTGGTGTCGAGCACTTCCTGCACCCGCGCGGGCTTCCTGGAGTCCCGCTTCAAAGGGAGATGCCGGCCTGGGTCCCCGGGGCGTGCTGATCGACTTCATGACCGGGGCCGGTCTTCTCGCAGCCGCGGGCAGCGTGCTGCTGGAGATGAAGACGCGGACGGTGGCCGCGGGACTCGGCGCCTGGATCCTGCTGACCCTGCTCGCCATCTACGTTCCCGTCATGATCTCGGCGCTCTCCGAGCCGGGCATCGCCGCTCAGGTCGAAGGCATCAACTACCTTGCCGACACCCTGCTGTTCGCCGGGGTCGTCCTGGCGTTGGCGAAGGCCTCGCCGCGAGCCGCGGCCTTCGAGTGAGCGGCTCGCCGCGGTCCGGAGCCGGCCCTCGGGTCCGGGAGAGCGCGTTGACCTGGTCGAGGACGTTCCTGCGGCAGGTCCGGGCGCGCCCGCGCCTCCTCCTGGCCACGGGGCTGTGCCTGGTCGCGCCCCTCCTCCTGCCCGCGGGCCTTGCCCCGTCCACGCGCGCGCTCGTGGCCTGGAACCTCGGCGCAGGGCTCTACCTCGTCCTCGCGTGGACGATGATGCTGCGCGGAAGCGTGGAGACGATGCGGTGGAGGGCGCGCATCGCGGACGACGGCGCGGTGGCCGTCCTGGTCCTGACTCTGGTGGCGGCGGCGGCGAGCGTGGCGGCGATCGTGCTGGAGCTCGTCGGCTGCAGGAACCTGCCGGTGGCGAGGCAGCTCCCTCACCTCGCCCTGGCCGCGACCACGATCCTCGTCTCGTGGTGCCTCGTCCACACCGCCTTCGCGATCCACTACGCGCACGAGTACTACGTGGAGCGCGGCGGTCCGCACCGGCGGGGGCTCGAGTTCCCTGGCCAGGAGCCGCCGGACTACGTCGACTTCCTCTACTTCTCCTTCGTGATCGGCACCACGTCGCAGACCGCCGACGTCTCGATCGCCTCCCGCACGATGCGGCGCCTGGCGCTCGTGCACGGGGTCGTCGCCTTCCTCTTCAACACGACGCTGCTCGCGCTCACCATCAACATCGCCGCCAGCCTGGTGTGACGTGGCGCAGACGGCGGGCGGCGACGTCGGCGAGGTCGTCGACGACGATTCCGGTCGCACCGCCGGTTGGGGCGGCG
The DNA here is from genome assembly GCA_035577965.1 of Vicinamibacteria bacterium. GTDB lineage: Bacteria > Acidobacteriota > Vicinamibacteria > Fen-336 > Fen-336 > DATBSL01. The sequence continues at coordinate 7,132 of DATJYX010000126.1, read as the reverse complement.
CCGGCGGCCGAAAGCGGATAATGAGCCGGTGCGGACGCCCTCGGGGCGGCCGCGAGGAACGGGAGGAACGTGATGGGCAGAGGAAGGGTGCGGGGAACGGTGCTGCTCTTGGTGGCGAGCGCCGTCGCAGTGGGCGCCGCGCGCTGGGTCATGGCCCAGGCGCAGGCCGACCCGCTCGATCCCCTCCGCGTCGCAGGGGACACGCACCGCCTGGCGTTCGAGAACGCCTTCGTGCGCGTGCTCGACGTCCGCCTCCCCCCCGGCAAGGTCGAGCCCCGGCACCGCCACCCCCACGGCCTCAGCGTCTACCTCACGGACTGGGAGGCGAAGGTCACGGCCGACGGCGCGGCTCCCGACGTGCACGCCCGTCACGCCGGCACCTTCGCCTGGAGCGAGGCGATGGTCCACACGGTCGAGAACGTGGGCCGGACGGAAGGTCACATCCTCCGGATCGAGCTGAAGCTCTGACGCGTTCGGGGGACGACGTGCTCGCTGGGCTCCGGAGTCTCGAGGACCTCGAGGAGGGCCTCCGAGAGCGAGCGCGCGTCGGGGTAGCGGTCGGCCGGCTCCCGTTGCAGTGCCCGTCCGACGACCGTGCGCAGCTTGATCCACCGGGGCCCCTGCGGCAGCCGGCTCCACGCGTCGCCGGCCGCCACGTCCTTCCCCGGCGTCGTCGGATCGCCGGCCGGGAGGGCCCTCGTCCCCGTGACGAGCTCCTGGAGGATGACGCCGACCGCGAACAGGTCGCTGCGTGCGTCGGCCTCCCTGCCCTGGTGCTGCTCGGGGGAAAGGTAGGCCGTGGCGCTCGAGCCGCGGACGACGGGCCCGCCGAGGCCCACCCCGAAGAAGCCGAGGACCTTCACCGCGCCGTGGACCTCGAGGAAGAGGCCGGTCGGGTTGACGCCGAGGTGGACGACGCCCCGCTCGTGCGCGTGGCCCAGCGCGGCCAGGACCTGCAGCGCGATGGCGACCGCGCAGTGGAGGTCGACCGGCACGCCGCCCGCCTGGGCGAGCGTCATGCCCTGCCCGAGGAACTCGGCGGCGACGTAGGGACGGCCTTCGAACGAGCCGAGGTCGTAGACGGCCTCGATGTTCGGGTGCCGCAGGCGGCTCGCCGTCTCCGCGCCGCGGAGGAACCGGGCCCGCAGGTCGCTGGCGCCGGCCCGGTCCAGCAAGACCTTGACCGCCACGTCGTGGCCCCAGCGCTCGTCGCGCGCGCGATAGACCACGACCCCCACGCCGCCGCCCAGCTGGCCCCCGATGACGTAGCGTCCGATGCGCGAGGGCCCGCTCGCCGCCGGCTGCCCCCCGCCCTCGCGCGGTCTCTCCCGTTCGAGGTCTAGCGCCGGCGGCGACGCCCGGCGCTTGCGCGACGCGAGGTAGACGGCGAGCGAGCCCGCGACGAGCGCCACCAGGAGGACCATCGTGAAGACGAGCCTGGACGACGCGGGATCGAGGTCTTCGCGGGCGCAGGTGCGGGCGGCGAAGACCTGCACGAGGAGCAGGGGAATCCACGGTTGGAGACGCCAGAACCCCGGCCCCGGCGGCGCCCGCTGCTCGGGAGGCGGCGGAGAGTGCGCTTCCCGCGCCTTCCTGACCCTCGCGAAGAGGACCCGCGCCGCAGCCTGGAGCCAGGCCTCGAGACGGACTCGGCCATGAGCCGCCCGGAGGAGCGAATCGGCTGCCTCCAGCCGGCCGTGGCGGGCATCGAAGTCCGCGGCGAGCAGCGCCAGCCCCCCGTCGGCGGGGTGGAGGGCCACGGCGCGCCTCATCGCCTCCCGGGCCGGGCCCTCGTAGCCGCACCTCTCGAGAGCCCACGAGAGCGTCGCCGCCGGATGGCCCGACCTCGGGGCGAGCCTCTCGTCGCGTCGTCGGAGGAGCGCCAGCGCCTCGGCGGTCTTCTCCCGGGCGCGCGCGGCGCCGAAGTAGGTGGCGGCGAACGCCTCGTTCATGTCCTGGAGGCAGGCCGCGAAGCGGAGGAGCTCCAGGGCCGCTTCCGGCCGGCCTGCGGCCTCGTGGGTGCGAGCGAGGCCCCAGAGGTCGTTCCCCGTCGAGGGCGAGACGCCTGCACGGAAGATGCTCCGCAGCACGCGCAGGGCGCTCGGATGTCGTTGCCGGTCGAGGCTCAGCGCGTGGGCCCGGAGGCTGAGCAGGGGAAGGTCCCGCGGGTGGCGCTCGAGGGCCTCCGTCAGCAGCCGATCGCCTTCCGCGGCGGGGGCGATGCCGTGGAGGAACGAGATCTTCCGGAAGAGGAGCTCGGGGCTCTCCGGGAACCGCTGGAGCAGGCCTTCGAGGCACTGCGCCTGGGTCGCCTCGTCGGACGCGTAGCCCGCGACGAGGGCCGCCGCCCAGAGGGTCAGCGCGTGGTCGGGAAGGGAGGCCTCCATCTCCTGCTCGACTTGCCGGGCCGGGTCGGGCCGATGCGCTTCGAGGGAGATCTGGATCCGGTGCAGGCAGTCGTAGGGCCGGGCGTCGGGAAGATCGAGGCCGGCGAGCCGCTCGTGCTCCGCCTGCGGCAGGAGGACGAAGGCTCGAGGCCCCGACCATCGCTGCGAGTCCAGCATGGGCCCGGCGAGGACCTCCTGGAGAAAGGGCTGGGACGGCTCGCGGACGGAGAAGCTGCCGCGGCGGGCGTCGTAGCCGACGACGGCCTGGTCGTGGCCGGACAGAGGCCCGGCGATCGCGAGCACGAAGGGGACGCCCCGGTCGAGCAGAGCGCAGCCGCTCGCCCACGTGAGGCGGAACTCCCGGACGAGCCAGCCGTTCGCCTCGGCCCACTCGCGCGCGCTGTGGCGGGGAGTGCCGTCGTAGCAGATCGTCGCCGCGAGGGAGAGGTGGTCGACCGGGCGGGACCAGTAGCTCGCGACCGAGGCGAGCGAGGCCGGCGTGCACGTCTTGTGGTGCTGGCGCACGAAGGGCACGTCCAGGAGAACCCGCCGCGCATCACCGAGGGGACGGGCGAGCCGCTCCGCGATCGCCGCGTGGAACGGGTGCTTCGCGAGGCGGGCCTGCTGCCGAGCTCCCTCGACGTCGCCGAGCTCGTAGAGGGCGTCCGAGCGCCGGGCGGCGAGCCAGCGGCGCCCGTCCCGATCGAGGAGCGGCGAGAGGGCCTCGAAGCGGTCCAGGCAGCCGAGGCTCTCGGCGAAGAGGCGCTGGCCCGCGAGCGTTGCGGCGAGCGTCCCGACCACCGTCCCGCTCTCCGTCTCCGCCGCCGCGTCGGAGAGCGTGAGGCGGGCCTCGTCCCCCCGCCCGAGCACGAGGAGGAGGCGCGCCACCGCGAGCACGGACGGCGCCCACGAAGGATGGGCGCGGCGGCTCTCCTGCGCGACCTCGAGCGCCTCGACGCAGCAGTCCTGCTCCTCGAGGAGCCACGCCCGCGTGATCGCCGTTGACGGAAGGGCGGGGGCCAGCCGCTCGGCCCGGCGAAGCGCCTCGCCGGACGTCTCGAAGTCCCGGAAGAGACCCGCGATCCTCGCCTGCAGCACGAGCCACTCGGCCCGTGCGCGCGCGGGGGCACCTTCTCCCGGCTCTCCCCACTCCCTCATGCGCGCCCACGCCAGGGCCGGGTTTCGTCGGCCGAGGAGAGCCCCCGCCGCCGCGCACCGCGCCTCGAGCGACGCCGGATCGGCCCGCACCGCCCGGAGGAGGAGCGCGCTCCCCAGGCGGTGGCCGCCCAGCTCCGCCGCGAGGCGCGCCGCCAGGAGCCTGGCCGGCGTCCCGCTCCAGGTCGCGAGGGGGCCGCAGGGCCCGGCCGCTTCGTAGGCCTGAAGATACCGGCCCGCCTCGCAGAGCCGTCGGACGTCTTCCTGTCCGGCCGAGAGCGCGCTCATCCATCCGTTTCGGCGATGAGGGGATGTCTCCCCGGGAAGTCAGGGGCTCGCTGATTCTAGCTTGGGGATCTCGTCCGAAAGCCAGACGGTGTCCGCACACGCCCAGGCGTGGACCAGGTCCGCCACCCGGAGCGTGGGGGAGCTCGCCAGGATTCACCGACTGAACCGCCCCGGCTATTCCGGAGGCTCCAGGCCTCGAGAGGATGGAGCGATGGAGAAGCGAGGCAGGTACCCCGACCTCGGCGCTGGCGGTGACCTCGACTGGGCCGCCCCGGTCAGGAGCCATGCGCCGAGGCGCTGCTCGAGCGTGCGAACTTGCTCCTGCAAGCCGTCGACGCGACTCTTCAGCTCCACCAGCTCCGACCCGAGAGCCAACTTGTCCAGGCGCGCCTCCACGGCGTCGAGCCGTTCCTCGACCCGCCTCAGGCCAGCCACGAGCATTCAGCCACGAGCGTGTCGTACTCGACCTCCAGCTTGTCGAGACGCTGCGCGAGGGCGTCGAACGCCCGCGCCCCTGCGCAGCCTGAGCGTGAACGTCCCGACTTTGACTTCCTCTTCGGGACGATCCAGTATCGTCGGCGATCCGGGAATCGGCTCCGAACCACAGACGAACCGTGCGTGTCGCGGGAGAGAGCATGCGGAAGAATGCCGTCAGGATCATCGCCTCGGCCTTCCTCGTTCAGCTCGTCGCACCCGGGGCAACGAACGAGGCGCGGGCCCAGGGAGATCGAGCTCCCTATCCGGCCATGGCTCCCCTCGATCAGTACCTGATGGCCGACAAGGACGCCGAGGTCGCCCTGGCGCTCACTGCCGCTCCGCGATCGGTCTCCGAGGGAGCCGAAGTCATGGTGCTCGGGCGCGAGGGATACACGACCGCGGCGAAGGGCGGCAACGGCTTTCTCTGCCTCGTGGAGCGGGCGTGGGGCGCCGCCACCGACGACCCGGAGTTCTGGAATCCGCGTGTCCGCGCGCCGATCTGCTTCAATCCGGCGGCCCGACGGACCTTCGTGCCCATCTTCCTGATGAAGACGAGGCTCGTGCTCGCCGGCAGGTCGAAGAAGGAGATCGTCCAATCCGTCGCGTCGGCGTTCGACAAGAAGGAGCTGCCCGCCCTCGAGGCCGGAGGGATGTGCTACATGATGTCGAAGCAGCAGTACTTGAGCGACCGCGGCAAGGCCTGGCATCCGCACCTGATGTTCTTCGTGCCGGGCGACGCGGCCAGGGACTGGGGAGCCAATCTGCCGGGCTCTCCGGTCATGGCGGCCAATGACCCTGAAGAACGGGCGACCATCTTCATGCTCTGGGTCGGCGAGTGGTCCGACGGGACGCCGGCGCCCCCGATGGCGCACTGACGGTCGCGCCGTCGGGCCGGGCGCCGCGCGGAGAAGCTCCCTCGCGATCCGGCGGCGAGACGTGCTGGAGGTGACGATGCGCAGTCGACTGGCGGCGACGGTCTTGATGCTCCTGGCCTCGCCGTTCTCGCTCCAGGCCGCCGACGTGAGTCTCGGAACCTGTGAGGGCTCCGTCGGAGCGTGGGAGTTCACGACCAAGGAGGGCGGCCGGGCGGTCATCGCCGGGGAGGGTGACCGATACCACGTTCTCTGGGTGACCACGTTCGTCAACGGCAGCGGCGCCACCGTGCCCGAAGGGGTCGCCGCCGATTGCACCTGCCGTCCGGCGCCGAAGAAGCTCGTCTGGGAGTGCCGTGTCGCGTTCTCCTTCGAGGCCGGCGACATCGGCACGCAGCAGAGGTTCGAGTGGATGGTGGACGGAGGCACACTGAACTCCTGGTTCGTCGCGCCCGACGGGAAGCGGAGCGCGACCGGCCTTCGGCGCCCGAAGTAGCGGTGAGCGACGGCTCCCGCGGGCCGACGACCTCTCGATGGGCGTCGTGTGGCTGACGGGCGGCGGGCGTGGTGCTAGATTGGGTGCCATGAGCGACGAATCCCGGCGGCGGGCGACGGCGCTTGCGCCCGATCCGGTGATCGAGGCGTTCAAGAAGGACGTCGACCGCACGCTCCTGCGCGAGAACCTCAAGCTCACGCCGGACGAGAGGGTCCGGAGGCTCGTGCGGTTCATGCGCTCCCTGGAAGAGGTACGCGCTGCCCGCCCCGCCCGGCGCCGCTGACTTCGGCGGGCTTCTGCGAGCCCTCGCGCGCGCTGACGTCCGGTTCATCGTCGTCGGCGGCGTCGCGGGGGCCGCCCACGGGCTCGCGCGGGCCACGTACGACTTGGACGTCGTCTACGCCCGCGACGACTCCAACCTCGACCGCGTCGTCGCGGCGTTGTCACCCCTCGCGCCCTACCTGCGGGGCGCGCCCGCCGGCCTCCCGTTCCGATTGGACACGGAGACGCTGCGGCGCGGGCTCAACTTCACGCTCACGACGAGCCTCGGGGAGCTCGACCTGCTCGGCGAGATCACGGGCGGCGGGGGCTACGAGCGGCTGCTTCCGGACTCGGTCGAGGCGCCGCTGTTCGGCGTTCGTTGCCGCTACCTCGGCCTCGAGAGGCTGATCCTCGTGAAACGAGCGGCGGGACGTCCCAAGGATCTCCAGGCGATCGCGGAGCTCGAGGCGCTCAAGGAGGAGCGGGACCGGAGCGAGAGCAGAGGCTGAGGTTCCTCGTGGCCTCGTCGATCGGTTTCTTCGAGCCGAGGGCGTCCGCACCCTGGCTCGGCCCTGGCGTCGTCGGTCGTGCACAACAAGGCGATGATCGACGGCACCTGCGCCCCCGCGCGACGACGTGTCGCAGCGGACGAAGGTGAACGCCCTCGGCCTCGCCTCGCCACGGCCGGCGAATGCGCGCGCCGGCCTTCGGTGAGCCGGGCGAGGTGAGCCGATGACGACAGGAACGGCCACCGGCCGGAGAACCGACTCGAGGATCCCCTGGCTCAATCGCACGACGGTCGGCATCTCCCTCGCGAGCCTCCTCTCGGACGTGTCGCACGAGCTGGCCACGGCGGTGCTGCCGGCCTTCCTCCTGTCCCTGGGCGCGGGCCCGGCGGCGCTCGGCTGGATCGAAGGCAGCGCGGACGGGCTCTCGGCGCTCGCGAAGCTCCTGGGGGGCCTCGCCTCGGACAGGCTGTCCCGTCGCAAGCCCCTGGCCTCCGTCGGCTACCTGGTCACCGGCGTCGGAACGGCGGCGATCGGTCTCTGCGCGAGCGCGTGGCAGGTGATGGTCTGCCGGGTCGTCGCCTGGATCGGCCGCGGCAGCCGCGGCCCGGCCCGGGACGTGCTCATGGCGGAGGGTGCCGACCCCGCCGTCCACGGCCGCGCGTTCGGCCTCGAGCGCGCGGCCGACGC
>DATJYX010000125.1:0-61305 GCA_035577965.1 Vicinamibacteria bacterium | reverse complement strand
TCGTCATCTACCGGCCGGTCGAGATCCTCGCCTGGCCCGGTCTCATGCTCGTCCTCCTCGGTCTGCTCCCGGGTGTGCGCTTCCTTCTGCTCTATCTGGCGGGTCGAGGGCAGGGACACGTCCAATCCCTCATCCTCGCCTCGCTCCTCCTTTCCACCGGGGTTGTGCTTCTCCTCGCGGCAATGATCGCTAGCGTCAGCGCGGCCAACCGGATGCTGCTCGAGGACTTGCGGCTGCGGCTCCGTCGCCTGGAGACCGAGCGAACTTCCCGTACGCCCCCCGAGTAGCGGACGAGCCCTCGATCTGCGGCGCGCACCGTCGCGGCTACCCGGCGGGAGGCTTCACAGCCAGGGGCTGCCCGTCCCCAGCTGACTCTCTGGCAGAGCTGGTGATCCGCTGCCGTTAGACTCTCCCCTTCTTCTTCGGCACGCCCTTCGGGTGGCAGTCGAGGCAGGCGACGCGGTGGACGTCGTGGAGCGAGTCCCTCGACTTGAAGGTCGTGTCCATCTTCTCGACGTCGATGCCGCAGTTCGAGAGCCGGGGGTGGCAGCCCGCGCACGAAGCCCGCGTCTTCAGGCCGTGCTTCTCGTGGCAGGCGAGGCAGCTCAGCCCCTCGTGAACCCCCACCGGCGTGCGGTCGTCGCCGGAGAAGACCTGGTTCCCCGCCCGCGGCGCGTGGCACTCGTAGCAGAGGGCCTGCCGGCGGTCGGGGCTCGCCTTCACGAGCCGGTCTCCCTCCTTCATCACCGGCAGGGGGAGCCGGTCGAGGCCGACTGGCTCGAGGGCGCGCCGGTCGTAGAGGGCGAGGGACGGCCGGGCGATCTCCTGGGCCGGTCCGGCGACGAGGCCCCGGTCGCTCCGCGGCGGAAAGGGCTCGCCCTTCCGGTGCACCGAGTGGCAGGCGAGGCACGGCAGGGCGGGAAGGCTCGCGTCCTCGTCCTTCACGAACGTCCACGGCCCCGTGCGGTCGAGGGGAGTCACGAGATCCCGGATGCCGCCCTCGAAGTGCATGGCGTGGCAGCGCAGGCAGTCGTCCATGAGCTGCTGGCTGCGGTTGTGCTCGGGGTTGATGAAGAAGGCCGCGTAGGGCGCGCCGTGGGGCCCGCTCTCCCAGTCGGCGCGCTCCTGGCGGTGGCACGACGAGCACCGCTCGACGAGAGGTGCGACGTCCTGGTGGCGGATGTGGATCTGCTCGGGGGTCTGGCCGCGGGAGTGGAGCCAGACGCGCTCCAGGTTCTTCGCGTGCATGCGCAGCTCGGCCGTGAACGAGGTACCGTGGCAATCCTTGCACCGGACGCCGCGGTGACTGGAGGCCGCCCAGGAGTCGACCATCGGCCGGATCTCGTGGCAACGCGCGCAGCCCATGCCGTCGTCGCCACCGTAGTACCAGCTGGTGCCGGCGAGGGCCACGAGGCCGAGGACGCCGATCGTCGCGGCGGTCAGGAGGAGGCGCCTTCGGGTCTTCATGGTCGCCCCCCTAGCCCTTCAGTCCCCCGCCCTTCCAGGCCTTGACCAGGAGGTCGGAGGCCCGGAAGGCGTTGGCGTAGATCGTCAGCACGGGGTTGAATCCGCCGTTCGTGACGTGGACGCCCGCGTCGATGACGAACACGTTCGGCACGTCGTGGACGCGGCAGGAGGCGTCCACGACCGAAGTCTGGGGATCGTTCCCCATGCGGCAGGTGCCCGACTGGTGCTGGTGGCCGGAGACCCCGCGTCCGGCCCGGCGCTGGTAGGTGAGGATCGCGCCCGCCTCCTTGAGCCAGGCCTCCGCCCTCTCCGCCTGGCGGTTGGCGATCTCCCGCGTGTGGGGGTGGTTGTCGCCCGAGACGCGCAGGACCGGGATGCCCCAGTAGTCCTTCACCTTCGGGTCGAGCTGGACCCTCCCGTCCCAGGTCGGCATGTCCTGGGTAGGGCCCTGGATCATGATGTTCCGCTGGTAGTCGCGGCGCATGAAGTCCTTGTGGGCCTTGCCCCAGGAGGGCGTCCCGGGCGGCTGCTGGTTCGAGAGCTGATAGGGCAGGCGGATGAACTCGTTCGCGAGCATGCCCCCGCCGGCGAGGCCCGGCGTGCCGTGGTTGTAGTCGCAGACCGAGATGCAGACGCCGGGGCCGATGTCGTCGTAGGTCAAGCGGTCGAAGAAGCCGACGGCGCCGGTGTAGGTGTGGCCGGTCAGGTTGCGGCCCACCCAGTCGTGGCGGTTGCCGAGGCCGTTCGGATGGAGACGGCTCTTCGAGAGGAGGAGCAGACGCGCCGACTCGGTCGCCCCGCCGGAGACCACGACGACGTCCGCCGGCTGCTCCTGGAGGCGGTCCCGCTCGTCGAAGTAGGCGACGCCCCTCGCCCGGCCACGGTCGTCGAGGAGGATCTCCTTCACCTTGCACTCGGTGCGCAGCCAGGCGTTGCCGGTGGCGAGCGCCCTCGGGATCACCGTGTTCTGGCTGCCGTTCTTGGCGTTCGTCTCGCAGCCGAAGCCCACGCACCAGCGGATGCGCATGCAGGCCGACCGGCCGTTGTAGGGGACGCTGTTGATGAGGAGCGGGGTGTCGAAGGGGTGGAGCCCGAGCCTCAGGGCGGCCGGCTTCAGGATCTCGTACTCGAGCGACTTCGGCGTCATGGGCGGCATGGGCAGGGGCTTCTTGCGCGGGCCCTTGAACGGGTTCGGCTCCACGTCGCCGCTCACGCCGATCTCGTACTCGGCCTTCTCGTACCAGGGCTCCATGTCGTCGTAGGAGACGGGCCAGTCGTCGAGGGTCGAGCCCTCGATCGCGCCGTAGGTCGACCGCATGCGGAAGTCCTGGGGCATGTAGCGCCAGGCCTGGGCGCCGTAGCTGAAGGTCCCGCCGCCGACGCAGCTCGCGTTCGGGCTGTAGTCGCCCTCGTGCGGGAAGACCACGCGCTCCCGGCCTTCGAGGTCGACGCGGACGCGGGGGTTCTTCTCCTCGTCCGGCCCGTAGGCCACGCCGAGGCTCGAGTTCCTCTGGTTGACGAGGTCGTCCTTCCGCTCCTCGAACGGCGAGTGCCAGCGTCCCTTCTCGAGGCAGATGACGCTCAGGCCGCCCTCGGCGAGCTGGGAGAAGGTGACGCCTCCTCCCGCGCCCGAGCCGACCACGACCGCGTTCACACGGGGGAGAGCCATGGCTTCACCCCTTCCTCGCCGGAGACGGTGGAGCCGCCGGTCGCGGAGCGAGGGCGGGCGCGGGCGGCGTCTCGTGCAGCCGCCCCCGGATCGGCGGGTCGGGGACGCCGAGCATCTTCCAGCTCACGCGGTCCTTGTTCCCGCCGTGCCGGGGATCGCCGTAGAAGCCCATCATGGTGTACTCGCGCAACAGGGCGAAGAAGGCCCGAGGCTCGACGCCTGTCCAGTCCGCGGCCTCGACCGCGCCCTTCTCGACGTCCTGGATCACGGACGTCTGCGTCTCGAAGGCCAGCGCGGCGAACGGCTGCCCGTGCCGTCGGCGCGCGGTCGCGTCGAGGCCGCGGAGGCCCGCCTGCCAGCGCGATCGCTCCGCCTTCCGCCGCGTGGCGAGCTGCCGGTCGACGAACGTGACGACGCCGGCCTGGGCCGCGCCGGGGTCCTCGTCCGGGGGGACGATCTGGTCGCAGGCCGCAGCGAGCGTCGCCGCTTCGTCCTCGCTGAGCGAGCGCCACCGGCTCCTCGGTCCGGCGCAGGCTGCAGCGGTGGCGGCGGCGGCGACGGCGCTCGTCTTCAGGAAACCGCGTCGCCCGACGGCGTAGGGATCGTCCATCGCTTCCCTCCAGACTCCGGCACCATACCGGCCGTATCACCGCCGATGCAATAGGCAGGACGCCCCATGGCCTCTCCGAGCACACCCGGCCGAGGCGGCGTGCGAGGAGTCAGCCGTCTCCCGCTCTTGGGCCCCGAGTACCTGTTCGTCAGAGAGGCCGTCGGGCGCTCATAGAGACTCAAGCGATCGGGTGGCCGGGTTCCCCCGAAGCAGTTGGATCCCTCAGGCCCCGACCACGTCAGACGCCCTCGGGATGGCGTGGCCAGAGGCAGCTCGACGAGCCGACCCACGTCTTGTCGCGGTTGAACTTGACGCCCATCATCTTGCCCTGCGAGAGGCGGGCGAGGGTGGTCACCGGACGGGGCTGTCCGGCACGCCACACGAACATCACCCTCACCTCGACCCGCGAGCGCGCCCCGTCGGGGGTCTCGATGACGGGCGCGTAGTCCACCTTGCGCATGAGGAGGGTCCGTGAGCGCTCCGGCTCGGGGACCGCGGCCAGGTCCTCCGGCGTGGGGTCGACGTTCACACCGGTGCCCGAGAAGGAGAAGAGGGGCTTCAGCACCCAGCCCTCGAGGTCGTCCGGCGCCCGGTCGAAGGTGCTGAGGAGGCGCGCCTCGGGGACGAGCGGGTGCTTCAGGTCCGGCAACGCGTGCTTGCTCCAGCGGAAGAACCAGTTCGGGTGGCCTGCCCACTGCACGTCGAGGTCGTCGGTGAGGCGGAAGGGCAGCGCGACCTTCTTGGCGACGAGCTCGTCCACGATGACCCGGTTGTAGACCCGCAGGATGCGGGTCCTCCTCCGGTCGCGCTCGTACCACAGCTCGCGGCCGCGCTTCTCGACGTCGGTCGGGCAGACGGCGCGGATCCCGAAGAGCCTCTCCGTGGCCGCGAAGTCCGGATAGGTCCCCTGCCCCGGCGGGTCGAGGTCGAGGAGCACCACGTTCTCCGGAGGCAGGCCGCCGAGGATCGCTTCCCCCACCACGCGCAGGTAGCCCTCGGCGTCGAGGCCGCCGAGGAGGAACTGGAGCGGCTCCCCCGGCATCATCTCCGCGCAGAGCCGGCCCTGCAGGAGCTGGAAGGCGTAGAGCGAGGGAAAGCCCTGGAGCTCGATGAGCCGGGGCGCGAGCCGTCCTCCGTCATCGACGATCGCGAAGTCGGCCTGGGCGAAGAGGGGGTGGTCGTCGCTCGCCGGGACGTCGAACTCGGGAGGCACCGCTTCCTTCGAGCGCGCGAGCGCCTCCGGCCGGAGGAGCTGGTCCCAGATCTCGAGCGCCCCCTTCACCATGGCGTCGCGCAGGACCGGGGGAAGGAAGACCGGCGTCTCGCAGATGCGGAAGCCGATCCGGCTCCCGACCGCCTGGGCGAGCCGGGCCTTGTACGCCTCGTAGTCGTCCGGCCTCCAGGACTCGTTGAATGCCCGGCGCAGCGCTTCGATCACGGCCGCCTCATCCGGCGACGGCGAGCTGCTGGAAGAAGTCGTTGCCCTTGTCGTCCACGAGGATGACGGCCGGGAAGTCCACGACCTCGAGCCTATAGACCGCCTCCATGCCGAGCTCTGGGTACTCCACGAGCTCGACCTTGCGGATGTTCTCCTTCGCGAGGAGGGCGGCGGGGCCGCCCGCCGAGCCGAGGTAGAAGCCGCCGTGCTTCCGGCACGCCTCCGTCACCTGGGCGCTGCGGTTGCCCTTGGCGATCATCACCATCGAGCCGCCGTGCGACTGGAAGAGGTCGACGTAGGAGTCCATGCGGCCGGCGGTCGTCGGCCCGAAGGAGCCGGAGGGCAGGCCCTCGGGCGTCTTGGCCGGCCCCGCGTAGTAGACCGGGTGGTCCTTGAAGTACTGCGGGAGACCCTCCCCGCGGTCGAGGCGCTCCTTCAGCTTGGCGTGGGCGATGTCGCGGGCCACGACGATGGGGCCGGTCAGCGAGAGCGCGGTCGCCACCGGGTGCTTCGTCAGCTCGGCCAGGATCTCTCTCATGGGCCGGTTGAGGTCGATCGCCGCTTTCGGCTTGTACGGCACGCCGCGGTAGCGCTCGGGGATGAAGCGGCCGGGGTTCCGCTCGAGCTCTTCGACCCAGATCCCGCTCCGGTCGATCTTCGCGAGGACGTTCCGGTCCGCGGAGCAGGAGACGCCCATGCCGATCGGACAGGAGGCGCCGTGGCGGGGCAGGCGCACGACACGGACGTCGAGAGCGAAGTACTTGCCGCCGAACTGGGCGCCGATGCCGGTCTTCCGCGCCTCCTCGAGGAGCGACGCCTCCAGGTCGAGGTCGCGGAAGGCCTGGCCCTGCTTGCTGCCCCTCGTCGGGAGGCCGTCGAGGGCGCGGGCGGAGGCGAGCTTCACGGTCTTCAGCGTGGCCTCGGCCGACGTGCCGCCGATCACGATGGCGAGGTGGTACGGAGGACAGGCCGCGGTGCCGAGCGTCCGCATCTTCTGCGAGAGGTACTTCACGAGGGCGCCCGGGTTGAGAAGCGCCTTCGTCTCCTGGAAGAGGAAGGTCTTGTTCGCCGAGCCCCCGCCCTTCGCGAGCATGAGGAAGTGGTACTCCATGCCGTCGGTCGCGTAGAGGTCGATCTGCGCGGGCAGGTTCGAGCCCGAGTTGGTCTCGTCGTACATCGTGAGGGGCACGGTCTGGGAGTAGCGGAGGTTCTCCGTCGCGTAGGTCAGGAAGACGCCGCGCGCGAGGTGCTCCTCGTCCCCGCCGCCGGTCCAGACCCGCTGGCCCTTCTTGCCGACGATCGTGGCGGTGCCGGTGTCCTGGCACATCGGAAGGACGAAGCCGGCCGCGACCTCGGCGTTGCGCAGCAGGGCGAGGGCGACGCCGCGGTCGTTGTCGGAGGCCTCGGGGTCGTCGAGGATGGCGGCGAGCTGGGCGAGGTGCCCGGGCCGATAGAGGAAGGAGACGTCGCGGAAGGCCTCCCGAGCGACGAGGGTGAGGGCCTCGGGCGCGACCTTCAGGACCTCCTGCCCGTCGAACGAAGCGACGGAGACGTGGTCGGACGCGACCCGGCGCCACGGCGTCTCCCCCTCACCGACGGGAAAAGGCTCGACGTAGCGGAACTCGGCCATGGACGGCCTCCCTCGGATGGAACGCGTGTCCTCGCCGAATGCGGGGCCGGCGAGGGCTCCGCCAGCGTAGTCAAGGGAGGCCGGGCGCGTCAATGACGGGCGGCTCGAGCGAACTGCGGGAGCGGCCCGGATGCAGGGTACAGTTCTGGTGGGGCCGGGTGCATCGCGTCGCGCGCCGGCCCTCCTCGGAGGAGGCGGCAGGCATGGACACCGGACTGCGGGGCAAGGTCGTGATCGTCACCGGCGCGGCGGCCGGAATCGGGAGAGCTACGGCGCTCGCCTTCGCCCGCGAGGGCGCCCGGGTCGCGGCGTGGGACGTGAGGGCGGCGGCTCTCGACGCCCTCGTGGCCGAGGTCGGCGCCGCGGGCGGCGAGGGGATGAGGGCGGTCGTCGACGTGGCCGACGGCGCCTCGGTGGCGGCCGGCGCGGAGGCGGTCGTCGACCGCTGGGGGCGCGTGGACGTGCTGGTCAACAACGCGGGCATCGTCAAGGACGCCCAGCTCGTCAAGTGGAAGGACGGAGCAGTCGCCGCCGCGATGACCGACGAGGCGTGGGACGCGGTCGTCGGGGTGAACCTCAAGGGCGTCTTCCTCTGCACCCGCGCGGTCGTGCCCCACATGATCCGGGGCGGCGGGGGCGTGGTCCTCAGCGCCTCCTCGGTCGTCGGCCTCTACGGGAACTTCGGCCAGACGAACTACGTGGCCACGAAGGCGGGCGTCGTCGGCATGACGCGCGTGTGGGCCCGCGAGCTCGGGAGGCACGGGATCCGCGTCAACGCGGTCGCCCCCGGCCTCGTCGCCACCGAGATCCTGAGGGCCATGCCGCAGAAGATCCTCGACTCCATGGTCGAGCACACCCCGCTCGGGCGCATGGGAGAGCCGAAGGACGTCGCGAACGCCTACGTCTGGCTCGCCTCCGACCAGGCCGCCTACGTGACCGGCCACTGCCTCTCGGTCGACGGCGGCATCGTCACCGGCACATAGCGAAAGGAGGGGCCGCGTGAAGCCCGTCTACGTCGCCGCCTACCACCAGTCGGCATTCGGCAAGCTCCTCGGGATGACCGTGCCCGAGATCGTGGCCAACTCGGTCACCGGCACGTGCCGGGAGATCGGGATCGAGCCTTCAGCCCTGGACGTGGCCTCGATCGGCGCGACCTGCAACGTCTCGCTCAACGAGCAGGGGCTCCTGGCCGGCCTCGTGGCCCAGGTGCCGGGCCTCGGCGCGAAGCCCATCGAGTCGGTGGAGAACGCCTGCGCCTCGGGCGGCCAGGCCGTGCTGTCGGTCGTCCAGAAGCTGCAGTGCGGCCTCGGCGAGACCGGGATCGCGGTCGGGTACGAGAAGATGCGCGACGCCGAGGGCAGGATGGACGGCAAGCTCGTCGGCAGGGTGCTCGGCTACTTCTCCCACCCCGACGAGCGGCCGGGCAAGGTCTTCGTCTTCCCCCACCTCTTCGCCGAGGTCATGGACGAGTACCTGGAGACGCACGGGTGCACGGAGGAGGACCTGGCCGCGATCGCGGTCCAGGAGTACGCGAACGCGAGGTACAACCCGTACGCCCAGATGCGGAACATGGACCTCACGGTCGAGAAGGCGTGCCGGATCGAGGGCATCAACCGCTACGTCGCCGAGGGCCTGAGGCTCAAGACCTTCGACTGCTCGCAGATCACCGACGGCTACGCGGGCCTCGTCCTCGCGACCGAGGAGGGTCTCGCCCGCCTCGGCGTCTCGAAGAAGGACTGCGTCAGGCTCGCCGGGTGGGCGCAGGCGACCGACCCCCTGAAGAAGGAGGGGCGCGACGTCCTGCGGCCGAGGGGGGCCTGCGCCGCCATGAGCCGGGCCTACGCGATGGCCGGGCTCTCGCCGCGAGACGTCAACGTGGCCGAGCTCCACGACTGCTTCACGGTGATGGGCGCGATCGGCACCGAGGTCATCGGCAAGGCCGAGTACGGGAAGGGCGCCCGGTACTGGGTGGAGGGGAAGGCGGCGCCCTCCGGCGAGTGCGGCATCAACACCTCGGGGGGCCTGATCGCGAAGGGCCACCCGGTCGGGGCGACCGGTGTCGCCATGATCGGCTGGTGCGCCTGGCAGCTCCTCGGCCGGGCGCCGAAGGAGCTGCAGGTGCGAGGCGCTCGCGCCGCGGCCACGTTCAACATCGGGGGGCCGATCTGCGCGTCGGTGTGCACGGTGCTCGTGCCGGCGAGCTGAGACCAGGCCGTCGCGCGCCAGGAGCCAGCCTTTCCCGGTGGCCCCGAGAGGGCGGGAGCCGCGAGGGGCGCCCCGGCGCCTCCCTCGGTTCGGGCATCGCCGCCGCCTGGTCGTGCGGGTCGTGCGCGCGAAATTGACAGGCCCGGGGACCCGGCCTAGCATTAGAGGCTCGTACGACGCCCCCGTGCCGGAGTGGTGGAATTGGCAGACACGCACGTTTGAGGGGCGTGTGGAGAAATCCGTGCGGGTTCGAGTCCCGCCTCCGGCACCATCCCCTCGAGGCCCGTCCCTGAAGCGCTGAACAGGCGAGGCCTGCCGATCGCGCGTCTCGTCACGCCACGCTCTGAGGCGAGGCCTCCAGCGCGGCGAGGCCCAGAAGAAGGATCGGTACCGCGACGATCTCCGGCGAGACGGAGGGCGCGAGGACGAGCCAGGCGAGCGCCGCGATTCCGCCCAAAGCGAGCGGCGGCCAGTGGCGACCCATCAGCCACAGCACGAGGCCCGCCGCGAGGAGGGGCGCGATCGCCGCGAAAGCGAACGCGGCCGGGGACGCCTCGGCGCCGCGGTACGCGAGGAGGTTGACGAGGCCGAGGCCCGGGCCGGGCACGTGGCGCTCGGCGAGGCGTGCGAAGAAAGACGCGGGGTCCAGGAGGGCGATCGGCCCGACGAGCAGCAGGTAGGCGCCGACGGCCCCTCCGAGCCTCTCGAGGACGGCTCGTCGCCCCTCGGAACCGTCCAGCGTCGCCCGACTCCCGGGCGGCACCAGGAGGAACGGCACGACGAGAAGGGCGCGGTGGTCGAACGCGACCGCGGTCCCGGCGAGGAGGCCGGTGGCGAGAGAGGCGTCGCGGCGGCCCGCGGCCCAGGCGGCCACGAGCGCCGCCACGAAGAAGGCGTGCGGCACGCCGAGCACGGTGCCGAGGGCCATCGGGCCGGCGAGCAGCGCAAGAGCCAGCGCCGTGCGCCGCCTCCGGCCCTGAACCCGGAGGGTGAGAGCCGCGGCCAGGACGACGAGCGCGAGCGTCGCGGGCGGACGGAGGTCTCGAACGCCGAGAGGTCGCACCAGCGTCATCAGGACGGCCGGTCCCGGCGGCAGCAACGGAGAGCCGGGAAGGATCTCCGCCGGCGGATCCAGGCGGAAGCTCCGCGAGACGGCCTCGCGGCCGCGCGGCGAAGTCTCGGAAGGCGGGGTGTAGGGGCTCCGGCCGCCCAGGATCCGGCCGGCGTCAGCGCCGGCCTGCACGACCGCCGGGTCCTGCGCGCGCACGAGGCCCGTCCGGTCCGACAGGCCCGCGAGCAGGACCGCAGGCGCGCCCACGATCAGCACCGCGGCCAGACCGGTGACCGCCGTCCGCCAGCGGTGGTGGGCGCCGCAGACGGCGAGCGCCAGGTAGAGCAACCCGACGCCCGCCGCCGTCGCGCTGAAGAGGAGCCCGAGCGGGTCCTTCGTGAGCTGGGGACCCGCCCGGGGCAGGAGCGCCGCCGCGAGACCGGTCGTCCGGGCGGGCAGGCCGGCGGCCACGGCCTGGTCCCAGGCGGTCCTCAAGGTCTGGCTCTCGACCACCTCCACCGCGAGGGCGAGGAGCAGCAGGGGCGCGATCGCCACGTCGGCCCCGCGCCTTCGGCCGAGCACCGCCAGGGGGAGGAGGACCGCGACCGGGACGAGGTAGTTCGGGTGCACGACGCGCGAGAAGTAGACCGAGGCGAGGAGGGCGGCGCTTCCCGTGGCGAGCGCCCACTCGGGGCGGCCGTCGCGGAGCTGGGCCCGCAGGAGGAGGAGGCCGAGCGGGACGAGCAGGACGTAGAAGACCGAGAACGGGAAGTAGTCGCGCAGGCTCGTCACGTGCCCGAAGTAGAGGAGGTAGTTGGCGAAGCCGAACCCGGGCGTGCCTCCGAGCGGGTAGTTGTCGGCGCCGGGGAGGCCCACGTTGTAGGCCACGATGTCGCCCCAGAACGCCCGGAAGTCCAGGGCCGCGACGGGAAGGACGACGAGGAGGAACACCGCTGCCGCCGCGCCGAGCGGGCGGAGGAGTCGACGCCAGGCCGCGGCGAGGCCGTCGAACGTCCGGGCCCCGGTGAGCCCGACGAGGAGGAAGGGAGCGAACGGCCAGGCGAGCTGCTTCGTCGCACAGGCGAGGCCGAGGAGAGCCCCCGCGACGACCGTCCTTCCCTCTCGCGCGAGCAGGACCGCCCCCAGCACCATGGCCACGAAGAGAAGGTCGTTCGCGCCGAAGATCTGGTGCCAGTAGACGAGGGGGTTCAAGGCCGCGACCGCCGCCGCGGAAAGCCGCTCCTCGGTGGAGGCCGGAAGGCGCGCCGCCAGCAGGACGACGATGGCGTAGAAGACGAGCGTGACCGCCCTCGGGTCGAAGCCGCCGAAGACGGCGCGGGAGGCGACGAGGAACGGCGCCATCACGAGGTGCGTGCCCGGCAGGTACGCGTGGTGATGCAGGATCGGGTTGCCCCCGCGCTCGTCCCAGAAGCTCGAGACGCGCGCCTCGCGGGCGAGGATGGTGTCCGAGTAGTCGGCGCCGTAGGGGCTCTGGCCGGACAGGATCCGGTCGATGGCGAGCGGAAGCTGCACGACCCCGCCGTCCTGGCCGTAGGGCCGACCTGTCGCCGCGCCCATCCCCATGAACGCGGCGCTCGGAGCCACCACGAGCAGGAGCGCGGCGAGGGCGATGACCGCGCCCCGGGCCGACGGGCGGACCGGCGCGGCGGCGAGGGTCGCGTAGGCGAGGGCGAGGAGCGTCGCCACGGCGGCGAGGAGGAGTGCCATGGGGTCGCGGTCGAGGGCCCCGGTGGGCGCGGGGAGGAGCGGGGCGAGCCAGCCCGCCGCGGCGAGGAGCCGCGGGTCGTGGGAGAGGCGCCAGGCCAGGACCCGCGGGGGGTCGTAGAGGAGGAGGTCGCGGGCCACCAGGAGGAGCAGGCCCGGAACGACGGCGCCGTCGAGGGAGAAGGACCGACGCTCGCTCAGCGGCGCTCACCGTCGGGCAGGTTCACGGGAACCCGCGCCCCGCAGGAGCAGACCAGGCTCCGCACCGCCCACTCGATCTTCAGGAGCCGACCGCAGGCCGGGCACCCGATGTAGCGGCCGGCCTCCCAGTGAGCCACCTTGCGGGCGCCGGGCGGTAGCGGCGCCGGAGCCGGGGAGTGCCGCCGTGGAAACCGAAGCGCCACGCTGGGCAGCTTATGCCGCGCCCCGAACGCGGGTCAAGGCCGAACCGGGCGGCCAGGAGCACCGCACTGGTCGCGTAGCTCCGTCACAGCCTCCGCAGCTCGCGGCTCCGGAGGAGGAGGAAGGAGGCGACGCAGAGCAGGGCCGCGGCGTAGGTGGCGACCACCACGGGCGCGCCCGCCCCGCGCACGAGGCGCCCGGCCAGCAGGCTGCCGAACGGGCCCCCGCCGCGGAAGGCGAGGCCGAAGATCGAGAGGACGCGGCCTCGAAGGGCCTCGGGGGCCATCTCCTGGACGAGGGAGTTGAGCGTCGAGAACGCCGTCGTGAGCGCGAAGCCCGAGCCGACGAGCATCGCCATCGACAGCCACTGCCAGCGCGAGAGCGCGGCGGACACCGTGACGAGGCCGAAGCCGGCGAAGGCGAGGAGCATCAGCCGGCCCCGGCCCTCGGCCCGCCCCCGCCGGGCGGCGCCGATCGCGCCCGCGATCGCGCCGAGGCCGACGCTCGTGAGCAGGAGGCTGTAGCCGGAGGCGCCGGTCTTCAGCACGTCGCCGGCGAGGACGGGCAGGTAGGTGATGAGGGGGAAGGCGAGGAAGCTCGCCGCGAAGGCGAGGAGGGTCGCCGACCGGAGCCGCGGCGTGTCGAAGACGTGGCGCAGGCCGGCTCGGAGGCTGTCCCTCAGGCTCTCGCGCGGGTCGACGGGGGGCGGGGGCAGCTCGATCGTGCGCAGGGCGAGGATGACGCCCACGAACGAGATCGCGTTGGCGGCGAAGCACCAGCCCGCCCCGGCGTGGGCGAGGAGGAGCCCGGCGACGACCGGGCCGATCGCCCGGGAGAGGTTGAACTGGAGAGAGTTGAGGGCGACCGCGTTCGGGATGTGCTCGCGGGGGACGAGGCTCGTGATGACGGCCTGGTAGGTCGGGGCCGACTGCGACTGCATGACGCCGGTCGCGAACGCGATGAGGACGATCGCGACGATGCCGAGGTGCCCGGCCAGGAAGAGAGCGCCGAGGAGCATCGCCATCGCCATCTGGAAGAACTGGGACGAGAGGAGGATGAGCCGGCGGTCGATCCGATCCGCGGCCGCCCCCCCGATGAGCATGAAGGAGAGGAGCGGCAGCTCCTGGGCGAAGCTCCGGAGCCCGAGGTAGAACGGGTCCCCCATCCGCGAATGGATGATCCAGGACAGCGCGACGTCCTGGATCCACGTCCCGACGCTGGAGAGGAACGCCCCCGCCCAGAGGAGGCGGAAGCTCTCGAAGGAGAATGCGGCCAGGAAGCCGGGGCGCCGGCCGCTATACTCCACGGGTGACCTTCCCCTGCCCCGGCTGCGGCGGGACGGTGGCCGGGAGCCCAGAGCGGTTCGTCCGGCGCTGCCCGACGTGCGGCGCGCTCATTCGCAGCCGCGCCGCCGCGTCGAGCGGCCCTCTTCCCGCGTTCTTCGTCTCGGTGGCGGGGCGGCCGGAGACCCGGCGACGGGTCGAGCTGCCCTGGGACGAGGGCCAGCGCCGGCGGCTCTCCCGGTGGCTCGTCGCGTCCACGGCGGTCACCCTGGCGCTGGTCCTCGTCCTGCTGGCCCTCGCCTTCGTGCCCCGCTAGGACTTGCCGCCGTCCTTCTTGGCGGCGGCGACCGCCGCCCGCTTGCGCGCCTTCCGCGCCTTCTCCTTGCGGTGCCGACGGCGGCGGATCTCCTTGTGCCTTTCGATCATTCGTCCCTCTTCTCCTCTGGCGTCGGGGCGGGCTCCGGCCCCGCCTCCTTCCGGCTCTCCGCGATCCGGGCCCGGATGATCCGGAGGTAGGCCCGGGGGATCTTCTGCATCAGGGCCAGGAGCTGGCCCAGGTCGCCCCGCGCCGCGCCCGTCGAGCCGCTGTCGCCCCACACGAGGTTGACGACCCGGCCCCGGAGCGCCACCGGGAAGAGCGCGGCCGTAGTGCCGGGCTTCTTGCCGATGGCGCCGAGGAAGGCCTGGTTGGCCTGCTCCGGGCCCGGCCGGCCCACGAACATCGTGCGGTTGCGGGTCACGCCCTGGAAGACCGAGGGCAGGTCGAGCGGGACCCGCAGGGCGGCCGCGTGCGCGCGGTCCATGCCCTCTCCCGCGCCGTCCCAGCCCAGGACCCACGGCTCCCGCACGATGAAGAAGACGACGCGCTTGAAGTAGCAGCGCGCCAGCGCGAGGGCTGCCGCCACCACCTCGTCGCGCGTAGCCGCGGCGTCGATGCGCCCCGCCGCCGCCGCCGGATCCTTGACCTCGGGCGCCGCCGGCCCTCCCCCGTGGGTGTCGGTGTAGCGCCACCGCTCGTCGACCCCGTAGTGGTCGCGCAGCAGCTGCACCATGCGGAACTCGGGGACCACCATCGGGCGCACGATGTAGCCGAGCGAATAGCCGATGTGGGCGACGGCGGCGTGGTCGCTGGGGTCGACCATGCCGAGGAAGAGCGTCTGGCCCCGGACCCGGCAGGGGAAGACCTTGAAGCGCTGGGCGAGCTTCCGGGGGACGAGGGCGAGGGCCTCGGGCTGCGTCGCCTTGAGATCGGCCGCGGGCACGCCCTTGGCCCGGGCGAGGGCGTCCGTGAGCCGCTCCTCGGTGATGAACCCGAGCTCGTGGAGGCTCGTGCCCAGCCGCCCTCCGTAGAGCACCTGGTGCTGGATGGCCTCCTGCAGCTGTCGGTCGGTGATGACCCCGCGGTCGCGCAGGATCCGTCCGAGTATGGGCAGCGCGCTCCTCCGAGCCCGGTATTCTAGCAGCCCCCCGCTCCCGGCCGGGCGGGCGAGCTTGGCCCCCTCCCGGCTCCGGGCTATCATGCCGCGACCCTCAGGCCCATGCCCGAGCCCATCGCCCCCTATCACGAGCGCCTCCAGGACCTCGAGCGGGAGCTGGCGGAGCGCGGCAGCCTGGGCGTGCTGGTCCTCGACGCCTCCCCTCTCGCCACGATCGAGGACGAGTACGGGACGGCCGCCTACGAGGAGGTCCGGCAGAGGATCTTCAAGATCCTCGACGAGTCCAAGGGCAAGGACTACCGCCAGGGCGACGTCCTCTGCCTCGACCGTCCGCGGGGCCTCCGCTTCCTGTTCATCCTCGACCGCAAGCGGCGACGGAACCTCCCCCTCTCGGTGGCCGATCTGAAGACCGCGCGCGGCCGCGTCGTCTCGTCGCTCGTGGAGAAGTTCACGAAGGCCGCATACCCCTACGCCAAGAGGGACAATCCTCAGAAGGACAGCCCCCCGCCCGTCGTGGGCCACGGCCTCGCCGTCTACAACCCGCTCCTGCACGCGGAGCGCGTGATCGAGCGGGCCATGGACGCGGCCGTCCTCCAGGCCGCCCAGCTCCGTGAGGCGGACGAGCTGAGCAAGCTGGAGCGGCTCCAGGACGTCCTGCTGCGCGAGCGGGTGGTGACCTCCTACCAGCCCATCCTGCGGATGCAGGAGGGCACGGTCATGGGCTTCGAGGCCCTCTCGCGGGGGCCCAAGGGCTCGGGCCTCGAGTCCCCGGCGGAGCTCTTCCGGACGGCGAAGCGGCACGGGCTCCGGGTCGAGCTCGACCGCCTCTGCCGGAACCGCGCTCTCCTCTCCTCGGCCCGGATCCCGTCGAACGCGAAGATCTTCGTCAACACCCTCCCCGCCACCATGCGCGACCCGCAGTTCCGCGACAAGGCGCTCATCGACTTCCTCGACCGGGCCCAGGTCCGGCCGGAGCGGATCGTCATCGAGATCACCGAGGAGGAGGTCATCGAGAACCACGGCATCTTCCGCGACACGATGGCCTACTTCTCTGACCTCGGCATGTCGTTCGCGGTCGACGACGTGGGCGCAGGCTACTCGGGGCTGGACACGATCTCCAACCTGCGCCCGGCCTACCTCAAGATCGACATGAAGCTCGTCCACGAGGTGAACATCAACCCGGTGAACCGGTCGATGGTGAAGGCCATCATCCACCTCGGCCATGGGATCAACGCCAAGGTGATCGCGGAGGGGATCGAGAAGGAGGAGGAGTCGCAGGTCCTGCGGGCGATGGGCGTCGACTACGGGCAGGGCTACCACCTCGCCCGCCCCGACGCCGGCCAGGAGCCCTCGTAGGGGCTTCAGGGCTCCGACAGGAAGCGGCAGACGGCCCGTCCGAGCCGCAGCTCGTCGCCGTGGGCGAGCACCCGCTCGCGGCGGACCCGCTCGCCGTTCACGCGCGTGAAGTTCGTCGAGCCGAGGTCCACCACCACCCACCCCTCGGTGCGCCTCTCGATCCGGGCGTGGCGGCGCGAGACGAGGGGCTCGTCGAGGCGGATCGCGACGTCCTCGTCCCGCCCGACCTCCATCGCCCCATCGCCGAGCGGGAAGGCGACGCTCCGCCCGTCCGGCCGCTCCCAGACGAGGCGCGCGTCGCCGCTCACGGCCCGCTCCGGCGGGCGGCGAGGGAGGCCACGGCCGGGCCGTCGTTGTCGATGAGGGTGGCGTCCTTCGCCTCCGCCGCTGCGCGGTAGGCCTCGGCCGCCTGGGGCCGGTAGCCCAGCGTCTCGAGGGCGAGGCCGAGGTAGTAGAGCGCGGTGCCCCGGGAGAGGCCCGGCCGGTCCGGGAGCTGCGCCTTCGCCTTCTGCAGGAAGTCGTGGGCCCCCGCGAAGTCGGAGAAGTGCATGGCGCAGAGGGCGAGGTTGAGGGACGCGTAAGCCGCCGCCTCGGTGCCCGGCCAGCCCTCGGTCACGGAGCGAAGGTCCATCATCGTCTTGTTGTAGACGATCTGGGGGTCGAAGAGCGGGACCTCGCGAGCGCTCGTGGCCAGGGTCACCTCGAGCCCCCGGGGCGCGGAGCCGGCGGCCGCGCCCCGCACCTGGAGAACGATCCTCTCCCCCGCCTTCTTCGCCGCCACCGCCGCGAGGAGGTCGGCGGTGCGCTTCACCGCCTGGCCGTCCACCGCGAGCACCACGTCGCCCGCTTGGAGGCCGGCCTGGGCGGCCGGGCTGCCGGACAGGACCCGGAGCACCGGGACGCCGTCCATGAGGAGCGTGTCGACCGTGACGAGGCCCGTCCACGGGCGCTCGCTCGCGAACTGCGCGTCGAGCCGGGCGAGCGGCCCCGTGTAGGCGGCCCCCTCGCCGAAGTTCACGACGTCCACGTGCTCCGCCTTGGCGTTCCCGGCCGCCAGCAGGTAGAGCCGGGCCGTCCGCTGGAGCCTTTCCTCGGGCAGCACGGCCACGAGGAAGCCCTGCGCCTCGAGGGCGCCGGCGAGCCGCTCCGTCACCTTGCGGACGAGGTCCGGATCGGCCGACTCGGAGACGAGGGCCATCCGGGTGAGCCGGTCCTGCTGGAGGATCCGGTCCACGGCCTCGCGCGGGGCGGCGATGAAGTTGAGCGAGATGAGCCGGGCGAGGTTCTGGCGGATCTTCTCTTCGGCGTCGGCGACGTACCGCTGGCCGGCCGTGCTCGCCGCCTCCACCCCGAGAAAGGCGAGGGTGGGCCGGATCGGGCAGTCGAGGCTGATCGCGTCGTCCTTGTTGAGCACCAGCTCCTTGATGAACTTGCCCGACGCGTGCTTCACCTCGACGCGCACTTTCCCCGAGCAGATCCTGTCGATCTGCGCCGGCGTCACTCCGCGGGCCTCGCCGTTGAGGAGAATCCGCGCCCCCGGCGGGTCCGAGGTCAGCTTGAGCGAGGCGACGGAGTCCTCCATCCGCACCGGATCCGCCACGTAGTCCTGCGGCTGCTCGGTCGGGATGATGGTCTTCACGGACTCGAAGCAGGGAAGTCGGAGCTCGACGGCGTGGCTGCCGAGGGTGAGGTTCGCCACCTCCGTCCGCGCCGACGCCTTCGCGGGGTCGAGCCCCCGGGCCCGGATCTCCTCCTGCAGGTCGGGGGACAGGTTGCCCGCGGTCTTCGCCTTCAGCTCGCCGTCGATCCAGACCTCGACGCCGGCCGGCTCGGTGACGAAGAAGACGCTCGCCGCCACCCGCACGAGCGGGACCTCCACCGTCTGGGTGTCCTTGGCGGTGACGCTGACCGGGCGGGTCTCCTTCTGGTAGCCCTCGCGGACGACCTCCACCGTGTACTCTCCGGCCAGCACCTCGACGGGGAAGAAGTCGGTGAGGCCGAGGTCGGTGCGCACGTCGCCGGCGCCGACGAGCGTGACCCGGGCCCCCGCAGGCTTGGAGGACACCGCGAGGTAGCCGATGAGGGACCGCTTCACGCTGTTGAAGAGCTCCACCACCTTCGGGGAGACCTTCTCCTTCGAGAGCGCGTGGTCGGGCTTGAGCTGCACGAGCTGGCGGAAGTTCTCGGAGGCCTTCTCGGTGAGGCCGATGCCGAAGTACACCCGGCCTCGGTACTCGTAGGCCTGGGCCAGCATGTCGCGGCCGCTCGAGGTCAAGGATCGCGGCCCCACCGCCTCCAGGCGGGCGATGATCTCGTCGAACGCGACGAGGGAGCGCCCCTGGTTGGGCCCCTCGAACTCCGCCACCGCGCGGGCCATCGCGTCCTGGGCCCCCTTCTCCTCGCGCTTCACCGCCTCCTGGAGCTCGGCCGGCGGCTGGGCGGAGACACGGGGGCCGGCCAGCAGGAGCCCGAGTACCGAGCAGACGAACACGAGCTCACGGGGGCGGGGCGGGGTCTTCGTCGTTGCCGCAAGCACGCGCTCGCCTCCTGCTAGCGATAGCGCAGCACCCGCTCCGCCCGGTCGTCGTACACGAGGACGGCGCCGGTCGGATCGAGAGTGACTGCCTTGGGCCGCTTCAGCTCGGGGCTCGTGATCGTCGCGATGGCCTGGCCCTGGGGGTTGAAGACGAGGACCCCGAGCTCCTCGTCCGCCACGTAGAGGTTGCGGAAGGCGTCCACCGCGACGTCGACCGGGCGCTTGAGGCCCGCGGGACCCACCGCGCGGACCAGCTTCCCCGTCTCCTGCCACACCCGCACCGTCTTCTCGTCCCGGTCGAGGGTCACGATCCCGCCCTCGCCGTCCACGAGCATGCGGGAGACCTTGCGCTTCGTGGAGTCGGCGGGGAACGTCCCGAGGTACTGGCCCTTGGCGTCGAAGCGCAGGATCGCCTCCCGCTCCTCGTCGGCCACGAGGACCGACCCGCCCGGGGTGATCGCGGCGGCGAGGATCCGGTCCACCGGCTTCGCCTGGGCGCCGGGCTTGTCGGGCGGGGTCGTGAAGGAGCGGACGTCGCTCGCGCCGACGCGCAGGGCGGTCTTGCCCGCGAGGACCAGCTCGCCGGCCGGGGTGAGCGAGAGGGCCCGGGGCTCCTCGACGTTCCGGCTCGGGCCCGGCTTCCCCGACGCGTCGAAGGGGACCGCGCTCCGGGTCTTGTCGGACGCGACCCAGAGAGTTCCTCCCGCCACCGCGAGGGCCCTCACGTCCTTCAGGATGTCCCCGCCGGCGAGGGAGAACGCGGGGTCGAGGGCGAAGGAGGGCTTCGCTCCTCCGAACAGACGGTAGAGGCCGGTCGTCCGCTCGAGCGCGGGCTGGGCCCACGCGCTCTGGGGGAACCGGTTGCGCACCTGCTGGAACTCCTCCATCGCCACGCGCGGCTGCCCCTGGAGGGCGAGGGCCTGGCCGATCTCGAACTGGGCCTCGGCCGCGGCGTCGGAGGCCGGGTACTCCAGGGACACGCGCCGGTTGATGTCCGCCGCCTCCGCGTACCGGCCCGCCCGCCGGTGGGCGCGGGCCGAGGCGGTGAGGGCGCGGGGCACCCACTCGCTCCGGGGATAGAGGGTCGCCACCCGGGTGAAGTTGGCGAGGGCGTCGTCGATCTCGGCCGGGGTCGTGGCCCGGCTCAGGGTCAGGAGGCCCAGGTAGTAGTAGCCCCCGGGGGCGGCATCGCTGCGGGCGTACTGCTTCGTCACCTGCTCGAACGAGGCCCGCGCCTTCTCGGCGTCCCCGTCGACCTCCATCCGGTAGCGCCCGATCTCGAGCAGGGCGTAGCCCACGGAGTCGGTGGCCGGGAAGCTCGCGACGACGATGTTGAAGTTGTCGAGGGCCTGCTTGAGCTTGCCCTGCGCGCGATAGGCCCGGCCGTCCTCGAGGAGGCGACGGGCCTGCTCCTCCGGAGCGGGCTCCTGTGCCGGAGCCGTCCGGGCCAGGCCGAGGAGCACGAGGACGAGGGCCGCGGGGCGGTTCACGGCTGCTCCTTTCGCCGCAGGACGTAGGCCGGCGCTCCGCCCTTCACCTCGACCGCCTCCTCGGCCTTCGCGCCGTCCTGCCAGCGGAAGGAGACGGTGTGCCGTCCGGCCGCCACCGGCCGGTCGAGGATCGGGGGGTAGTCGACGAACGTTCCGTCCACGAAGACCTCGCAGTTCTCGGGCACCGCGCGGACGTTCAGCTTGCCGGCGGCCGGCGCGGCGAGCGAGGTCTCGCCGCGAGGCGGCACGTCGACCGTCACGTCGGCCTTGAGGAACAGCGAGCCCGAGACGAGGGTCAGCACCTGACGGCCGCCGGGGACGGAGACCCGCGGCGACACCTCGCCCCGCGAGAGCGGGCGGCCTCGCCAGAGGACGTCGACGGGGTACGAGGACGTGATGGCCACGACGCCGTCGGGCGCCACCTTCTCGAGGGCGAGGTCGAGCGACTCCGGCGCGGCCCCGGCCTCGATCCGGACCTCCCGCGAGGCGTACCCCTCGAGCGAGGCGACGAGGCGGTGCTCCCGACCGGGATCGAGGGCCGTCTCGAGGGGGGTGACGCCGCCCAGCTTCTCGCCGTCGACCGTCACCGTCGCCCCCGGCGGCACCGTGCGGACGGGGACGAGGCGCGTCGACGTCTGGAGAGTGACCGAAACCGACTCGCCGGCGGGGAGGGGGAGGCGCACCGTCCGGGTCTCGTCGCGGTGGCCGGGCTTGCGGAACGTGAGCACGACGCGCTCGGGCGCCGGGGAGGGCACGACCAGCTCGCCGTTCGTCAGGACGCCGCTCTCCCGGCCGTCGACGAGCACGGCGGCGCCCAGGGGCTGCGACCGGACGGGGACGCGGACCTCGGCGGGAGGCCGAGGCCCGCGCAGCAGGAGCGCCCACGCGAGGAGGGCCACGGCCAGCAGGCCGCCCCCGGCGTAGGCCCAGATCCGGCGAGGCGACGGGGGAGGAACGGGTGGGGCGGGCGTGCCGGGCGTGCCTTCGGCGACGACGGCGATGGTCGGCTGGAGCTCCGTGCCCGGCTCGCGCCGGGTCGGCGCAGCCTGGAAGGTGGCTTCGAGCTCCGGGTAGTCTTCCTGCCCCTGCTCCGTGTCGCGCGCCTTCTTCTGCTCGCTGAGCGCCGCGCGGAGGGCCCGGCGGGCTTCGAGCAGGCCGGGGTGCTCGGCGACGAGCCCGCGCAGTCGGGCGACGGCCTCCTCGCGGCGCCCCTCGCGCAGGGCGCGCCGGGCCGCGGCCAGCCCGTCGGCTGCCGCCGCGGGCACGGGGCCCGCGGCCTTCTGCAAGTCCTCGAGCACCGCCGCGAGGTCGTCGGCGAGGACCTTGGCGGTCGGGTAGCGGGCCTCCGGATCCTTGGCGAGGGCCCGGGACAGGATCGGCAGCAGCCGGGTCCCGACGTCGCCGAGAGCAGAGAGATCCGGCGGCGGCGGGTCCTCGTTGACGATCTTGTAGAGGACCTGCGTCGCCCCGTCGCCCCGGAAGGGACGCTCGCCGGCCAGGAGCTGATAGAGCATGACCCCCACGGAGAAGACGTCGCTCCGTCCGTCGAGGGGCCGGCCCCGCACCTGCTCCGGGCTCATGTAGTGGACCGTCCCCACCATCATCCCGGTCTTGGTGAGCTGCATGCTGCCGAGCTTGGCGATCCCGAAGTCCATGATCTTCGCGGTGCCGTCCTCGAGCAGCCGCACGTTGCTCGGCTTGATGTCGCGGTGGACGATCCCGCGCTCGTGGGCGTAGGCGAGGCCGCGGCAGACCTGGGCCATCGCGTCGAGCCTCTCGGCGAGGGGCATCTCCTCCCCCGAGCGCAGGAGGGCCTCGAGGTCGGCCCCGGGCAGCATCTCCATCGCGATGTAGGGGAGGTTGCGGTCCTTGCCGAGCTCGTACACGGTCACGATGTTCGGGTGCCCGAGGCGGGCCGCCGCCTTGGCCTCCACCTCGAAGCGGCGGAGGCTCTCGGGGTCGAGGGAGCCCTCGGCGACGAGGGTCTTCACCGCGACCTCGCGCTCGAGCGCCTCGTCGAGGCCGCGGTAGACCATGCCCATGCCCCCGCGGCCGATCCGGCCCGTGATCACGTAGCGGCCGATGCGGGGACGTGGCCGGCCGGGCGCCGCCTGGGGCCGCATGGCGTCACTCCTCGAAGCGGAGCAGGACGACGGTGATGTTGTCCTCGCCCCCCCGCTCGTTCGCCTCCGCCACGAGGGCGGTGGCGGCGCGGGCGACGTCGCCCTCCGCCTCCCCGATGATGCGCGCGATCTCCTCGTCGCTGACCATCGTGGTGAGGCCGTCCGAGCAGAGGAGCAGAACGTCGCCTTTCGCCATCCGTCGGGACTGCACGTCCACGACGAGGTCGGCCCTCCCCCCGAGGGCGCGGGTGACGACGTTGCGGAGGGGGTGGCTGCGGGCCTGCTCGGGCGAGATGACCCCGCTCTGGATCTGCTCGTTGACCCACGAGTGGTCGCTCGTGAGGAGGGAGATCCCCTCGCCGCTCCAGAGGTAGATGCGGCTGTCGCCGACGTGGGCGAGGTTCGCGACGTCCCCGTCCACGAGCACGGCGGCGACGGTCGTCGCCATCCCCTCGTACTCCGCGCTCTCGCGTGTCGTCTCGAGCACCCGGCGGTTGGCCTGCCGGATGGCCGTCTTGAGGCGGTTGCCCTCGTAGGAGATGGTCTCGTCGAGGCCGAACGGCCAGGTGATCTCCTGGTCGCCGCCGGTCAGGGTCACGAAGTCGTTGATCGCGTCGACGGCGACGCGGGACGCCACCTCCCCCGCCGCGTGCCCGCCCATCCCG
Source organism: Vicinamibacteria bacterium (assembly GCA_035577965.1). Lineage (GTDB taxonomy): Bacteria > Acidobacteriota > Vicinamibacteria > Fen-336 > Fen-336 > DATBSL01. The sequence continues at coordinate 38,219 of DATJYX010000125.1, read as the reverse complement.
TCCGCGACCACGTAGAGCTTCTGCTCGGGGTTCAGGAAGAGCGAGTCCTCGTTTCCCTTCCTCTTGCGGCCCACGTCGCTCCGTGCCTCGCAGACGATCTTCATCGAAGGGTCACGGCCCGCCGAGCCCGAGCTCGGCGGCGAGGCGGGCGAGCTTCGGGTCGCGAGGAGCGAGGTGGAGGGCGGTCTCGAGCGCCTTCTGGGCCCGCAGGCGCATGCCCTGGCGGGCGAGCACGACCGCGAGGTCGGCGAAGGCCTGGACGTTCCGCGGGGCGAGCTGGGTCGCCCGCTCGAGGGCCTGGACGGCCTCCCGCGCTGCGGAGCCGACGCGGAGGAGTGCCCGCCCGAGGGCGGCGTGGTAGGCGGCCTCGCCCGGGGCGTGGTGCACCGCCGTGCGGAGGAGGGTCAGGGCGTCGTCGAGGCTCCCCTGCTCCAGGAGGGCCTGCCCGCGCTCGAAGGCGTCGCGCGCGACCTCCTCGGGGGTGCGGGGCTGCGGCCTGTGCCGACCCTCGTCGTACTCCTGGCGCCGACGGGGGTTGACGAGCGTGTTGAAGGCGGTCGTGATCTCCTGGAGGGCCAGCTGGGCCCGCTGCTTCTCGCCGGGGTCGGTGAAGCGGTCGGGGTGCCGCTCGCGGGCGAGCCGCAGGTAGGCCTGGCGGATCTCCGCCGCGGAGGCCGAGGCCGGGACGCCGAGGAGCTGGTAGTGGTCGCTCATCGCGGGCTCAGCGCGCCTGGGCTCCCTTCACGAACTTCTGGGCCTGCTTGCGGACCGGCTCGGGCACGTTGCGGTCCATCGCGACGCCCTTGACGTCGCGGGGGCCGAGCCGCGGCACGAGGCTCAGGGCGATGCCGATCGGGGTGCGGGGGTTCCGCACGAGGTTGCTGATCACGGTGTAGCGCTTCGTCCACTCGCGGTGGTGGCCGATCTCGCGCAGGACCTGGTCGGAGACGTTCTTCATCGCCGAGAACGACTCGATCTCCGCCTCCGTGATCTTGGGGCTGCCGAGGACGCCCATCGCGACGAGGCGGTTGGGGTCGCGGATGAGGATCGCCCGCTCTTCGCGCGTGCCCTTGAGGGCGGTGATGAGCTTCTCCGCGGTGTTGAGGCGGTAGATCTTCTGGACCGCGCTCACCTTGTCCTGCTGCTTCTGTTCCTCGGGCGTGAGGACCTTGACCGTGTACTCGTCCTCGGAGACCGGAGGAGGCTCCTCGAGCGACGGCGGCTCCTCGGCCGGCACGGGCTCAGCGGGCGCCGGCGCCGGAGAAGGGGCGGGAGGCGGCGCCGCCTCCGCCTCGCCGATCCGGAAGCTCTCCCGCAGCTCGCGCAGGCGCCGCTTCTGGTCGTTGCTGAGGCCGGCATTGCTCTCGAGGGCGACGAGGAGCGAGGTGCGGCGGAGGAGCCGCTGCTGGTTGATGACCACCAGCTCGCACAGGGCCTGGGTCAGCGTGGGCGCCAGGGCCTCGATCGTCTCGTCCGGGAGAGACGTGTTCTGCAGCGTCGCCTCGCGCAGCTCGTGCTCGCGGCGGTGGGTGACGGCCCACGACAGGACGCTCGGCGGGGTGTCCCGGCTCTTGAGGATCGGCAGCAGCTCGGGGGCCGGGAAGGACGCGAGCGACTTCTCGGCCGCGGACTTCACGCCTTCGTCGGCGTCGCGCACGAGCTCCGTCCACAGCTCGAGGAGGTCCTCCGGCTTGAGCGGGAGGAGCCCCTGGGCGGCCATGAGCCGCAGCTCCCGGGCGACTCCGCCCCGGCGGAACTGATCGACCAGCGGGTTGGTGGGTCGCGCGTCCGACATGAAGCGCTAGCCGCTGTGGCCGTCGGGCTGGGTGGCCCCGTCCTGCTGGACGAGCGAAGGGAGGCTCTGGGGCGTGATCACGATGTTCTTGCGCACCTCTCCGCTCCGCCCGAGGGGCCGGGCCGGGCGGTCGTTCACCCGGATCGAGATCCCGCCCGCGTTGCCGACCGAGAGGACGATCTCGCCCCGCGCCTCGAGCGTCTGCGACTCGCCCTGGGCGAGGATCCGGTTGACGACGGTCTCGCCGTCGGCGCGGGCCTCGACCCAGCAGTCCTGCTGGGCGGTCATGGTGAGCACGAGGCTTTCGCCGGTGGCGAGCGACGCGGGCGCGGTCGTCGGCGCGGGGTAGACCCGGTCGGAGGGCAGGACCGCGGGCGCGGCCGCCTGCGGCGCGGCAGGCGCCTTCTGCCGCGCGCGCTCGTCGCCGCCGCGGCGCAGGGTGAGCGCCACGGCCAGCACCGCGACGACGGCGAGGAAGACGTGCCCGAGCGACACCGGCAAGCGGCGGGCGGGGCCGACGGGCGCCGCCTTCCGCTCCGGAGGAGGCTCGCCGTGCGCGACCACGAAGTCGCCGACGGTCTTGTCGACGTCGAGGCCGAGGAAGAGTGCGTACTGCTTCACGAAGGCGCGCGGGAAGAGGCCGCCCGGCAGCACGCCGACCCGGTCCTCCTCGAGGGCCTGCAGGAAGCGCACGCTGATTTTCGTCCCTTCGGCGATCTCGCGCAGGCTGACGCCGCGCAGCTCGCGTTCCTTCCTCAGGTTCTCACCGAACGAGCCCATGGTTCCGCTTTCTCGGCCCCGTCAGGAAGACCGCAGCGGCGGGATTCTATTGTGCCGCGAGCGGCCCTGTCAATATGCATCTCGTTGAGCCATCGAGAATTGTGAAGGCTCAGCCCTCCGCGAGCCGGCCGAGGACCTCGAGGGCGGCGGCCCGGACGAGCGGACGGAGCGACATCTCGCCCCCCACGCGCCGGAGATCGCGCGGCACGAGCGAGCTGATCTGCTGCAGCGCGAGGGGGAGCGGGGTGCGCGGCTGGAGGACGAGGGCGAGGCGGACCGCGTAGTTGGAGGCCCAGCGCGGCGACGCGACGGCCGCCTCGACCAGGGAGGGCCGGACGTCCTCTCGGCGCAGCGCCACGACGAGGTCCTCCTCGCGCAGGCGCGGGTTGACGAGCGCCGACTCGGCGACCCGTCGCTCGGAGTCCGCGAGGAGCAGGGGCAGGAGGGCTGGCGTGGCGAGGCGGGCCAGGGTGACGCGGTCGCCGAGGCGCATGTCGGCGAGGCCGTCCCGCAGGAGCGACTCGGCGCGGGCGCGGACCGCGGCCGAGACGCGCGACGTCGCCGCCACCTCGGCGAGGTCGCGCCAGTAGAGGGCGGAGACGAGGCGCAGCGAGAGGGCGCGCGGCGCGCGGGGGTTCAGCACCACGCGGGCCAGCACGCGCGGCCTCTCGGACCAGGGCCGCGTCGCGGCCACCTCCTCGAGGAACGCCACGGGGACGGCGCGGGCGAGGGCCGCCGCGAGCACCTGCTCGTCCACCGCCTCCGCCACGACCTCCCGGGCGCGAGGGCGGCTCTCCCCGGCGCGAAGGGCGCTGGCGAAGAGCGCGTCGACCGCCTCCGCCTCCCTCCCCTCCGCGGTCAAGCCGGCCTCCCTGGTCAGCGGCGCGCGCTGCGGGTGACGAGGCGCCCGTGCGCGTCGGCGAGGGCCAGCAGCACGTTGACGAGGCCGAGGCCGGTGACCGCTCCCCGGGTGAAGCCGCTCGTCAGGAAGCCGCGGAGCCCCGGCCAGAGCTGCAGCAGCCAGTTCGAGTCCCAGAGGTCGGGCAGCCAGGGGGCGACCACGAGCAGCGCTCCGACGAGGAGGGAGATCAGGATCCAGGGCATGGGGGCCACGGGCAGGCGCGACCGCCAGTCAGCGCCTCGGGCCGCGCTGCGGGACTCTCTGTCGGAGCCTCTCGATCCTGTCCGCGACGTCGCGGAACGAGGCGTCCTGGCCGTAGACCTCCTCGAACCGCGCGAGGGCGTCGCCGGGCTCCTCCGCCTGCTCGAGTGCGTCGGCGAGGTCGTAGCGGATGCCCTTGTACTCGTCCTCGGTCCGGCCCGGCGTGGAAAGCCCCTTCTCGAACCACTTCACGGCCAGCTTCGGCATGCCCTTCTCGACGAAGCAGATCCCCAGCATGCTCGCGCACTCCAGCAGGCGCGCCCCGTCCTTGGCCGCGAGCTGGAACTCGGCGATGGCCTCGTCGACGAGACCCATCTCCTTGTAGGCGATGCCGAGGTTGTAGCGGGTCTCGTAGTCCTCCTTCCCGAGCTGCTTGTCCACCCCCTTCTGGAACTCGCGGAAGATGTCGGCGAGCGAGGCGTCGCCGAGGTCGGTCGAAGAGGCGGGCCCGGCTTCGGCGGCCACCGCCGGCTGGGCCCCGAAGAGGTCGCCGAGCTCCGAGGCGAGGTCGAAGCCGTCCGTCGCCCCTCCATCCGGGGGGGGCGCGGCCCGACGCTCGGCCGCGGTCGGCGGCGGCGGCGTGAACTCGAGGAAATCGGAGCCCATCTGGAGGGGCTCGTCGCCGAGCGGCGCGGGCTCGGGCTCCGGCGGGGCGAGGCCGGGGACGAGGTCGTCGAGGGTGGACGCGGGGCGGGGAGACGGCTCCGCCTCGAGCCCCAACTCGGCGAGGCGGCGCACGAGCGCCGGGTGCGCGGCGAAGCGTCCACCGAGCTCGTCGAGCACTCCCTTCGCGTCCTCGACGAACCCCATCGACACGTACTGCTGGATCTCCTCGAGCGCTCGCCGGAGGTCGGCCGGGACGTCTCCCACCGGAGCGGCCTTCGGTGCCGCCGGAACGACGAGGCCCGTGGCGACGGCCGCAGGAGGCGGGGGAAGGCCCTCGTCCAGGTCGAAGCCGCCCTCCTGGGCGAGGCCCTCCTCGACGTCGATGAACGGGCTGCGGATCTCCCCTCCCGAAGGTGCGAGATCGCCCTCCTCGAAGGCGCCGCCGAGATCGGGCTCCGGGGGGGCGGCCGGCTCGAGGCCCGCGATCTCCTGCAGCAGGGCGTCGTCCTCCTGCACGGCCTCCTCGTCCGCCGCCTCGTCGACGGTGATCTCGACGCTGGCGTCCGGCGGCGGGAGCGCGGTTCGCGCCGCCGGCCGCGAGGCCGATCGCCCGGGCAGCGGCGCGGAAGCGGGCGGCGCCGCAGCCGGTGGCGCGGCGGCGAGCGGCGCAGCGGGCGCCGGAGCGGCGGGCGCGACCGCAGGCGCGGGAGCCGGGGCGGGAGCGGCGGGGGGCGGGGCAGCGGCCACTGCGGGGGGCGCCCCGAGACCCGCCGCCTCGGCCTCCGCGCGCGCCGCCCGGTCGGCGTCTCCCTTGAGCCGGTGGACCTCGGCCATGATCCGCAGCCGCGCGGCGGCGGCGTCCTTCTCGCCCTTCTCGCGGTGGAGGTCGACGAGCGCCTGCAGCGCCTCGAGGTTGTCCGGGAAGCGAGCGAGGACGGCCTCGATGTGGTCCCGCGCCTTCTCGCCGAGGCCGTACTTGCGGAAGACGACACTCTCGTCGAGGTGCTCCTTGATGAACTCCTGGTCGTCAGGGGAGAGCGGGCCGCTCAGCTCGATCGCGGCCGGCTTCGGCGGCGGGGCCGGCGGCGCCGCGGCGACCGGCGCCGGGGGCGGAGCCGCCCTCTCGAAGTCCATCTCGAAGCCGGGCGCCTGTCCTCCCTGCTGCTGCCGCAGCCAGCGCAGCTTCGAGCGGTGCTGCTCGTTGTGCGGCTCGAGCTCCAGGAGCATCTCCAGGATCGACGCCGCCTGCTCGAAGCGGCCCTCGCCGAGGTAGGCCTCGACCATCTGCGAGTAGGTCTGCGCCACCAGCATGTCGTTGCGCGACAGCCGGTAGAGCTCGACGAGCTTGGCCAGGCTCCGGACGTGAGCGGGGTGACGCTGGACGATCTGCTGGAGGAGGGCGGCGCCGCGGTCGATCTGGCGGCGGTCCACCAGGCGGTCCACGGACGGCAGCAGCTGCTCGAAGGCCTGGTCGGGGCGACCCTCGGCGAGGTAGACGTGGCCGAGCTGCTGGCGCGCGTCCTGGTCGGTGGGGTCGCGCTCGAGGAGGCCCTCGAGGACCCGGCGGGCGTCGTCCGGCCGCTTCATGCCGAGGAAGGCCTCGGCCAGGCGGAGCGAGACCTCGCGGTCGGCGGGGCGCGCCCGCCGCGCCTCCTCGAGGCGCTCGACCGCGCGGGCGAAGTCCTTCTGGACGAGGGCGACGCGAGCCGCGGCGGCGAGGAGCGTCGGACCGCGGGGCCCGGAGCGGAGCGCCTTCTCCATGAGCTGCCCGGCCTCGGCCACGTGGCCCTTCTTGACGAGCTCTTCGGCGATCGCCACGTACTCGCCGGCCGCCTTGTCCGGGTTGCCCTCCCAGGCGTAGAGCTCGGCGAGTCGGATCCGGACCTTGATGTCGGAGGGATCGATCTCGGCGAGCCGCCGCAGGACGTCGCCTGCCTCGCGCTTCTTGCCTCGCTTGATGTACTCGTCGATGACGAGGCCGAGGGTCTGCTTGGCCTCGGGGAGGCCCTGCCGCGCCTGGAGGTCGCCCAGCTCCTTGTTGCCCTCGATCATCGAGGGGTCGTTCTTGAGGACCTTCTTCCAGACGGCGATCGCCTTGAGGTAGAAGCCGTCGTCGGCGTAGTACCTCGCGACCTTGACGTACTGCTCGTTCGCGGCCTTGAGATTGTTGAGCTTGGAGTAGAGGTCGCCGATCCGGTTGATCGTGGCCCAGTCCCGGGGGTTCTCCTGGACGATCTGCTTGAGGAGGTCGATCGCCTTGTCGAAGCGCCCGGACTTCTCCTCCTTGTCCGCGTCCTGCTTCAGCCTGACCTGGTTGATCTTCGGCACGCTAGCCCCGTCGCCTCAGGCGAAGCGCCACGGAAGAGGCGCCGAGCGCGGTGGGGCGGCGGCCGGAGAAAGGGCGGGGGCGGCCCCGCGGGCGAAGAGAGCGCGTCCCCCCGCCTGCGCCTCCTCCTCGGATCGCATGCTGCCGCGGAGCTCGACCGGCCGGTGCACCGCCGGCCGCCGGCCCCGCTTCGACGCCCCTTCCATCGCCCCCCTCGTCCCGGCGAGGCGGAGAGGGCCCCTAGGCCTCCGGGGCCGGAGCCTCCGCGCGCTTCTCCTTCATGCGGCCCGCCTTGCCCTTGCGCTCCCGAAGGAAGTAGAGCTTGGCGCGGCGAACCCGAGCGTGCTTCACCACCTCGATCCGCTCGATGGTCCGTGCGTGCAGCGGGAAGATCCGCTCCACCCCGGTCCCGAAGGAGACCTTGCGCACGGTCATGGTCGCGCGGGCGCCGCTGCCCCGCAGGCCGATGAGGACGCCCTCGAACACCTGCACGCGCTCGCGCTCGGTCTCCTTGGGCTTGCCCTTGATCTCCTCCTTGACGCTCGTCTCCTTGACGCGCACGTGGACGCGCACCGTGTCGCCGGGGTTGAGCTGTGGCAGGGCCTTCTTCAGGTCCGCCGACTCGACAGTCTCGATGGCCTTCATGGTCCTCTTTCCGTCCCTATTTGTGAATGACGGCGGGTCGTTTGTCCAGCGCCCCGGGCCCGCCTGCCCGGGCCTCGTCCTCGACCTCGCGGAGGAGCGACTCGTCCTCGGCCGCCAGGCGGGCCTCGGCGAGGAGGTCCGGGCGCCTTTCCCGCGTCGCCCGGAGGGCCTCCTTCCTGCGCCAGCGGCGGATGCGCCCATGGTCGCCCGAGAGCAGGACCTCGGGGACGTCGCTCCCCCGCCACGAGGCGGGCCGGGTGTAGTGGGGCCAGTCCAGGATCCCGCCCTCGAAGGAGTCGCTCTCCGCCGAGCCCTCGTCCCCGAGGGCCCCCGGCAGCAGGCGGACCGTGGCCTCGATCACGGCCAGGGCCGCGGTCTCGCCGCCGGTGAGCACGAAGTCGCCCAGGCTCAGCTCCTCGGTGGCGACCTGCGCGGCCACTCGCTCGTCGATGCCCTCGTAGCGGCCGCAGAGCAGCACCAGCCGGTCGAGGCCGGAGAGCCGCCGGGCCGCCTCCTGGTCGAACCGCCGGCCTCGCGGCGAAAGGAGCACGACCGCCTCGCTCCCCGCCCGGCCGTCCCGCCGGACGGCCTCGACGGCGCGGAAGACGGGCTCCGCCTTCATCACCATGCCCGGCCCTCCCCCGAACGGCGCGTCGTCCACCGTCCGGTGCCGGTCGTCGGTGTGGTCCCGCAGGTCGTGGACGCGGAGGTCGACGAGGCCCCTCTCGCGGGCCCGCTGCACGATGCCCTCCGAGAGCGGCCCCTCGACCATGCGGGGGAAGATCGTGACCACGTCAATCCGCAACGAGGTACTCCGGCCTCCGGGCGACCAGGCAGCCGCGGGCGAGGTCCACGGCCGTCACGAAGCCGGCGGCGAAGGGAAGAAGCGTCTCCCCCTCGGGCCCGTGCACGACGAGCACACGCGCCTCCGCCCCCGTCTCGACCACGTCGTCCACCACCCCGATCGCCGTCCCCGCCTCGTCCTCGACCCGCAGCCCGCGGAGCTGGTGGTGGTAGTAGGAGCCCTCGGGCAGCGCGGCGAGCTCTCCCTCCTCGATCCGCACCTCGAGGCCGCGGAGCGTCTCCGCCTCGTCGATCGTCGACACGCCGTCGATGGCGAGGACGAAGCGGCCCTGGTGCGGACGGCAGCGCAGGACGCGCAGCTCGCGGGCCTCCCCGCCGGGCGACTCCACGAAGGCCCTCCGCAGCGTCGGAAACCGGTCGGGCCGGTCGGAGACCGGCTGGACGGCCACCTCTCCGCGGCGGCCGTGGGGCTTCACCACGCGCCCGACGAGGACGAGGTCGCGGAACGGCGCCATCAGTCGAGGATCTCCAGCGACACCGTGCCCCCCCGCCTCTCGGCCAGGGCGTCGAGGAGCGTCCGCATCGCGTTCGCGGTGCGGCCTTCCCGCCCGATGACCCGCCCCCGGTCGGCGGGCGCGACCGAGATCTCGAGGACGGTCCGGCCGTCCTCGACGTGCTCGTGCACGCGCACGCGCCCGGGCTCGCGCACGAGCCCGCGGGCGAGGTGGGTCACGAGGTGCCTCACCGGGGTCAGCCCTTCGCCGAGCCCTGCTTCAGCAGGCTGCGGACCGTGTCGGAGGCCTTCGCCCCCTTGCCCAGCCAGTGCTTCGCCCGCTCGGCGTCGACCTTCACGACCGGGGGCTCGCGCCGGGGGTCGTAGTGCCCGAGCACCTCGACGAACCGGCCGTCGCGCCACGCCTGCGAGTCGGCCACCACGACGCGGTAGTAGGGCCGCTTCGTGGAGCCCGTGCGTCTCAGTCTGATGGACAGCATCCTTCCTCTTCCTTCCTCGGATCAGCGGAGCGGCGGCAGGCGGGCGGCCAGGCGCTTGATCGCCTTCGGCCCTCCTCCGAGCCCCTTCATGAGCTTCCTGGCCTGCGCGAACTGCTTGAGCAGGCGGTTGACGTCCTCGACCGTGCCCCCGCTCCCCCGGGCGATGCGCCGGCGGCGGCTGCCGTTGATGACCGCGGGATCGCGCCTCTCCTGAGGCGTCATGGAGTCGATGATCGCGATCGTGCGCCGCAGCTCCTGCTCGCCCCGGTCGACGTCGATGCCCTTGAGCGAGCCCGCGCCCGGGATCATCGAGAGGACCTGGTCGAGAGGGCCCAGCTTGCGGAGCTGCTTCATCTGGTCGCGGTAGTCCTCGAGGGTGAACTCGGCTCGGCGCAGCTTGCGAGCGAGGTCCTCGGCATTCGCGCGCTCGACGTGCTCCTCGGCCAGGGCGATGAGTCCGAGGACGTCCCCCATGCCGAGGATGCGGGAGACCATGCGCGCGGGATCGAACGGCTCGAGCGCGTCCACCTTCTCCCCCGTCCCCGCGAACTTGACCGGCTGCCCGGTCACCGCGGCCGCGGACAGGGCCGCCCCGCCCCGCGAGTCGCCGTCCAGCTTGCTGAGCACGATCCCCGTGATCCCGACTCGCCTCTGGAACTCGTCGGCGCTGCGCACGGCGTCCTGGCCGGTGAGGGCGTCGGCGACGTAGAGCACCTCGGCCGGCTCGGCGATCGCCTTCAGCTCGGCCAGCTCCGCCATCAGCGCGTCGTCGACGTGGAGCCGGCCGGCGGTGTCCACGAGCACGGTGTCGTGCCCGATCGCCCGCGCCTCGTCGAGGGCGGATCGCAGGATGTCCGAGGGCCGGGCGAGGTCCGGGTGGTGCACCTTCACACCGGCCTGGCCCCCGATCGCGCGGAGCTGCTCGCGGGCCGCGGGGCGGTTCACGTCGGTCGAGACGAGCAGGGGGTGGCGGCCGCGGCCGGCCAGCCAGCGCCCGAGCTTCGCGGTCGTCGTGGTCTTGCCCGAGCCCTGGAGCCCGGTCATCAGGATGACGCTCGGGGGATGCTTCGCGCTCTCGAGGGGCCTCGCCTCGGGGCCGCCCAGGACGGCGACCATCTCGTCGCGCACGACCCGGATGACGGCCTGGTCGGGGGTCAGGCTCTTCAGAACGTCCTGGCCCGTGGCGCGCGCGCGGACGCGCTCGACGATCTCCTTCGCGACCTTGAAGTGAACGTCGGCCTCGAGGAGGGCGAGGCGCACTTCACGCAGCGCCTCGTCGACCTGGGCCTCCGAGAGGACACCCTGGCCGCGAAGCGACCGGAAGATCTTCTGGAGCCTCTCGCTCAGCGACTCGAACACGCTCGCTCACCCTCGGGCGCCCGGACGCCAACCCAAAGCAAATCATCATCTTATCATCCCGAGGGGCGACGGTCCAGCCGAGGCCCCGAGGGCTCCGCGCGGCGTCCTCCGTCCTGCGGACGCTTCGCCCCCGCACCCTCCTACACCGACCGCAGCAGGTGCCCCAGCTTTTCCTTCTTGGTGCGGAGGTAACGCCGGCTCGCATCCGAGGGAGGGATCTCGATCGGCACCCGCTCCACGATCGTGAGCCCGTAGCCCTCCAGGCCGACGAACTTCCTTGGGTTGTTCGTCATGAGCCGGAGCCTCCGCACCCCGAGCTCGACCAGGATCTGGGCCCCCGTGCCGTAGTCGCGCTGGTCCGCCTTGAAGCCCAGGGCCTCGTTGGCCTCTACCGTGTCCTTGCCCTGGTCCTGGAGCTCGTAGGCCATGATCTTGTGCACGAGCCCGATCCCCCGCCCCTCCTGGCGCAGGTAGAGCAGCACGCCCCGCCCCTCGGCCGCGATCCGCTCGAGTGCGGTGTGGAGCTGGCCGCCGCAGTCGCAGCGCGTCGAGGAGAAGATGTCGCCGGTGAGGCACTGCGAGTGGACCCGGACGAGGACCGGCTCCTCGGTGCGGACCTCGCCCAGCACCATCGCCACGTGGTGCTGGGCGTCGATCAGGCTCTCGAAGGCGTGGATGCGGAAGCCGCCGTACGAGGTCGGGAGGTTCGCCTCGGCGATCTTCCGCACCAGCCGCTCGGTCTGCATCCGGTACTGGATGAGGTCGCGGATGGTGATCATCCGGATGCCGTGCTCGCGGCAGAACGGCTCGAGCTGGTGGACGCGGGCCATCGTCCCGTCCTCGTTCATCACCTCGCAGATGACCCCCGCCGGGTAGAGCCCGGCCAGCCGGGCGAGGTCCACCGCGGCCTCGGTCTGGCCCGCCCGCTGGAGGACGCCGCCGGAGCGCGCCCGCAGGGGGAACATGTGCCCGGGGCGAGACAGGTCCTCCGGCTTCGTCCGGGGATCGATGGCGGCGAGGACGGTCCGGGCCCGGTCGGGGGCCGAGATCCCGGTCGTCGTGCCCACGCGGGCCTCGACCGGCACGCAGAACGCGGTCCCGAAGCGGGCCGAGTTCTGCTCGTCGCGCACCATCAGCGGGATCCGCAGCTCGTCGAGGCGCTCGCCGGTCATGGGCAGGCAGACGAGGCCCCGCCCGAAGCGGGCCATGAAGTTGATCGCCTCCGGCGTGACCTTCTCGGCCGCGATCGTGAGGTCGCCCTCGTTCTCGCGGTCCTCGTCGTCCACGACCACGATCATCTTGCCGGCCCGGAAGTCCGAAAGGGCCTCGGGGATCGAGCTGAACGGCATGGGACCTCTCTGGCGGGACGCCGTCAGAGGCCGCGGGCGGCCAGGAGCCGCTCCACGTACTTGGCGATGACGTCGGCCTCGAGGTTGACGAGGCTGCCCGCCTTCGCGTCCCGCAGGTTCGTCACCTGCAGTGTATACGGGATGAGCGCCACCGAGAAGGCGCCGTCGCGGATCCCCCACACGGTCAGCGAGATGCCGTCGACGGAGACCGACCCCTTCTCGACCAGGTACCGGTCGAGCTCGGGCGGGGGTGCGATCGTGATCTCGGCCGACTCTCCGAGCCATTTCATGCCCCGCACGCGGCCGATGCCGTCCACGTGGCCCTGCACGACGTGGCCGTCGAAGCGACCGTCGGCCTTCATGGGCCGCTCGAGGTTGACGAGCGCGCCGGGGGAGAGCCGCTCGTCGAACCGCGTCCGGCGCAGCGTCTCCTCGGTGAGGTCGACGTCGAAGCCGGCGGCGTCGGAGCGCACGGCCGTCAAGCAGCACCCGTTGACGGCAACGCTGCCGCCGAGGGGCAAGCCGTCGAAGAGGCCCCCGACGTCGATCCGCACCGTCATCACGTCGCCCCGGCGCGAAGCCGCCCGGACGGTGCCGGTGCCTTCGACTATCCCCGTGAACATGATGGCGAGTCTAGCGCCGCGGACGCCAAAGCTCGAACCGCGGCGGCCAGGGCCAGGGGAAGGGCGGCTCCGCCGGCACGGGTTCGAGGCGCAGAGCGTCCTCGATGCGCCGGGGGTCGGGGCCGCCGAAGGCCGGGCGGCTGCCTCGGCCTCCGAGGAGGAGCGGCGCGCGGAAGAGGGCGACCTGGTCCACGAGCCGGGCGGCGAGGAAGGCGCCCAGGACCTCGGAGCCGCCCTCCACCATGAGGCTCGTGAGGCCGCGGGCAGAGAGCGCACGGATGGCCGCGGGGAGCGAGACCCGGCCGCCCTCTTCTCCCACGGCCACGACCTCGACTCCCCTCGCTTCGAGGGCCCGCCGGCGGATCCTCTCCGGCGCCGTGGCGACGACGAGGACGGGCGTCCGCGGCGAGGCCGTGCGGGCGAGGCGGGAGCCCGGGGGGAGCCGGAGCCGGGAGTCGAGCACCACGCGCGTGAAGACGCGCGCCGTCCGCGGCGACGGGAGGAGGAGCGGGTCGTCGGCGAGCGCGGTGCCGATGCCGACCACGACGGCGTCGTGGAGCCGCCGGATCCACCGGGCCTGCCGACGCGCGGCGGGGGCGGTGAGCCACTTCGAGCGGCCCGATGCGGTGGCGATCCGGCCGTCGAGGGTGAGCGCTGCCTTCAGGAGGACGAAGGGCCGTCCGCGCCGCGCCCACGTGAGGAAGCGTTCGTCGAGCCGCTCGGCCTCGGCGGACAGGAGTCCCGTCTCGACCGCGATGCCGGCCCGCCGCAGCCACGCGAGGCCGCGCCCGCTCACCAGGGGGTTGGGATCGCGGATCGCCGCGACCACCCGGCTCACGCCGGCCTCGACCAGGAGCGGGGCGCAGGGCGGGGTGCGGCCGTGGTGCGCGCACGGCTCCAGCGTGACGTAGACGGTCGCGCCCCGAGACCGCCGGCCGGCCCGGCGCAGGGCCAGGACCTCGGCGTGAGGTCCGCCCGCGCGGGGGTGCGAGCCCTCGCCGACGATCTCCCGTCCCCTCGCGACGACGCAGCCCACCGCGGGGTTCGGGTTCACCTCCCCGATTCCGCGCGCGGCGAGGGCCAGCGCGTGCCGCATCAGGATCCGGTCGGCCTCGTTCCCGCCCGCGACCCGACCCACGCGCCTACTCTCCGACGAGGCTCGCCGCGAACGCCGCCGCGTCGAAGGGCAGCAGGTCCTGGGCCCTCTCCCCCACGCCGACGAACCGGATCGGCACCCCCAGCTCTCGCACCACCGCCACCGCGATCCCGCCCTTCGCGGTGCCGTCGAGCTTGGTGAGGACGAGGCCGGTGACGCCGCCCGCCTTCGCGAACTCGCGTCCCTGGGCGAGGCCGTTGCCGCCCACGGTGGCGTCGAGCACGAGGAGCGTCTCGTGGGGCGCCCCCGCGACCTCGCGCCCGGCCACCCGCGCCATCTTCGCGAGCTCGGCCATGAGGTTCGCCTTCGTGTGGAGCCGACCCGCCGTGTCGACGAGGACGGCGTCCGTCCCCCGGGCTCGAGCGGAGCGCAGGGCGTCGGTGAGCACCGCCGAGGGATCGGCGCCCGAGGCACCGCGGTGGAAGGCCGCACCCGAGCGGCCGGCCCAGACCTCGAGCTGCTCGGCGGCGGCGGCGCGGAACGTGTCGGCCGCGCAGAGGAGGACCGAGCGCCCCTCGGCGGCCCACCCCGCGGCCAGCTTGCCGATGGTCGTCGTCTTCCCGGCGCCGTTCACGCCGACGACGAAGACGACCCAGGGCTTCTGCGAGAACGGAGCGGGGCCGGGGCCGCGCTCGAGCGCGCGGCGGATCTCCTCCCCGAGCGCCTGGCGCATGCCGGCGATCCCGAGGCCGGCGATCTCGCCGCTGCGCTCCCGCAGCACCCGCATGGCTTCTTCCACCGCCGGCAGGCCCATGTCGGCGGCGAGGAAGGCCTCCTCCACCGACTCCAGGGCCTTCGCGTCGAGGGGCCGGCGGCCGCGGACGAGGTCCTCGATCGGCGTCTGGAGGACCTCCCGCGTGCGGCTGAGCCCGCCGCGGAGGCGCTCGACGAGGTCCACTACAGCTCCTCGTCGAGGCGGGCCCGCGCCTCTTCGCAGCGGCGGGCGGCGACGGCGGGGAGAGCCTCCGGGCCGAGGGAGACGACGACGTAGTAGCCGTCCTTGAGCGTCGCCAGCAGCACGGACCCGCCGTCGTGGCGCCAGAGGAGGGACCGGACCTCGCCGGCGTCGAAGCGTCCGGCGGTGCGTGACGCCATGCCGAGCGCGATGCCCTGGTAGGCGCCGATCAGGCGCTGCCGCTCGTCCAGGTCGCCCGCGCCGACCACGACCTCTCCCTGCGCGTCGAGGAGGAGGGCGGTCCGCGCTCCCGTGGCGCGGGCGACGAGCGTCTCGAGGATCCGCCGGTAGGGCAAGGGGGCTACCTCGGCAGCGCCTTCAGCTGCTCCGCCGCGGCGCGGCCCGCCGGCCCCGCGGGGTCCTTGCGCACAGCCTCCTCGAGGCGCGTCCGGGCCTCGCCGAAGCGGCCGGCCTTGAAGTAGGCCTGGCCCAGGGCGAGGACCAGGTTGGGGTCCTCCGGGATCTCCTTCACCCCCGCCTCGAGCTGGGCCACCGCCTCGTCGAGGTGGTTGGCCGCGATCATCGCGTCGGCGATGCCGAGGTAGGGATCGGCGTAGGCCTTGTTGCGGTTGAGGCTGGTGCGGAACCAGTTGACGGCCTCGCCGTAGTTCTTCTCCTCGAGGTAGGCCTGGCCCAGGTTGCGGGCGGAGATCTCGGGGGTCGGGTTGGTGGGCTCGGAGAACGCGGCCAGGAACTCCTTCTTGCCGGCCTCGCGGTCCCCCGACCCGATGAGGGCCGCCGCGAGGTCGTTGCGCACGTCGACGTAGTACGGGTTCAGCTCGAGGGCCTTGCGGAAGGCGGCGATCGCGTCCTTCCACTGGCGCTTGGCGGCGTAGGCCAGGCCGAGCCCCTTCTGGAAGTACGGGTTCTTCGGGTCCTCCTTGACCGCCTTCTTGAACTCCTCGAGCGCGAGGTCCACCCGGCCCTCGCGCAGGTGCATCACGCCCGTCGAGAAGCGCGTCTCGGCCGCGGGCGGGCTCTGGGCGAGGGCGGGGCCGGCGAGGGCCACGAGCAGGGCGGCGGTGCGGATCGCGGCATCAGGCTTCGTCATCTTCGCTCACACCGATGGGGGCGACGCTTCCGCCGCGACCGGGATGGGCGGGGGCAGGTCGCCGATGAGGTCCTTGAGGTCGAAGTGGCGCGAGGCCACGGAGGCCCGGCGGGCCTTGGCGGGGCTCACGTCGCCCTTCAGGAAGGCCCGCTCGAACGCGTCCACGCTCGACGGGCAGAACTTCTTGCCGGCGAGGAACTTGAGGCGGGCGATCGCGGCCTCGAACGTCATCGCCTTGGAGTAGGGCCGGTCGGTGGTCATCGCGTCGAAGGCGTCGGCTACGCTCACGATGCGGCCGAAGAGCGGGATCTCGTCCCCCTTCAGGCCCTTGGGGTACCCGCTGCCGTCGACGTTCTCGTGGTGCATGAGGCCGTCGCCCGCCTTCTCCTTGAGGAGCGGCACCGCCTCGAGGATGTGCTCCCCCTTGGTCGGGTGCTGCTTCATGATCTCGTACTCCTCGTCGGTGAGCGCGGCCGCCTTGCGGAGGATCTTGTCCTCGATGCCGATCTTGCCCACGTCGTGGATGATCCCGGAGAGGTGGACGCGCTCGACCTCCTCCGGGCTCATCCCGAGGTGCTTGGCCAGGCAGGCCGAGTAGTAGGCGACGCGCTCGGAGTGGCCGCGGGTGTAGGGGTCCTTCTCGTCGATGGCGTTCGCGAGCATGCGGATGGAGCCCATGAAGAGCTCCTTGTTCTCCTCGGCTCGGAGCCGGATCTCCTCGATCGCCTTCTGGATCTCCTCCCCCATCTGGTTGAAGGCGTCGGCAAGCAAGCCCACCTCGTTGCGGCTGCGCACGGCGACCCGCGTCGAGTAGTCCCCGCCGGCGAGACGCCGCGCGCCCTCGGCCAGCTTCTGGATCGGGTGGCTGATCTCTCCCGCGAACAGGAACCCGAGCACGATCGCGAGCGCGGTCACGATCGCCACGAGGAGGACGGATTTCTTCCGGAGGTCGATGGCCGTGAAGTAGGCCTTCGCGACATCGACCTGGACGACGACCCCCCAGCCGGACTCGTCGGGCACCGGCATGGACGTGCCGAGCATCTGGTGCTCGACCCCGCTCGCGTCCCGCATGGTGAACCGCGTGGTCCCGTAGCCCCCGCTCGCGGTCCGCCGCCCGGAGGAGTCGACGGCGGGGTTCCGGGCCGACTGCTCCAGGAACAACCGCACGATCTCCGTCCCCGACACGTCCTCGGCGAGCTGCCGCTGCGGGTCCGAGTGCGCGATCAGGCGGCCGCGGTTGTCCACCACGTACACCTCGAAGATGCCGCCGCCCGTGCTGCGCGTGATCTCCCGGATGGGCTGCAGGCTGGCCACGGCGAGGACGGCGCCCTCGACGCTCCCGGCGACGATCACGGGCTCGCCGAGGACCACCACGGGCTCCTGGAGCGACTCCGAGACGATGGGGACGGACAGCATGGAGGTCCGGCTCAGCCCGCGCTGGAATGCCTCCTGCAGCTGCTCGACGAGGCGGGCGTCCCGGAGCACCCAGCCCGCCGACGGGCCGACCCCGGTCGAGTCCACGATGGCGAGGTACACGATCGCCGAGTCCTTGACGTAGCGGTCGAGGCCCTTCTGCTCCTTGATCCGGGCGAGCCGGGCGGAGAAGCGCGTCGAGCCCGGATCCACCTCGAGGGTGCGCGCGATGGCCACCACCTGGGTGCGGAGGCTGTCCACGTAAATCGAGACCTGGGTCGAGATCAGCCGTGCCTTGTCGAGCTGCCACTCCTTCTGGTTGGACTCGATGCTCTCCCGGCTGCGGGACACGAGCTCGGAGGAGGTCCACACGAGGGGCACGACGCCGACCGCCAGGAGGAGGGCCAGGATCGAGAAGAGGATGCGCCCCCTTCGGCCCCGGGGCGCCTTCTCCGCCATCGCGCTCAGGCCTCCCCCGCCGGAGACGCGGTGGAAGCGAGGACCTCGTAGACGAGGACCTCCTTCTCCTTGCCCTTGAGGGTGAAGCTGCCCAGGGGGCGGGTGTCGAAGTGCCCCTGGACGAGGGCGAGCGTCTGCTCGCCCACCACCACCGAGCCCGGCTTCGCCACCGAGGTCTCGAGGCGGCTCGCGGTGTTCACGGTGTCGCCGAGCACCGTGTACTCCTTCTTGTTCACGCTGCCGATCTCGCCCGCCACCGCCTTGCCGGAGTTGATGCCGATGCGGACCCGGAAGGCCGGCCCCTCCTTCCGCTCCGCGTTCCACTCCGCGAGGCGCTCCTGCATCTCGAGGGCCGTCCGGATCGCCCGCTGCGCGTGGTCGGGCATGTCGAGGGGGGCCCCGAACACGGCCATGATCGCGTCGCCGATGTACTTGTCGAGGGTACCCTCGTACTTGAAGATGACATCGGTCATCCGCGACAGGTAGTCGTTCAGCAGCAGGGCCACCGCGGAGGGGCTCATCTTCTCGGACATCGAGGTGAAACCGCTGATGTCGGCGAAGAGGACCGTCACCTCGCGGACCTCCGGCGCGCCGAGCTCCCCACCCTGGGTGTCCGAGGCGGCCAGGATCCGGCTCGTCACCTGGGGGGAGAGGAAGCGGCCGAGCCTCTCGCGCTTCTTCTCCTCGGCCACGATCTTCTGGTTGAGCCGCGCCCGCTCCACCGCCACCGCGGCGTAGTTCGCGAGGGCGGTGAGGAGGTCGAGGTCGTTCACGGTGAAGCAGTTGGTGAGCATCGGGGAGTCCACGTGGATGATCCCGATGACCTGGTCCTTGTTCCAGAGCGGCGCGCACATCGCGGAGCGGATGCCGTGGAAGCGGATCGAGTCCCCGGCCCCGAAGCGCGGGTCCACCATCGCGTCCGAGGTCAGTATCGAGACCTGGTCGTGCATCACCCGGTCGGCGATCGTCTTGGAGACGGTGATGCGGCCCTCGTCGCCCCCCGGGTTGCGGTGCTTCACGACCATCGGCACCAGCCGTCCGCCGTGGCCCTCCTCCTCGAGCATCAGGAAGCCGCGGTCGGCCGGCATGTGCTCGAAGACGATGTCCATGACCTGCTGGAGCACCTCCTCCACCGGACGCACCGCGATGAGGGTCTCCGCGACCTTGGTCAGGACCTTCAGGATCCGGTTGGACTTCTCGATCTCCTGGACGTCGATCGCGGGAGGCTTCTTCGCGTCGAGCGGCGTCGCGGGAGCGGGGGCCGCGGTCAGGAGGCGGGACAGCTCCCCCACCGAGCGGATGATCGTGCCCGCCTCCTCGGAGAGCGGCTTCGCCTCGTCCAGCACGACCTTGCTCTCGAGGGCCTTGCCGAAGCCGAGCTCGAACTTCCCGAGCAGGATCTTGTCCCCTTCGCGGAGCGGCGCCTCGACGACCGGCACCCCGTTCACCTGGGTGCCGTTCTTCGACTTGAGGTCGAGGATCCGGGCCGAGCCGTCCTCGCCGACAACGACCTTCGCGTGGTTGCGCGAGATGCCGAAGTCCCGGAGGACGATCTGGCAATCGGGAGAACGACCGATCACGACCTCGCCGGAGTCGAAGTCGTAGGTCCGCGGGCTCTCGCCGTCCTGATAGGTCAGCCGGTACATCGCTCCCGCCCGCGGGGCACAGCAAACCCCCCGGAGCGAGCAGTTTACTCCCTTTTGAGGGTGCGCAGCATCAGCTCGTCCAGGGCCGCGCGCGGGGGCTTGCCCGCGTGGAGGACGGCTTTCATCTGCCGGGCGATCGGCATCTCGATGCCCTGCCGCTCCGCGAGAGAGCACGCGGCGAGCGTCGTCCGGACGCCCTCCGGGTGGATGCCGGCGCTGGCCTCGGAGAGAGGCAAGCCCCGGCCGAGGCGCTGGCCGACGGTGCGGTTGCGGGAGAGGCCGCCCGTGCAGGTGAGGACGAGGTCGCCGAGGCCGGCGAGGCCGGCCAGCGTGTCCGGCCTCGCCCCGAGCGCCACCGCGAGGCGCGTGATCTCGGCGAGGCCGCGGGTGATGAGCGCGGCCACGGTATTGTGGCCGTAGCCCAGGCCGTCGACGATCCCGGCCGCGATCGCGATGACGTTCTTGAGCGCGCCCGCGAGCTCCACGCCGACGACGTCCTCGCTCGAGTAGGCGCGGAACGTGCGGGTGGAGAGCGCCCGCTGCACGCTCTCCGCCACCCCGTGGTCGGCGGAGGCGACCACGACCGCGGTGGGGAGCGCCCTCGCCACCTCCAGGGCGAACGAGGGGCCGGAGAGGACGGCGAGGGGGTGGCCCGGCGCCTCCGCCGCGGCCACCTCGCTCATGCGCGCGAGCGTGTCGACCTCGATCCCCTTGGTCGCCGAGACGAGGACGGCGCTCCCGGGCGCGAGGGCGGCGGCCTGCCCGTAGATCCCCCGGCAGAACTCCGACGGGACGACCACGAGCACCGTCTCCGCGCCCGAAAGGGCTTCGTCCAGGCGCGCGGTCGCGTGCAGGCCCTCGGGCAGGGGGACCCCCGGCAGGTAGACGGTGTTCTCGCGCCTCTCGTTGACCGCGACCGCCACCTCGGGCTCTCGGATCCAGATGCGCACGGGCAGCCCGGCCCGGACACAGTGCGAGGCGAGAGCCGTCCCCCAGGCCCCGCCGCCGAGCACGGTGGTCCTCAAGGCGTCATGCCTCCCGCTCTCCGGCCCGTCGCTCGGTGCCGCGGAGGATCCGGAGGAGGTTGGAGCGGTGCCGGAAGACGACGAGGGCCGCGGTCGCGGCGGTGGCGACCGCGACCGGGTCGTTGCCGCGAAAGGCGACCGCCAGGCCCGTCAGGGCCAGCGCCCCGGCCACCGAGCCGAGCGACACGTACCGCGTCGCGGCGGCGACGAGCCCGAAGACGAGCAGCGCTCCGAGGGCCGCTCTCGGCACGAGCGGGGCAAAGGCCCCCAGGCCGGTGGCGACGCCCTTGCCGCCCTCGAAGCGGAGCCAGACCGGATACATGTGCCCCACGACCGCGGCCAGCGCCGCCGCCGCGGGCAGGACGGTGTCGCCGGGGGCCAGCCGTCCGGCGAGCGCCGTCGCCGCCGCTCCCTTCCCGAGGTCGAGCACGAGCGCGAGCGCCCCCGCCACCCGGCCTGCGTTGCGGAGGACGTTCGTGGCCCCGACGTTCCCGCTCCCGACCCGCCGCACGTCGTGCACCCCGAAGGCCCGCGCGACGAGGAAGCTGAACGGGATCGAGCCGATCAAGTAGGCGACGGCGATGACCTGCAGAGCGAGCATGTTCGTCGGAGCGGGCATCTTACCCCGCCGGCCGATGGCTCGTGGCCGGCCGCGTGGAGTCCATCGGAGGGAGGCTCGGCGGCTTCATGCCGCCGGCCGGCCGAGCGGGAACTCCGCGAGCGGCGCATACACGGCACCGTCCCGCCTGAGCTCGCTCCGGAAGAGGACGAGCGACTCGAGCCGGGCCGAGCCGAGGTCGGCGGGCGGCAGGTCGGGGCGTGGGGCGGGGTCGCGCCAGCGCCCGAGGGTGAGGTGGGCGCGGAACGGCCGCTCCTCGCGCTCGAAGCCCGCCGCCCGCGCCGCGCGCTCGCAGGCGTGCTGCAGGTCGAGGATCGAAGGGGGCGCGTCCAGGCCCAGCCACAGGACACGAGGGCTCCCGCGCTCGGGGAATGTGCCGAGCCCGGCCACCCGAACCTCCGCCGGAGGGCAGCCGGCGGCCGCCGCGGCGAGGAGCGGGCGGAGCGTCTCCACCTGCGCGGGCGACGTCGGGCCGAGGAAGCGCAGCGTGAGGTGAACGCCCTCGGCGCGGACGAGACGGACGCCGCCGAGACGGGGGCGGAGGCGCGCCTGCAGCTCCGCGATCGCCTGGCGCAGCCGGGCGTCGAGCTCGAGGGCCACGAACGCGCGGACGTCCGCGGAGGGGCTCACATCGGCGCGAGGCCGAGCAGGCCGCGGCGCAGCATCTCGAGCGCGACCTGCGTCGCCTGGAAGCGGACGCGCTCGCGCCCGCCGGGGAAGTGGTTCCGGCGCACGCGCGCGCCGGCCGCGCCCGTCATCGCGATGAACACGAGGCCGACGGGCTTCTCGGCGGTCCCCCCGTCGGGGCCGGCGATCCCGGTGATGCCCACCCCCACGTCCGTCCTCGCCGCCCGCCTCGCGCCCTCGGCCATGGCCTCCGCCACCTCCGCCGACACCGCCCCGTGAGCCTCGATCAGGGCGGGGTCGACCCCCGTCTCCTCGACCTTGGCCTCGTTCGCGTACGTCACGAAGGCCCGGTCGAGCACCGCGCTCACCCCGGGCACTTCGGTGAGGCGCG
This sequence comes from Vicinamibacteria bacterium, assembly GCA_035577965.1. Lineage (GTDB taxonomy): Bacteria > Acidobacteriota > Vicinamibacteria > Fen-336 > Fen-336 > DATBSL01. Next base: position 16,435 of record DATJYX010000125.1, on the reverse strand, counting down.
CGGAGAGGAGGCCCCCCGTGCACGACTCCGCGAGGGCGATCCTGAGCCCGCGCTCGTGCAGCAGGCCCGCGACCACGTGCGGCAGCTCGCGGCCGTCCTCGCCGTAGATGCGGCCGGCCAGGGCGGCCCGAAGCTCGACGGCGAGCGCCTCGATCCGCTCCTCCGCCTCCGCCACCGAGTCGCCGTGGGCCACGAGGTGCAGCTCGACCTGTCCCGCCGCGCCGAGGATGGTGGTCCTCGGGTTCTCGAAGCGCCCGTAGACGGGAGCCGCGACCTCGTCCACCTCGCTCTCGGGCATCGCCGCGATCCGCAGGACCCGGCGGCGGACGACGCGCGTCGCGCCCGCCCGCGCGCGAAGCCGGGGCAGCACCTCCTCGTCGAACATGGGCTTCATCTCTCCCGGTGGCCCGGGGAGGAGGACGAGCAGCCGCTCGCCCTCGGCGAGCAGCTGGCCGGGGGCGGTGCCCCGTCCGTTCCGCAGGGCCTCGGCCCCGTCGATCACGTCCGCCTGCTTCTCGTTCGTGGCCGACATCGTCCGGCCGTAGCGCGCGAAGCGGGCACGGAGCCCGTCGAGGATCGACGGGTCCCGGCGAAGGGCGCGCCCGGTGGCCGCGGCGGCCGCCTCGCGGGTCAGGTCGTCGGCGGTCGGGCCGAGGCCGCCGGTCGCGATCACGACGTCGGCCCGGGAGAGGGCCCCGCGAAAGGCGGACTCGAGCAGGGCGAGGTCGTCCGCGAGCGTCGCCCGGCCGTCGACCTCGATGCCGGCGTCGAGGAGGCGCTCGGTGAGCCAGAGCGAGTTCGTCTCCGCGCGCAGGGGCCCGAGCAGCTCGCTGCCGATCGCCAGGAGCTCGGCCTTCACACGCCTACCCGACGGGCCAGAGAGCGAGGCCGGCGCGCAGGGCCAGGTGCGCCCAGACGCCGGCCGCGACGTCGTCGGCCATGATCCCCCACCCCCCCGGGAGACGCTCGAGGTCCCGGGCCGGCCAGGGCTTCACGACGTCCATCACACGGAAGAGCAGGAAGCCGATCGCGGCCGTCGCCGGCGTGAAGGGCAGCGCGGTGAGGGTCACCCACTGGCCCACCACCTCGTCCACCACCACGAGGCCCGGGTCCTCGAGACCGACGAGCGTCGCCACCCGCCCCGCGGCGAGAGCTCCGACCAGGAAGACGAGCGTGGAGGCCAGGAGCTGCCACGGCCAGGCGAGCGCGGCCATCGGCCAGAAGAGGAGGAGGCCGACGGCCGAGCCCGCCGTCCCCGGTGCGATCGGCGCGTACCCGCTGCCGAACGCGGTGGCGACGACACGGGCCGCGCCGTCCACGACCTTCCGCATCCGAGGATCATACCTTCCCCCGGCGCCCGGCCCGGCCGGAGCGCCTCGGGAGGCCGGGGTCTCGGGGCGCGACGCGCAGGGTGTCCGAGTGGGAGACGTAGACGCGCCCGGGCCCGCCCCTCGCCGGCCGGACGTGCTTGCGCCGGGTGACGTGCACGTCCACGAGGGCCTGCCCCCGCGCCTCGCTGAAGAACGCCGCGATCTCCGCCGCCTCCCGCAAGTCGTCGGCTCCGGCCCGGCCCTCGTCGTCGCGGAGGACCACGTGGGCCCCGGGCGCGTCGCGGGCGTGCAGCCAGAGGTCCTCCGGCCGGGCGACCCGGAAGGTGAGGTGGTGGTTCTCGCGGGCGTTGCGGCCGACGAGCACGGACAGGCCGCGGCGGGTGAGGTACTGGCGTGGTCCCGTCCCGGGTTCCGCGGCCGACGGTCGACCTTCCTCCTCGGACGAGCCGAGGTCCCGCAGGTCGCGGGCGTCGAGGACGGCCGCCTCGCGCTCGCCCGCCGCCTGGAGCGCCGACCGGGTCTCCCGCAGCCGGAGGTCGATCTGATGACGCGCCCGCTCCGTGCGCCGGGCCCGGTCGAACATCCGCTCCGCGTTGGCGAGGCCGGAGAGGCGCGGGTCGAGAGGGACGAGGAGCCGACGCCCGGGATCGTAGGGATCATCGACCTCGACCTCTTCGCGGCCGGCGTCCGCGCCCCGCGCGAAGGCGAGCAGGGCTTCGGCCCGCCGGCGCAAATCGCGCTCGTCGGGAAGGCCGGCCAGGTCCTGCTCGAGGTTCGCGTGCAGCTGTCCGAGGCGCCGGATCTGCCTCCGCAGGTCGTCGAGGGCGGCGCGCCGGCGCCGCTCGAACGCGAGGCCCCGCCGGCGGGCCTCCAGGAAGAGCGCGCCCGCCTCGAGCCACGAGGGGGGACGGAGGACGGTCGGCCCCGCGGCGGCGAGGACGATCGGCGCGAGAACGACCGCGGCCGTGGCGACGAGATCGGCGTCGTGCCACGAGGCCTCCGGCCCGGGGACCATGAGCGTGGGCGACGCGGAGACGAGCCGCTCGCGCAATGCGGCGAGCGAGGCGGCGCTGCCGTCCGTCTCCCCGGCGAGAGCCGGGCCCAGGCCGGGGCACCCGGCGAGAACCGCGCGCACCAGGGATCGCCCGTCGGCCCGCGCCGCGCCCACCGCGGCCTCGAAGCCGAGAGGATCGACGCGGTCCCACTCGCGCTCGAGCGAATCCGGGGGCAGGGGATGAGGCGGCGGTCCCTCGCCGAGGCTGCCGAGCGCCTCGCCCCCGCGGGCCAGGGTGAGCGCAGGGGCGGAGCCGGAGAGGCGGAGGGAGAGCGTGGCGTCCCCGGCTCGGAGGGCGATCACACGCTCCCCGGCGACGCGCTCGAGGCTCGCGACACGGACGCCGTCGACGTGCTTGCGGAGGAGCAGCAGCGCCTGGCGTGCGCGGCCGGGGACCGGGCCTCTCTCGGCGAGGGACCTCGCCGCGTCGCGGGTGACCCAGTAGACCCCGGCCGTGCCACGTCCGGCGTCGATCCAGAGCCGGCGGTCGCGTGAGCCGCCGACCTCGAAGACGACCGCGGCTCCGCCGGCGAGGCGGGGGCGCGAGAGGTGCCGCCCGACGACGAGAGGCCTGAGCTCGGCGAGAGTGTGGTCGAGGGTGACGGCGTCCAGGGTTCCCGGCGCTCCTCGAGAGGGGTCGGCCGCCTCAGTGCCGGACGACGCGGGTGCGGAAGAGCCGGTCGTGGAGCGCCCGCGCCGCCGGGTCGAAGGCCATCGGCAGGAGGCCCAGGCCCACGACCGCCGTCCCCAGCAGTCCGACGAGGGCCCGGCCGGCCGCCCGGAGATAGCCGGGGGGCCGTCCGGCCGCCCCGACCACGCGCAGACCGGTCGCGAGCTTGCCCGGCGTCTGGCCGGTCGTGCCGGTGAAGTAGGCGGCGTAGAAGAGCGCGAGGAGGCCCAGGTACCCGGCGAGGCCGGGCCAGCTCGAGACGAGGGCCGAGAGGTGCACCCGGGCCGCGCGCCCCGTGAAGTAGACGATGACGGCCGCGAGCGCGCCGAAGAGGAGGGCGTCGACGGCCGCCGCTCGCGCACGCTCCACCGCCCGGGCCGGGCGCTCGACGGGAGTCGCCTCGATGGCGGGCGGGGCGAGCTCCACCTCGGCCTCGGGGTCGGACTCAGGGAGCAGGATCTCGTCGTCGAGGGAGGGCGCCCGCCCGCGCAGCGCCGCCCCGACCTCGCGGCCGAGCGACTCCCGTCCCGCGGACGGCGGCTGCAGGGGGAGGTCGGCCAGCTCGGCCTCGCTGATCCGGGTCGAGACGAGGTCGGGCTCGCGGGGCGGCGCCGGCGAGGCCTCGTTGGCGGGAAGGGCCGGGGGGAGCGGGTCCGGGCGCGCATGAGGCGCCACGGGGGGGGACACCGGCGCGGGCTCGGAGTCCGGCCGCGCTGCCTCCGCCGACGGCTCCTCCCGGGGCGGGGCCTCGGGAGTGTCGAAGAGCGGCAGCCCTGCCTCGGCCCGCTTCTGCCGCCGGGAGCGGACGCGCTCCTGCACCTCGTCGCGCCAGGTCTTCTCGCGCTTGCGCAGGCCCGGGATCTCGCGCAGGGGCTCGACCCGGCTTCGGCTCCTCGAGGGCGGCGTGAGCAGACGAGGGTCGGCGGCGAGGGCGCCCTCGACCCGCGGCATCGCTCCTGCCTCGCAGACCGGGCAGCGGTCGCCGCCCTCGACGAGCTCGCCGCCGCAGGTCGGACAGGTCATCGGGGCGCTCCTCCCGCGGCCGGCGGTCCGGCCAGCCGCGCCATCACCACGTCCCACCGCGCGGCGAGAGCGCTGCCCGCGAGCACGAAGGCGAGGAGCCACAGGGAGACGAGGGCGCGACGCGGCCACGCGGCCCCGGACGGCCGCTCTCGCGCGCTCTCGTCTCGTCCTCGCATCCAGTTGTTACCGATCGCCTCTGGTGCGGCCATTATCCGGGATGGGCCGGCACCGGTTCAAGCCTCATTCGGCCTCGCGCCGGGCCGGCAGCAGGCCGTAGGCCTTCATCTTCCGGTAGAGGTTCGACCGCTCGACGCCCAGCGCTTCGGCGGTGCGGCTCATGTTCCCCCCGCACTCGCGGTACTTCGCCAGGATGTACCCCCGCTCGAACGCCTCCCGGGCGTCGGACAGCCGTCCCCCGCCGCCCCCCTCCGCCGGAGGCTCCGCGGCCGGGGGCTCCTCGGCGGGGAGCGACTCGAGGAGCGTCGACGGGAGGTGGCGTCGCTCGATCGAGTCTCCGGGGGCCATGATCACGAGGCGCTCGATGATGTTGCGCAGCTCCCGCACGTTGCCCGGCCAGGGCAGGCGGGAGAGAGCGGCGAGGGCCTCGGGGGCGATCGCCCGCGGCCGCCGGCCGTGCTCGGCGGAGAGCACGCCCACGAAGTGGCGGGCGAGGAGGGGGATGTCCTCCCGACGCTCCCGCAGCGGGGGGACGTGGAAGGGGATGACGTTGAGGCGGAAGTAGAGGTCGTCCCGGAACCGGCCCTGGCGAATCTCCTCCTCGAGGTTCTTGTTCGTGGCGGCGATGACGCGCACGTCCACGTCGACCGAGCCCGCGCCGCCGACCGGCTCGATGCGCTGCTCCTGCAACGCCCGCAGCACCTTGGCCTGCGTCTTGAGGCTCATGTCGCCGACCTCGTCGAGGAAGAGCGTCCCCCCGTCGGCCAGCTCGAACTTGCCCTTGCGCGCGGCCAGGGCCCCGGTGAACGCGCCCTTCACGTGGCCGAACAGCTCGCTCTCGATCAGGTCCTCGGGGATGGCCGCGCAGTTGACCTCGACGAAGGGCCCCGCCGCCCGGAGGCTGCGGGCGTGGATGGCCCGGGCGACGAGCTCCTTGCCGGTGCCGTTCTCGCCGAAGATGAGGGCCCGCCCGTTGGACGGCGCCGCCCGCTCGATCTCCGCCCGGAGCTCGCGCAGGGCCGGCCCCTCCCCCACCATCACGTAGCGCTCGTCGAGCTGCTGCTTGAGGGCCCGGACCTCGGTCTCCAGCCGCCGTCTCTGGAGGGCGTTCCTCACCGCGAGGATCGTCTTCTCGAGCGAGAGCGGCTTCTCGACGAAGTCCTGGGCCCCGATCCGGACCGCCTTGACCGCGGTCTCGATCGTGCCGTGGCCCGAGATCACGACCACGGGCAGCTCGGCGTCCGACTCCCGGATCCTCGAGAGCACCTCGAGGCCGTCCGCCCCGGGGAGCCACACGTCGAGGAGCACGAGGTCGTAGCGCCGGTCCCCCAGGGCGGCGAGGGCAGCCTCGCCCGACCCGACCCCGTCCACGGCGTAACCCTCGTCGCCCAGGATCGCCGCGAGCGAGGCGCGCACCCCCGCCTCGTCGTCCACCACCAGGACCCGCTCCCTCATCCGCGTCTCCTCACGCCGGCAGCTCCACCACGAACCGGGCGCCCCTCGGCTCGTTGTCCTCGGCCCGGATCGTGCCGAGGTGCTCCTGGACGATGCGGCTCACGATCGCGAGGCCGAGCCCGCTGCCCCTCTTCTTGGTCGAGAAGTGGGGGACGAAGAGCCGCTCGCGGTCGGCGGGCGCCACTCCCGGCCCGTCGTCCGCCACCACCAGGCGGATGCGCCCCTCCGCCCGGTCGTACTCGGTCGCGACGAGGATCCGGCCCTTCCCCTCCGTGGCTTCGACCGCGTTGTCGACGAGGTTGATGAGCAGGCGCTTCATCTGGTCGGGGTCGAGGCGGAGGGAAGGCAGGTCCGGGGCCAGGCGCCGCTCGACGGTGATGCCCGGAAAGAGGCCGTCGTAGAGGGAGAGTGCCTGCTCGATCGCGTCGTGGAGGGCGCCTCGCTGGAGGTTGGCCGCGGGCAGGCGCGCGAACTGCGCGAACTCGTCCACGAGGTTCTTGAGCGCCTCGACCTCGTCCACGATCGCCCGCGTGCACTCGGTGACCACCTTCTCGAACTCCGGGTCCGACTTGAGCCACGCCTTGCGCACCCGCTGGGCGGAGAGCTGGATCGGGGTGAGCGGGTTCTTGATCTCGTGGGCGAGCTTCCGCGCCACCTCCCCCCACGCGGCCACCCTCTGCGCGCGCATCAGGGGCGTGAGGTCGTCCACCACCACGAGGGCCCCCGGCGCCGAGCCGAGCGAGCCCGGCAGGCTCACCGCCGTCACCGCGAGGTGCCGATCCCTCTCCCGCGAGGGCACGATCACCTCGCGCTCCTGGCGCGCGACGCGGCCGGACAGGAGGCGCAGGACGAGGCTGCGGATCTCGTCGCGTCCCGGACCCCGCAGCACGCGCTCGAGGGGCAGGCCGACCGTGCCCCCCTCGAGCTCGAGCAGGCGCTGGGCGGCGGCGTTGACGACGGTGACCGTCGCCTCCTGGTCGGCCACCACGACCCCGGTCCCGACCGTCTCCAGCACCGTCTCGATGAGCCGCCGGCGTTCCTCCAGCTCCTGGTTCTTGCGGACGAAGCCAGCGCGCGAGAACTCGACCTCCTCCTCGCTGCGGGCGAGCCTCTCCGACATCCGGTTGAAGGACGCGATGAGGGCGCGGAACTCCTCGCTGCCGGACGGGAAGTCGACCCGCACGCCCCGCTCCCCGGCGGCGATCCGCTCCGCCCCCTCGGCCACGAGCCGCAGGGGGGTCGTGATGCGCCGGGCGAGGTAGAGGGCGAGCCAGACCGCGCCGAAGAGGATGAGGAGGGCCGGGAAGAGGTAGAGCGACCGGTAGAAGGCGAGGATCGGCTCCCGGTAGGTCTGCGTCTTGCGGAACTTCGTGTAGCCGTCGCGCACCTCGCGGATGGCGGAGGCCACCTCGGCGGGGACGAAGCTCGAGACCACGACCGCGCCTTCGGGCCTCCCGTCGGCCCCCCGCAGGGGCGCCGCCGCCCGCGCGAGCCGCCCCGCGCCGAAGGCCACCGTTCCCTCGACCTCCCGGCCGGCGAGCGCCGCCTCGGCGAGGGCGGCTCCCGACGCGGCGTCCCACGAGGCCGTCGCCGGCAGGCGGGGGTCCATGACCGCCACCACCTCGCGACCGCCGGAGTAGACGTTCACGAGGTCGATCTCGCGCTCCCGGGCCCGGACCTCCATCGTTCGCCGCAGCCGCCCCTGCTCCTCGGGCGCGAGCAGGCCGCGGGCGGCGATCTCGCGGGCGAGGAGGCGCGCGTGGACCCGGCTCGCCTCGAGGGCGGACGCGTCCAGGGCGGCGCCGAGCGACTGGGAGGAGGCGAGCATGCGCTCGACGTCGACGTTGAACCAGCGGTCCACGGTCTGCCGGATCAGGTCGCCGCCGACGAGCAGGATCAGCATCGAGGGGGCGACCGCCATCAGGAGGAAGACGAGCAGGAGCTGCACGCGGAAGCGCGCGCCGAAGACCCCGCGCCGCCATTCCATGAGCATGCGGACGAGGTTCCGCCCGAGGACGAAGACGAGGACGAGCAGGAGGGAGAGGTTGAGGACGGTGAGACCGTAGAGGAGGGCGGAGGCCAGGAAGTCCGGCTGGAAGTCGCGGCTCTTCCGCAGCAGCAGCTCGGCCAGGAGGAACACGACGAGGAGGCCTGCCGTCACGCCGAGCACGAGACGAGCGTTGTTCTGGAAGCGCTCCCGCGGCATCGAGCTAGTGTAGCTCCACAGCCACACTCGGGGGAAGACTAAGACTGGCTTCGGTTTACAGGCTGAGCCATCCCAGCGTCGCGCGATCCGGCGTTCCTCGGGTGAGGCCCTCCAACCGGAGGGGTTCACCCCCCGGTGCCCCCCGAAGGGTCAGTCCCTGGCTTCGAGCAGCCCCTTCAGCGTGGCCATGAACTGGTCGACGTCCTTGAAGTCGCGGTAGACCGACGCGAACCGGACGAAGGCCACCTTGTCGAGCTCTCGGAGCTTCTCCATCAGAAGCTCGCCGATCTGGTCGGTGGGGACCTCGCGATCGGGGCTCTCCTGCACCATCGCCTCGACGCGCTCGACGATCTGCTCGAGGGTCTTGACCGAGACGGGCCGCTTCTCGCAGGCCTTCATGAGGCCCTGCATCACCTTCTCGCGGTCGAACCGTTCCCGGCGACCGTCCTTCTTCACGACGAGGTGCGGGATCTGGTCGATGCGCTCGTAGGACGTGAAGCGCTTGCCGCAGCCGAGGCACTCCCGACGGCGCCGGATGACGTCGCCCTCCTTGCTCTCGCGGGAGTCGACGACCTTGTCCTCGAGGTGGGAGCAGAACGGGCACTTCACGGTCACACCTCCTGGAGCTTCTGCTCGTCGCCCGCCACCTCGGCCACCCGGCCGAGGCTGAGGCCCTCACGGCCGAGGAGCGCGAGGCCCAGGACGAGGACCGGCAGGTTCGTGAGCGCGTGGGCCGCGATGCCGGCGGCGGCGGCGGTGGCACGGTCCACGCCGTAGACCTGGTGGAGCGCGATCAGGTAGAAGGCGTGGAAGCCGCCCACCATCCCCGGCGTCGGGATCGCGACGCCGACCACGAGGAAGGCGATGAGCAGGAACGTGGCGTGGAAGGGCAGGTCGATGCCGAACGCCCGGTGGTTCAGGTGGAAGCCGACCGCGATCAACAGCCAGATGACGAGCGACTGGAGAGCGATCCGGGCGAGGTGGGGGAGCGGAGCGCGCAGGACGGCCAGGCCATCCGAGAACGAGTGAAGGATCCGGCCGAGCGGGCCCGAGAGCCAGCGCGGCGCTCGGGCCAGCCGTGCCTCGAGCCACGCGATCGCGCGGGCGGGGTTCTCGTGGAGCGCCGCGAGAAGGGCCAGCACGACCGCGACCGCGACGAGGGCGAGGGCGCCGCCCGCCTTGATGAAGTCCATCGCCGTCGGGCGGAAGCCCCGGAACTCGAAGAGGACCTGGCCTTCCGCCTGCGCGGCCGGCGCCGGGAGGACGAACAGGTAGACCCCGAAGAGCACCAGCACCGTGACCATGTCGACGAGCCGCTCGAGGATGATCGTCGCGAAGCCGGCCGAGATCGGCACCGGGTATCGCCTCGACACGAGCCAGGGCCGCAGCAGCTCGCCCGCCCGGGGGACGAGGAGCCCCGAGGCGAAGCCGACCATCGTCGCGGAGAAGAGGTCGCCGAACCGGACGCGACCGAGCGGGAGCAGGAGATCGCCCCACCGCCAGGCCCGGAGGGTGTAGACGGCGACCGTCACGAGCACGACCCCGGCGAGCGGGCCCGGGCGAGCGCCACGGAGCGCCTGGCCGAGGGCGGTCCAGTCGACTCCGCGGAAGAAGAGGGCGAGGAGAACGGCGGCGAGAAGGGCGCCGGCGAGCAGCCTTCCCCGCTGGCCCGTCACCGATCCCTGGCCTCGCTCACAAAGTCTTTTCGATCAAACACTTGATAGCCGTCGGGGACTCTACTACAATGCCCCGCCGAGCGTCAAACCGGCCTCGACGTCACCGCCCGTTGGCCACTTTTGTGAACCCTCCTCCTCCCGGACACGTTGCGGCTCTTGACGGCAGAGCTTCCGCCACAGGCCCCTTGACCACGACCGACGCCGAGCTCGTGCCGCGGTGCCGGGTCGGGGACGAGTCGGCCTGGCGTGAGCTGGTGGGGCGCCACACGCGCAGGGTCTTCGGCCTCGCCTACCGGTTCACAGGCCGGGTGGACGAGGCGGAGGACCTGACGCAGGAGGTGTTCGTCAAGGTGTACCAGACGCTCGGGAGGTACCGCGAGAGCGACGGGCCGTTCGGGGGATGGCTCATGGCCGTGGCGCGCAACCACGCCATCGACCGCTACCGGCGGCGCAAGCAGGAGAGGCTGCGGCGGGCCGACGATCCCCAGGCGCTCGAGACCATGCCGTCCCGGGACGAGCACCCGATCGTGGGGCTCGAGCGGGAGGAGCGGACCCGTCTCGTCCACCGGGGCCTGCGCGGCCTGCCCCCCGACCTCCGGCTGCCGCTCATCCTGTGCGACCTGCAGGGCCGACCGTACGAGGAGATCGCGACCGAGCTCGGGATCCCCCTCGGGACGGTGAAGAGCCGCATCAACCGCGCCCGTCTCGAGCTCGCGAAGCGCCTCCTGGGGCGCCGCCGCGAGCTCGACGGGAGCCCGTCGAGGGGATGACGAGCATGGACTGCCCGAGGGCCGAGGAGCTGTTCTCGGATCAGCAGGAGGGGACCCTCCACCCGATCCTGCGCGTCGAGCTCGAGTCCCACCTCGAACGGTGCGCCGAGTGCCGCGCGCTGCGGGACGCGTTCGCCGAGACGGTGGCGGCGCTTCGCGCCTTCCCGGAGATCGACGCGCCCAGCGGTCTCGCCGAGCGGGTGGCCCATGCGGCCCTCGCGCGGCCCCGCGCGGTCGTCGTCCGCCCCGCGATCGTGCTGCCCTCCTGGCTCCAGGCCGCGGCGGCCGGCGTCGCCCTCATCGCCCTCGGGACGGTGCTGGCCGTGGTGGGCCCGGAGAAGCCGACCCGCGCCGCGCAGCGCCTGGTGGGCCAGACGGTGACGGCCGGCAACAGCCTTCTGGAGCGCAAGGACCGTCTCGTCGAGGACGTGCGCCTCCTCGGCGTGGTTCTGGGAACGGCCTTCGAGGGGCGGCTCGAGCGGGTCAACGAGAGAGTGGAGGACTACCGGCGCCTCCTGGACCAGCGCCGGCCCGCCCCGGAAGGGGACTCCAAAAGGAGCGGCGGCGCCCCGGCCCTCCCCTCCCGCCTCGCCTCTGGTTTCCGAACCGGGCCCGGCGGCCGCGCGTAAGAGCCGGTGAACGAAGGGCGGCCCGCCCTCCTTCAAGGAGATGAGTGACGATGAGCAGCCAGCCGTTCGACCCCCAGAGCCCCGCCCCGGCACCTCCGCCGGCGCTGCCCGCGGCCGCGCCCTACGTCCGGCTCCCCAAGAGCCCCGGCCTCGCCGCGTTCCTCTCGCTCTTCCCCGGCCTCGGCCAGGTCTACAACGGGAAGATCGCGCGGGCGTTCGTGTTCTTCTTCGCCTGGGTCGGCAGCATCTACCTCACGGCGAGCGGGCACGAGTTCCCGTTCGCGTTCATGATCCCGTTCGTCTACCTCTACAACATGATCGACGCGTGGAAGGGCGCAGCCGCGGCCAACACGCGCTTCCTCGGCGGCAAGACCGAGCCGGAGGACGAGGCGGGCATCGAGTCGCCTCTGTGGGGAGCGTCGCTCGCCCTCTTCGGCGTGCTCATCCTCTTCAACAACCTCGGCTGGCTCGACCTCGAGCGCCTCGCCCGATGGTGGCCGCTCCTCCTGATCGCGGTGGGAGCGTACTTCGTCTACGCGTCCGTGCAGCAGAAGAAGAAGGCCACGGAGGCGACGGATGAGCCGCCCCGCCTTTAGCCCCGAGGGAGTGACGCTCGGGGTCTGCCTCGTGGCCCTCGGCGTCCTGTGGACGCTCGCGAACCTGGGCCGTCTCGAGCTCCTCCCCGTCCTCCGGACCTGGTGGCCGGCGTCCCTCGCCCTCTGGGGCGTTCTCGAGCTGGCGGACCTCTGGGTCCGCCGCTCTTCCGGGAGGTCCTGACGTGAGCGCGCGGAAGATCGGCTTGCTGCTCCTCATCCTCGCCTTCGGCGCGTCGGTCGAGACCGCGTGGCAGGTCCGGGGCGACTGGCGGGTCGGCCCCGAGGGCTGCCGGGTCATCGGCGGCCGGTTCTACGGGCCCTCGTACTCCTTCGAGCAGTCGGCGGAGCGCGCCCTCCCGGCGGGCGTCGTCCCCCGCCTCGAGGTGAAGAACGCCTTCGGCGGCGTGAGCGTGAGAGCCGGCGCGGCGGGTGTCGTCAAGGTGAAGCTGCGCAAGGTCGTGTTCCTCCCCAACGAGGACAAGGCGCGCGCCTTCGCCGATCGGGTCGAGCTGCGCCTCTCCGGCGACGGAGGGACGGTCCGCGTCGGCACGAACCGCGACGACGTGTCTCGCGGGGAGGACGTCGGCCTCGAGACCCACCTCGAGATCGAGGCCCCCTCCCAGGCGGTGGTGGAGGTGCGCAACGAGCACGGGCGGGTGGACCTCGACGGCGTCGGCAGCGGCGACGTCACGTCCTCCTTCGACGACGTCTCGGTCGAGCGGCTCGGCGGCGCGCTCAAGCTCGAGACGCGTCACGGGGACGTCCGCGCGCGGGGCATCGGCGGCGCCCTCGATCTCAACGCCCGCCACGGCAGCGTCGAGGTGTCGGACGTCTCCGGCGTGTCGAAGCTCGACGTGGAGCACGGCGACGTCAGGGCCCGGGCGACGGGCCCGCTCGACGCGTCGGTGAAGTTCGGCGGCTTCGAGGCCTCGGTGGTGGGCGGCGACCTCTCGGTGCGGGGCGGGCACTCCGAACTGCACGCGAGCGACGTTCGGGGCACGGCCCGGGTCGAGACCTCGTTCGCCGGGATCCACCTCGCCCGAGTCGGCGGGGACGCCCGGGCCACCACGCAGCACGGTGAGATCGCGGCGCAGGACGTGGCCGGCGGCCTCTTCGCGCAGACGACCCACGGCGACATCCACCTCGACCGCGTCGACGGGGCGGTGCAGGCGATCGCCGACCACGGCGGCGTGCAGGCGATCGGCCTCGCGAAGGGCGCACGGATCCACGCGTCCGGCGGCGACGTGTCGATCGACGGCGTCGCGGGTCCCGTGGACGTGGAGGTCGAGCGCGCCAGCGCGCGTCTCGCCCCTCGGGCCGCGCTCACCGCCGAGCTCCGGGCGTCGGCCACGAACGGCGAGGTGCGGCTCGAGGTGCCCGAGGGCAGCCGCTTCGACCTCGACGCCGAGTCGAGGCGCGGCGAGCTGCGCGCGGACGTGCCGGGGCTCGCGGCGACGGAGAGCACGGGAAGACCCGGCCGCGGCCATCGCGTCGCGGGCCGGCTCGGCGCGGGCGGCGTCGTGGTGCGCCTGCGCGCGGACGGCGACGTGACCCTCGAAGCGAGGCCGGCCGGCCCCATCGCCGACCGCGCGGTGGCGCCGCCCGCGACCGCGGCTCCAACGACCGCCGAGGCTCCGTCCGAGATGCCCGCGGCCGCCTCGCCCAAGGGCGCTCCGCGCGCCGCGGCCGAGGCCACGCCCGGCGCGCCACGGTCGCCGACCGAGCCGGAGGCGCCTCGACAGCGATAAGCGACCGGTCATCGTTCGCCCACCGGCGCGAGCGCCCGGCTTCCGTCTTCGGGGTCGGGCGCTCGTGTTTTTCGCTATTGCCTCCCGCTCCGCGGTTCCGGTAGACTTCCCGCCCTCCGACGGTCGCCCCGGGCGGCCGCCGGACGAGACGAGCCCACCGTCCGCAAAGCATCCGATGCTCATCGATCCGAAGGCGTCCCCGCTCCTCGAGACGTCCCTCGCCGGCGTGAAGCGCTGGAAGAAGGGCAAGGTCCGCGACGTCTACGACCTCGGGGACCGTCTCCTCGTGGTCGCCACCGACCGGCTGAGCGCGTTCGACGTCGTGCTGCCGACGGGGATCCCCGGCAAGGGGATCCTCCTCACCCAGATGTCGCTCTTCTGGTTCCGCCTCCTGGCCGACGTCGTCCCGAACCACGTGGTCACCGCGGGGGTCGACGAGTACCCGCCCGAGCTGCGGGCGTTCCGGGACGAGCTCGAGGGCCGCTCGATGATCGTGCTGAAGACGGAGGTGCTTCCGGTCGAGTGCGTGGTGCGGGGCTACCTGGCCGGGTCGGGCTGGAAGGACTACCGATCCTCGGGCTCCGTGTGCGGCATCGCGCTCCCGGCCGGCCTCGTCGAGTCCGAGAGGCTCGAGCCGCCGATCTTCACTCCGGCGACCAAGGCCGAGACCGGGCACGACGAGAACATCGGCTACGAGACGATGACGAAGACGGTCGGGGCCGAGCGAGCGGACGAGGCCCGGCGGGTGAGCCTCGAGATCTACTCGCGGGCCCGCGCCCACTCCGAGGCGCGCGGGATCATTCTCGCCGACACCAAGTTCGAGTTCGGCGTGCGCGACGGGCGCCTCGTCTGGATCGACGAGGCCCTCACGCCGGACTCGTCGCGCTTCTGGCCGAGGGACGCCTACGCGCCGGGTCGTGCGCAGCCCAGCTTCGACAAGCAGTTCGTGCGCGACTACCTCGAGACGCTCGCCTGGGACAAGCGCCCCCCGGGGCCGGAGCTGCCGCCTTCGGTCGTCGCCCGCACCGTGGAGAAGTACGTGGAGGCGTTCGAGCGCCTCCGGGGAGAGGCCCGCCACGTCGGGACATCCGGGCCTCCGGCCCGGACCATCAGGAGTTCGAAGGTCTCGTGAAGCAGCAACTGGAAGCCCTGGTCACCGAGATGGTCGACAGGGGGATCCTGTTCGCCGAGGCGAAGCGGGAGTTCGAGAAGAAGTTCATCGCGAGGGTCCTGCAGCGCCACCGCGGGAACCTCTCGCGAGCGGCGAAGGACCTCCGCATCCACCGAAACACCCTGGGCAAGAAGATCGAGGAGCTCAAGCTGCAACAGTAGCCGCCTCCCCGGTCGGGCGGGCTCGAGGGCCCGCGCGGCCGCCTCTGTCCAGGCGGAGGGCGGGTCGGAAGGCCCCAGGCCGGCCGAGCCCCGTCTGAAGCGGCTGTCGGTCAACCGTTTCCGGCAAGAGGTCGGCGGCCTCGGGCCCCAGGGTCCGGGCGCTGGCAGTCTCCTTGACAGAGCGCCAGCCGCCCTCTATATTGACTGGCAGTCGCATGACATGAGTGCCAGCTCTGCCTGCGGGGGCTTCTCTCCGTCCCCGGGCCCCCGCGTGCATCGAGAGGATTTCAAGGACCGAAACAAGGAGACGAGGACAATGGCGAAGGTTCGTCCGCTTCACGACCGCCTGCTGGTGAAGCGCATCGAAGAGAAAGAGACCGTCAAGGGCGGGATCATCATCCCCGACACCGCGAAGGAGAAGCCGCAGGAGGGCGAGGTCATCGCCGTCGGCAACGGCAAGATCCTCGACAACGGCACCAAGATCGCGCTCGACGTCAAGGCCGGAGACAAGATCCTCTTCGGCAAGTACTCCGGCACCGACATCAAGATCGACGACCAGGAGTACCTGATCCTGCGCGAGGACGAGGTCCTCGCGATCATCAGCTAGAGGAGGCCGAGGAAGAACATGGCGAAGCAGATTACTTACGGGAACGATTCGCGCCAGGCGGTGCTCCGCGGCGTGAACCGGCTGGCCGACGCGGTCAAGGTGACCCTCGGCCCCAAGGGCCGCAACGTGGTCCTGGACAAGAAGTTCGGCTCTCCGGTCATCACCAAGGACGGAGTCACGGTGGCCAAGGAGATCGATCTCAAGGAGCCGCTCGAGAACATGGGCGCGCAGATGGTCCGCGAGGTCGCCTCCAAGACCTCGGACGTGGCCGGCGACGGCACCACGACGGCGACCGTCCTCGCCCAGGCGATCTACCGCGAGGGCATCAAGAACGTGACCGCCGGGGCCAACCCGATGGACATCAAGCGCGGCATCGAGAAGGCCGTGGGTGCGGTCGTCGAGGAGCTGAAGAAGCTCAGCAAGCCGGTCAAGGGCAAGATGATCGCCCAGGTCGGCACCATCTCCGCGAACAACGACGACACGATCGGCAAGATCATCGCCGAGGCCATGGAGAAGGTGGGCAAGGACGGCGTCATCACCGTCGAGGAAGCGAAGACGCTCGAGACCTCGCTCGAGGTCGTCGAGGGCATGCAGTTCGACCGCGGCTACCTCTCCCCCTACTTCGTGACCGACCCCGAGCGGATGGAGGCCGTCCTGGAGAACGCCCTCGTCCTCATCCACGAGAAGAAGATCTCGAGCATGAAGGACCTCCTCCCCGTGCTGGAGCAGGTGGCCAAGCTCGGGAAGCCGATGCTGATCATCGCCGAGGAGGTCGAGGGCGAGGCCCTGGCCACACTCGTCGTGAACAAGCTCCGCGGCACGCTGCAGATCGCGGCCGTCAAGGCCCCCGGCTACGGCGACCGCCGCAAGGCCATGCTCGAGGACATCGCGATCCTCACCGGCGGCAAGGCCATCACCGAGGACCTCGGCATCAAGCTCGAGAACCTGAAGCTCGACGACCTCGGCAAGGCCAAGAAGATCACCATCGACAAGGACAACACGACCCTCGTGGAGGGCGCCGGCACGGCCAAGGCGATCGAGGGCCGGGTGAAGCAGATCCGGACCCAGATCGACGAGACGACCTCCGACTACGACCGCGAGAAGCTGCAGGAGCGGCTGGCCAAGCTGGTCGGCGGCGTCGCGGTGATCAAGGTCGGGGCG
>DATJYX010000124.1:0-52125 GCA_035577965.1 Vicinamibacteria bacterium | reverse complement strand
ATGCGGGATCGGCCAGGACCCGCTCGGTGGTCCACGCGAGGAACGCCCCCAGGACGAAGCTGCCCGTGACGTTCACGGCCAGGGTCCCCCAGGGGAGCGAGGCGCTCACGTACCTGGCAATCGACGCGTTGACCCAGTAGCGCGCGTTGGCTCCTACGAAGCCGCCCGCTCCCACCAGCAGGAACTCCTTCATAGCTCTCCTCCCCCTCACGGGGTATTCGTGGGCTCCCACCGCTATCCTCGACACGCTACGACCGTCCTCGCCTCATGCCCGAGGTGTCGGTGCCGCGGCATCATCAACTGGGCCGAAGATCCGCCCGTACAGGTCCTCGCCGAAGCTCGTCGGCAAGGGGCCGCCCTCGACGAGGCGGAAGGTCCTCCGGCCGTCGGCCAGCCTTTCCGCGCGAAGGAAGAGGGCCGCGTCCATCTTCGCCAGGCGGAACCCCTGCGCCAGGTCGAAGAGGTGGGTCACGTAGAGCACCTTGACGCCGGCCTCGAGCAGCGCCCGCACGATCTGCCGTGCGATCTCCGAACCTTCGCGCTCGTTCGTGGACCCGAAGGACTCGTTGAGCAGGAGGAGGCTGTTCGGCGTGAGGCGGTCGACGATCCAGCTGATGCGGGCCAGCTCCTCGTCGAGCTTCCCGCTCTTCATGGTCTTGTCCTCCTCCCGCTTGTAGTGCGTGAAGATGCCCCGGCAGACGTTCGCGCGGTACGACTCCGCCGGCACGAACATCCCGCACTGCATCAGGAGCTGGGCCTGTCCGGCGCTTCGCAGGAAGGTCGACTTGCCGCCCTGGTTGGCGCCCGTCACCATCACCAGCCGCTTGCCGTCCGCGCTCACGTCGTTGCCCACGACGCGATCCTTCACGCTCAAGCTCAGGGCGATGTCGTAGAGTCCCCGGCAGGAGAGGGAGGCCTCGCCCGCCGACGAGGGTTCGGGAAAGCAGATCGGCTCGCCCTTTCGCGCCAGCCGGTCGCGCAGGTTCAGGCAACCCACGTAGAACGCCAGCTCCAATCGCAGCATGCTGAAGAAGCTCAGGACATGGTCGGCCGACTGGGCGGCAGCGCTCGTGACGCCGCTGATTCCGCGGCCCCGCAGCTCCGACAACGCCCGGAAGCCGCCCTCGTCGCGATCGGGGATCTGGTAGACGTACCCGGAACGCTCTCCGGGCAGACGCTCTTCCACCCTGCTGGATAGCCACTGCAGCCAGCCCGGCTTCGCGCCCGATGCCTTCCGGAGCACGTAGTCCGCGCCCGTGTTGCCCTTTCCGAGCCGGGCGCTCACCAGAACGCCGTCGCGAAAGGCAAGACGGCTCAGGTGCTCCTCGACGCTGCCCAGGTACTCGTCGCCCAGCTCCGTGGCGATCATGCCGAACAGCGTCCTGACGCCCTCGGAACGGCACGTCGCGCGGTGCACGTCCGCAATCCGCCTCAACTTCCTGAGCAGGCCGACGAAAGAGTGGAGCACCTGGACCGAATGGCTGAGCAGCGCCTCGGGATAGCGCTCGTAGAAGACCCCGCCCCACACCTTCTTCTCGCTTTCGATCGCCTCCACGGCAGTGGCATAGAGCTCCCGGAACACCGCGGGCCGCTCCAGGCAGTCGGCCAGCACGTGCTGGCGGGAGAGGATCTCCGCCGGCTGGTCGAGGCTTGTCAGCACGACCTTCCTGGCCACATCCAGGAGGAACTCGTCGCCATCGGCCATGGCGCCGAACAGCGCGTCCAGCTCGAGGTCCTGGATCAACGCCGTCTCGTTGGGCGGAGAGCTCGCCGACAGGTCGAGGTCCCGGTCCTGGTACATCAGGAGGGCCTTCATCCTGCGAGGCGCCTCCTCAGGCTCGGGTAGGTGAGATGGTACTTCTCCGCGATCACGGCGGCGTAGGCCAGTCCGTCGGCCGGCCTCCTGACGACCTTGAACGTGCGGACGGCTGGATCCACCGGGTCGACCGTGCTGACCATGCTCACGGTCGTGTCGCCGAGGGTGGCCAACTCGTCGAGGAACGTCACCGACACGCAGAGCATATCTCGCTCGACGACCTGCTCCAGGATCCTCCTGCTCAGGAGCAGCGCGTCGCTCAGGGTCGTGGCGCTGAGGCTCTCGTTCATGATCAGGATGCTGCGCGGGGTCGCCTGCTCGAGGATGTCGTGGATCCTCCGCAGGTCGCCCTCCAGCTTGCCGCTGAGGTTCTGGAGGTCCTCGTCCCGGTCGAAGTGGGTGAAGAGCCTGTCGAAGAGGAAGAGCCGCGCTTCGGCTCCGGGCACCGGGCAGCCGAGGCTCGCCAGATAGTGGAGCTGCCCGAACGTCCTGGCGAACGTCGTCTTCCCGCCTTGGTTCGGCCCGGACACCACGAATATGCGTTCCCGGCCCTCCAGGTGGAAGTCGTTGGTCACGACGGGGGCGTGTGCCGCGACGAGCCTGTGGGCCAGGGCGAGGTCGAACGTGTCACGGGCACGGACCTCCTTGGACCGGTCGCTCACGGTGGGAAGGCAGAAGGGCAGCCCGGCCTTCTCGAGCCGGCCAGCGTGCTCGAGGCACGCGACGTAGAACTGCACCTCGCGGTCGAAAGCGCCGATGGTCGGATCGAGGTAGTCGCGGTGGTCGCGGCCGAACTGCTCCAGGGACGAGAAGGTCGCGGCGAAGAGCCGGGCGACTCGGTCGAGAACGGCGGCCTCGACGTGGTTCATCTCCGCCCCGGAGGGGAAGGCGAAGCGGTACTCGCGCGGCGCCCCCTGCCTGAACTTCTCGAACGTCCGGGAGACGTCCGCGCCGTAGTCGGGCTCGTCGCCGGCTCGGCTGACCCTCACACGGCTGCCCCTGATGTGGAGAGCGTACCGGACCTCCGACAGGTCCGCCCTCAGCCTGCGGGCCTCGTCGCGGAGCGAGACGAAGCCGCTGGAGTCGACGTAACCGGTCGAGTATTCGCGGAATCCCAGGAAGCCGCGCGACCGGAGGGTCACGTGCGTGAGGTCGCCGGCGAGGCGGCCGACCGCGTCGCAGTAGACCTGGGCGGCGTCCAGGAACCAGGCTTGCTTCTGGCGCTCGTAGCGGAGCTTCCCAGCTTGCGCGAGGTGGGCGCGCATCGTGCCCATCTCCCGGGCGAACGACGCGATGCTCCCGAACAGCGCCGGGTCCTCGAGGTCCCGGAAGACGTCGTGGCGGTAGTCGATCGCTTCGACGCACATCAGCGGAGCGTAGAACAAGGGCTTCAGGTCGTACTCTTCGCGGCCGCCCGTGATCGCGGCGACGACCCGGTCCAGGTTCAGGTCACCGAAGAATACGGGCTGCGGCGGCGGTTCGGTGCTCGCGCCACACAGCGGGTCGTCGAAGAGGATGCTGCGGAAGGACCGGGCGCCGGGTCCCTCCTGCGGGCTGCTCAAGCCCCCGGCGAGACCGGCGGCCCTCCGCGGAGCGAGGTCGTTGGCGAGCGGACTGAGCGTGGCGCACTCCTACCCGTGAGCCGGCGGCAGGAGTCATCTTCCCCGGAGCGGGGCGGTTAGCGGTGGACTCCAACACCCACGCAATCCCAGTATCACAGGCGCCTCGATCTCGTGTCAACGACCGAACCCTAGAGGAGAAGGTCGCCAGCGTTGGGATGGTCGAGCAGGAAGCCTCTGACGCAGGCCGCGGTCCCGGCGGTTCAGTCTGAGCCGCGAAGCAACGACCGCCCCTTCCCCAGCCTACGCGCCGGACTTCTCGAACGCCTTCGCGTTCGCCCGCATCAGGCGGATCGGGTACTTGGCTTCGATGATGCCGATCGGGCCGAGGTTCGCGCCGCTCTCGGTGAGGCGCCCCAGTTCTTCTTGAGCAGGATCGGCAGCGCGGCCTTGCAGAAAGAATCGGCGACGGACCGGGCCATCCTCCCTTGAGACGTCACGTCACGACCTCGCGCTTCCCGTGCTACCCTTGAAATACTGAAGCACTGACGAGGCGATGAAGCTCGCCTCGCCCGGGACCATGGTCTCGGGTGAAGCGCCGGTCCTCCGGCCGATAGCTTCTACTGCGACGCAGCGGGACGTCGTGTGGGTCCCTTCGTGGTGGAGGCCGTTCACTGGCCGCTTAGGAGGCCGGCATGAGCGACGAGCTCGAAGACGCAGATCGAGCGGAAACCGACGAAGCCCTGCGCGTCTACGTCCGCACCAAGCAGGCGGTCGCCGGGCTTCTGGGGGAGACCAGGCGCGCCCTCGGTCCCCTGGACAGCGAAAGCGGCCGGGTCGAGGCGCTGCTGTCCCGGCTTGCGGAGGACCGGTTCAACCTCGTCGTGATCGGGGAGTTCAAGCGCGGGAAGAGCTCCCTGATCAACGCGATCCTGGGCCGAGCGCTGCTCCCTACCGGCGCCATTCCGTTGACATCGGTCGTGACCGCCGTGCGCTACGGCCCGTTCGAGCGGGTCTCGATCCTCCGTTCCGGGCTGCGCTTCACCGAGGGAATCCCGCTGACCGCGCTCGCGGACTTCGTCACCGAGCGCGGGAACCCGAACAACGAGAAGGGCATCGCTTCGGCCGAGGTCGAGGCGCCGGCCGCCTTCCTGAAGCGCGGTCTGCACCTGATCGACACACCGGGCGTGGGCTCCGTCCACGCCGAGAGCGCGGCCGTCACGCGGGCGTTCCTGCCGGAGGCGGACGCCGCCCTGTTCGTGACGAGCGCCGAAGCTCCTCTCTCACGCTCGGAGCTGTCGTTCCTCGACGCCGTCCGGTCGTACGTCCGCAAGGTCTTCTTCGTGGTCAACAAGATGGACGTGTTGGCCCCCACCGAACACCGCGAGGTCGTGCACTTTGTCGAGCGCGTGTTGACCGGGCGGTTCGGGATCGAGCAGGCCCGTGTCTTCCCCCTGTCCGCTCGGCTGGCCCTGGAGGCGAAGGCCGCGGGGGCCTCGGCAGTGCTCGCGTCCAGTGGCCTTCCCGCCCTCGAGTCGGCGCTGGCCGAGTTCCTGAGCCGCGAACGGCGGCGGGTGTTCCTCGCCGCGGTCCTGGACCGAACGCTTCGGCTCATCGAAGAAGGGCGCTTCGCCCTGGAGCTGCGTCAGAGACAGGCGGGCCCGGGCAACGAGGTGGCGAAGGCCGATCTCGCCCGGCGGCTGGAGGTGCTCGAGGCGTCGCGCCAAGAGGCGCTCGATCGGGCGCGCGGAGAGCTGGCGGCCTGGGAAAGGCAGGTCCTCGAGCCCTCTCTGGAGCAGTTCGGGCGTTCGGCTCGAGCCGACCTCGGGCCAACCCTTGCCGGAATGAGGCCGAACGAAGGCTCGAGCACGGAGGCGTACTACGAACGGCTCACCCGCTGGAGCCACCGGTCTCTGGCCGAACGGGCCTCCGCCTGGGAAGGAGAGCACCGTACCGTCATTGAGGGGTTTGCCACGGACCTCTTGGGGCGTCTGGCGAGCGCTCTGGCCGCAGCCGTGGCGGAAGTCGGCCCTGCGGGCGCCGAAGCGCTCGGCATCGCTCCACCGGCGAGCACCGACGCCGAGAACGCCTCTTGGACGCGGCCCGCACCCCCGTTCGAACCCTCGAGTGCTGACGTTCCGGAGACCGACGTCGAACCGGGCGAGATCCCGCCCTTCCTCCCGGGCCCGGCTGTCCTGGGACGGCGCATCGCGCGCTGGCTGGCTGCACGGGCCCTACCGAGCGAGGTGAAGCGGGCTGTCGAGCGGTTGCGCCGGCGAGCCCACGGCCATCTCGAGACGTGCATTCGCGAGATGGACATCGCCTCCGCCAGAGCGATGGACGAGGAGCGGGAGCGCCTCGGGCTCTCCGCGCGGCCGGCAACCGGTACGGTGGCCGTCGGCAGCCCCAATGCGCACCCGGGCCAAGGCGGGCTGGATGACCTAGCGCAGCGGGTCTCGCGGTTCCGCGACGCGATCCTGGCCGCGCCGGACGGCGCGGCATCCTTGGACGGGGCGGCCGAAGCCGTGGCGGCAGTCGAGGCACGGCCGAGCCCGCGACGCCTGAAACCCGCGCCGAACCCGCGGCCGCGTGACTGGACCCGGGCCCGCACCTGTCCGATCTGCTCGTACGTTCTCGAGGCTCTCTTCGACTTCCTGAGCCAGTTCCAGTACGCGCTCGCGACCGACCCGCGGACGCAGGCGGAGTTCGGCGTTGCGGGAGGGTTCTGCCCGCTCCACTCCTGGCAGCTCGAAAAGCTGTCCTCGCCCCGGGGCCTGTCCGGCGGCTATCCCGGCCTCCTCGAGAGGACGGGTGAGCGAGTCCGTGCCCTCGCCTCTCGCCCTCCACACGAGGCAGGCCGGCTGGCCCTGGAGATGGTGACGGCATCGGACGCGTGCGCGGGGTGCCGGGCGAAGTGCCGGGCCGAGGAAGAGGCGATGGCGGCGCTCGGCGCCGACCTGGCGACGGAGGCCGGCCGGGCCCGCTACGAGAGGTCCCGCGGCCTCTGCCTGCGCCACCTCGCTCAGCTCCTGCCCAGGGCAGCGCCGGACGCGGTGCCCACGCTGGTCCGGCACCTGAGCCACCGGTGCGACGACGTCTCGGAGGCCCTGCGCGGGTACGCATTGAAGTTCGACGCCCATCGCCAGGAGCTGCTCTCCCGAGAGGAGGAGGCCGCCTATCGCCAGGCGGTGGCACTCGTCGCCGGCGAGCGCCATGTGTTCTGAGCGGCTGGGGGACAGCGGAGAGCGCCCCAGGGGGTCTCGCGGAGGAGGAGAGCCGATGAATCGGGCAAGCGGAGCGGGAGTCGAGTTGGCGGTGGCCGGCGGCACGGACATCGGGCGCGTTCGGCGCAACAACGAGGATGCGTTCGTGATCGCCGATCTCTCGGAGCAAGGGACCTCGCCGAACCCGCCGCGGTTGATGTCGCTGTCCGTTGGATACCGCGGGATCCTGCTCGCCGTCTCGGACGGAATGGGAGGAGAGCAGGCCGGCGAGGTGGCGAGCGCGCTGGCGCTGGAGGCCCTCCGTCGCGGAACCTCCGCGGCACTCTCCAGCCTCGCCCCGGACGCCGCCCTGAGGGCCGGCGTCGAGCTCGCGAATCAGGAGGTCAGCGCCGCCGCCGCGGCGCCGGAGCGGGAGCGCATGGGCGCCACCCTGACCGCCTGCCTGGTCCATGGCGGTGTCGCGTACGTCGCCGAGGTCGGGGACTCCCGCGCCTACCTGCTGCGACGGGGCCGGCTCGTCCAGTTGACCAGAGACCAGAGCTTCGTCCAGCTCCTCGTCGACTCCGGGGGCCTGACCCGGCAGGCCGCAGGCGAGTCGATCCTGCGCAACGTCATACTGCAGGCGATCGGAAGGATCCCCGAGCTCAGGGTGGCCATGAGTCGGCTCGAGTTGCGGCGCGGCGACCGCCTGCTGCTCTGCACCGACGGGCTGACGAGCATGGTGGCGGACGGCGATCTTGCGAAGATCGTGTCCGGCGGCCCAGGCCTCGACGCGGCCTGCGCCAGGCTGATCGCCCGGGCGAACGAGCAGGGCGGACGCGACAACGTCACGGTGATCCTGGCCGACGTCAGCGGCCCCGACGTGCCCGAGGCCCGCGAGGACGGGGAGCTCGCGGACACGTTCCGAGAGGACACGACGCCACAGGGACCCAAGTGCTGAGGGAAGACGCCGGTCCGACGCGCCTCGACCTTGGGGTTCCAGCGGGCGTCGGAGCCGATCGGATCCAGGCTTCCGGGGAGTGCCCGATGGCTGCATTCTCGTGTGGCGCCGTTCAGCGAGGACGAACGAGGGCCCCGGGTCGAGGCTCTCGCTCGTGGGCGCCGGCCTCGCGTGCCATCGTCGCGGCATTGGCCGTGGTCGAGCTGCTGTTCTCACTCATACGTCTGACACCGGCCTTCGCCGCCCGGTCGACGGCCACCAAGGCCCAGCGCATGATCCTGGTGAGCCTCGACGGGGCGTCAGCGGCCGTCGTCGAGGACGCGGTAGCCCGAGGGGTCATGCCCCACCTGGCCCGGATCAGGGCGAGCGGCTCCACGGCACGGGGCTCGGTGACCGCGCTGCCGGCCAAGACCGCGGCTGGCCATGCCGCGCTCTTCACCGGCACCGATGCCAGCCAGAACGGGATCAGCGGCAATGAGGTACCGCTGGCCCGAGGCACCGTCCTGGATTCGATCTCCGGCTACACCTCGCGGGCCCTCAAGGCGGAGCCCATCTGGGCGGCCGCGGCACGGCAAGGCCTGCGAGTGAGCGTCCTCTCGGCCACGCAGGTGTACCCGTTCACGCCCTACCTCGAGGGGCGCCGATTCGGGCGCCACCTGGGCTCGCGATTGCTCCTGCTCGACGGATACCAGAGCAACGACGCGCGCGGCGAGTTGTTGACGGCAAAGGACGTTCACCTGACCCCAGCCGCGGGTTGGCGAGGGCCGTTGCCCGATCACGTGGGTCGGGCGCTGAACTTCGATGTGACCGTTGGCGGAGCGCACATCGGCGCGCTCGCCTACGACGACCCCGGCGACACCGCAAGAGGCTTCGACACGATCTACCTGAGCGCGGACAGGAACACCCGGGGCGGCATCACGCTCAAGCCGCGGAGCGTCGCCCGAGACCCGAACGCGTTCCAGAGCCTCGCGGTCAAGGCGAAGGTCGGCGAGCTGGGCGTACCGTTCCGGCTCTTCGCGCTGTCGGCAAACGCCGACGAGATCCTTCTCTATCGCGCGCCGAGCGTCGTCATGCGCGCCAGCCAGCCGCGGGTCGGCCGGGCGGCACTGAAGGCCACCGGAGGCTTCATCGGCAACGGTGCCAGCAGGTACTACGAGAGCGGAAACCTCGGTCCCACCCTGTGGGAGGGCGGCGACGGCACCGCCGAGGGGCGGTATCTCGAGACCGTCCGGCTCGTGACGAGTCGCTTCGAGCGCCTGGCCGAGTTCGGCGTGCGCCGAACGCGTTGGGACTTGCTAGTCACCTACCTGCCCTTCCCGGACGAGATGCTGCACCTCTGGCTCGCCTACCTCGATCCCTCTTTCCCCGGACACGACCCGGCCCTGGCGGGGCGCCTGCGTCCGTTCGTGGATGACGGCCTCCGTATCGTGGACGGCTACGTCGGTCGCCTCGCCGACCTCGGCGGCGCCGACACCGTGTTGGCCGTGGCCTCCGACCACGGGTTCACCTCCTCGGACCGGGAGGTCGCTCTCAACGTGGCTCTCCGGGACACGGGCCTGCTGACTCTGGGCGGCGACGGCCGCACCGACCTCTCTCGCACGCGCGCCGTCTACTTCCCGGGCAACGCCGGCTACTTCCTGGTCAACAAGGTGGCGCGATTGCAGGGTATCGTTCCCCCGGAGCAAGAGGGGGGGGTATTGGCGGAGCTCCGAAGCGTGCTCGATGGCCTGCGTGATCCCGACACCGGAGAGCCCCTGGTCAGTGAGGTCCTCTCCGCCGAGAAGGAAGAGGCCCTCGGTGGCGGTGGGCCGAGCGGGGGCGACCTGTACGTCACGTTGGCCCCGCGCTACTACCCGTCTGCCCGCATCCGTGGTGACCTGGTTGCAGAGACGCCCCGGCGAGGCGTGCACATGATGGACCCGCAGAGGCGGGAGATGCAGGCCTCGTTCACCGTGAGGGGTCCCGGCGTGTCGGCCGGTGCCGACCTGGGGCTCATCCGACAGATCGACATAGCGCCAACGCTCTGCGCGCTCCTCGGGATCGGTCCACCCGCGCAGGCCACGGGCCAGGTGATCGAGGCGGCGTTGGCTCATGACGGCCCGGCCACCATGTCTCACTGACCGACGGCGTACGGACTCTTCCCCCGACGCGCAGCTATCCGGTCACCGCTCCCTCGGACGCCGACGACACCGACCGCGCGTACTTGGCCATGACGCCCGAGCGGTAGCGCGGCTTCGGCTTCCGGGCCGCCTTCAGGCGCTTCCGGATCTCGGCGGCCGGAAGCTCCACGTCCAGCCGGCGCTTGGCGACGTCGATCCGAACCATGTCGCCGTTCCTGAGCGCGGCGATGGGACCGGAGGCGGCGGCCTCGGGCGAGACGTGGGCGACCATGAACCCGTGCGTTGCGCCGGAGAAGCGGCCGTCGGTCACGAGCGCGACTGAATCGCCAAGGCCCGCTCCCTGGATGGCGGCGGTCACGTGCAGCATCTCGCGCATCCCCGGCCCGCCCCTCGGGCCCTCCCATCGGATCACGACCACGTGGCCCGGCTTGACCCTGCCGGCCTTGACCGCGGCGAAGGCATCCTCTTCCCGGTCGAACACGAGCGCGGGCCCCCGGTGCTCGCTTCTGGTCTGGCCGGAGACCTTGGCGACACAGCCGTCCGGAGCGAGGTTGCCGCGCAGGATGGCCATGCCTCCGTGCCCCTTGAGCGGGTTCGCGAGCGGCCGGATGACGGCTTGCGCCGGGGTCTCCGTGGCCCGGCGCGCCTCTTCGCCGATGGTCCGGCCGGTGACCGTCATCTCTCCCTCGTGCAGGAGCCCTGCCTCCAGCAGGCGCTTCGCGACGAGGGCCATCCCCCCGGCCTCGTGCATCTCGGGCGCGGTGTACTTCCCCCACGGCCGGAGGTCGGCGAGAAGGGGCGTCTTCCGGCCGATCCGGTCGAAGTCATCGATGGAAAGGCGGACGCCGCCTTCCCTCGCCACGGCGAGAAGATGCAGGACGGCGTTCGTGGAGCCGCCCGTCGCCATGACTCCAGCGATCGCGTTGTGGAGCGAGCGCTTCGTGATGATGCGGCGCGGCCGAAGGTCGCTCTTCAACAGATCCATGACGAGGCGTCCGCTCTCGAACGCCACATCCTTCTTCCGGGGGTCGAGGGCGGGGACGCCGTTCCACCCCATTGGTGAGACTCCCAGCATCTCGAAGGCCGTCGCCATGGTGTTGGCAGTGAACTGGCCGCCGCAGGCCCCCGCCCCCGGGCAGGCGTGGTTCTCGATCTCCGTCAGCTCACGTGCGTCGATCCGGCCTGCGTTGTGGGCCCCGATCGCCTCGTAGACGTCCTGGATCGTGATGCGCCGGCCCCGGTGCTCACCGTAGTGGATGGAGCCGCTGTAGAGCATAAGGCTCGGTAGGTCGAGCCGCGCCATTGCCATGACCATCGCGGGGATGGTCTTGTCGCAGCCGGAGATCCCGACGAAGGCGTCGAGGAGGTGGCCCCGCACCACGAGTTCGACGGAGTCCGCGATCACCTCCCGGCTCACCAGGGACGCCTTCATCCCCTCCGTGCCCATGGCGATGCCGTCCGTCACCGTGATGCTCGAGAACTCGATCGGCGTGCCACCGGCGGCGCGAACGCCCTCCTTCACCTTCTCTGCCAGGGTGCGGTGGTTCCAGTTGCAGGGCGTGATCTCGATCCAGCAATGCGCCACTCCGACGAGCGGGCTGGCGAGGTCGGCGTCGGTGAACCCGACGGCCTTGAAGAACGCCCGCGCCGCGGCGCGGTCCGCGCCGTCCAGGAGGACGCGGCTCCGAGAACGGGGGTCAGCAGTCACTGGCGACTTTCCTTTCTGTCCGAGAGGCCGGTCAGCGGGTGACGCCCGTGTGCGCCCGCCGGACGACTGTCCCGGCCACGGCCGCCGATGGCGGATCGAATGGCACGACGAACCAGGGCCGGGCCGCCTCTGACTAGCTCGGACACGCACGGGAGCTCCGGGTCGATCGAGGCCAGGGCGCGGGCGGCCTCGGCTGCGAGGTACGGATCGGCGCGATCCCCGGCAATCGCCGCGAGCGTTTCGACCGCCTTCCGCGACCGGATCCGTCCAAGGATCTGAGCCGCAGGGACTCGCCGGTCCGGCAGCGGGCCCTGCAGCGCCGCGATCAGCTTTTCCTCATACGTCGGCGAACGCCGATTGACGGTCCCCTGGCGGCGCAGATGCGCAGCCTGTCTCACGAAGGTCTCGCCGGCCGTGTGGGCGCGTGGGCCATGAACGCGATCATGAGCGCCCCCAGCGCCTGCAGCGCCGCGGCGGCGCCGAAGCCCCACGCCGCATCGGGCGCCAATGCCCAGAGCGAGCCCACGAGGGCGCTTGACACCGTGTCCCCGACCCCGTTCGCTGCGGCGAGGAGGCCCATGCCGGCCCCGCGGCGATCCGCCGGCAGGAGTGTCGCCGCGTAGGACTTCTCCGCAACCTCCTCGCTCGCGATGTAGACACCCGAACACACGAACAGAAGGAGAAGCCAGTAGGGCGTCGGGGGCGCGAGAGCGAACGCCATCGTGGTCACCGCCGCGAGGACGTATCCCCCCACGATCACGCGGCGGTGCCCCACCCGGTCGGCGAAGGCGCCGATCGGAAGGGCCGCGCCGGCGCTGACCGCGTTGTGCAGCACGTAGAGGGCCACCGCGGCCGCGGCTCCCCGAAGCGAGAAGAGCGTCCCGGTGATGTGCTGCGTCGCGTAGAGGATCAGGAGCGTGCGAGAGAAGTCGCCGGCCCCGAAGACCAGGATACCGACGAGGTACCTCCGGAACGGCCGCCCCGTTCCGGCCAGCTCCGCGCGCAGGCTGAAGCTGTCCCGCCGAGGCACGTGGGTCCGCTCCGCGACCAGCCAGGCGATCGAGAGAAAGGCCAGCGACCCCGGCAGGAGCGAGACCAGCATCAGGTGTCTCGGTTCCATGCCTCGGGCCAGAAGGAGCATGGCCAGCAGGGGGCCCATCACCGCCCCGGCGGCGTCGCCCGCCCTCTCCATCCCGAAGGCACGCCCGTGCGCCTCCTTTGGCGCGCCCTCGGCCATCAGCACGTCCCGGGCCGGGCTGCGGCTGCCCCGCCCGATCCACGCGGCCACCCGGCAGAACAACACCTGCCACGCCGCGGTGCAGAGGCCGATGCCGGCCGTGCCCACGGCGGTCACCAGGTACCCCACGGATGCCAGCGGCTTTCTCCGCCGCACGCGGTCCGCAGCCACTCCGCCCCAGAGCTTGGCCACCGCCGACAGCCCGTCGGCGCTGCCCTCGATCCAGCCCAGGGCCGCCGGACCCGCGCCCAGGCTCACGAGGAAGGCGGGCAGGACCGCGGTAGCCAGCTCGTGCGAGATGTCAGAGAACAGGCTTGCGAGCGAGATCCCCAGCGTGGTGCGGTTCAGCCAGCCTCTCGTGGCCGAGGCGGCGTCGGGGATCGGCGGCGCCGGCGTCACCATCTCTCACCCCGGCGGACGCTAGTGCGGGTCCCTGCGCGCGGCGTACTTGAGCACTCGGACCGCCTCCAGCGTCACGAGGCCCTCGGTCACCAGCTCGTCGACGACGGGCAGGAACGCACGGATCCTCTCCTCCGCGTCGACGATCTCGATCACGATCGGCAGGTCCGTGGAGAGCTCGAGGAGCCCGGCCGTGTGCATCCGCGAGTGCCTCCCGAAGCCCATGGGGCCCCTCAGGACCGTGGCACCGGCGAGGTGCGCCTCGCGCGCGCGCTGGACGATCGCCTCGTAGAGCGGACGGTCGCGCCCCTTCTCGCGGTCGCTCTCGCCGATGAAGACCCGCAGCAGGACGCCTTCTTCGGGGACGTTCATGGTCTTCACCTCCAGTGCCGCGCTCGAGTCCTGGGTGGCGATCACGTCGCACCTGGGCGCAACATCCTTCACCTTGAGGTCGGCCTCGCCGCCCCGGTGGAGCGTGACGTGCGCGCGCTCCAGCGTGATGGCGCCGCTCTTCATGGCGGGCTCGACTCGTGCGAGCAGCCGTTCGATGTGCCGGGGGCCGTCCACCACCTCGACGATGACCGGCACCTCGTGCGAGACCGTCCACGCGTGCTCGTGCACGATGGTGCCGTCAGGCTGGAGGCCCATGAAGCCTTTCAGCACCGTCGCGCCCTGCAGGTCTTCCCGGCGCGCCATCTCGACGATCCACTGGTACAGTGGCTCGGCGCCGTGGTGCACGAGGTTCGAGAGGTGGAAACGGCAGAGCACCTGTTCCGCTTCGAGCTTCAACGCGTCCTCCCGTCTAGAACAAGGTCCTCGCGGATATGATCCCGAAGCGGACGGCCAGGAGGCCTGCGAAGAGGCTCAGGAACATGTTGGTGACGGCGGGCAGCCACACGCCGTCCTCGAAGAGGGCGTGGGTCTCGAACTCGAAGGTGGAGAACGTGGTGAAGCCCCCGCAGAAGCCAACGCCAAGGGCGAGGCGGACGTGATCGGCGTGCGGCAGCGCGCGGTCTGCCAGCAGGCCGCCGAGGAGCCCAAGCAGGAACGAGCCACCCACGTTGATGAGGAACGTGCCGAGGGGGAACCGGGCGTCGATCATCCCGCCCACCCAGCGGGCGAGGATGAAGCGCGCGTTCCCGCCGACGAACGAGCCGGTACCCACGAGCAGGTAGGGCAGGAGTCGCTCGATCACCTCTGCCTCGCCACGAGGACCGAGCAGGGGCCGTGGGCGACGACGCGTCGCGAGGTCGAGCCGAAGATCCACTCTCGGATCGTCGAGTGGCCGCGGTGGCCCACGACGATGAGATCGGCCGTCGTGTCGGCGGCCAGCCGCAGGATCTGCTCGGCCGCGTGGCCGACGAGGACGCGGGTCTCGAGGTCCACGCCGCGGGCCTGCGCCCTGCGCCGCAGGCCCTCGAAGAGCTCCTCGTAGTGCCGGCTGGCGGCGTCGAGAGCGGCCTCCGTCTCGACCCTCGTCGGCGGCTCCGGGGGTGTCGCGACGGAGACGACCTGGAGCCTGGCCCCGCAGAGGACTGCGAAGTCGAGCGCGGTTTCGAAGGCTTCGTCGGCGTCCTTCGACCCGTCGAAGGCGGCGAGGATGCGTTTGGGTGTCATGCCGGGTTCCTTTCCTGCCGTCTCGTGCTCACGGGGTCGGCTGCGCGGCCGCCGCCGCCGCGTCCGCCGTTTCCTCGCGCGCCGGGGCAGTCTTCGGCAGCAAGTATCGCGGCAGGAAGAACGCGTTGGCAACGAGCGTCGGGACGACGGCGCTGCCGATCACCGCTGCGATCAGGAACGAGTACTGCGCCTGATCGACCACGTGGTGGGTGAGGCCGAAGAGGGCGGAGATGCTCCCGAACGTGAGCCCGGTGGACATGAGGAGCGTCGTGTAGGCAGCCTCCCGCCGCGGGTACCGGAAGAAGCGCGTCGCCGGCCAGACACCGACGGTCTTGGTGACGAGCTTCGCCAGCAGCAGGCCGACGGCACCGGCCGGGGCCGCCACCAGGGCGGGCACGGAGACGAACGAACCCGCGCGGATGAAGTAGAACGGCGTCAGGAGTCCGAAGGTCACCGTCCGCAGCCGACGCACCAGCGCATGGTCCTTGCCCACCGTCCCCGCGAGGACCATGCCGATCAGGTAGGCGGGAAGGACGGGCTCGCTGTCGGCCCAGGCGGCGAGCGCGCCCATCCCGAAGAGGGCGAGGAGCAGGAACTTGGCCTCCAGCTCGGATGGACGCCCCCCGTACCGGCGGAAGAAGCGTGGGGTCACCCAGGGTAGGACGCCGAGGACGACCACCGAGACCGCTATGAACACGACCGTGCGCAGCGTGAAGGGCGCGAAAATGAGGCCGAGAGCGATGACCGTCCCCAGGTCGTTCACGAAGCAGGCCGCGAGGACGGCCTTGCCGAAGCCCGTGCTGTTGAGCCCCAGCTCGAGCATGACCGCGTAGACGACCGCCACCGACGTCGTCGAGAGGGCGACGCCCGTCAACCAGCTCGCCGGCGGCGTCCAGCCCAGAGCGAAGCGGGCGAAGGCGGCGCAGCCCAGGAACGGCGCGAAGAAGCCGACGAGGCCGATGCCGGA
The DNA here is from genome assembly GCA_035577965.1 of Vicinamibacteria bacterium. GTDB lineage: Bacteria > Acidobacteriota > Vicinamibacteria > Fen-336 > Fen-336 > DATBSL01. The sequence goes on along the minus strand of DATJYX010000124.1, from coordinate 36,538 downwards.
CGTCTCCTTCCACTTCGCCCGGAAGACGGCGGGGTCGAGCTCCGCGCCGGCGAGGAAGGTCAGGATGATCGCCCCGGTACCCGAGAGGAACCTGATCCAGGGCTCGTCCGTGCCGAGGATGGCCCGGCCCACGAGCACGCCGATCAGGAGCTGGGCCACCGTCCCGACGACGATCTCCGACAGCGCCGTCGCGATGCGGAGCCAGATCGACAGCAGCGTGGCCACGAGGGCCAGGCCGAGCCAGAGAGCGGCGAGGGCCCAGACCCCGGTCACGCCCCGCCCTCGGTCTCGTGGAGGGCGGAAAGAAGCGAACGAAGCGTGTCCCGCCGCGCCGCTTGGGACTCGGCGATGCCTGCGGACCCGCCTCCGGAGTCCCGGATCCGCGCCTCGGCGGCGCGGAGCGCGGCTTCGACGGCGGCTGCCGTCTCCCCGGCGGCCTTCTCGAAAAGCACCAGGAGCGAACGGAAGTCGGCGTCGTAGACCCGCGCGAAGCTCTCCCGGGTCTGCTCCACCGCCTGGCCGTACCGGTCATCTGCCTCCTTCAGAGCCTTCGCGGCCAGGCGGCGCAGGGCGATTCCGCGGGGGAGGAAGACCGCGACTGCGTCCTCGAGGTCCTCGAGCATCAGCCGGAGCGGCTCGAGCTGCAGCCCGGCCGGCCGTGGCACGGGCGGGGTCGCGGGGGGGTCGACCCGCGGAGGCCGGATCGGGAGGAGCTCCGCCGCGGCCCGCCAGACCGCCTCGGCGCGCTGCGCGGCGGCCAGGGCGACTTCCGAGCGGAGCCGCTCGTAGCCGGCCGAGAGCCGGACGCTTTCGGTGAGGACGAAAGGGTCGAGGAAGTCGCCCACCGCTCCGCGACCCGCCTGCAGCAGGTCCTTCCACACGTCTGCCCGCGAACGGCGGCCGGCCCGGCTTCGGACACCCTCGATCCGGCGGGTCAAGGCCGGGCGCGCTTCCTCCGTCCAGGCGGCAGCGGCCCGGTCGACGTAGCCACCGAGCAGCAGGTCGAAGCGCCGTCGGAAGACGAGGATCGCCTCGGCGGTGTCGCGTTCGGCGGTCGCCCGCCGCTCGGTGAAGGTGGCCACGAGCGCCTGCAGCTCGGCCGCGCTGCGCTGCGAGGCGGCGATCTCCAGCTCGACGAGGGCCAGCTCTTGCTCGACCAGCAGCCCCGCCTTGCGGGCGAGGCTCCGGGCGAGCGTCTCTTCGCGCTCCTCGACCAGGAAGCGCTCCAGGCTCTCCGCGAGCGTCTTCATTCCGGACTTGCGCCAGCCGACGTCGTCTCCCGCCTTCCGCGCGGCGAGGCCACGCCGGGCCGACACCGGCCAGACGCCGACGCCGTCGAAGCCGCTGCGGGTGAGCACCTCCCGGGTGAAGGCCTCGGAGGTCCGGAGGGCCGCCTCGTCGACGTAGTCGATCTTGTTGAGGACCACGTCGACCCGGGCGGCGTGCCTCCGCAGCCGGTCGAGGAGCTGAAGCTCCGCCTGGCCGATCGGGGGGTCCACGGACGCCACGACGAGCGCGGCGTCGGCCTCGGGCAGCGCCGCGAGCGCGGCCTCCGTGTTGTGCCGATGGGAGGACCCGAGGCCCGGGACGTCCACGAGGACGACCCCCGGCGGAAGCCCGAGGGTGAGCTCGACCTCGACCGTCGCCACGCCGAGGCGGTTGCCGGGGTTGCGGGACTCGTCGACGTAGTCGCGGATGGCGTCGAGGCCGATCGCGCGAGACGCGCCGTCGCGGAAACGGACGCGCGCCGCCGCGCCGGGACCCGAGCGCACGCGGGTCGGGACCGTCGTGACCGGCAGGACACCGGTGGGTAGGAGGTCGACTCCCGCGAGCGCATTCAGGAGGGTCGACTTCCCCCGCTTGAACTCGCCGGCGATCAGGACGACGAACAGGCGTTCTCGCCAGCGATCGGCGAGAGCCGCGGCTTGGAGGCCACGTTCGGCGGAAAGGAGAGAGACGCCCTCGCTCAGGAGGTCATCGACTGAGCGAAAGGCGCCCCGCGAGGGGGCCTGGCCCGGGGCCGTCAGAGGGGCCGGCGATCGAGTCGGTGCCACGAGTTGATCTCCTACAGTACCTTCTAGAACGACGCTCTAGAACGTCTGCAGGAGTCATCAGCCTCTATGTTCCGAGGCGGTTGTGGCGGACTCCATCGCCAAGCCCAGTATTGGGCACCGACGGCGGTTCGTCAAGGCAGGCGCCTTTACTGACCGGCGTGCGGTCTGACGTCTCCCCGGAACCGAGGATCTCGACGGGGGCTGGCCGGCGTCACTTCCCCCGGATGGCGTCCAGGCTCCATGCTCCCGGGCCGGCGGCCGAGAAGAAGAGCCAGACGAAGCAGTAGAGGACGGCAGGGACGCCGCCGTTCACGGTGGGCCAGAAGCCGTGCGGGAAGTGGAACTGGAAGTACGCCACCGCCATCTCGCCGGACAGCAGGAAGGCGACGGGGCGCGTGAAGAGGCCGAGGGCGAGCAGGCCGCCCCCGAAGGCCTCGAGGAACCCGCCGATCCAGATCTCGGACGGGAAGGGCGCGGTGCCGCCGTTCGGGGGCATCCCGACCGGGAAGGCGAAGAGAATCGAGGTGCCCGCCAGCATGAACATCGCCGCGGCGACGATGCGGAGGACGCTCTGCACCTGCGGAGCGCCGCCCGACCACTTCGAGACCAGGCTCATGACGTCACCTCCCCCGACCCATCGCTCGTGCCCATCCTGCCGACGCCCGCCGGGACGGCGGGAGCCAGGCGCCGGGATGGCATCGAGCTGTCGTGCGATACTGGATCGACGATATCACCGCCCCATGTGCCGCAGCATTCGGACGCTCCACAACTTCGTGCCTCCGGCGACCGACGAGGAGATGCAGGCTGCCGCCCTGCAGTACGTCCGCAAGATCGCCGGCGTCACTCGCCCCTCGCAGGCGAACGCGGCGGCCTTCGAGGAGGCGGTCGAGGCGGTGGCCGGTGCCACGCGTGACCTCGTCGGCCGCCTCGTGAGCTCGGCCCCGCCGAGGACGCGGGAAACCGAGCGGGCGCGGGCCCGGGAGCGCTGGGAGCGCCGGGCGGCACGGACCCGTTCCTCCGATTCCCGTTGACGCGCGCGGCCGCCTGGGCGTATGAGTCGTCGTGCGCGGCCTCGCCGCGAGACCGGAGGACCCCATGCCACGCGCGGTGTCCCTGACCCTGAACGGCAAGCCCGTTCGCCTCGAGGCCGACGACAAGCGCACCCTCCTCTGGGTGCTCCGTACCGACCTCGGCCTCACCGGGACGAAGTACGGGTGCGGCGTCGGCCTCTGCGGCTCGTGCACGGTCGTGGTGGAGGGGAAGGCCGTGCGGTCCTGCCAGACGACGCTCGCCGACGTCGACGGCCGGAGCGTGACCACGATCGAGGGCCTGGCCAGGGACGGCCGGCTCCACCCGATCCAGCAGGCCTTCGTCGACAAGGGCGGCTTCCAGTGCGGCTACTGCACGCCCGGGATGATCATGAACGCCTACGGCCTGCTGCTGGCCGACCCGCACCCCTCGCGCGACAAGGTGGTCGACGCGATGGAGGGGAACATCTGCCGCTGCAGCGCCTACAAGCGGATCCTCGAGGCGATCGAGGCGGTCTCGCGGTCGGAAGGAGGCCGCCCATGAGCACCTTCGACCGTCGCTCGTTCCTCAAGGCGGTGGGCGGGGGTATCGTCGTTCTCGTCCGACTGCGTCCGACGGGCGTCTTCGCCCAGGGCCGCGGCTACCCCTCGGACCCGAACGCCTACCTCCGGATCGGCGAGGACGGCCGCGTCACCGTCTTCTCCGGCAAGATCGAGATGGGGCAGGGCGTCATGACCTCGCTCGCCCAGATGGTGGCCGAGGACCTCCGAGTGGGTCTCGACGCGGTCGAGATGGTCATGGGCGACACCGACCGCTGCCCCTGGGACATGGGGACGTTCGGCTCGCTGACGACGCGGATGTTCGGCCCGGCGCTGCGCGCGGCGGCGGCCGAGGCCCGGCAGGTCCTCCTCCGGCTCGCCACCGAAAAGCTCGGCGTGCCGAAGGACCGGCTGACGGCCGAGAACGGCGTCGTCTCGGTCCAGGGGGAGCCTCTTCGCAAGGTGAGCTACGGCGCCCTCGCCCGCGGCCAGGCTTTGTTGAAGACGGTCGACGACAAGGCGGTGCAGCGGACGGTGGCCGAGTTCACCGTGATGGGCCGCTCGCCCCACCGCCTCGACGCCGTCGACAAAGTGACCGGCGCCGGGAAGTACGCCGCCGACGTCCGGCTCCCCGGTCTGCTCCACGCGCGCATCCTCCGGCCGCCTGCGCACGGCGCGAAGCTCGTCCGCGTCGACACGGCCGAGGCGGGGAAGATGGACGGAGTGACCGTCGTCGAGACCGACGGCCTCGTCGCCGTCCTGCACGCCGACCCCGAGCAGGCCGCCGCCGCCCTCGGGCGGCTCCGGCCGGAGTGGAGCCCAGCCCCGCCCGGGACGGACCCCGACGGGATCTTCGAGCACCTCCTCGGCCACGCCCCGCCGCCTGACGTGAGGGGCGCGAAGGGCGACGTGGAGGCGGCGCGGACCGCGGCCACCCGCCGCTTCGAGAGCACGTTCCACAAGGGCTACGTCGCCCACGCTCCGATGGAGCCCCACGCCACGACGGCCCAATTCGAGAACGGGAAGCTCACCGTGTGGGCCTCCACCCAGACGCCCTTTCCGACGAAGGACCGGCTGGCCCAGCTCCTCTCCCTCGATCCGAAGAACGTGCGGGTCGTGACCCCCTACGTCGGGGGCGGCTTCGGCGGCAAGAGCACGGGCCTCCAGACGGAGGAGGCGGCGCGCCTCGCGAAGGCCACCGGCCGGCCCGTCCAGGTGGCCTTCACCCGGGCCGAGGAGTTCTTCTACGACTCGTTCGACCCCGCCTGCGTCGTGAAGATCGCCTCCGCCCTCGACGGCGACGGGAAGATCACCCTCTGGGACTACGACGTCTACTTCGCCGGTGACCGCGCGGCGGAGCTCTTCTACGCCGTCCCGAACGCGAGGACGCGGGTCTTCGGCGGATGGCGCGGAGCCGGCAACGAGGCCCACCGCTTCGCGGTCGGCCCCTGGCGCGCGCCGGGCGCGAACATGAACGTGTTCGCGCGCGAGTCGCACGTCGACGTGATGGCGGCGGCGGCCGGGCTCGACCCGGTCGAGTTCCGCCTCCGCAACATGGGCGACGAGAGGATGCGGCGGGTGCTCCAGGAGGCGGCGAAGGCGTTCGGCTGGAAGCCGGGCGCGGCCCCGAGCCGCCGGGGATGGGGCGTCGCGTGCGGGATCGACTCCGCCTCGTACTCGGTTCTCGTCGTCGAGGTGAAGGTCGACCGCTCGAGCGGCAAGGTGCGGGTGGAGCGGGTGGTGTGCGCCCAGGACATGGGTGTCGTCGTCAACCCGGAAGGGGCGACGATGCAGGTCGAGGGCAGCATCACGATGGGCCTCGGCTACGTCCTCACCGAGGAGCTGCGCTTCCGGGGCGGGGAAGTCCTCGACACGAACTTCGACAGCTACGAGGTGCCGCGGCTCTCGTGGCTGCCGAAGATCGAGACCGTCCTCGTCAAGAACGACGCCGTCCCGCCCCAGGGGGGCGGCGAGCCCGCCATCGTCCCCATGGGGGCGGCGATCGCGAACGCGGTCTTCGACGCCACGGGCGCCCGGCTCTACAGGCTGCCCCTGACCCCGGACCGGGTGAAGGCGGCGATCGGGTAGCGGGAGGGGAGGGCTCGCGGGCGCCGCGTCGGGCTCAGGCCAGGATGAGCCGGATGCCGCGGGCCCGCAGCATGTCCTCGTAGCGGGAGTCGAGGCCGGCGTCAGAGACGACCACGTGCGCCGCGTCGAGCGGGGCGAGGGGGAACATGGCCGCCCGCCCGAACTTGGTGTGGTCGGCGACGATCACCACGCGGCGCGCGACCTCGATCATCTTCCGCTCGGATCCCACGACGAGCGCGTTGTTGTTGGTGAAGCCGCTCTCGGTGACGCCTCCCGTGCCGGCCACCAGGACGTCGGCCGCCACCGCGCCCAGCGAGTGCTCGGCGAGCGGCCCGAGGAGGGCCCCGAGGCGCGGGTCGAAGGTCCCCCCGGTGAGGGTCAGCTCCACCTGCCGGGCGTGCTGCAGCAGCTCGGCGATCGGGAGCGAGTTGGTGAGGACGTGGAGCGAGCGGGAGGCGAGCTCGCGGGCCACCGCCGCGACCGTGGACCCGCCGTCGAGGATGACCACCTGCCCGTCCTCGACGAGAGCGGCGGCCGCCCGCGCGATCCGGGCCTTGGCCTCGGCCATGCGGCCGCTCTGCCAGTTGAAGTCGTAGGGCTGCTCGCGCTCCGGGCTCGCGAGAGCGCCGCCGTGGACGCGCTTGAGGACGCCCTCCAGCTCGAGCGCCATGAGGTCGCGCCTCAGCGTCGACTCCGACGCCCGGACCCGCTTGCGCAGCGCGGCGAGGTCAGCGAACTCCTGGCGCTCGAAGATCCCCCGCAGCTCGAGCCGCCTCTCCGCGGCCTTCATCGCCCCACCTTCGGCGGGAGGCGAGCGTAGGCGTCCTCGGCCTCGGGGCCCGGCCTCGGCTCGTACGTCGCGATCCCGAACGAGCGCCGGACGACCTCGCGCGCCTCGGCGAGGGAGCGGACGTGGCCGAGGGCCAGCGCCTGCATGAGGACGTTGCCGGCCGCCGTCGCCTCTACCGGCCCCGCGACGACCGGGCGGCCGGTGGCGTCCGCGGCGAGCTGGCAGAGCAGCCGGTTGCGCGCCCCCCCGCCCACGACGTGGAGAGGCTCGAGCCGCCGCCCGAGGATGCCCTCCATCTGCGTCAGGACGTAGCGGTACTTCAGGGCCAGGCTGTCGAGCGCCGTCCGGACGATCTCGCCCTTCGTCTGCGGCACCGGCTGGCCGCTCCGCGCGCAGACGGCCTGGATCCGCTGCGGCATGTCTCCCGGCTCGGCGAAGGCCGGGTCGTCGACGTCGACGAGCGACCGGAAGGCTGGCGCCGAGGACGCCATCTCGGTGAGCCGGTCGTACGAGTCCGGCTCCCCCTGTCGCCCCCAGTGCCGGCGGCACTCCTGGACGAGCCACAGCCCGCACAAGTTCTTGAGGAAGCGGATGGTGCCCGCCACCCCGCCCTCGTTCGTGAAGTTGGCGGTGCGGGCCGGCTCGCCGACGATCGGGGCCGGGATCTCCGCACCGAGGAGGGACCAGGTGCCCGAGCTCACGTACGCGAAGCCCTCCCCCGCGGCGGGAACCGCGGCCACCGCGAGCGCGGTGTCGTGGCCGCCGACCGCGATCACCGGCGGCGCGGGCAGGCCCGCCTCCTCGGCCACGCCGGGCAGCAGGTCGCCGAGCACGGTGCCGGGAGGGACGACGTCCCCGAAGATCGCGACGGGCAGGCCGAGGCGCTCGAGGAGGCCGGTCGCCCATCGCCCGGAGGCGACGTCGAGGCACTGAGACGTGGTGGCGATCGTGTACTCGTTGGCCACCCGGCCGGAAAGCCAGAACGAGAAGAGGTCCGACATCATGAGGAGCCGTCGCGCCGCGCCGAGCGCGGCCGACCCGCGCTCCCGAAGCCGCAGGAGCTGGAAGAGGGTGTTGATCTCCATGAGCTGGACGCCGGTCGCCCCGAAGATCTCGGCCCGCGGCACGCGCGCGAAGGCCGCCTCCATGACGCCGCCGCCGACGCAGTCCCGGTAGTGGTAGGGGTTCTCGAAGAGCCGCCCGCCGCCGTCCAGCAGCGCGAAGTCGACGCCCCAGGTGTCGACGCCCACGCCGGCGACCTCCGCGTCCTTCCCCGCCGCGGCGAGGCCGTGCTGGATCTCGGTGAGGATGCGCAGGACGTCGGTGTGGAGGCCGTCGGGCAGGCGCACAGGCCGGCTGTCGAACCGGTGGGCCTCGGAGAGGGAGAGCCTCTCCCCGTCGAAGCGCCCCGCCATGACCCGGCCGCTCTCCGCCCCGAGGTCGGCGGCCAGGAAGCTCAGCGCCTTGCCCACTCTCGTCCTCCGCCGCCGACGGCTCGGGTTCGCTCGCGGTTCCGGGGGGAATCCTACCTCTCGAGCGCGGCCATGACGGCGTCCGTGACCGCGCCCACGATCGCCTCGACGTCCTCCCCGTCCGTGCGGCACGCGCCGGCGGGGCTCGGCGGGGGCACGGCGATCGCCCCCGGCATGTCCGGGAGGTCGCAGAGCTGGCATTCCCTCATCCCGCCGTCGAGGCGCGCGTCGGGCAGCCCCAGGCGCTTCTTGATGGCGAGGAGGTCCGCCGTCTTCTCCTGCGGAATGAAGGTGATCGGGGCCCCGAGCTGCGAGGCCAGCATCAGCGTCCAGCAATAGGTGTCGACGACCTCCGCGTACCACTCGGCGTGGGTCACCGTGTCCGCCCAGCACACGATGCCGTGGTTCTGGAGGAGCACGGTGTTGTGCTTGCGGACGTAGGGCAGCACCGCGTCGGCGAAGGCCTGGGTGCCCGGCGTCTCGTAGCGGGCGAGGGCCACCCCGCCCACGAACACCTCGAACTCCGGGATGACGCAGGTAGGCGGCACCCGGCCCGTGATCGCGTAGGCGGTGGCGTGGGGGGGATGGCAGTGCAGCACGGCCTTCGCCTCGGGCACCGCCTTGTAGATCTCGAGGTGCATCAGGATCTCGCTCGTCCGGGCCCGCTTGCCCGCGATCTGCTTCCCCTCGAGGTCGACGAGGCACAGGTCTTCGGGGCGGAGGTCGGCCTTGCTCACGAGCGTGGGCGTGCAGAGGACGGCGTTCTCGGCCAGGCGGAAGGAGATGTTGCCGCCGTTGCCGTCCACGTACTGCCGCTGCCAGAGCTTGCCCCCCGCGGCCACGATCTCGGCCTTGACCGCCTCGGCCTGCGGCGAGAGGAAGAGCTTCGCGTGGACGGAGTCGGCGTCGCTCGGCGCGGGAGAGGGAGCCTGCCCGTCGCCGTGGACGGCGCAGCCGTGACGGCGCAGCGCGTCGCGCGCGGAAGGCGTCACGACCGCCCGCGGACGGAGCGTCACCTCCGTCGCGCCTTCGCGCACCGCGGCGGCGACGTCCTTCGCCGAGACGACCTGGAGAGCCGTGAGATCGATGGTCTTCATCTCTTTGCCTGGCGCCCCCTGGCGCGGGCGGCCGCTCCCCGGCCGTGGTTCCGCCTGCCCTGGCCGTCGTTCACGGGCGGGCCGCCTTTCCTTCCCCGTCCGGCGGCCGGAAGTCCGCCGCGTCGACGAGGAGCGAGCAGTACGCGTCGACCGGGGCCTTTCCCGGCCAGTAGGGGTTGGCGGCCTCGCGGCCCTCGACGAAGGCCACCATCTGCCCGAGCCCCGGGTCCAGGTGGTCGGCCACGACGAGAGCCTTGCCGCCGCCCTGGCCGTTGCCCTCGGCGAGGTTCTCCGCGGTCACGGGCTCCACGATCACGAGCCGGGTGCCCAGGAGCTCCGGCACCGCGGTGTGGAGGACGACGTGGCCGCGCACGATGCCGAGCCTCAAAGGGCGCCCCCGACGGCGTCGACGATGCCGACGACGGAGAGGCGCGCCGGGACCGTGTTCCCCAGCAGCCGGCGGACGGCGTCGCCGTCGGTGGAGACGAGGACGGTCGTGCCCCGCCGCGCGCCGAGCCGGTCGAGGACGACCACCGGCTCCCCGCTCGGGCGGCCGTTCGCCTCCAGACGCTGGGCCACGAGGAAGCGGCAGCCCGCGAGCGTCCCGTGCTTGCGGGTGGCGACGAGCGTGCCGTCGACTCGGGCGAGGTACATCAGACGATCCGCAGCGCGCCGCCGATGGCGATCTGCCGCTCCCGGGTGAAGGTGAGCGGGGTGGTCACGCCCTCCCCGGTGGGGGTCGCGATCGAGAAGCTCAGGTAGCCGGGGCCGTCGACGCCGAGGGAGGCCGTGGACGGGGCGTTGTGGACGAAGAGCGTGGTGTTCATGGCGCGGGCCATGGCCGTCACGTGGCCGACGTCCTTCGAGTGGATGATCGCGGTGTGGCGGTAGCCGTGCTCGGCCTGGAGGGCGGCCTCGACCGCGGCCTCGAAGTCGGGGACGCGCACGACAGGCAGGAACGGCATCATCTGCTCTTCCTGGACGAACGGGTGGTCGGCCTTCGTCTCCCCGAAGAGGAGGTCCGTTCCGGCCGGGACCCGCACCCCGGCCGCGGCGGCCAGGACGGAAGCGTCCTTGCCCACGAGGTCCCTCTTGAGGTGGGCGCGCCCGCAGCCCTTTCCCCGGCCTTCGAAGGTGAACGAGGCCTCGGTCAGCTTCTCGATGGCGCGCCGGTCCAGCTCGACGGCCCCCTTCTTGCGCATCGCCTCGACGAAGGCGTCGGCCTTCGAGGCCACGACGAAGACTTCCTTCTCGCCGATGCAGAGCAGGTTGTTGTCGAAGGCGGCGCCCTCGATGGTCGCCGCCGCGGCCGCGTCCGGGCAGGCCGTCTCGTCGACGACGACGGGAGGGTTCCCCGGTCCCGCCGCGATGACGCGCTTGCCCGCCTGCATGGCCGCCTTGACGACGGCGGGCCCGCCGGTGACGCAGAGGAGGGCGACGCCCGGATGCCCGAAGAGAGCCTCGGCGGAGGCGATGCTCGGCTCGGCGACGGTGGTGAGCGCCTCGCCCACGCCGGTCGCCTTCTCGATCTCGCGGTTGAAGAGCTGGAGGGCGTGCGCGGCCACCTTCCAGGCCGCCGGGTGGGGGCTGAAGACCGCCGCGTTCCCGGCCGCGAGCACGTTGATGGCGTTGCTGGCCAGGGTCGGCGCGGAGTGGGTGGCCGGCAGCACCATGCCCACCACTCCCCACGGCGCCCGCTCGATGACGCACAGGCCGGTGGCGTCGCTCCGGGCGTCGATGCGCATCGCCTCCACGCCCAGCACGCGCCTCACGGCCTGCAGCTTCTCGACCTTGTGGTCGAGCCGGCCGATGCCCGTCTCGTCGAGCTCGCGCCGGGCGAGGTCCGAGGCGTGCTCCTCGCACAGCCGCCGGATGGCCTCGATCGCCCGGCCCCGGTCGTCGAGGCTCATCGCCTGGACGCGCTTCTGGGCCCTGGCCGCCGCCTCCACCGCCTGGTCGACGGTGGCGAAGACGCCCTTGCCCAGGCCGGCGCGGGGGGCGGTCGCGGCGGCCGGCGCCTTTCCCGGCGTCCCCGCCGCCCGCAGGCGCGACACCACCTCCCGCGCGATCTCGGCCACGAGCTCGTCGCGGCCGGCCGTCGTCAGTCCCGCCACCGTGCTCACGGCCTCGCGACCTCCTTCCCTTCGACCTCGACCGTGTCGACGATGCCGACGACGACGGCGTCGACCGGCGCCTCCTTCGTGGCGGGGGTGAGCCGGGCCGAGCTGCCCTGGGTGAAGAGCACGCACTCGCCGGTCCCCGCGCCCAGGCTGTCGACGGCCACGATCGAGCTGCCCGAGGCCACGAGCGCGCCGTCCCGGGTGATGTAGGGCTGGATGAGCAGCAGCTTCGCGCCCGTGAGCTTCGGGTCCTTTTGCGTCGCGACGACGTTTCCGATCACCTTGGCCACGAACATGGCGTCTCCCCCGCGCGCCCGCCCGGCCGCCGCGACGGCGTGCCGCGGCCGGGAGCGCTCAGGATCCTCACTCCGGCAGCGCCACCTTGAGGTCGTCGTGGGGGCGCGGGATCACGTGCACGCTCACCACGTCGCCGACCCCTCGGGCGGCCTGGGCGCCGGCGTCGACCCCCGCCCTCACCGCCGCGACGTCCCCGGTCACGAACACCGTGCAGAGGCCGCTGCCCACCTTGCGCCAGCCCCGGAACTGCACGTTGGCGGCCTTGAGCGCGGCGTCCGTGGCCTGCACGAGGGCGACCAGCCCCCGCGTCTCGATCATCCCGATTGCCATTGACATCTCCGGTCCTCGCCTTCGCTCGCCGGGCTAGCCCAGCATCCCTTCGACCAGGTTGTCGTGCGGGCGGGGGATGACGTGGGAGGTGACGAGCTCCCCGACCGCCTTCGCGGCCTCGGCTCCCGCGTCGACCGCCGCCCGCACGCTGCCGGTGTCGCCGCGCACGATCGTGGTGACGTAGCCGCCGCCGATCTGGACGGTACGCACCAGCTGGACGTTGGCCGCCTTGCACATCGCGTCGCTCGCCTCGATCAGGCCCACGAGCCCCTTCGTCTCGACCAGCCCCAGCGCCTGCGTCATCGCTTCTTCTCCTTCGCCCCGCCGGCGATCGTCCGCCCCGTCGTCTTGTCCACGTACACGCCGAGGTCGTCGTGGGGGCGCGGGATCACCTGCACGCTCACCACCTCTCCGACCCGGGCCGCCGCCTCGGCGCCGGCGTCGGTCGCGGCCTTGCACGCGGCCGTCTCGCCCTCCACGAAGGAGGTCACGAGGCCCGACCCCACCGGCTCCCAGCCGGCGAAGGTCACGTTCGCCGCCTTGAGCATCGCGTCCGTCGCCTCGATCAGGGCGACGAGCCCGCGCGTCTCGATCATGCCCAGCGCCTGTCTCATCGGTCGCTCTCCTGCTTGAACAGCGCGAACTCCCGCGCCTGGGCGAGGCCGCACGCGTTGGCCTCGTCGGTGTCCATGTGCACGTCGAGGCGCGACTCCTCGCCGACCCGCACGTGCACGCGCTCGAACGTCACCGCGGCGTCGCCCCCCACCCGGAGCCTCATCAGGTCTCCCTGCTTCACGCCGTAGTGCGCCGCCTCGGAAGGGCTCATGTGGGCGTGCATCGCGGCCCGGATGACTCCCTCCTCGAGCTCCACGACGCCCTTCGGCCCCATCACGAGGGCGCCCGGAGTGCCGTCGAGGTTCCCGGAGAGGCGGATCGGCACGTCGTCGTACCCGAGGCTCACCGCGTCCGTGAAGGCCAGCTCGATCTGCGTCCGTGAGCGCAGCGGCCCCAGGATGCGGAGGTTCGAGATGAGACGGCTCCGCGGGCCGATGAGGGTCACCGTCTCCTTCGCCGCGAAGTTGCCCGGCTGGTGGAGGGGGCGGTCGACGGTGAGCTCGTACCCGGGGCCGAAGAGACGGTCGAGGTCCTCGCGGCTGACGTGCATGTGGCGCGCGGAGGCGTGGACGGCGAGCGCGGGCGTCCCCGGGCGGGACCCCGCGGCCAAGCGCGTCGTGACGACGTGGCGGACGATCTCCTCCACCTTGGAACGGCTGGGCGTCGTCCACGTCGCCATCGGTCTGCTCTCCTCCTTGCGGAGAGTCCTGAACGATTCTGGCGGATTCTAGCACGGATGACTCATCGGTCAAGAGCCATTTAGACCATCATCAACCACTTTTATTAGAGATTCTTAGCCGGATACCACCACTGGCACTGTGCGTCAATCTTCGTTCTCTCTTCCTCTCAGGCTGACTGATTATGAAATAACTTGAAGTCATACGCCAGATTCCGCTAGGATCGACCGTGCAAGAGCGATGGGCCTGACCGTCGAGGAGTGCGGCGTCGTCGGAGCGGGCGGCGGTGGCTTCCCGACGGAGGCGAAGCTGCGGACGCCGGTCCCGCTCGTGATCGTGAACGGCGCGGAGTGCGAGCCGCTTCTCCACAAGGACAAGGAGCTGCTGCGTCACGAGGCGCCCGCGATGCTGGCCGGGCTGAAGACGGTCATGGACCGCGTCGGCGCGAGCGAGGGCGTCGTCGGGGTCAAGGACAAGTACGAGGACGTGCTCCGGTCGCTCGAGGCCCTCCTCCCGGCGGGCGTGCGGACCTTTCCCCTCACCGACACGTACCCCGCGGGCGACGAGTTCGTCCTCGTGCACGACGTCACCGGCCAGGTGATCCCCCCCGGCGGATTGCCGCGCGACGTTGGCGCCCTGGTCGTCAACGTCGAGACGCTCGTGAACGTCGGCCTCGGCCGGCCGGTCACGCACAAGGTGCTGACCGTGGCCGGAGCCGTGAAGGAGCCGGTGACCCTCCGCGTCCCCGTGGGCACGGCGATCGCCGAGGTGATCGAGGCGGCGGGGGGGACGACCGAGCCGAACGTCTCCGTCCTGCTCGGCGGGGTCATGATGGCCCGGCCCGTGCGCTCCCTCGACGAGCCGGTCACGAAGACGACAGGAGGCGTCGTGGTGCTGCCGGCCACCCATCCCCTGGCCCGACGGCACGCGGCGACGCCCCTGCAGGTCGAGAGGATCGGGCGCGCCGCCTGCGACCAGTGCCGCTTCTGCACGGAGCTCTGCCCGCGGTACCTCATCGGGCACCCGATCGAGCCGCACCGCGCCATGCAGGCCTTGATGTTCGCGGGCGAGAAGGGCCCTCTGATCGCCGGCACCCTCTACTGCTGCGAGTGCAACCTCTGCACGCTCTACTCCTGCCCGGAGGACCTCGACCCCAAGAACGTGTGCGTGGCGGCGAAGCCGGTCGCGCGGGAGAGGGGGCTCGTCTTCACCGGCCGGCCCGAGAACATACGGCCGCACCCGCTCGCCGGCGCGCGCCGCGTCCCGACCCGCCGGCTGATGGCGAAGCTCGGCCTCGCCGGGTTCCGGAACGTCGGCCCCTTCGAGGAGCTCTCCCTCGCTCCCCGGCGGGTCGTCCTCCCGCTGAAGCAGCACGCCGGAGCGCCGGCGCAGCCGGTCGTCCGCGCCGGCGAGCGGGTGAAGGCGGGCGACCTCGTGGCGGCGCCGGCGGCGGGCGCGCTGGGTGCCCGCCTCCACGCCAGCATCGCGGGCACGGTGCGGGACGTGGACGGCGCGGTCGTGATCGAGGCCTGAGGCCCAGGAGGACGGCGAATGGCAGAGCTGGATTCGATCGGGCTCCTGGAGCTGTCGAGCGTGGCGACCGGCTACCTGGCCCAGGACGCGATGCTCAAGGCCGCCCCGGTGGAGCTGCTCCTCGCCCGCACGATCTGCTCCGGCAAGTACATCGTCGTCGTGGGCGGCGACGTGGCGGCGGCGACCGCGGCCGTCGACGCCGGCGCGGCCCTCTCGACCGGGGCGCTCATCGAGCGGCGGGTCATCCCCCGGGTCCACCCCTCGGTCTTCCCCGCGATATCGATGGCCGTGGACGTCCCTCCCGAGTCGACCACGGGCGCCCTCGGCGTGATCGAGACCTTTTCGGCCTCGAGCATCGTCGAAGTCGCGGACGCGGCGGCCAAGACCGCGGACGTCCGGCTCCTCCGGGTCCACCTCGCGATGGCCCTCGGCGGCAAAGGCTTCGTCCTCCTGACCGGGGACGTGGCGAGCGTCGAGGCCGCGGTGGCGGCCGGCTGCGACGTCGCGGCCGACGAGGGCATCCTGGTCGGGCGGGCCGTTATCGCCCGCCCCCGGCGGGAGCTCTTCCGCGAGTACACCTAGCCCGCGCGATGGGGGGCCGGGAGAGGCTGAGCGCGCTCGGCGCAGAACCTGACTATTCGCGGCCGTTCAGGCTCACCAGCGTGCGCCCGCGTCCCTCCGCCCGGCGTGCCAGCACGCGGGCGAGCAGGAGGACGGCTCCGACCCCCACGAGCACGCCCACGACCGCCACCAGCCGAGAGATGCCGGCCATCGCTTCCAGGCCCATCGCCCCCTCCTGTCCCCTTTGGACACCCGCCATACGGGCATGGTTCCTGCGGGCGGGGGCGAGGATACGGGACGCCGAGCCGGCGGCCCTTCAGTCGCCGTAGAGCGGCCCGAACGTCTGGCAGGCCCTGAAGTCCGCCCCCTGAGGCTCGTGGGCCCCGAACGCCGTCCACGCGCTGGGCCGGAAGACCTGCTCCTCGGGGACGTTGTGCATCGAGACGGGGATCCGGAGCGTCGAGGCGAGAGCGATCAGGTCGGCCCCGACGTGGCCGTAGCTGATCGCTCCGTGGTTGGCGCCCCAGCTGCTCATGACGGTGTAGACATCGCGGAAGGGCCCCCGGCCGTCCGTCCGCGGCGCGAACCAGTGGGTCGGCCAGGTGGGGTTCGTCCGCTCGCTGAGCACCTCGTGCGCCTTCTCCGGGAGGTCCACCGTCCACCCCTCGGCGACCTGCAGCACCGGCCCCAGCCCCTCGACGAGGTTGAGGCGCGACATCGTGCAGGGCATCTCGCCCCGGGTC
This sequence comes from Vicinamibacteria bacterium, assembly GCA_035577965.1. Taxonomy (GTDB): domain Bacteria; phylum Acidobacteriota; class Vicinamibacteria; order Fen-336; family Fen-336; genus DATBSL01. Next base: position 20,593 of record DATJYX010000124.1, on the reverse strand, counting down.
AGGAAGCCGGACGAGAAGCCGCCCCCGCGGAAGTACTCGGTCATCGCCGGGTACCAGCGCGTGGCCTCGAGACAGCCCTCGACCTCCTCGGCCGTGATCTCCCAGAAGGGCTTCATGCCCGGAGCGCCGCTCACCTTCATGCGGCCCGTGGCGTCGAGGGTCGCCGCCCCGGAGTTGATGAGGTGGATGATCCCGTCCTCGCCGCGTCCGGCGAGCGCGTGGCCGGTGACCCGCTTCACGGCGGCCGGGCTCCAGTAGGTGCGGACGTCGGCGAAGATCTGGGCCGTCCGCGCGAGGAGGTGGCCGAACAGCATCGAGACGCCGTTCAGCGAATCGTTCTCGGTCGCGAAGACGAAGGGCTCGCGGATGCCGTTCCAGTCGAAGGACGAGTTGAGGATCGCCTCCATGAAGTCGCCGTTCGGGAAGTGGTCGGTCCAGTGGCGCTGGCCCTGGAAGCCGCCGAGGAGGGCGTTCCGGCCGAGGGCCTCCTCGCCGTAGCCCTTGGCCAGCCGCTCGTTGCCGATCATCAGGTCGCGGGCGATGAGGGTCATCTTCACCGACATCACCCAGTCGGCGTCCTTCTGCGCCCGCGTCCGCGCGAAGCCCTCGCCGTTGTAGTCGCGGCCCTCCATGCAGTGTGCCTTCACCCAGACGAGGGCGCGGACGAGCTCCTCCTCGTCGTAGATCCGCTCCTCGACCCGTCGCACCACCTCCGTCATGTCGACCGGCTCGACGCGCATCCCGAGGTAGTCCTCGAAGAAGTCGGAGTCGACGATCGAGCCCGCGATCCCCATCGAGGTGCCGCCGAGCGACAGGTACGACTTGCCGCGCATCGTGGCCGCGGCGATCCCGGCCCGGGCGAAGCGCAGCAGCTTCTCCTCGACGTCGGGTGGGATCTCCCCGTCGCCCCGGTCCTGTACGTCCCGGCCGTAGATGCCGAAGGCCGGCAGCCCCTTCTGGTTGTGGGCGGCCAGGACCGCGGCGAGGTAGACGGCGCCCGGCCGCTCGGTGCCGTTGAAGCCCCACACCGCCTTCGGGTAGAGCGGGTTCATGTCCATCGTCTCCGCGCCGTAGCACCAGCACGGGGTCACGGTCAGGCTCAGGCCCACGCCCTCGCGCTCGAAGAGGGCGGCGGTCTGGGCCGCCTCGGCCACCCCGCCGATGCACGTCGGGGGGATCACGCACTCGACGGCGAGGCCGTTCGAGTGGCGGAGCCTCGAGCCCAGCAGGCGCGCCACGGAGGCCGCCATGTCGAGCGTCTGGCGCTCGAGGGACTCTCGGACGCCCTTCCGGCGGCCGTCGATCACGGGCCGGATGCCGACCTTCGGCATCGGGCCGATGAGACGGTTCCGCGGGACGACGGCCTGGACGGCGGTCTCGGTGGTGGTGGCCATGCTCAACTCCCCGGGCCCGAACGGCCCGCCCCGACGACGCGGGCGACCGCGCGGGCGACGATCCGCTCCTCGTCCGCGGGCACCAGCAGGATCGTGACACGCGCTCCGTCCGGGGACAAGACCGACTCGCCCCGCACGGCGGCGTTCCGCTCCGGGTCGAGCCTGATCCCGAGCTCGGAGAGCCCGGCACACACGGCCGCCCGCACGGCGGCGCTGTTCTCGCCGATGCCCCCCGAGAAACTGAGCGCGTCCAGGCCCCCGAGGCGGACGAGGAAGGCGCCGAGGTAGTGGCGCACGGCCTGGACGAACACGTCGAGGGCGAGGCGGGCCCGGGCGTTCCCTTTCGCTGCCGCGTCCTCCAGGTCGCGCACGTCGCCGGAGCCGCCGCTGATCCCGGCCAGGCCCGACTCGTTCGCGAGCAGGCGCGCCATCCCGTCCGCATCGAGCCCGAGCTTCTTCATGACGAAGAGCGCGGCGAAGGCGTCCATGTCGCCCACCCGGTTGTTCTGGGGCAGCCCGGACTGCGGGGAGAGGCCGAAGCTCGTGTCCACGGCCACGCCGGAGCGGATCGCGGCCACGCTCGAGCTTCCGCCGAGGTGGCAGGAGACGTGCCGGAGGTCGGTTCGGCCGAGGAGGGCCTGCGCCCGCTCGCTCGCCGCTCGGTGGCTCGCCCCGTGGAAGCCGTAGCGCCGCACGCCCATCCGGGTCCACTCGTACGGGATCGCGTACGTCGTCGTCGCCTCGTCGAGGGCGTCGAAGAAGGCCGTCTCGAAGAGGGCCACGAGGGGGAGCGAAGGGGCGAGCCGCCGGAAGGCCCGCATCGCCGCGAGGTAGGGCGGGTTGTGGGCGGGGGCCACGAAGGCGAACTCCTCCATGGCCGCGAGCACCGCGTCGTCGACGATCCGCACGCCGCCGAGAGAGCCGGCGTGGACGGCCTTGAAGCCCACCGCCGCGAGGTCGGAGACCGCAGCCAGGGGCCGGCCCGGTCCCACCACGTCGTCGAGCGCCTGGCGGATGGCCGTGTCGTGGTCGGGGCAGCCGCCACGGCCGATCCGCTCGACCTTGCCCTGGGCGAGGGCGACCTCGCCCTCGGTCTCCAGAAGGCGGTACTTGAAGGACGTGCTGCCGATGTTCGCGATCAGGATCTTCATGGAGGGGCCCCCGAGCGGCCTCGATTCTATGCCGGCGGCTCCAGGTCCCGAGCCCGTAGAGGGCCCGCGAACGCCCGGGCGCCGGCCGATGCCGTTACACTCGTCAGAATGAGCCCCCCGCTCCGCGTCGAAGCCTCGAGCACTGCGGCCAGCCTGCCCGCGCGCCCGCCGGACCCCTGCACCCTCGTCCTCTTCGGCGCGACCGGGGACCTGGCCCACCGCAAGATCGTGCCCGCGCTCTTCGCGCTGGCGGCGGGCGGCGAGCTGCCCTCTCCGTTCGGCATCGTCGCGACGAGCACCTCCGTCGGCCCGAGCGAAGCCTTCAGGACCCAGCTCCGGCAGTCGGTCGAGCGCTTCTCGGGAAGCAAGGCGGTGGACGAGGCGGCGTGGGCCGCCTTCGCCCCAGGCATCGACACCGTCGCCGGCGACTACACGACGCCGGGGGCCTGGGGCGCCCTCCGCGGAGCCATCGAGGAGGCGGAGCGCCGGCACGCGACCGGCGGGAGCCGGCTCTTTTATCTCGCCGTCCCTCCGTCCTCGTTCCCGCCCATCCTCGCCGGGCTTCGCGGCGCTGCGCTGCTCCATCCCCCGACCGGGTCGCCCTGGTCGCGGGTCGTGATCGAGAAGCCGTTCGGGCACGACCTCGCCTCCGCCCGCGAGCTGAACCGCCTCCTGGCCGCGGTCCTCGACGAGCGGCAGGTCTTCCGCATCGACCACTACCTGGGCAAGGAGACCGTCCAGAACATCCTCGTCTTCCGCTTCGGCAACTCGATCTTCGAGCCGATCTGGAACCGCAAGTACGTCGACCACGTGCAGATCACGATGGCGGAGGAGATCGGCGTCGAGCGGCGGGGGAGGTTCTACGACCGGACGGGCGTCGTGCGGGACGTCGTCCAGAACCACCTCCTCCAGGTCCTGTCGCTCGTCGCGATGGAGCTGCCGGCGACCTTCGGGGCCGACGACATCCGGGGCGAGAAGCTGAAGCTCCTGCGCTCGGTCCGGCCGCCCTCGCCGTCCGACGCCGTGCACGGGCAGTACGACGGCTACCTCGGGGAGCCGGACGTCGCCCCGGGCTCCCGGACGCCCACCTACGCCGCGCTCCGGCTCTTCGTCGACAACTGGCGCTGGCAGGGCGTGCCCTTCTACATCCGTGCCGGCAAGCACCTCGCGCGGCGGACGACCGAGGTCTCCGTCCACTTCCAGCAGATCCCGTTCTGCCTCTTCGGGCGCGAGGACGTGTGCCAGCTCATCGAGCCGAACGTGCTCGTGCTGCGCATCCAGCCCGACGAGGGCATCGCCCTCTCGGTCGCCACCAAGGTGCCCGGCGACGACCTCACCGTGGGGACGGTGCGGATGGACTTCTCGTACGCGGACGCGTTCCAGCGCTCGCCGGGAGACGCCTACGAGAAGCTCCTCCTCGACGCGATGCGGGGCGACGCGACGCTCTTCGCCCGCAGCGACGTGGAGGAGCAGGCCTGGTCGCTCCTCGCCCCGGTCCTCGGCGCATGGGACTCGTCGACGGAGAGGCCCCAGCCCTACGGGGCGGGCAGCGAAGGGCCGGCCGCGGCGGCGGCCCTCCTGCGCGAGGATGGGCGACGGTGGCGGCCGCTCGCGGGTCAGCGTCAGCGTCCGTAGCCCTCCGGGTGGGCCTGCATCCACTCCCAGGCCGAGCGGACGATCGCGTCCAGCGAAGGCCGCTCCGGCACCCAGCCCAGGACCTCGCCGGCCTTCGACGCGTCCCCCACGAGCCGCGGCGGGTCGCCTTCCCGTCGCGCCGCCCGCTCGAACGGGACGTCGCGACCGGTCACCCGCCGCGCCGCCTCGATCACCTCGAGGACCGAGTAGCCGGTCCCGTTGCCGAGGTTCAGGAACTGCGAGGCGCCTCCGCGTCGCAGGTGGGCGAGGGCCAGGAGGTGGGCCTCGCCGAGGTCCTCGATGTGGATGTAGTCGCGGACAGCGGTTCCGTCGGGAGTGTCGTAGTCGTCGCCGAAGACGCTCACCTTCGGCCGGCGGCCGGCCGCGGCGGCGAGGACGAGGGGAATGAGGTGGGCCTCGGGAGCGTGCGCCTCCCCGCAGCGCGCGGTGGCGCCGGCGGCGTTGAAGTAGCGCAGGGCCGCGAAGCGGAGGCCGTAGGCCCGGTCGAAGCTCTCGAGCAGGCGCTCGACGAAGAGCTTCGACCAGCCGTAGGGGTTGATCGGCCACTGGGGATGGCTCTCCGGGATCGGCACCTGCCGCGGCACGCCGTAGGTCGCGCAGGTCGAGGAGAAGACGACCCGCTTCACTCCCGCCGCCACGAGGGCTTCGAAGAGGACCTGGGCCTGGGTGAAGTTGTTGTCGAAGTAGCGAGCCGGCTCGGTGACCGACTCGCCGACGTAGGCGAAGGCGGCGAAGTGGACGCAGGCGTCGAGCCGGTGCTCGCGGGCGATGCGGGCCACGAGGCCACGGTCGCCGGTGCGCCCCTCGCGGAAGACGGCGTCCGGGTGGACCGCGGCGCGGTGCCCGCGCGAGAGGTCGTCGAGCACGACCACCTCCTCGCCGGCGGCGAGGAGCTGCTCCACGAACGCGCTCCCGATGTACCCGGCGCCACCGGTGACGAGGACGGCCATGCCGATCTCCGGTGACGAGCGGCTAGGCGGCCGCGTCCTTCCGGGCGCCCCGGGCGCGGTCCCGGTTCTCGAGGAACCAGCGGTAGGACGACTCGATCCCTTCCCGGAGCCCGATCCGGTGGCGCCAGCCGAGGGCGTGGAGGCGCGAGACGTCGAGGAGCTTCTTCGGCGTGCCGTCCGGCTTCGTGGGGTCGAAGACGAGCGCGGCACCCGGGTGGACGACGTCGCGCACCATCTCCGCGAGCTCCCGGATCGTGAGGTCCTCGCCGGTGCCGACGTTGATGTGCTCGGCCGCGTCGTAGCCGCGCATCAGGAAGACGCAGGCGTCGGCCAGGTCGTCGACGTGCAGGAACTCCCGGCGGGGCGACCCCGTCCCCCAGATCGTGACCTCGCGCCGGTCCTCGGCCTTCGCGTCGTGGAACCTCCGGATGAGGGCGGGGAGCACGTGCGAGCTCGTGAGGTCGAAGTTGTCGTTCGGGCCGTAGAGGTTCGTGGGCATGGCCGAGATGAAGTCGCAGCCGTACTGCTTCCGATAGGCCTGGCAGAGCTTGATCCCCGCGATCTTCGCGACCGCGTAGGGCTCGTTCGTGGGCTCGAGGCGCCCCGAGAGGAGGTGCTCCTCCTTCATCGGCTGCGGGCAGTCGCGCGGGTAGATGCAGGAGCTGCCGAGGTAGAGAAGCCGCCGGACCGGAAAGAGGTGGGCCGCGTGCACCACCGTGGCGTGGATCATCATGTTGTCGTAGATGAACTCGGCCGGCCGGGTTGAGTTGGCGAGGATGCCGCCGACCGTTCCCGCCACGAGGAAGACGTAGTCGGGGCGGTGGGCCCGGAACCAGTAGTTGACCGCCGCCTGGTCCCGGAGGTCGAGCTGCTCGCGGGTGGCGGTCTCGATGCGGGAGAAGCCCTCGGCCTCGAGCCGCCGGACGACGGCCGACCCCACGAGGCCGCCGTGCCCGGCCACGAAGACCCGTGCGTCCGGCTTCATCTCGACCATGCGCGGCGATCTTAGCGCAGGCGGGCCGGGAAGAGAGAAGGGGCACCGACGCCCAAGGGCCGGCGGGCCATGGGTTCAGGCGAGGGCGGGACGCCTCGCGAGCGCGTAGCGGACGAGCTCGAGCACGGCCTCCCGCTCGGGGGAGGCGACGGCGAGGCGGGGCGGGCGCACGACCTCCGAGCCGAGGCCCGTCTCCTGCTGCACGAGCTTGATGAGCTGGACGAACTTCGGCACCGTGTCGAAACGCAGGAGGGGCAGGAACCACTCGTAGATCGCCCGCGCCTCCGGGGTCCGGCCGGCGACGGCGAGGTCGAAGAGGCGGACCGACTCCGCGGGGAGGGCGTCGGCGAGGCCGGCGATCCAGCCGACGGCGCCCGCCTGGACTCCCTCCAGGACGAGGTCGTCGACTCCGACCAGGATCGACAGGCGGTCGCCGAGGAGGGCGCGAAGGGAGGTCACGCGGCGGACGTCCGCGCTCGACTCCTTCACGGCCTCGAGGTTGGGGAGCGTGGCCGCGAGGTCGAGCACCTGCTCGGGGAGGACGTCGGTGCCGTACGCGATCGGGTTGTTGTAGAGCATGCAGGGGAGAGGCGTCGAGCCGATCACGGCCGCGAAGTGAGCGCGGGTCTCGCGCCAGTCGCCCCGGTACACGTAGGGCGGCAGGACCATCAGGCCGTCGCACCCGGCGTCCGCTCCGAGCTCCGCGAGGCGGATCGCCTCGGCGGTGGCGATGGCGGCCACTCCGGCCACGAGCCGTGCCCGGCCGGCGAGCGCCTCCCGGCAGAGCCGCAACACAGCCTTCTTCTCGTCGAAGGCGAGCGAGCCACCCTCGCCCAGCGAGCCGAGGGCCACGACGCCCTTGCAGCCGGCCCTCACCAGCGCGTCCACCTGCTTCACCAGCAGGTCGGCGTCCACGGAGAGGTCCGTCCGGAACGGCGTGGTGATCGCGGGGATGACGCCCTGCCAGTCCATCGCCGGAGGATAGCGCGTTCCGGCGTCTTGCTCCGGCCCGCGGCCCGGGTTAGCTTCTCCGCGCTCGCATGCCACGGCGCCTTCTCGCCACCGCGTGCCTCCTCGTCGGATCGGGCGCCTCGGCCCTCGCGTACCAGATCGTCTGGACCCGGGAGCTGCGCCTCGTGTTCGGCCACTCGACAGCGGCTTCCGCCGCCGTGCTCGCCCTCTTCGTCGGCGGGCTCGGAGCGGGATCGCTCCTCATCGGCCCGCGAGCCGATCGCCACCCGCGCCCCCTCGCGCTCTACGCCCGCCTCGAAGGCGCGATCGCCGTCTCGGCCGCCCTCTCGCCGCTCTTCCTCTCCCTCGCCCGCGCCGCCTACCTGGGCCTCGGAGGCAGCCTCGCCCTCGGCGGCGCTCGCGCGACGCTCGTCCGGCTCCTGCTCTCCGCCCCGGTCCTCCTCGTCCCGACCGTCCTCATGGGCGGCACGCTGCCCGCCGCCGCCCGGGAGGTGGAGGCGGGAGCCGACTCGCGGCGGCGGGCGACCGCCCTCCTCTACGGAGCGAACACGCTCGGAGCGGTGACCGGAGCGCTCGTCGTCACGTTCTACGCGCTCGAGCGCCTCGGCAACCGGGGGACGCTTCTCACCGCGTGCGCCCTCAACGTCGGCGTGGCCCTCGCTGCGGGTCTCCTCGCCCGGACAGGCTCGCCCGGTCCCGCCTCGCCCGGTCCCGAGACGGGCCCCGGCGAGACGGAGGGAGGGCGCGTCGCCGCAGTCCCCCGCCCCTTCGTCCTCGCCGCGTGCGGGGTCGTGGGCTTCGCGTTCTTCCTCCTCGAGCTCGTGTGGTACCGGATGCTCGCCCCGCTGCTCGGGGGGACCGTGTTCACCTTCGGCTTGATCCTCGCCGCCGCGCTCGCCGGCATCGCCCTCGGCGGCCTCGCCTACGGCCTCGGCGGGAGCGAGCGACAGCCGACGCTCCTCGCCTTCTCGGCCACCTGCCTCCTCGAGGCGGCGGCGGTGGCGTCCGGACTCGCCCTCGGCGACCGCCTCGCCCTGCTCGCGATCCTCCTCCGCCCCCTCGGCAACCTGGGCCTCGCCGGCCACGTCCTGGGATGGTCCGCGGTGGCCGGTCTCGTCGTCCTCCCTCCCTCGCTCGTGGCCGGGTACCAGTACCCGCTGCTCGTCGCCCTCCTCGGCCGGGGCCGCGAGCACGTCGGGCGCGACGTCGGCCGGGCCACCGCGTCGAACACCGCGGGGGCGGTGCTGGGCGCTCTCGCCGGCGGCTTCGGCCTCCTGCCCCTGCTCACCGCGCCCGGCTGCTGGCGCGCCGTCGCCGCGCTCCTCCTCGCCCTCGGGGTCGTGGCCGCCGTCATCGAGCCCCGGCGCGGCCTCGGCCTCCGCCTCGCCCCGGCCGCGCTCGCGCTCGCCGTCCTCGCCCTCCTCGCCGCTCGCGGGCCGACGGCCGCCTTCCGTCACAGCGGCATCGGGGCCGGCCGCGTCGATCTGCGGGATCTCGCCGGGTCGAACGAGAGCGAGGACTGGCTGCGCTCGCAGCGCCGGTCGGTCGTCTGGGAGGCGGAAGGCCGGGAGTCGAGCGTCGCGCTCTTCGGCTCGACCGGACTCGCCTTCGCCGTGAACGGGAAGGTGGACGGCCACTCGCGGTACGACGCCGGCACCCAGGTCATGGCCGGCCTCCTCGGCGCGCTCCTGCACCCGCGGCCGCGCCGCGCCCTCGTGATCGGTCTCGGCACCGGCTCGACGGCGGGCTGGCTCGCCGAGGTGCCCGGCATCGAGGGCGTGGACGTGGTGGAGCTCGAGCCCGCAGTGGCGGAGGTGGCCCGCCGCTGCGCCGCCGTGAACCGCGACGCGCTCGCGAACCCCAGGCTCCGCCTCTTGTTCGCGGACGCGCGCGAGCAGCTCCTCACGTCCCGCGAGCGCTACGACCTCGTCGTCTCCGAGCCCTCGAACCCCTATCGGGCGGGCGTCGCGAGCCTCTTCAGCCGGGAGCTCTACCGTGCGGTCGCCTCGCGCCTGGAACCAGGCGGGCTCTTCGTCCAATGGGTCCAGTCCTACGAGGTCGAGCCCGGCTCCATCCGCAGCGTCTACGCCACGCTCGCCGCCGAGCTGCCCGTCGTCGAGACCTGGCAGACGCTGCCCGGCGACCTCATGCTCGTGAGCGGGCGCGAGCCGCGGCGGCACGACCTCTCCCGCCTCGCCGCGCGGATCCGCGAGGAGCCCTTCCGGAGCGCCCTGCGGAACGCCTGGCGCACGGACAGTCTGGAGGGTCTTTTCGCGCGGTTCGTCGCCTCTCCCGCCTTCGCGGAGCGCCTGCGCGCGCCCGGCGTCTCCCTCAACACCGACGACCGCAACACGCTCGAGTTCGGCTTCGCGCGGAGCCTGGGCCGGAGCGGCCTCCTCGACGTCGAGGGCGTGCGGAAGGCGGCCGCCGAGGCGGGCGCGGACCACCCGGCCTTCGAGGGCGGGACGCTCGACCTCAGCCGTCTGCTCGCCGAGCGGCTGGGCGTGTACTCGTCGGCGGGGGAGGCGCCCCCGCGTCCGGCCGGGGCGGCGGCGGGCCTCGCCCGCCGGGCCGACGCCCACATCCTCTGGACGAGCCGGTCGCGGCCCGCGGCCCTGCAGGCCTGGCGCGCGCTCGACGCCGAGCCCTCGGGCCCGAACGAGACGGCGCTCGTGGCCGAGGTCACGGCCGACGCGGGCGAGGAGAAGGCGCTCGCCTACATCGAGGCGCTCCGCGCGTACCAGCCCGCGGAAGCCGACGCGTGCCTCGCCAGGCTGCGCCTGCGGCAGGGCTGGCACGAGGGCGCGCTCGCCGCGCTCGAGGCCGCCTTCGGGGCCTATAGGCGCGACCCCTGGCCCTCGCCGCTCGTCATGCAGGGCGCCCTCGACGCCGCGCTGGAGCTCGCCGGTCAGAAGCCGGAGCTCGGTTCCCGCGTCCTCGACGCGCTCCGGCCCCAGTTCGCCTTGCGCCTCCTGAACGAGGTGCGCATCGAGGAGGCGTTCCTGATCGGCTCCGCCGGCGAGCTCGGCCCTGGATGCGGGCGGCTCCTCGAGCCCGTCGAGCCCTTCGTTCCCTTCACCGACGCCTGGCTCGGCTACCGCGTCCGCTGCTACTCGCAGACCGGCGATCCGCGCCTCGCCGGCGCCTACGACGACCTCAGGCGATTCGAGGCCCGGGGCCGCCAGCCTCTCCTGCCGGAGAAGTGAGGTCGCCCAGGAGATCGCGGATGGGGACGGGAACGAGGGGCGGCCGGACGCTGTCGGCCCCGAAGCCTCGGAGCCGGGCGAGGGCCGGGCCGCAGACGCGGCCCTGGCACGCGCCCATGCCGGCGCGCGTGCGGAGCTTCGCTTCGCGGGCCGACCCGGCCGTCCGGAGGAGGTCGAGGGGAACGTCCTCGCAGCGGCAGACGAGCGTATCGGGACGAGCGAGCGACAGGACCTCGGCGCGCGGCGCGAAGGCGTGGGCCAGACGGGCCGCGAAGGCTGCCTCGGCGTCGCGCCAGGCCGCCAGGCGTGGAGGGACCGGCCGTCCCCCTGCGGCCAGGCCGGCCGCGGCGCCCGTGGCGAGCGCCTGCGAAGCGCCGCCGATCCCGACGAGCTCGCCGGCGGCGAAGACCCCGGGCACGCTCGTCCCCTGTCGAGCGTCCACGAGGACGGCCTCGGCCGTCGTCGCGCAGCCGAGGAGCCGCGGCAGCTCGAGGCTCGGCACGAGGCCGAAGCCGCAGGCCAGCACGTCGCAGCCCCACGCCCACTCCCGCCGGCCGTCGGTCACCACCACGCGCTCGATCGTGCCGTCGCCCGTCGCCTCGCGGACCCACGCGCCGGGTCGATACGGGACGCCGGCGAGACGCGCTGCGTAGCCGAGGCCCTCGGCGGCCCTGACCGGCGCGCGCCAGAGGGAGGCGGCGAATGCGACGAGGCGCGCGAGAGGCGCCTGCTCGGCAACTCCGACGACGCGCGCCCCGGCCCGCTCCAGCAGAGCCGCGACTGCGAGGAGCAACGGGCCCGAGCCGGCCACGACCGCGCGCCGGCCCTCGAATCGGCCCCCGGCTTTCAGCAGGGCCTGCGCACCGCCCGCGCCCACGACGCCCGAGAGCGTCCATCCTGGGAAGGGGAGGAAGAGCTCGCGCGCGCCCGTCGCCAAGACGAGGCGGTCGAAGCGCAGGCGCAGCGGCCGATCGCCCTGGACGACGAGCAGCTCCCCACGGGATGCGTCCACCACCGTCGCCCCGGCGATCACGCGGGCGCCCGAGCGCTCCAGGCGCTCGAGCCAGGCCCGTGCGGCCCGCGCCGGCTCGCCGCGCCAGACCTGGCCTCCTGGCCGGCGCTGCTCGTCGACGATCACCGTTCGGGCCCCGGCTTCGGCCGCGTGCACGGCCGCCGCGATCCCGGCCGGCCCGGCGCCGACGACCACAACCTCCGCCCGGTCATCCGGAGGAGGTTCGGCCGCACCAGGGGCGGATCCTTCGGGAGCCGACGCCCTGGAGTCCCTCAGGCTGACCGCCATTCCTGCGCGTACCGTCTCCAGGCACGCCCGGCGGTGCGGCTCGCCGTCGACGCTGACCCGGCACTCGAAGCAGGTGCCCATGCCGCAGAGGGGACCGCGGGCCTCGCCCTTCACCGAGGACCGCACGGCCAGCCGACCCGCGTTCCAGAGCGCGGCGAGGAGGCTCCCACCGGCCTCGCCCTCGGCGGGCGCGCCGTCGATCGTGAAGAGGACGCGCTCAGGCAAGGGCGGGCATCTTGCGGCGCGGGTCGAAGGGCGAGGGGTCGATCGGCGGCGTGCGGCCGAGGACGAGGTCGGCGACGAGGCGCGCCGTCCCCGGCGCGGTCGTCACCCCGAGGCCCTCGTGGCCGGCGGCGACCCAGAGCCCGGGCTCCCACGCGCCGACGAGGGGGAGACCGTCCGGCGTCGCGGGCCGGAATCCCACCCACGTGCGCAGCGCGCGCAGGCGCGAGAGGCCGGGAACGACCGCCACCGCGCGGCGCAGCATCCGCTCGCACAGCGGGCGGTTGACGGAGGAGTCCCAGCCCACGAGCTCGCGGGAGGACCCGACGAGGACCTGGCCGGTCCTCCGCGGCTGGAGGTTGAAGGCGACCGACTCATGCGCGAGCGTGTGGGCACTCTTCAGGTACCCGAGCTCGATCACCTGATGGCTGAGGAAGCCGGGGTAGCGGTCGGTGATCACGAGGTGGCCCTTGCGGGGGACGACCGGGAGGCCGGGGAGAAGACGCGGCGCCTCGGCCCCGGCGGCGTTCACCACGGCGTCGGCCTCGATCCACCGGCCCCCGCACAGGGCCCGACCGGGCACGAGAGCCTCGACACGCCGGCTGGAGAGGACCTCCGCGCCGTGCCGGCGCGCGCCGTCGAGGAAGACGGCGGCCGCCGCGGGCGGATACACGACCCGGTCGGCGGGCACGCGCAGGGCGCCCGCGAGCCCCTGGCGCAGCTGCGGCTCGGCCTCGCGGAGCGCCCTTGCGTCGAGCACCTCCACGGTCTCGCCGCGCGCCTCGTAGAAGGCGGCCTTTCCCCGGACGAGCCTCATCTCCTCCTCGTCCGCCGCGATCCAGAGTGTTCCGCAGGCGTGGTCCTCCGCGTCCGGCGGGAGGGACGCGGCCCTCTCCGCCCAGAGCCGGCGCGACCACGACGTGAGCGCGAACTGCGCCTCCGAGTCGTCCATCACGACGAGGTGGCCCATCGCGGCGCCGGTCGCGCCGGCGCCGGGGAAGGCCGACTCGAGGACCGTCACGCGGCAGCCCGCCTCGGCCAGAGCTTCCGCGCAGGCCGCCCCCACGACCCCGGCCCCGACCACGATCACGGCGGGTCCGCTCATCCGCGCGTCACTTCGTCCCGGTGAGCCCTTCGCGGAAGGGATCGTCCGGATCGAAGAGGAGCGTCGCCCTTCCCGTCACGAACGCGCGGCCCCGTACGTGAGGCACGAGCGCTCCTCTCCGCTCCTCGAGCCAGCCTTCGAAGAGGGAGCCGGTGAGGCTCTCCTGCCGCCAGCGCTGGCCGGGGCGGAGCGCGCCGCGGGCGGCCAGGACCGCCATCTTCGCCGACGTCCCGGTGCCGCAGGGCGAGCGGTCCCAGGCGAGGCCCGGGCAGAGGACGAAGCTCCGAGCGTCGGCGTCCGGTCGCCGGGGCGGCCCGAAGAGCTCGACGTGGTCGATCTCGGACCCGTCGCGGCCGGTGACGCCGTGGGCGCGCAGGGCCTCGAGGATGGCCGCCGTCGCCTGCGTCAGCGCGGCGACGTTGGCGAGCTCGAGCGGCAGCTCGGGCCGCTCGGTCAGGAAGAACCAGTTGCCGCCCCACGCCACGTCGCCGGTCACCGCTCCGAGGCCCGCGACCTCCACCCGGACGTCGCGGGCATGGCAGAAAGCGGGCACGTTCTCGATCGTGACGGCTCCGTCCGCTTCCCGCTCCGCGCCGACCGTCCCCACCGGAGTGTCGATCCGGACCGGGCCCGGACCGAGGCGGGCGAGGAACTCGAGCGTGCGCACGACGCCGATGAGGCCGTGGCCGCACATCCCGAGCGCGCCCCGGTTGTTGAAGAAGACCACGCCAGAGGCGGATCCGGGCTCGACGGGCGGCGTGAGCAGGGCTCCGACGACCGCGTCGTGTCCCCGCGGCTCGCAGACGACCGCCCGCCGCAGGGCGTCCTGGTGCCGCAGGAGGAAGTCGCACCGCTCGGCCATCGTCCGGCCTTCGGGCGGAGGCCAGCCCTCGACGACCGTCCGGGTCGGCTCGCCCTCCGTGTGCGAGTCCACGACCGCGACGCGGTCGGGCCACGCGATCCGGCTCACAGCGCGTCTTTCGTGAGCCGCCCGTCGACGAGGCGGAAGATCCCGCGGGGGTTCGCGTCGCGCAGCTCCTCGGGGAGGGCGCCCTCCGGCACGTCCTGGAAGCACACCGGCCGGGCGAAGCGCAGGATGGCCGCGGTGCCGACCGATGTCGCCCGCGGGTCCGTGGTCGCGGGCCACGGTCCGCCGTGGTGCATGGCGTGGGCGACTTCGACGCCCGTCGGGACGCCGTTCACGACCACCCGTCCCGCCTTGCGGGCGAGGATCGGCAGGAGATCCGGGAACGACGCGAGGTCTCGCCCGGTCGCGTGGACGGTGGCGGTCAGGTGGCCCTCGAGCCGGCGGGCCGCCGCCAGCACGTCTTGCCTGGACGAGCATCGCACGGCGACGGTGACTGGGCCGTAGATCTCCTCGCCGAGCCGCTTCTGGGCGGCGAAGGCCGGCCCGTCGGTCACGAGCAGCGCGGGCTGCGCCTCGGTGGCGGCGTTCGGCCCCCGCGCCGGCGAGCGCGCGGCGAGCGCGACCTCGGGGATCGCGGCCACGGCGGCGAGCTGCGCGTCGTAGGCGGCCTTGATGCCGGCGTGGACCATCGTGCCCGCAGGCGCCTCGGCGAGGAGAGCGCCGAGCCGGGCGACGAACGCCGCGGCCGCGTCCGAGGGGGCGACGAGCAGGAGACCGGGGTTCGTGCAGAACTGGCCGGCGCCCAGGGTCACCGAGGCCGCGAGGGCCTTCGCGATCTCCTCCCCCCGCGTCGCGAGAGCGTCGGGCAGCACGAAGACGGGGTTGGCCGAGCCCATCTCGGCGAAGACGGGGATCGGATCGTCGCGTCGCGCCGCGGCGTCGAAGAGGGCCTTGCCGCCCCGGAAGGAGCCGGTGAAGGCGACGGTGCGGATGGCCGGGTGCGTCACGAGCCTGAAGCCGACCGCCGGAGACGGGCCGTGGATCATCGAGAAGACGCCGTCCGGCATCCCGGTCTCGCGCGCGGCCTGGAGGATCGCTCGCGCGGCGAGCTCCGACGTGCCGGGATGGGCCGGGTGGGCCTTCACGACGACGGGACAGCCGGCGGCGAGGGCGGAGACGGTGTCCCCGCCCGCCACCGAGAAGGCGAGCGGGAAGTTGGAGGCGCCGAAGACCGCGACCGAACCGAGGGGAACGAGCATCCGACGCAGGTCCGGCCGGGGTGAAGGCTGGCGGTCGGGCTGCGCGCGGTCGATCCTCGCGTCGACCCACGAGCCCTCGTCCAGGAGGTCGGCGAAGAGGCGGGCCTGGTTGGCGGTGCGCGCCCGCTCGCTCTCGAGCCTCGGGCGGGGGAGCGCCGTCTCGGCGCCGGCGCGCTCGACGAGGCCGTTGTCCCGGCTCGCCAGCCGATCGGCGATCGAGCGGAGGAAGGCCGCGCGTGGGGCCGGCGGGAGGGCGGCGAACGCCTCGAAGGCAGCCTCGGCCGCGCGGGCGGCCGCGTCCACCTCGCCCGCGGTGGCCTCGGCGAAAGGCGGCTCGAGCCGGGCTCCGGTCGCCGGGTCCTGGGCGTGGAACGAAGCCGCCCCCGCGCGCGACTCGCGGGGGCCGACGAAGTTGCAGCCGGTGAGCAGGGGAGCGCCGGGTCCCTCGGGGGACAGGCTACACCTTCTCGGGGACGACGAACGGGGCGCGGTACTCCCTCGTGAGGAGCTTGTCGGCCTCGGCGTCGCCCACGAACTTCTCCGTCTTCCCGTCGAACTTCAGCTTCCGGCCCACGCGGTAGGCGATGTTCGCCATGTGGGCGAGCGCGGCCGAGAGGTGTCCCTCCTCGACGTCGCAGGTCAGGACCTTCGGGTCGTTCTTGCGGATCGCGTCCACGAAGTTCGCGTAGTGCGCGCCCTCCTGGCTGGTGAGGACGTTCGGGTCGCTGCCGCCCTGCGCGGGCGGGGCCTCCGAGCCCGGGCCCTTCTCGCTCCTGCGGCCGAGGTAGCTCTGCCACTTGCGGCCGTCGCCGTCGATCCAGGCCCAGCCCTTGGTGCCGTAGAAGAGATTGCCGATCCGCTGCGTGCCCTCGTCGTTCGTGTACTCGCCGCGCGTCGCGAACTCGAAGAGCGTGCCGTCGGCGTACTCGAAGACCGACGTGTGCGTGTCGGGCGTCTCCTGGGATGCGGGGGGGCCGAAGTAGCCGCCGATCGACGACACGCTCACGGGGTGCTCGTTCTTGTTCAGGCCCCAGCGGGCGATGTCGAACTGGTGCGGTCCCTGGTTGCCGGTGTCGCCGTTTCCGTAGGCCCAGTGCCAATGCCAGTTGTAGTGGAAGTGGTTCCGGTTGAAGGCCCGCGCGGGAGCGGGGCCGAGCCACAGGTCGTAGTCCACCTTGGCGAGGTACGAGGCGTCCCACACCCCCTCGGGCACCGGGCCGCTCTCGACGTTCAGGTGGTGGGCCTTGCCGTCCGTGATCGGGCCGTCGGCGTACTTCCCGATTCCCGGGCGCGCCTTGAAGCACAGGCCGCGGGCCATGTACACCTTGCCGATCCCGCCCTCGTGGAGGAACTGGATGGCCTGGCGCACCGCGGGCCGGCTCCGGTTCATCGTGCCCACCTGCACCACCTTCCCGTGGCGCCGCGCCGCCTCGACCATCTTCCGCCCCTCCCAGACCGTGTGGGAGGCGGGCTTCTCGACGTAGACGTGCTTGCCGGCCTGGAGGGCCCAGATCGTGGCGAGGGCGTGCCAGTGGTTCGGCGTGGCGACGATGACGCCTTCGATGTCCTTGTCCTCCAGGAGGCGCCGGAGGTCCTTCTGGTAGCCCGGCTTGAAGGTCGGCACTCCCCGGAGCGCGGGGTCGTTGGCCCGGCGGGCGAAGAGGTTCTCGTCGACGTCGCAGAGCGTCTTGATCTCGACGCCCGGCAGCTTCGCGAATCCCTGCTTCAGGGAGTCGCCCTGGCCGCGGATGCCGATCGAGGCCAGCACCGTCCGGTCGTTTGCGCCGAGGACCCGACGCGCGCCGGAGGCGACGACCGCCGCCGCCGCGAGCGACGTGGTCGCCGAGAACCGCCGCCGGGTCATCTCGTTCCGGTCCGTAGCCATGGGAAGCCTCCTTCGTCCGGGCGGGATTCTACCGCGCCGCCTGCTGCCCGAGCCGCTCGGGCAGGTCCGCGAGCTCGTAGCCCATCACGGCGAGCATCCCGACCGCCCGCCGGAGGTCGGTCGGGTCCACCTTGTCGAGCGTGTCGGCGCGGGAGTGGTGCCAGTCGAAGTAGTGCTCGTCGGCCGTGTCGAGCGACAGGCCGGGCACGCCGTCGCGCGTGAGAGGGGAGATGTCGGCGCCCCCGCCGCCCCACTTCACGGTCCCGGCGTCGATCGCGTCGAAGAACGATCCGATCCGCCGGACGGCAGCGAGAGCCGCCGCTGCGGCGGGGTCCGTGGGGCCGAGGGAGGCGGTCCCTTCGCCGCGCCGGGGCCGGGGCTCGCCGGCCTTCGTCACCGAGAAGCCGAAGCCGACCGGCCGCTCGCAGCCTCCGTCCATCTCGATGGCGGCGACGTGGCTCGAGACGTCCTTCCCGAGGGGCTCGCGGTAGGCTCGCCCGCCGGCGAGGCCGTTCTCCTCGTTCGTCCACAGCACGACTCTCAGCGTGCGCCGAGGCCGAAGGCCCAGCTCGTGGAGGATCGTCAGCGCCTGCCACGCGGCCATGCAGGAGCAGCCGTCGTCGTGGGCCCCCTGGCCCACGTCCCACGAGTCGAGGTGGCCGCCCATCACGACGACCTCGTCGGGCTTCTCTCGCCCACGGATCTCGGCGATGACGTTCGCGGAGTCCGCCTCGCCCTCGAGACGGGCCTCCATCGAGAGCGACACGGTGACGGTCTCTCCCGCCGCGGCCATGCGCCGGAGCCACTCCGCGTCCTCGACCGTGATCGCCGCGGCCGGGATGCGGGGCGTCCCCTCCTCGTACTCGAGGGTGCCGGTGTGCGGGGAAGCGAGGGATCTGCCGGTGGCCGAGCGCACCAGGACCGCCGCCGCGCCGAGCTTCGCCGCCGCGGACGCCCCGGAGCTGCGGAAGCGGACGGTGCGGCCGTAGCCCTCCCAGTCGGGTGCGAAGGCCACGATCCTCCCCCCGACCTTCTCTCTGCCCAGCCCGGCGAGCTCCTCGAAGCTCCGGACGACCACGACCGGTGCCGTGATCCCGTCCGCCGGGGTGCCGACGCTCATGCCGAGGCCGAGCATCGGCAGCTCCCGCGGCACAGGCGAGACGACCCGCGCCCACTCGCGTCCCCGCACCCACCGCGGCACCCGCACCGGCTGGAGTCGGGCTCCCTCGAGACCCTCGGCCTTCATGCTCTCGTGGGCCCACGCCACGGCCCGCTCGAGGCCGGTGGAGCCGCTCAGGCGGTTGCCGATGCGGGTGGTCAGGTGCTCGAGCTTCGTCCAGGCGCCTTCGTCGAGGAGGGCGCGGCCGAGGATCCGGCTCGCCGTCTCCCGGTCGACGGGCCCCTCCTCCGCCGCGCGGGCGGGCACGGCCAGGGGCAGCAGCAGGGCGGCGAGAGCGAGGAGGGACGACGGCGGGCGTTCGTTCAGGGGAGCCTCCAGCGGATCCGCGCACACTACCACGGAAACCGGACGTGCTACGATCGCGCCCTCACCCCGTGTCAGTGAGCCCGATGCCGCTCCGTCTCCGCGTCACGCCGCCGATCGGCGAGCCTTTCGAGCACAGGTGCGACGGCGACACCCTCGTCGTCGGCCGGTCGTCGAAGGCCGACCTCGTCCTCTCCGACCGCTTTCTCTCGCGCCAGCACGCCCGCTTCCATCGGGAGGGAGAGAGCTGGGTGGTCGAGGACCTCGGGTCCCGGAACACGACCCTGCTCAACGGGCGGCCCCTCGTCACGCCGGCACGGGTCGGCGTGGGCGACCTCGTCAAGCTCTCGGAGACCGTGATCTCCGTCGAGGGCTTCGACGCCGGTCCCTCCCGCGCGAGGCCGGGGGCCGGCCCGCGCACGAGCTCGTCCGACACGATCGTGCTGCGGTCGGCCTCGGAGCTCCTCGCCGCCGTGGAGCGCGAGTCGGCCGGCCGTCTCAAGCTCCTGAACGAGGTCCACCGGGCGCTCGCCGCCCCCCTCTCCCTCGAGGAGCTCCTCGAAGCCGTCCTCGATCGCACCTTCGCCTACCTCGGGCCCGAGGAGGCGGTCATCTACCTCAAGAAGCCCTACGGCGGGGTGGAGCAGGCGGCGGGCCGGCGGCTGCCCTCGGCCCGCGGGGACTTCTTCTTCTCGCGCAGCCTCGAGAGCGAGGTGGCGGAGAAGGGGCAGGCGGCGCTCGTCCAGGATGCCCAGACCGACGAGCGTTTCGCCGCCGCGGAGAGCATCATGAGCTCCGGCGTCCGCAGCCTCATCGCGGCCCCGCTCCTCGACTCCTCGGGAAGCCTCGGGATGATCGTCCTCAGCTCCCGCATCCACGTCCGGCGCTTCGCCGAGCAGGACCTGGAGCTGCTCACCGCGCTCGGCTCGGTGGCCGCGCTCCGCATCCGCAACCTCTCCCTGGCCGAGGAGGGGGCGCGCCGCCGCGAGCTCGAGAAGGAGATGGCCCTCGCCCGCGAGATCCAGCTCGCCCTCCTGCCCGAACGGCTCCCCGAGATCCCCGGCTACTCCGTGTTCGCGGTCAACGACCCCTCGCGCGCGGTCTCGGGGGACTTCTACGAAGTCCAGGGCCGCGACGAGGGCGACGAGCAGGTCCTCGTCATCGCCGACGTCTCGGGCAAGGGGATGGCGGCCTCGCTCCTCGCCGCCTCCTTCGACGCCCTGCTCATGGGCCCGATCGAGGTCGGCCATCCCACCGACGTCATCTGCGCCAAGGTGTCGCGGCGGCTGTTCCTGAAGACGCCCCCCGAGCGCTACGTGACCGCCTTCGTGGCCGCCATCGACCCGGGGAGCGGACGGTTCTCCTACACAAACGCCGGTCACAACCCGGGGCTGCTCGTCCGCCCCGACGGCTCCGTCGACCGCCTGGAGGCGAACGGCGTGCCGGTCGGGCTCTTCCCGGCCGTGGAGTACGAGAGGGGAGAGGTGATCCTCGCCCCCGGCGACCTGGTGGTGCTCTACACCGACGGCATCACCGAGGCGGCGAACGCGGGGGGCGACGAGTTCGGCCTCGAGCGCCTGCAGGCCGTGGTGCAGAAGTACGGCCGGGAGCCGCTCGTGGCCCTCGCGGTGGCGATCGAGACCGCGGTCGAGGTGTTCGCCGATGGCACCCCGTTCGGCGACGACCGCACCCTGGTCATGCTTCGCCGGGAGGCGTAGGCGGTCACCCCGCCGACGCCGATCGCCAGGGCGTCAAGGACCGCTCCGTGCCAGCACGCCTCGCCACCAGCCTCGCCTCGCCATCCTCTGGACACGTAGCTATAGCATGTATATACTTCGCACAGGAGGGTCGAGATGGCGGACCGGGCCAAGCTCTTCAAGACGGGCGGGAGCCAGGCGGTGAGGCTCCCTCGCGCCTACCGGTTCCAGGGGCAGACGGAGGTCCTCATCAGGCGCGAGGGGGAGCGAGTCGTGTTGGAGGGTGCGCGCATGTCCTTCAGCCGACGGTTCCTGGCGCTGGCCGGATCAGCCACGGACTTCCCGTATCCACCGGGGCCGCCGGCCGTCGAACCGGGCCCCAAACTGGGCTGAGCCATGGCCTGTCTCCTCGACACGAACGCCTGCGTCGACTACTTCACTGCGCGATACC
>DATJYX010000123.1:0-23556 GCA_035577965.1 Vicinamibacteria bacterium | reverse complement strand
GGACGGGAAGAAGGTCCGCGAGCGCGAGGGCCGCCTCGAGACGCTCTTCTCGGCGTCCTCCGCGGCGAGCGTCCCCCAGCGGGCGCGCGCGATCTTGAACGAGAGCGCCCGGTACAACATCGGTCCCGCCGTCCGGAACATGAACTTCCCCACGTTGTCC
The DNA here is from genome assembly GCA_035577965.1 of Vicinamibacteria bacterium. GTDB lineage: Bacteria > Acidobacteriota > Vicinamibacteria > Fen-336 > Fen-336 > DATBSL01. The sequence continues at coordinate 23,396 of DATJYX010000123.1, read as the reverse complement.
CTCGTCTTCCTGCACCCGCGCAACCAGCGCCGGTTCGCCTGGAAGCGCGGCGGGGCCCGCCGCTTCGGCACGGTCGAGGGTCTCGAGGTCGAGTTCGAGGAGGTGGAACGGCCGACCCTCGTGGACCAAGACGGCCGCGGGGACCTGCCCGCGAAGGGCCGGTTCTGGATCGACCCCGCGCTCGGCACCGTCTTGCGCAGCGAGACCACGTTCCGCTTCGAGCCCGCGCGGGCGCGGGCATACGTCGCCACTCAGTACCGGGCCGAGCCGAGGCTCGCCCTGTGGGTTCCCGCCGAGATGCGGGAGGAGTACGAGGATCTGCCCGCCGCCCCTCAGCCCGTCTTCGGCTCCCCTAGCGAGGCCACCGCCCGCTACTCCAACTTTCGACAGTTCACCGTGACGATCGAGGACGAGACGGCGAGGCTGCCGCCGGAATGACGGCGAGCCAAGGAAGGTGAAGATCGTGCGCCTCCTGCACCGCATCGGGCTCGCCACCTTGAGCCTTCCCCTCCTCGCCCTCGGCCCGAGCCTCCTGGCCGAGGAGCCGCCGAGCTTCGGGACCGGCACGCAGGTCGTCCTCCTCGACCTCGTCGTGCGCGACGCCAAGGGCCATCCGGTGACGGACCTTCGCCGGGAAGAGGTCGAGGTCTCCGAGGACGGAGTGCGGTGTCCGATCGTGTCGTTCCGCCTCGTCGAGGCCGGGCCTCCGGCCGTGACGACACCCGGCGGTGCTCCGCCGACCGCGGCCAGCGGAGAGGCGGCGACGCCGGCGCGGCCGAGCCTGGTCGTGCTTGCCTTCGACTCGCTCGCTTCCGACGGCGCCCGACGCGCCCAGCGGGCCGCGCTCGACCTCCTTGCCCGGCCGTTTCCCCGCGACACGTGGTTCGCGGTGTTCAAGACCGGCCCCGGTCTGCGGGTGGTGCGGCCGTTCACCGCCGATCCCGGGGCCCTCACGCCGGCCGTGCGGGCGGCGACGACCGGCGCCGACGCCCCGCGCGACGCGGCGATGGGGCTGGAGAGCGGCCCCGCCTCCGACTCGCTGACCGAGCAGGCGGCACGCGACCGGTCCGCCGCGGGGGAAGGCAGCCAGGCCGTCCCTCACCCGGCCGCCGGCGGCATGTCCGGGCCGGAGCCGGGCCGCATCCCACCGGGAGTTCTCGACTTCGTCGACCGGGCCCGAAGGACGCAGCTCGGGTACGGGTCGCTCACGTCCCTGCTTGCGATCGTGAAGGGCCTGGCGACCGTGGACGGCCGGAAGGCGATCGTGTACTTCTCGGAGGGCCTGCACGTGACGACGGACGCCGAAGGGCTCTTCGACGCCGTCGTCGGCGAGGCCAACCGCGCCCGCGTGACCGTCTACGCAGTCGATGCCCGCGGACTGACCGTCGGCAACCCCCGGCTGGACGCGGGCGCCGCGCTCGACGCCGCGGGCAGCGGGGCCGGCTCTCCCCCGCCCTCGGGCCTGAACGAGTCCGTGTCCGACGCGCTACGGGACGTGCAGGGCAACCTCGCCCGCATCGCCGAGGAGACGGGCGGCCTCCTGCTCGCGAACACCGAGCGGCTCGGGCCAGCGCTCGGACGGGTCGCCGCGGAGCTGGGCCGCTACTACGAGGTCGGCTACAGCCCCCCGAATCCGGCCCCGGACGGCACGTTCCGCCGCATCCAGGCGAAGGTCTCCCGGCGCGGGCTCACCGTGCGCACGCGCAGCGGCTACTACGCGATGCCCGCGGCCTCGCCTTCGCTCTCCGCCGAAGAGCTGCCTCTCCTCGCCGCCCTCGAGGCCAAGGAGCCGCGCCGCGACTTCCCGCACGAGGCCGCGGCGCTGCACTTCGAGAGCCGAGGCCTGGAGCGGTCGGCCGTGCTCCTCGTGGAGGTGCCCCTCGCGGGCGTGCGGCTGACGCCGGACGAGTCCCGCCAGATCTACCGGGCGCGACTCACGCTCCTGGCGATGGTCGAGGACGAGACGGGACGGCTCGTGGCGCGGCTCGCTCACGACTGGCCCCTCGAAGGCCCGCTCGCCGAGATCGAGGCCCGCCGCCAGGGCCGTGCGGAGTTCCGGCACGCGCTCCTGCTGCGCCCGGGCCGATACACGCTCCTCTCCGCCGTTCACGACCGCGAGGCCGACCGTCTCAGCGTGGCCCGCACGGCGATCGACGTGCCCGCCGCCGGCTCCGGCGTCGGCATGAGCAGCGCCGTGATCGTGCGGCGCACGGACACGGCGCCTCCCGACGCGACCGCCCCCGATCCCCTGCGGGTCGGCCGCGTGTCGATCCGGCCTTCCGTCGGGCCGGTGACCACGGCGGCGACGAGTCCCGAGCTCGTCTACTTCGTGACCGTCTACCCGGCCGCCGACGGCGGCCCTCCCGAGGTCCGCCTCGAGCTGCGGCGTGGCGGCGAGGTGAAGGCTTTCGCGAGGCCCAGCCTCCCGCCCGCCGACGCCGACCGGCGCATTCCCTATGTCGGCCGGGTGCCGCTCGAGCGCCTGCCTCCCGGCCCGTACGAGCTCGTCCTGTCGGCGCGGCAGGGAGCGAGCGCGGTCGAGGAGCGGGCTTCCTTCGAGATCCCTCCGCCTCCTCCGCCCGCCACCCCGCCGGCGGCTGCCTCGGCGCCCGTCGCGGCGGCCGGGCCGGCCTCGGCGCCGGCGGATCCCGATCTCGCGGCCCTCCTCGAGCGGGCCGGCGAGTACGTCCTCGAGTACGAGGCGGACTTCCGGGTCCTCGTGGCCGAGGAGTCCTGCACGCAGTCGGTCTCGCAGCGGAGGGAGGCGATCGGCGGGCCGGGGTGGGACGACGGCCCGCAACCGTCGGGAGAGCAGGGCCATCGCGTGCGCCGGACGCGCGCCGACCTCGTCTTCGCCCGGCTTCCCGGGGTCCTGTCCTGGGGCAGCTTCCGCGACGTCTACGAGGTCGACGGCGTGAAGGTGCGCGACCGCGACGCCCGCCTCGAGAGGCTCTTCCGCGACGACCCGACCACCGCGGTCGAGCGGGCGCGCGCCATCGTCCGGGAGAACGCCCGGTACAACATCGGCTCGGAGCGGACGATCAACATCCCGACGCTGCCCCTCCTGTTCCTCCACCCCCGCAACCGGTCCCGGTTCGAGTTCGAGCGCGCAGGCCGCCGCCGCGTCGCGGGAGTCGACGCCGTCGAGGTCCGCTTCTTGGAGACCGCCCGCCCGACGCTGGTGCGGGAGGGCGGCGCGGGCGGCGACCTTCCCGCCCAAGGGAGCTTCTGGGTCGACCCGACCCGCGGCACCGTGGTGCGCACGGACACCCGCTTCCGCTTCGGAGCCGACCGGGGCATCGGCGAGGTGAGGACGGAGTACCGTCGGGAGCCGACCCTCCGCATGTGGGTGCCCTCGGAAATGGAGGAGCGCTACGAGGACTGGAGCAACGGGTCCTTGCGGTCCTTCACCGGCTCGATCGCCCGGTACTCGAACTTCCGCCAGTTCACCGTGACGGTGGAGGACGAGAAGGCGGCCCTGCCGCCTCCCCCGCAACCCGACCCGTGAGGCCGCGCTCGGGCGGGGACGAGGCACCGACGCTCGGCCCGCGCGGCGCGCGGGCCGAGCGTCAGTACGCCTGCGCGAAGACGACCTCGCGGCCCTTCTGGCCCGTCACGACGCAGGGCGCCTCGACCGGGTCCCCCATCGGGACGACCCGGATCGTGGCCTTCGTCTCGTCCTTGATCCGCGCCTCGACCGCCGCGTCCCCGTTCCAGCCGGCCACGATGAAGCCGCGCCTCTCGGCCATGACCTGCTTGAACTCGTCGTACGTCCGGACCCGCGTCGTCTGGGCGGCGACGAACGCCCGGGCCCGCTCCAGGAGCTCCTTCTGTATCGCGTCCAGGATCCCGGAGAGCCGGGCCGCGGCGCCGGCGAGGGGCACGAACTCCTTCGCGCGGCTGTCCCGGCGCACGAGGACGCACTGGTCCTTCTCGACGTCCTTCGGCCCGATCTCGATGCGGACCGGCACTCCCCGCATCTCCCAGTCGGCGTACTTGTAGCCGGGCTGAAAGTGGTCCCGATCGTCGAGGTGGACGCGGAGCCCCGCCCCGCGCAGCGTGGCGAGGACCTCGCGCGCCTTCGGCAGGATCGCCTCGCTCCAGTCGCCCTTCCGCGGCGGGATGGGGACGATGACGGCCTGGTGCGGGGCCACCTTCGGGGGCAGGACGAGCCCCGAGTCGTCGCCGTGGGTCATGATGAGGCCGCCGATCATCCGGGTCGAGGTCCCCCACGACGTCGACCACGGCTTCGCCCGCCCCTGGTCCTTGTCCAGGAACTCGATGCCGTAGGCCTCGGCGAAGTGCTGGCCGAGGTTGTGGCTCGTCCCGGCCTGGAGCGCCCGCCCGTCGCCCATGAGGGCCTCGATGGCGTAGGTCTTCACGGCGCCGGCGAACTTCTCGCTCTCCGTCTTCTCGCCGAAGAGCACCGGCATGGCCAGCATCTCCTCGGAGAAGGCCCGGTAGACGTCGAGCATCCGCAGCGTCTCCTCCTGCGCCTCCTCGGCGGTGGCGTGGAGGGTGTGGCCCTCCTGCCAGAGGAACTCCGTCGTGCGCAGGAAGGGGCGGGTCACCTTCTCCCAACGCACCACGTTCGCCCACTGGTTCACGAGGACGGGGAGGTCGCGCCAGGAGCGCACCCACTTCGCGTAGGTGGAGCAGATGATCGCCTCCGACGTCGGCCGGACCGCGATCGGCTCCTCGAGCTCCGCCCCGCCCCCGATCGTCACCCACGCGCACTCGGGCGAGAAGCCTTCCACGTGCTCCTTCTCCCGCTCGAGCAGGCTCTTCGGGATGAAGAGCGGGAAGTAGGCGTTGACGTGGCCGGTCTCCTTGATGCGCCGGTCCATGTCGCGCTGCATGTGCTCCCACACGGCGTAGCCGTAGGGCTTGATGATCATGCAGCCCTTGACCGGCCCGTAGTCGGCCATGTCGGCCTTCAGCACGACGTCCAGGTACCACTGCGAGTAGTCCTGGCCCTTGGGGGTGATCTCCTTGGAAACGCGCTCTTCTTCCATGGGGACTCTCTATGCTCCGGCCCCGCCCCGCCGGGCGTGGAGCCTCCACTGACGCGCGAAGGCCGGGAGGGCGTCTGCCCGCCGGGCTCCGGTCAGGATCAGGATGGCCCCGCCCGCGACGAGCGCCCCGTAGACGAGGATGAGCGGCTCGCGCAGCGACGGCACGGCGAACTGCACCACCCACAGGCCGAACAGGACGGCCGCCTCCCAGGCCGAGTACCGCATGTTGAGGAGGAAGACCATCCCCAGAAGCGACTGCAGGATCGTGAGCAGGATCTCCGTCCGGTGCATCGCGTCGAACGGGATCGTGGCCGCGTGCCCCTGCCCGAAGGCGTAGGCGACCGGGATCATGGCCACGAGCATCGTCCACTGGTTGATGTTGGAGGAGGCCAGGTTCATGAGGGCCATGGGCGCCTTGCGCACGCTCCTCGCCCACCGGAAGGCGGAGAAGAACTCCGGGAACTCCGACAGGAACGGGGCCACCCACTGGATGAAGACGAACTGGCTGATGCCGACCGAGACGGCGAGCGCCATCAGGCTGCCCACGAACGGATGGGCGGCGAAATAGAGCAGGAGGCCCCCGCCCACGAAGAGGGCGGCGATGGCCGTCCCCCGAAGGCCGGGACGCAGGCCCATCACGGCGCGCGGGACGGGATCCAGGTCCGCCACGGACTCCTCCTCGCGGGGAGGCATCCGGTTGAGGAACCAGAGGTAGGCGCCGTAGATCGCGGCGAGGACGAGGCTGTCCCAGAGCGTGAGCGTCGCCTTCCACCAGATGACCACGAAGTAGGCGATGGGCGCGAGCAGGCCGATCACGCCGACCGAGTCCTCCTCCTCGAGGACGACCTCGGCCATCCACGTTCCCGCGCGCCGGTGCTGCGCCAGCGCGGCCACCGCGAACACCATCGGCCAGCCGAGCCCGACCAGCAGGCGCAGGCTGCCCGTGAAGTTGGCGGTCATGTTCGAGACGTCGCCCCGCCACGCGATGTCCGCCTCGACGGCGAACTCGGGGAGCGTCTGGAGCCAGGCGAGGATCGCGAGGGCCAGGCCCCGGCCCATGAAGAACTGCGCCCCCTCAGCGGCCCAGGCGATCACGAACGCAGAGAGGAGGACCGACGGGAACGTCCAGAGCGCGGCCGCGCCCGACTCGGCCGCGCCCCCTCCGGCGGCGGTGGCCGCCGCCCACGCCGCGCGAGCGGCCCTCAACATGCGCTCTCCGCCCCAGGGTCCAAAACGCGGCATCATAGCAGAAGGCGCCCGTCACCGCCGCGGCCACGGCCTTCGGACCGACCCGATCCACGGGGCGTGTCGGGACCGTCACGGCGGACCCGGTCCCTGGACTTGACTCGCGCGAGGGGCGCTGATAACGTCCTCGTCGGCCTCGCGGGCCGCCTTTCCATCTCTCTCCCGGAAAGGCGTCAGTCCATGACACTCCGTGCTGTCGTTCTGCCGCTGGGCTTCGGCCTGTCCGCCGTCCTCTGCACCTCGTCCTCGGCCCGGGGCACGCCCGAGGACGAAGGCGGGAAGCCGCGGCCCCCCGTCCGCGTCTACACGAACGCGGACCTCGACCGGGTGCGGCCGTTCCGTGACGAGACCGGTGTGAGGTCCGTGCCCGCGGCCCCGGCCGGCCACGAGGACGCCCGCAGCTCGCCCCACGAAAGGGCGAGAGCGCGGGGCGAGTCGTACTGGCGCCGCGAGGCCGAGCGCGTCCGCGAGCGGGTCCGGTCGATGGAGACCCAGGCCGCCGAGCTCCGGGCCGAGATCGCCGAGAGGTCCGACGACCTGAGCCACCTGCGGACGCGCGGCCATCGCTCCCCGTCGGTCTCCACCTCCCCGGCGACGCTCGGGGCGAGGCTCGCCGCGCTCGAGCGCCGGATGCGCGAGATCCAGGACGACCTGGCCGAGCGCGCCCGCCGCGAGGGAGCGCTCCCCGGCTGGCTCCGCTAGCAGGCCGCGGTGCTATGCTCCCGATCCATGCTGGAGATCCCGGTCGAGCTGGGGCGGCACCGCTACACGGTCTCGGTGGGCCACGGCCTGTCGCGCCTCCTGCCCGACCTGCTCGCGCCCCTCCGCGGGCGGACGACGGTCCTCGTGGCCGGCCGGCGCGTCTTCGCCCTCCACGGCCGCGCCGTCGAGCGGAGCCTGCGCGCCCTCGGCCCCCTCCACGTCGCCCTCGTCCCCGACGGCGAGCGCTTCAAGAGCCGCTCCACCCTCGCCCGCCTCCACGACGCGTTCCTCGAGGCCCGGCTCGGGCGCGACGGCCTGGTCGTGGCCCTCGGCGGAGGCGTCGTGGGCGACGTGGCCGGGTTCGCCGCCGCCACCTGGATGCGGGGCGTGGAGTGGGTCGGGATCCCCACCACCCTCCTCTCGATGGTGGACAGCTCGATCGGGGGCAAGGTCGGGATCAACCACGCCAAGGCCAAGAACATGATCGGCGCCTTCCACCAGCCGCGCGCGGTCGTCATCGACCCCGCGTTCCTGGGCACGCTGCCCGCGCGGCAGCTGCGGTCGGGCGCCTACGAGATCCTGAAGTGTGCCATCCTGGGCGACCGGGCGCTCTTCGCCGCGATCCGGGACGCCCCGGCCGGGGTCCGGGGGTGGGACCGGGTGGCGGTCGAGAACGCGATCGCCAGCTCCTGCCGGATCAAGGCCGAGGTGGTGGAGAAGGACGAGCGCGAGGGCGGGCTGCGGCGCGTCCTGAACCTCGGCCACACCATCGGCCACGCCCTCGAGGCGGAGACGCGCTACCGGCGCTTCACCCACGGCGAAGCCGTCGGCTGGGGCACGATCGGCGCCGCCTGGATCGCCTGCCGGCGCGGGCTCCTCCCCGGCGACGCGTTCGACGCGATCGCCTCGGCGGTGGACCACATCGGCCCGCGGCCGGGCGTCTCCGACCTCACCGCGACCCGGGTGCTGGAGGCGCTCGCCCGGGACAAGAAGGCGAGGGCCGGCCGCGTCCCGTTCGTGCTCCCGACCGCCGTCGGCCGCGTCGTGATCCGCGACGACGTCACCCGCGCCGAGGTGACCCGCGCGCTCCGGGTCATGGCGGGACGCGAGGCCCTGCTGGGCTGAATCAGTCGTCGACGCCGTCGCCCATCAGCGTGACGAGGACGGCCTTCTGCACGTGGAGGCGGTTCTCCGCCTCGTCGAACACGACCGACTGGGGGCCGTCGATGACGTCCGCCGCCACCTCCTCGCCGCGGTGGGCGGGGAGGCAGTGCATGAAGACGGCGTCGGGCCCCGCCATCGCCATCATCTCCGGCGTCACCTGGAAGCCCCGGAACGCGGCGAGACGCGCCTTCGACTCGGCCTCCTGCCCCATCGAGGTCCACACGTCCGTGTAGACGACGTCCGCCCCCGCCACCGCGCCCAGGGGGTCGGAGCTCACCTCGGGCAGGGGCGAGGAGAGCTTCTGCGCCTCCCGCACCGCGCTCTTGAAGATGAGCGGGTTGGGCTCGTAGCCGCTCGGGCACGCGACCGCGAACTGCATCCCGAGCTTCACCGCCCCGAACATCAGCTCGTGGGCCACGTTGTTGCCGTCGCCGACGTAGGTCATCTTGAGGCCAGTCAGGTCGCCCCGCCGCTCCCGCAGGGTGAAGTAGTCGGCGAGGGCCTGGCAGGGGTGCAGGAGGTCGGAGAGGCCGTTGATGACCGGCACCGACCCGTGGCGGGCGAGGTCGAGGACGTCCTGGTGGGCGAACACCCGGGCCATGATCCCGTGGACGTAGCGGGAGAGGACGCGGGCGGTGTCGGCGATCGTCTCCCCGCGGTGGAGCTGGATGTCGGTCGCGCCCAGGAAGAGGGCCTGCCCGCCGAGCTGGAACATGCCCACCTCGAACGAGACCCGCGTCCGGGTCGACGGCTTCTGGAAGATCATGGCCAGCGACTTCCCGGGGAGCGCTTGGGCGTAGCGCTCCGGGCTCGCCTTGATCGCGGCCGATATCTCGAACAGGAGCTCGATCTCCTCGCGGGACCAGTCCTTGAGCGAGAGGAAGTGCCTCGGGGACATGGGGGCTCCTTCAGAACCTCGCCAGCGCGTCCGCGAGGTCCGGCTTGCCGATCTCCTGCAGCTCGTAGCCCACGCGCAGGGCGGGCTTACGGATCTCGATCACGCGGCGGAGGTCGATGGGGGTGGCCACGAGGACGACGTCGCAGGGCGTCCGCTCGATCGTGGCCTCGAGGTCCTTCATCTGCTCCTCGCCGTACCCCATGGCGGGGAGAAGCGTGCCGATGCCGGGGTAGGCCTCGAAGGTGCGGGTGATCGTCCCCACCGTGTACGGCCGCGGGTCGACGATCTCGGCCGCCCCGTGCTTGAGGGCGGCCACGACTCCCGCCCCGTACTTCATCTCGCCGTGGGTGAGGGTCGGCCCGTCCTCGACCGCGAGGACGCGCTTGCCGCGGATCTCGTCCGCCCCGGCCACGAAGAGGGGCGACGCCGCGTCCACCACCATGGCCTTCGGGTTCAGCTCGCGGATCGAGCGCCGCACGGCCTCGATCCCCTCGGGGCCCGCGGAGTCGATCTTGTTGATGACGACGACGTGGGCGCGGCGGAGGTTGGCCTCCCCCGGGTGGTACGTCCGCTCGTGCCCGGGCCGGAGCGGGTCGGCGACCACGATCTCGAGATCGGCCTTGTAGAAGGGAAGGTCGTTGTTCCCGCCGTCCCAGAGAAGGACGTCGGCTTCCTCCTGGGCCTGGGCGAGGATCGCCCCGTAGTCGACGCCGGCGTAGATGACGCCCCCGGCCGCGATGTGCGGCTCGTACTCCTCGCGCTCCTCGATCGTGCACCGGTGGCGGTCGAGGTCCTCCATCGCCGCGAAGCGCTGGACCCTCTGCCTCACGAGGTCGCCGTAGGGCATGGGGTGCCGCACCGACACCACCCGCCGGCCCTTCGCGCGCAGGATGCCGGCCACCCGCCGGCTGGTCTGGCTCTTGCCGGCGCCCGTACGCACGGCGCAGACGGAGACGACGGGCACCTTCGCCCCGATCATGCTGGCCTTCGGGCCGATGAGTCGGAAGTCGGCCCCGCAGGCGAGGACGAGCGAGGCCTTGTGCATGACCGTCTCGTGCGAGACGTCGCTGTAGGCGAAGACCACCTGGTCGATCCCGTGCTCGCGGACGAGCTGGGGCAGGTCCGACTCCGGGTGGATCGGGATGCCGTCCGGGTAGAGGGGGCCGGCCAGCTCCTTCGGGTACCTCCGGTCGTCGATGTTGGGGATCTGGGTCGCGGTGAACGCCACCACGCGGCTCGAAGGATCCTCGCGGAAGACCGTGTTGAAGTTGTGGAAGTCGCGGCCGGCGGCTCCCATGATGACGATCCGGGTGGGCACGAGGCGCTCCTTTCGTCCGCGGGCATCATAAGGGGGCGTTTCCGAGGGCGTCAACGAGCCTGGTGATCCATGGCCCCCGCGCCGCCCCGCACGTGGTCCAATGGAGCCGTGCGCGTCGTGGCGATCGTGCTTGCGGCCGGGGAGGGCCGGCGCATGGGCGGGCCAAAGGCCCTCCTGCGCGACGGGGACGCGACGTTCCTGGCCCGTGCCTGCGCTCGCTTCTCCGCGGCCGGCGTGCCGCCCGTGGCCGTGCTCGGGGCCGAGGCCGGGCGCGTGCGCGACGCGGCCGGAATGCCCGCGGAGACGGCCGTCGTCGTGAACGAGCGCTGGCGCGAAGGCATGCTGACCTCGGTCTGGGCCGGCCTCGACGCCGCGGAGGGCCTCGGCGCGGAGGCCGTGCTCGTCCACCCCGTGGACAACCCCTTCGTCGCGCCAGGCACCATCGCCTCCGTCGTCGCCGCCCTCGCCGAGGGCGCGGCGATCGCGGTGCCGAGCCACGACGGGCGACGCGGCCATCCGGCCGGCTTCGCCCGGTCGGTGTGGCCCGCCCTCCGCAGAGCACCCCTGGACGGCGGCGCCCGGACCCTGCTGCAGGCCCGGCCGGAGCTCGTGGTCCACGTTCCGGCCGGCCCCGACTGCCTGGTCGACATCGACACGCCGGAGGACCTGTCCTCCTGACGGCGCGACCGGAGCGTCTCGGGATGCAGGCTATGATGGTCGGATGGCCGAGAGCTTCCGGAACGTCGCCATCATCGCCCACGTCGACCACGGCAAGACGACCCTCGTCGACGCCATGCTCCGGCAGAGCGGGGTCTTTCGCGCCAACCAGGAGGTGCGGGAGCGGGTCCTCGACTCGAACGAGCTCGAGCGCGAGCGCGGGATCACGATCCTGGCCAAGAACACGGCGATCCGCTACCGCGACACGAAGATCAACATCGTGGACACCCCCGGCCACGCGGACTTCGGCGGCGAGGTGGAGCGGGCCCTGAAGATGGTGGACGGGGTGCTGCTCCTCGTGGACGCCTCGGAGGGCCCTCTCCCCCAGACGCGCTACGTGCTCCGCAAGGCCCTCGAGGCGCGGCTGCCGCCCGTCGTCGTCATCAACAAGATCGACCGCGCCGACGCCCGGGCCGGCGAAGTCCTGGACGAGGTCTACGACCTCTTCATCGACCTCGACGCCTCGGAGGGCCAGCTCGACTTCCCCGTGCTCTACACCAACGCCAAGGCGGGCGTCGCGAAGGCGCAGCCGGACGGCCCGGGGCAGGACCTGCGGCCTCTCTTCGACGCTCTCGTGGACGGCGTGCCCGCACCGGCGGGCTCGGCGGACGCCGTGCTCCAGCTCCTGATCGCCAACCTCGACTACAGCGACTACCTGGGACGGCTCGCCATCGGCCGGATGTTCTCCGGCCGCGTCCGGGTCGGGGACACGGTGGCCGTGTCGAAGCGGGACGGGCGGCTCGAGACGACGCGGGTCACGAAGCTCCACGTGTTCGAGGGCCTGAAGCGCGTCGAGGCCGACGAGGCGGCGTGCGGCGAGATCGTGGCCCTCGCCGGCTTCGAGGGCATCCAGATCGGGGAGACGGTGACCTCGGCGGAGGCGCCCCTCCCCCTCCCGCCCCTCCACATCGACGAGCCCACGATCTCGATGGTCTTCTCCGTCAATACCTCGCCCTTCGCCGGGCGCGAGGGGCGCTTCCTGACGTCGCGCCACATCAAGGACCGGCTGGAGAAGGAGCTCCTGACGAACGTCTCGATCCGGGTGGAGCCCACCGCCTCCGCGGACTCGTTCAAGGTCCTCGGCCGGGGAGAGCTGCAGCTCGCGATCCTGATCGAGACGATGCGCCGCGAGGGCTTCGAGCTGGGCGTCTCCAACCCGGAGGTCATCACTCGCGGCGAGGGCGACGGCCGGAAGGAGCCGCTCGAGCTCTTCAGCGTGGACCTGCCCGATGCCTACATGGGGGTCGTCCTCGAGAAGATGGCCCTCCGCAAGGGAAGGATGACGGGCATGGTGGGATCGAGCGCGGGACCCCGAGGCGGCGACGCACCGAGCTCGTCCCCGACGGAAGCGGGGCGAGCGGACCATCACCGCTCGGGCCGGGTGCGCCTCGACTTCCTGGTCCCCACCCGGGGCCTCATCGGCGTGCGGACGGAGCTCCTCACCGACACTCGAGGAACCGCGGTCATGAACTCCCTCCTCGAGGGCTGGGTGGACTGGCAGGGCGAGATCTCCCGCCGGCAGACGGGCGTCCTCGTCGCCGACCGCGCCGGCGACACGACTCCCTACGCCCTCTCCCACCTCGAGGACCGGGGCGAGCTCTTCGTGGGCCCGGGCACCGCGGTCTACGAGGGGATGGTCGTGGGCGAGAACGCCCGGCCCGACGACATGGACGTCAACGTCACGAAGCAGAAGAAGCTCACCAACATGCGGGCCTCGACGGCCGACGAGGCCATCCGACTCACGCCCCACCGCGAGCTGAACCTCGAGCAGGCCCTCGAGTTCATCGAGGGGGACGAGCTCGTCGAGGTGACGCCGCTCGCGGTCCGGCTGCGCAAGCGCACGCTCCCCGCGAGCCAGCGCACCAAGTGGAAGAAGGAGTGATGCACGACCCGCGCGCAGCGCGGGTCGGTCCTGGCTCGGGAAACACCCTCCGTCTTCGAGGCTCGGATGGCCCCGGCAGGGCCGGCGGTCGGCGGAGCCTGAGCCGGCCTAGGCCGGAGACGGCTCGGCCTGGCGCAGGCGCCGGTTCAGCGTCGAGAGGCTGATCCCGAGCCGCTCCGCGGCCGCCGCACGGTCCCCGCCCGACTCGCGCAGGGCGAGGGCGATCGCCTCCTCCTCGGCCCGGGCCGCGGCCCTCCGCGCCACGTCGGCGAGCGGTCCCGAGAGGTCGAGGACGTCGCCGAGGCCCGGCCCCGTCCGGACCGGCGGGTCGAGGCGCAGGTGGGCGGGCTCGATCGTCGGGCCGTCGCAGAGGATGGCCGCCCGCTCCAGGCAGTTCTGCAGCTCGCGCACGTTGCCCGGCCAGCTGTGCTCGGCGAGCGCCCGCTTCGCGTCCGCGGAGAGACGCAGCTCCCGCCGTCCCATCTCGCGGGCGAGGCGCTGGAGGAAGGCCTCGGCGAGGAGGGGCACGTCGCGGCGGCGCCGACGAAGCGGGGGGATCTCGATCGGCATCACCGAGAGCCGGAAGTAGAGGTCCTCGCGGAAGAGCTTCTCGTCGACCAGGCCGTGCAGGTCGCGGTTCGTGGCCGCGACCACCCGGACGTCCACGGTCAGGGTCTGGAGGCCTCCCACCCGCTCGAACTGCTTCTCCTGGACGAGCCTCAGGATCTTGCCCTGGAGGGCCAGCGGCATGTCGCCGATCTCGTCGAGGAAGAGCGTGCCCCGGTGGGCGAGCTCGGCCTTCCCCACCTTCCGGCCCGTGGCTCCGGTGAAGGCCCCCTTCTCGTGGCCGAAGAGCTCGTTCTCGAGCCGGTTCTCCGGGATGGCCGCGCAGTTGATGGCCACGAACGGCCCCTTGGCCCGTGCCGAGAGCTGGTGGAGAGCCTGGCTCATCAGCTCCTTGCCGGTGCCGCTCTCCCCCAGGAGCAGCACCGTGGCGTCGGTCGCCGCCGCGCGCTGGAGGGCGAGCATGGCCTCCTTGAGGGCCGGGTCCTCCCCGAGGACCCGGGGCAGGCCGAACCGCCGCTGGTACTCCTCCTTCAGGAGAACGAGCTCCGTCACGACCCGGCGCTTCTCGACCGCGCGGTCGAGGAGGAGCAGGAGATGGTCGGTGTCCACCGGCTTGGTGAGGAAGTCCGCCGCCCCGTCCTTCATGGCCCGCACCGCCTCCTCGACGGTCCCGAACGCGGTCATGACCAGGACCGGCGTCTCGGGATCGGCCTCGCGGGCCGCCCGCAGCACGTCGAGGCCGCTCCCCGCGGGCAGCTTGAGGTCGGTGAGGACGACGAGGTAGCGGAAGGACTGGAGGCGGCGCCGGGCCTCGTAGGCGTCGGCCGCCTCGTCGACGGCGTAGCCGCGGGAGACGAGCGTCTTCCGCAGCATGGTGCGGAGAGATTCCTTGTCCTCGACGATCAGGATGTCGGCCACGGAGAGCCGGCGGTCCTACTCGCGCCGAGCGGGCCGTACGCCTCTGCGCGCGTCCTCGAGCGCCTGGGTGGCCTTCTGGAGGGCTTCGCGCGCCCCGGCGAGATCGGCCTCCGCGACCCGCAGCTCCTGGCGGGTGCGCATCTCCTCCCCGACCGCGTCGCCGACCACGGTGCCGCCGTAGATGAACGACGGGCTCATCGGGTTGAGCTTGTCCTGCAGCTCCTTGACGTGCTCCTCCGCGGCGACGACCGCCGACCGCGCGGCGTCGGCGGCGGCCTGGGCCTGCTCGACCGTGCTGTCGGCCGGCGGGCCCCCCTCCTGCTCCTTGGTGGAGCGCACCCTCTCCGAGGAGGCCGAGCCCGAGGATGGCGCGGACGCGCCGTCCGAGGGCTTCTTCTCGCCCTTCGTGAGGTCGTCGTTGGTGATGACGCGGGTCTTCTCGTGGGGGGCGGCGGCGCGCTTCTCCTTCTCCTTCGCAGCCACGTCGCCGATCCCCTGCGCGCCCGCGAGCGCCGGCACGAGGACCAGCACGAGCCCGACGAGCGAACGCCGCATCGCGACCGCCACCCTAGGAGCCCGACGGCCGGAGGCGGGCCTCGAGGCGATCCGCCCGCGCGGCGAGGTCGGCGGCGTCGGGGGCGTTCGGGGCGAGCCGCGCGTACTCGCGGTAGGCCGCCGCCGCCTCGGCGCTCCGGCCCAGCTGCTCGAGCAGGATGCCCAGGTGCTGGTGGAAGACCGGCGCGTTGGGCGAGCGCTGCACGCCTTCCTGGAGCACCGCCACCGCATCGTCCTTGCGGCCCGCCGAGGCCAGGCTGTCGGCGAGCAGGCTGCGCGCCACCGTGGCCGTGGGGTCGGAAGCCAGCACGACCCGATAGGCGGCGGCGGCGCGATCGCGGTCACCCGCCTTGTCCGCGGCGTATCCGAGCTGCTGGAGGACGACGAGGTCGTGCGTCCGCGAGGCGAGGGCCTCGAGCAGCGGGAGGGCCTTCGCATACTCGCCGGCTCCATAGTAGGTCCTGGCCAGGATCTCCTGGGCGGTGGTGTTCCCCGGCTGAGCGGCCAGGACGGCCTCCATTTCGGAGGTCGCCTCGGCGGTGCGCCCGATCGAGTCGAGAGTCTGGCCGTAGGAGAGCCGGTAGCGGCCCGGAGCGAGGCGAGCGGCCTCCGAGTAGCGGTCCAGGGCGCGCTCGCGGTCGCCGGTTTGCCACAGCGCCTGGCCGATCAGCTGCCGCAGGTCGGCGTTCGAGGGATCGGCCGCCGCCGCCTTCTCCAGGAAGGGCAGGGCCTCGGCGGCCCGGCCCTGGCTCAACAGCCGCTGCCCCTTCTGGGCATCGCTGTCGGCCGAGGGGAGAGGCGACGCGGGCGGTGGCGGCGCGGGCGGCCCCCCGAACGCATAGACACCGGGACTCGGCGGCGGGGGCGGCGGCTGGCTGGCCAGGTTCCGGCAGGCCAGCGCAACCGTCCCGAAGAGGATGGCGAACATGAGGACGAGGTAGAAGGAGGCGAGGTCCGCGGGGGTTCCGCCCTCCGGCGCCTCGGCGCGAACGGCGTTCGGTGCCTGGGGCGCAGCCGGTTTGGCCCCTTCGAGCGACTCACCGCACCGGACGCAGAACTCCCACGCGGACCGGTTGCGCGTCTGGCAGGCCGGGCAGAGAACCGCGCTCGCCATGGCCCTAGGTTACACCCAAGTCTAGGAAAAACAAGGGCCTTCGTGCCCGCTCCCCCCCGCCCGGGGGCGGGGAGGAGCGGGCTCGAGGACGCTTACTGGCAGACCGTCGAGCCGAACCGGACGGCCGGCTGCGGGATCCCCGGCCCGCCCCGGACGGTCACGGTCGTCGGCCCGGCGCTCGGTGCGCGGCCCATGTTCGGCGGCGGCGTGATGGGCGCGCCGGGCGTCGCGAGCCCTTCGTCCTTCGCGAGCTGGGACATGATCGGCGACGCCTCCGTCGAAAGGGCGGCGATCCGGCTGTTCTGGAAGATGGCGAAGCCGTTCGTCGCGCCGTCGATCACGTACCCGGCCAGCCCGCTCTTCGCGGCCAGGCCGTAGAGGATGCTGTCGAAGCTCGACCGGCAGGGGTAGGGAGGCACGACGGGCGCGAACTGGGTGTTCGGGGCGTTGAACCGCGTGCCGGCGAAGAAGACGCGCCCTGCGCCACCGGCGTCGCTGCTGTAGGCCGTCGCCGGCTGCACGGTGCCGCGGAAGTAGGTCTGGAACCGGACCGGGAACCCGGCGAGGCCCGTGTCGGGGTCGGTGGGGATCTCCATGGGCGGGTAGACGTTGATCCCGTTCTGCGCGACGGCCGCCGACACGGTGGTGTTGGTGTCGCCTCCCTTGTCGTGGAAGCCGTAGTTGCCGAACGGGCTCGCGGTCGAGGCGGTCGCGCGGTTGTCGTCACCGGTGGTCACGTACACGTAGGGCTCCTGCCCCTGGTTGGGCGGGAGGCCGAGGAGAGCCGCCGGAACGCCGACCGGCTGGTTGGCCCCGAGGTCGGCCACGGGGAGCGCGATGTCGGGCGCCGCGGTCAGGAACTTCCACAGCCGACCGTAGAGGTCGCCCACGTAGGCCCGTGTCACCGCTGACGCAGCCACGTTCGGCGAGGGGATGCCCGACGCCGAGTACACGAACCGGGAGGGGTTGAAGAGCACGGGGCTCGCCACGATGGCGTTCGAGTAGGCCATGCCGCTCCGGGTGAGCTCGGCGTACTTGCTCGTGACGGCCTGCTCGACGTCCACGCTCGTGATGACGTCGCCGGTCAGCGGGTCCATGCTGTAGAAGGTCGTGCCCTCGCCCGCGTTGCCGTAGCCGGACCCCAGGTACATGACGAAGTCGGCGCCGGACGGCTTGCGCGAGGTCGCGGTGGCCCCGGCGGCCGGGTTGTCGGCGCGGCGGGTGCTGCGGCCCACGTAGCCGATCGCGGGCACGGACCAGGTCTCGCCCATCTTCAAGTAGGCGTTGTAGTCGGCCGTCGTGTTGTTGAGGGTCGCGCCCGACTGGCCCTGCAGGGCCCCGTTCGCCGTGTCCGGGTTGCCCCGGTTCCAGAGGATGATCGGCCCGTTCGTCGTGGCCGCCATGTCGGTGAACGGAGCGGGGCCGGTCACGTCGATCGCGGTCATGGACTTGCCGCCGATGCCTCGCCCGAAGAAGATGATCTTCCTCCACGCCCCGTTGACGGTGAGGGGCACGCCGGCCGCGGTCACGGAGGCGGTCGTCCCCGACGGATCCGACGCCGTCCCCGGGTTCGGCACGAAGACGTCCGAGAAGCGGATGGCGCGGGCGATCATGTAGTCGTGCGGATCGCGCTTCTGCGGGTTGTGCAGGTAGCGGTTCGTGAGCTTCCCGATCTGGTCGTAGGGCACGAAGGCCCAGAGCTCCTCGCCCCCGCACTCCCGGCTCATGGGCGGCACGCGCGTGGCGGGCAGGGGAGTGCAGGCGGTGTTGATGGTCGTGGCCACGCTGGGCCCGGCCCGGAACGCGTGCAGGGCCGAGTTCGTGCCGGCGTAGAGGACGGTCATGACGGGCGAGTGGTAGCTGGCGTCGTACGTCTCCGGGTTGGCGAGGCCGTAGCCGGCCTTGACGACGCCCGAGCTGCCGCTCGTGAAGCCCGTCCCGTCCCTGTACCGGACGTACTCGTTCACCCAGGGGGTGACGTCCGGCGTCTGCTGCTGCGGCGGGCCGACCACGGCGGGGGTCGCCAGAGTGGACTCGGCCAGGATCTGGCCCCGGCCCGCGTAGAGGATGTCCCCCGCGGTGTATCCGCTCGACGAGGCGGTGGCCCGCTTCGGGTTGCCCGAGGCGTCCCCGACGAACTGGGCCCCGGCGAGGAACGCGAGGATCATCTCCCGCGCCTCGCGGCGCGCCCGCTGCATCTGGGCGAGGGTGAAGCCGCTGGTCACCGTCATCGCGGGGCAGGAAGCCGGGAGGGTGCTGCCCATGCACGCCAGGTAGGTCGTCCTCAGGTTCGAGAACGCGCTCGAGGGGTCGGCCACGCTGTCGAGGGGCAGGCCGAGCTGGCCGTCGAAGAGGCCCTGGCTGGTGTCGCTCGCGGGGGCGACGGCCTGCGGGAACCCGGTCGCCTGGGGCGGCCACAGGGAGACCCTTGACGGGCTCACGCCCGACACGAGCTGGGTGACCGTGGGGCCGAAGACGCCGTTCTGCGACGTCGTGTAGATGCGTCTCTTGATGCCGGCCGAGGAGCTGACGATGGTGGAGTCCGTGCTGCCGGCCCAGAGCTTCGCGAAGTTGCACTGGCCGGCGACCGTCACCCCGGCCCCGGCCGCGACCGGGCAGGCCGCCGTCATGCCGTTCGAGACCAGGCTCACGAGGTTGTCGTTGGCGCTCCAGCGCTGGCACGCGTCGCCGCTGATCGTCCCGTCGGCCGCCTGCGTGAAGACGCAGTCGGCCGTGGCCGTGGCGAGCGCGGCCGGTCCGCCCTGGGTGTAGGCGCGGATCTGCCCGGTGTAGAGAGGCAGCGCGAAGGTCGAGATGAAGCGAACCGGCACGAGCGGCCCGTAGCGCGAGCTGTCCAGCGGGCTGTAGGTGACGTTCGGGGAGCTGGCGTCTCCGGCGAACTCGTAGACGGAGTCGGTGAGGGACTGCTGCGCCGTGAACTCGCCCGAGCTCGCGCCCTGGTTGATGACGGACTCGAGCACGCTCTTGAGCGTGTTGGGGTCGGGGGCCATGTAGGCGTCGACGCACGTCTTGCAGGCGGAGCGCTCGGACTGGCTGGGGATCGTGCTCCACGTGTCGTTGGAGCTGTAGGTCGACAGCGTCCTCTTCATGCCGCTGCCGCCCCACGCGATCCAGTTGGCTCGAGCCTGGTCCGCTCCGTTGCCGTAGGCGACGAGGTAGGTCGTGACCGACCCCGCGGGATCGCCGTTGATGGTGCCGTCGGCGTTGACGGTCCCGGCGCCCGAGCCGTTGCCCTTGTTGGCCGTCGTGTCCGGGTTGTAGAGCTTCTGGGCGGAGGCTGCCGCGCCCAGGGCGGCGGCGTCGCTCATGCACATCGACGTCGGGCTGTAGGGCGCGGCGCCGATCGTCTGGCAAGACGCCCCGCTGTCGGGGCTGCCGAGGACGAACGGCGTGCAGTTCTGGTCCCCGTCCGTGACCAGGATGAAGATCGTCTTCTCCCGGGGGCTCAAGTGGGTCTTGATGCCGCCACCGGGGAGCGCGGGAGCGCTCCCGGAGGCGATCGGCGTCACGTTCTGGTTCCCCGAGTTCCAGATCGAGGCGAAGAGGGTGGCCACGTCGTTGATCGACTGGGCGAGAGGCGTGTTGCCGCTCGCGATGACGCCGCCCGCGGAGGGGTTGGTGACCACCGTCCCGGTGCCGTTCGTCTTCTCCGAGTAGCCCTTGAGCGAGCCGTCGGCGTTCAGGGGGATCTCGTTGTCGAGGTACGGCGAGACGGTGTTGTACTGCGGGGGCGAGAGCTGGTCGCAGGGGACGAGGGGCACCTGGGAGTTGTACCCGTTGCACGTCCCCGAGCCGGTGTTCACGAGCCCGCCGCCCCAGCTGAACGTGGCCTTGTTGTTGGCGTCGGCCGAGGCCTTGCCGTTCGCGCAGATCGTGGTCAGCTGGAGGGTGACGGTCGGCGGGTTGGTGGCCGGGCCCGCGGCGAGGTCACACGCGTTGCCGCTCGAGTCGACGTAGACCGTCTCCCCGTTCCAGTACTTCTGGGCGTCGAGGTTGTAGGTCGTGACCTGGCGGGTGGGGCTCGGGTTGTCGAGGGCCGGGACGAGTGTGGTCGAGGGCCCGTCCGGGTCGAACGTCTCCACCATCGTGTTGCCGGCCGTCCGCTGCAGCAGGTTGATGCGGGCGTCGTTGGTCGTGGCCACGAGGCCGGTCCCGGACATCGTCTGCGTGCCGCTCTGGTTGAGGGCAGGGCCGAGGGTGCTGGCGGCGTTCCCCCACTGCATGTAGAAGGTCGTCCCGGTGCCCTGGAAGGAGAACTTGTTGGCCGTGCCCACGGTGGCGGTCTTCGTGCCCGTGGCCGGGGTCGTCAGGGTGTTGGCCACGGTGTAGGTGAACGTGCTCGCCCCCGTCACCGTCACCGTGAAGGTGCCGTTGTAGCCGGCCGGGCTGGCCCCCGCGATCGTCACGCTGGCGCCGCTCTGGAGGTTGTGCACGACCGCCGTGGTCGCGGTCGCGGTCGTCCCGGAACGGGTGATCGACGAGACGCTGAGTACCCGCTGCCCCCAGTTGACGGCGTACGTGTTGAGCTTCCCGGCGCAGGCGTTCATCTTCGCTTGGATGGCCGCGGCCAGGGCGTCGCCGGTGGCGTAGAAGCCGTTGGGGACCGTGATGGTGCAGGTGGGGCCGCCGTTCTCGTTGAAGACGAGCCCGTTGTTGATGATGGTCGTGCCGTTCGGCTGCGCGCCGCTCTGGATCCACTGGAACGCGTAGAACGTGTTCAGGTAGAGGTTCAGGGTCTCCATGGACGGCGACGGCCCCTGGGCGGGAAGGGTCACGCTGGTCGGGTTCGGGCTCGGGCACGTCGTGGGGTCGACCGTGCACGCCGGGTTCGCGAACGTCCCCGCCTGCCAGCTCTGGGCCGCGTACACGAAGCGGTTGGGGGCGTTCGCGCCCGTGCGCAGGACCATGTTCGCGCCCATGGCCGGGGCGGAGGAATAGCGGTAGGTGCCGAACATGAACGAGGCCTTGCTCTGGTTGTCCTGGACGACGGCCTTCAGGACCTGCTTGGCCTGGAAGATCTTGGACCGGGGGTGGTCGCCCCCGTAGTTGCTCCCGATGAAGGGGGTGTCCTCCATGGACCCGGAGGTGTCGAGGGCGATGATGACGTTGGGCTTCACCTGGAGGTTCAGGACCTCCAGGGGGTCGATGCCGTCGGTGCTGGCGGTGATCCCGCGGTCGCCGGCGAGGGCGAAGAGCAGGGCGGCGGCGAGGAGCAGCGTGCCGGCGCGCCGGAGCGGGAAGCGTCTCGTCATGGGCCTCTCTCCTTCGAGGGGTTCCTGAGCCGGGACCGTCGAGCGTTCGGTGGCCACGTTCGCCTCCTACTGCTTGCCCGTGTCGACGCCCGACCGGCCGCCGAACGCGCCGGACACTCCGCCGGCCTTGAGCGGGCTGCACGGGTCGAAGTTCTCGCCGGAGGGCGCGAGGCCCTCCTGCCCGGCGAGCCCCTGGCAGCGCGGGCCCACGCCCACCAGGAGCGCGATCTCGATGATCCGGCTCGCCTGGTTGGCGCGGGCGAAGGCGCTCGCCTGGCTGAGGAAGGGGGCGATGCCCTCCACGGTCACGATCGCGGCCGTGTTGTCGCTGCTGTCCGTGAACTGTCCCGAGGTCGCGCCCTGAGTGGCGACGGTGACGTCCCGGCGGAGCCAGATCGTGAACGCCCCGTTGACCGCCTGTCCCATGAACTGGGAGACGTTCTGCAACGGGGTGTTGTCCGCGAGGCCGAACGGGGCGCCGGCCGGCGGAGTCAGCACCCGGCCGTATCCCACGCCGGCCCGGTCGGCGCAGCCCATCCTCTCGTAGTCCCGCACACCGGCCCGCGCCGGCGTGAGCGTCCGGGGGTCGGGCGGGCCGCTCCCGACGCCCGTCTGCCCGAACTTCCAGGTGGCCGTCCGCGCCGCCGGCAGGAGGCTGATGAGACTGCCGCCCTGTGCCGACAGGACCAGCTTGGCCGCGTCGAGCCCGGCCTCCGCGTTGTAGAGGGCCTGCTGGCTCCACCTGTAGTTCGTGGCGATCTGCAGCTCGGTGGAGCTCGTCACGGCCAGGGTCAGGCCGAGAAAGGTGAGCAGCATCAGGGCCAGGAGGGCCAGGATCAGGGCGAACCCCGTCTGCCCGTCCACGGGCTGTCGTTGCGGTGCGCCGGCTCTCTCAACGTGCATGACGGAGCGCTCCTTCTCGAAACCGGATGACGTTCGCGCGGTCACGATGCCCATGGCGCCGCTCACTGGAACTCGGTGAACGCCGACTGGAGCTGCAGGCCCGCCACGGCCGCCCGCGGCGTGATCACGCTCACGAGCTGCCCGCGCACGGCGTTCGGGCCCGCGCCCGCCGCCTGCGTCTCGCCCTGGAGGCGGGGCTCCAGCGCGCGCGCGGACAAGGTGACCCGGACCCGGCGCACGACCCGGTTGAGTTCGACCGTCGTGCACTGGCCCGTGGCGCAGGGGTTCACGATTCCGGGGTTGTTCGACCAGAGCCCCCCGCCGTTCATGTACTCGACCTGGAGATCCTCGATCCCACGCGCGATGAGCTGCCAGTTGGTCGCGCCGGCCGCCGGCACCGCGGCGACGACGCCCGTGGGCGTGTACCTGCCGGTCTCGCTGCGCCACAGGCCTGGGGAGGTGTCGTTCGGATCCAGGCCGGGCGCGATCATGTACCGGACCACCTTGGCGCTGTAGACGAACGCCTGGATGAAGTTCGACTGCTGGAAGGCGCCGCCCACGGGCCACTCGGCGAGCTTGGCGGCGAGGGTGAGGCTGCCGTTCGTGCCCGCAGCGCCGCCACACCCGGTGCCGTTCGCGTTCAGCGTCGCGGGCTGGATCGTGAAGATGCGGTTGGCCGACGGGTCGGTGAGGAGGACGAGACCCTGTGAGCCGACGTTGCCGGTCGACACGAGACACGAACCCGGGATCGGCGGCTGCTCGAGCAGGGAGATGGGCTGCGCGATGCCGCTGAGCGCGGCCGCGGCCGGGTTACAGACGCGGAACACGGGGCAGTTGGGGTCCGACCCGAGGATCTCGAGGTAGTCGCTGTTGTCGGAGCCGTCGGTCCCCGCGCCGGTCGGGGCCGCCCCGCGCAGCGCCTGCCCCGCCGCGCCCAGGACCCCCTGCGGGCCGGCGCCGTTGAGGTACGGGGCGCCGGCGCCAGTGGGGGCCGGCCCTCCGAGCGGCGCGTCGGTGTGCGTGAACACCTGGCTCACGAGCGGCATCCCGATCCCCGCGTTGTCGATGTCGCGGGCGATCGAGTCCATGGCGATGCGGATGTTCTGCTGGCGGTCGGCGAGGGAC
>DATJYX010000122.1:0-7839 GCA_035577965.1 Vicinamibacteria bacterium | reverse complement strand
CGTAAAGGGTCGGGTCGTACATGCTGCGGATGGCCCCCCCGGGGAGGTTCTCGCCGATCAGCCAGCGCTCGGCCCCGGTCAGGCCCGAGCCGCTGTGCGTGAGCTGGACGAACTTGCCGAAGATGTCCGACATCGACTCGTCGATCGCTCCCGGCTCTCCCCAGTAGATGAGGTCCGACGTCTTCTCGGTGACGCCGTGGGTCAGCTCGTGGGCGACCACGTCCTCGGCGCTCGCGTAACCGTCGCCGAAGCGCATCTCCGTCCCGTTCCAGTAGGCGTTGTTGTAGGGACAGGGCGCGCCGGTCGACAGGGGCTCGCACCAGTGGACGCGGCCGAGGAGGACGCCGCCGAGGTTGTCGTAGCTGTCCCGGCCGAAGCTCGTAGAGTAGAAGTCGTACGTGTCGCCCATGTAGGTGTAGGCGAGGTCCGTGTCGGCGTCGCCGGTGGCAGGGCCGCCCTCGGACCGCACGAGCGTGCCCGGGCTGCTCGTCTCGGCGGAGTTGTAGATCTGGCGGTTCTTGGCGTCCTTGACGTTCGAGTAGTGGAAGGCCACCTCGCCCGTCACCGCGTCGACGAGGACGATCTCGTCGACCCTCGCCGCCGCGCTCTGCACCCGGACGTGCCAGACGAGCCGCGAGGGACCGGCGCTCCCGATGACCGACGGCTCAAAGACCAGCAGTTCCGGGCCGGTGGTGGCGAGGCCCTTCGGGCTCTTGCCGGCCTGCACGAGGGCCACGGCCCTGGCGGCGGCCTGGGCCGATGCGACCGAAGGGGTCGTGGGGAAGGCGGGATCGTTCAGGTGCGCGTCGTCGCGGGCCAGGTGGGCGAGGACGAAGGACACTCCTCCCGAGGCTTCGATCTGGACGACGGCGGCGGCGCCGAAGACGGGCAGCGAGCCGAGGAGCTGCTGGAGGCGCACGAAGGTCCGCTCGGGTCGGGCGTGCACGGCCCCCGCCTTCAGGCTGGTCGTTCCCTTGGACATGCCGAAGGCGCTCTGGTGCTCCTTCAGGAAGGCGACGGCCTTGTCCTCGGGCGTCGAGGTCGTGTCGCGGGTCAGGAAGAAGGCGTGGCCGGCCGGAGCCTGGAGAGCCCGGACGTATCCCTGGCTGGTGCGGGCGACGTAGACGCCGTCCGATTCGGTTGCGACCGCTGCGACGCCCGGTCCGGTCCCACCGCCCAAAGAGGCCCGCAGACGCGCCACCGCGGCGTCGAGTTGGGCGTTCGCAGCTTGCGTGGGCGGCGGAGCGGAGCTCGCCCTGGCCCCCGCGGGGAGGACCCGTCGCACCCTGCGAAGCGCCGCGCCCGCGAACGTCGGAACGAGAAGCGCAACGACGACCGCCACCGCCACCCGGCGCCAGCGTGCTCCACACATGCTCGGTCGCTCCCCCTGACCGCCCAGGCCCGCCCCCGTGGACGGCCGCCTGCCGGTCCCGCCTCTTCGCGCGATTGTAGCTGAGCCCACGGAGCCCGATCCGCTCGGCGAAGTCGCTTCCATCGATACTGACACGCCTCCGTAGGGCCCGCGAGGGCGGTGTGTGACCGCGCTCACACCCCTGAGAGGTGACGCTGCGGCGCAGATAGGTTCAATGGATGCGCTCGTCTTTCCCAGTCACGCCCAGCCGAGCGCTCCGGGAGAGGGCCTCGTAGGCGCCCTTGTGCGCCGGGTCCAGTCGCAGAGTCATTTCGTACTCCGCCGTCGCCGTGGCCGTCAGCCCCTGGGCCTCGAGCGCCCGTCCGAGCTGATAGTGACCCGGGGCGAAGAAGGGGGCCTCGCCGACGAGGGCGCGCGCCACCTGCGCGGCGTCGGCGAACGAACGGGCCCGGGTCAGGAGGGACGCGAGGTTCGCCTGGGCGGTGTGGCGAGCCTCCGCCTGGCCGTACCACTCGAGGGCCAGAGACTCGCGCAGGAGCCGGATCGCGTCCTCGACGCGGCCCTCCCGGGCCGCGACGTGCGCGAGCTGGGCCCGGGCCGAACCCAGGTCCGGGAGCATACCCGCCGCCTCGGCGGCGTAGCGGCGCGCCCGCTCCAGGTCGCCCAGCTCCAGGGCGGCGTTCGCTCCGGCCAGGCGGAACGTGACGTTGGCCGGATCCAGGCGAAGCGCCTCATCGATGGACTGGAAGGGCCGGCTCGCGTCGAGGCCGCCGGCCGACGCGAGCTTCACCTCCGCGACGGCGAGGCTGGCCCATCCATACGCGTCTCGAGGCACGAGTTGGACTCCCCATGTGAGGACCTCGCGGCTCCGCGCTGGCCAGGCCATCCTGCCCCGCGGATCGTCTGCCGGCGGGTCGAGCTTGAGCATGGCGAGCCCGAGACGCCGGAGGTAGGTGACGCGCATCGGATCCAGCAGGTGGGCCTTCGTCAGCAGCTCTACAGCCTCTCGGGGCGTGCGGGCGGTCTCCGCGCGGTGCGCGGCCACGCTGGCCGCGAGCGGGCCGACGACGAGGAAGATCCACGCGAAGACCACGGCGCCGGCCCACGCGACTCTCATCCATCGCGCCTGTCTCCCCGGCGCCGGCTCGGGCAGGCGGTCGAGCCCGCCGGCGGCCGCAGCCGGCAGGTCCGCCATCGCCTTCGAAGACGCCCACGCCTGGGATGCGGCGACCCCACCGACCAGGGCGACGATCGCGATTCCGGGTGCGAGCGGCGAGCTCAGGGGCCCCTCGTCGGACAGCCAGCCGGCGGCGAATGCCAAGGCCGCGGAGGCGGCGAGCGGAAGCCCGGAGGACCAGAGGGCCACGAACCGGGCGTCGGGCGACGGCGGCCTGGAACGCCGACCACTCGACACCGCGGCCAGGATGGCGGCCCAGACCGCGAGGAGCGACAGGACCACGACCACCGCGAACCCGAACTGGGCCAGCACCACGAAGGCCACCCAGCCCCCCAGGAGGGCGGCTGCGAGGCCCCGCTCGGGAGGGGACGCCCGCCGCAGGGCGAGCACGCCCAGCGCGACTCCGCCCGCCACGACGAGGCACCAGGCCACACCGCCCACGATCCCCTCCGTCGCGAGCGCGTGGAGCAGCTCGTTGTGGGCCCTGGACGGGGTCGCGTCGTATTCCCGCGTCCAGTAGAGCGGAGGGCGGTGGTGCGGGAAGGCGAGGGCGAAGGTGTCGAGCCCGCAGCCGAGGACCGGCGCGTCGCGAAAGACCCCCCAGGCGGCACGCCAGATCTGCGGCCGGGGTCCGCTCTCGAGGAGCCCCTGGACCCGGGCGTCCAGAGCGACCGCAAGGCGCGCGGGAATCACTCGTTCGCGCACGACCAGGACGCCGAGGCCGAGGGCCAAGGCGGCCCCGGCAGCGACGACCGCCAGCCGGCGGCGACCTCCCGTGACCCAGAGGAGCGAGACAGAAAGGCCGGCGAGCGCCGCGCACCAGGCGGCCCGGGACAGCGTCGCGACGAGAACGCCCGACGAGAGGGTCGCGCCGAGAGCCAGGACGAAGCCGGCCGTCCGGAGGCGTCGGGCGAACGCGCCGCGGGCCAGCCAGACCTGGACCGGAAGCACGATCGCCAGCAGGCTGCCGAGGTGGATCGGATGACCCATGGTCCCGAACGGACGAGTCCAGCCGCCGAACTCCGCGACGCGTCTCCACGATAGGGGATCGGCGCCCAGAACCTGTATGGCCCCGTACGCGGCGGCGGCGGTCGAGCCGGTGACCGCCGCGGCCACGAACGCGATGCGCCACGCGACCGAGAGACTCAGGCGACGGGCGGCCAGGAAGAGCGCCGCCGTGGCCGCGACCGTGGTGAGGCCACCGTGGCTGTCGTCGGCCCCGAAGAGCGAAGTCCGCACGCTCGTCGAGTGCACCGTCGCGGCCGCTGCCGCGGCGAGGTAGAGGAGCGCGACGACCGAAGAAAGTGGGAAGCGCCGCGGGCACGGCTCACGGGGGTCGAAGAGCCACGGGGCGAGGGCCCCCACCGCCAGGACGGCCGTGAGAAGGAGGAGCAGCTTTACCTGCTCGAACGCGTCCACCGTGTCGCGGGCGAACGCCACCGGACTCGCCGCGAGGAAGACCGCGAGCCCTGCAGCGGCGAGCGCTTCCAGAGGTCGACCCCGGAGGGCGACCAGTCGATTCACGGGTCTACGGCGCGGTCACCGCCCAGCTGCCATAGCAGTAGCTCTGTCCGGGCACGGTGGACAGCATGTAGATGCCGAATCCGGACAGGTCAGCGTTGGAGCAGCCCGCACCCCGCGTCGAGAACAGGCAGCTGAATTGCGCGTTGCCGCAGCTGCCGCTGGCATAGACGCACAGCTGGCCGGCTGCGGCCTGCGGATAGCTCACCGTACCCGGGCAGCTCGTCGTCGACGGGCCTCCAAACGGGATGAAGTTCTCGTTGGGGGCGGCTGGCGAGCTGGCCAGGCTCAGGGGGAAGGAGACGGCCGCCCAGAGGTACTGGCCGCCGGCGGTGGCCGGAAAGCCGTTGATCGACCAGGCGCCGGTGATCGTCTGACCGCTCGCCAGCATGTCCGACGGGAGGTAGTACCCGTTCACGTCCGCGATGAAGTCGGTCGCCGCCGAATCCGCGCGGACGACGATCCCACCGTGGCCGCTGCCGCTCGGACCGAGAGGCACGGTCGTCGCGTTGGCGATGTTCTCCAGGCGGTAGTTCAGGATCGACGCCACGGGCAGAGTGCCCCCGGCCGGGAAGACCCGGACGTCGCCCGCTCCGGCAAAGCCCGTGACCGTGAAGTTGACCGATATCGCGGCCGCCGCCTCGGGAATCCCGCACTGCGTCGGCGTCCCCGTCGTGGTCCCGGTGATCTGAAACGTCCGGTTGGCGTTCGCCACCAGCGAAGGCGGGCCGAACGGGCCGCCGAAGCCCGAAGTCGCACGCGTGTCGATGACGCGACACGGGGGGATGCCGACGAAGCTGAGCGGGGCGGTCAGCGCGGCGCCCGACACGCCCGAGACCGCGCCCGGGCCCGCCACCTCCGTCGGCAGGAGGAGGAGGTCTTCCTCCGCGCCTCTCGGGACCTGCCCGGCCTCACCCTCGGCACAGGCCGGCTTGACATGCACGCCGAGGCTCACCGCCAGGACCAACCCCGCCGTTCCTACCGTGCAGAAGCCGCGCCTCTTCGACAGGACAGCCTCCATACCCACCCCCTTCTCTGGCGGGTCACTAGTGCGACCCGCGGACCGACGGGTCGAGTCGCTGCTGAGTCTGCCTATGCCTGCGCGCGTATCATACGCCCCCCGCGAAGGGGAGGCGCGACCGTCGATCGTCAGCCTCGTCAGCCGAGAAGCCGCCTGCCCGACGCACCGCTGACGCCGACTCGCCTGAACGGGCGAGGACACCAACTGCTGTTTGGTGTCAGAAGGTACGGCCGGGGCGACGAGGTTTACTCGAAGTAGCCGGTGACGTCGAGGATGAGGTGGACGTGGCCGGTGCTGCCGGTCGGCATGTCGTTGCGGACGGCGACGTGGTTGCCGGAGCCGTCGTCGGCCACGGGCACGATGGCGCCGTTGGCGATCGCGGAGTCCCCGTTCCGCCAGTTGATCGTGCTCGCGAAGGGCATCGTCTGGTTGGCGGGGTAGATCCGGAGGTCGCCGTTGTCGGTGGGGGCGGCGATCGTGACATTGAAGACGACGGCCTGCGCGGTGAGGGGAACGCCGCAGGTGCCCACGCCCAGGATGGGGAAGGGGCGGTTGGTGTTGGCGCTCAGGAAGGGTCCGCCGTTGGGGCCGTTGGCGTTTCGGGTGTCGACCACGCGGCAGGGAGAGAGGGCGTAGAACTGGTAGGGCCCCCCGGCCTCGGCCTGGGCGACGAGGGAGAGGGCCGTGGCCACGAGGGCCACACGCCCGGCTCTCGCGAGATTGGAATTCACTCGGCTGGCCATGGGTCGCACTCCTTGAATCGGGCTACTTTGCCTGTCCGAAGCCTACCGGAAACCGGCCTAACGAGTCTACAGGGAATCTTGGCCCGGCCCAAGTGCCTGTGCGCCCGGTCACACGGGCTGGGCCGCTCGAGCCATCGGCCGACACCCCCCGCCCGGCGGGGTGCTCTTGGCGTCTGGGGGGGGCGCCATCTCCCTCTCCCCGCCTACTGGAAGTACCCGACCACGTCGATGACGACGTGCACGGGCGCGGCGGGCGTGTCGTTCCTGATCGCCACGGTGCCGGTGCCCGAGGGGGAGAGGCGGAAGATCGCGTTGTTGGCCCGGGTCTTCGCGGGCCCGAAGTTGATGGTGCTGGCGTTCGGTGCGCCGGAGTCGCCCGCGTAGAGCCGCAAGTCGCCCGCCGCGGTGGGGTTCGCGACCGTGACGTTCCCGGCCACGGCGCGGGCGCCCGCCGGGATCCCGCATCGGCCGGCGGCGGTGATGGTTCGCTCGGTACCGGCACCGAGGATGGGGCCTCCGAGCGTGCCTGGCGGCGGCTGGTCGACAGCGAGCCTCGTGTCGAGGAGGCGACAGGGGCTCAGGGTGTGGAAGTACCTCGGCGTTGGATCCGGGGGCGCGACCGGGCGCCAGCCGAGCTCGACGACCTCGAAGTCGGAGGCATGGAACGGCCAGGAAGGCCCCACGACTCCGCTGCCCGGTGCGACTTCCCAGCGCGGGTCGTAGGCGCCGGTCACGTACATGTTGCTGCCGTTGTCGGCCACGATCAGGCCGTAGGTCTTGAGCGCCTGGCCGATCCTCTGCAGGGCGGCCGAGAGCGAGCCGAGGGCGACGCTCGACTTGAGCCTGAGGCGTGCCCCCATCGGAAGCGCGTCGGCGCTGCTGCTCGTGCTGGCCGTGTGCGAGGCCGGCCACACGTGTCCGTTCGTGTAGCGCACGGTCACCCGGAACGCGTGGCGGATGGGGTCGGCGCCGAACACCTCGTCGTAGCGCACGAGGCCGGGCAGGATGGCGAGGCCGGCCGCGTCGGCGCTCGTCCAGCCCTCGGGACGGCGAGCGTCGCTGTCGAGAAGCCAGGCCCCGCCCGAGCCGGCCTGCCACTCTGAGCCGTTCCAGTGGACGCGGTAGAGCTCGAAGAGGAGCCGGTTGTCCTTGTCCACGAGGAGCAGGTGCCGGTCTCCGTCGCACGGGCTGGACGGAGCGTTGGGGTCGCAGGTCGCCGGGTCGCCCCCTTCGACCCACTTCGGCTCGGTGCGCGCCGCGGGCGGGATGGGGTAGCCGGGAGGCCGCCCTGGGGCGCCGGCGTCGCTCTCGTCCGGGTAGCCGTACGTGCTGAAGTCGACGGCCTCGAGCGGGGTCGTGCCCGGGACGACGGCGTAGACCATCCCGTAGACGCCGAATGGCGATCCGTCGCTCCCGCCGAAGTCGGGGTGGACGGAAGGGTTCCCGATGAGGCTCAGGAAGCCCGCGGAGTTCGCGTCCAGAGGCGCCGCGGAGACGTCCTGGTTCCACCAGTTGTCGGGCGGGAGGAGGGGCAGCGGGGACGGCAGCGGCGCCGGCGGCTGCGGGGCTTGGGCCGACGCAGGCGATCCGAGCCCGAAAGCAAGAAGCGCGAGGACGAGGAAGCTCAAGCGCCGCATGGGGCCCCTCTTCTCGGACGCCCCGCACGCTAGCACTCGGGACTTCGGCTGGGCGTGAGCCGGCGCACACGCCCATGGCCGGCCCGCCGAGTGCTCTGGCCGAACAGAGAACAGCCGCGGGCTGGCTGAACTGCCCGCGGCTGCGGCCGCTCGTGAGCGGCCCACGACTATGCCGCCTCGGGCGGCTTACACGTCAATGACCCGGCTTTGCCGGGGGATGGGTTACCTGCCCGGGACGCGACAGCACCGGGTGTGGGTGTTGAAGGTGCTGCCGCTCAGAGCCCCGCCCGTCTGATTCCGCCAGATGCAGGCATAGAAAAGGGACCCGGGGGCGCCGACCTGTGTCAGCGCGAGCCCTGCCGGGCTCG
>DATJYX010000121.1:0-27877 GCA_035577965.1 Vicinamibacteria bacterium | reverse complement strand
CGAGCTGGTCCTTCACGGGCCGCACGATGCGACCCAGCCCGCAGTGCGCCCAGATGATCGTGGTTTTCGGATGGCGGCGCAGCAGGTTGCCGAGCTGCACGGCCTGGTACGGATCCTGGCCGGGCTTCGGGAACGGCATGTCGACGTCGTTGTGGAGGAGCACCACGAGGCCGACCTCGCCCGCGAAGTCGAGGATCCGGTCGAGGGCGGGGTTCGTGAGGCTCGCGGTCTCGCCCGCGATCTTCGCCGACACGAACTCCTTGTGGATCGTGAACTCCCCGATCCCCGAGAAGACGCCGGGGAACGTCTGCAGGACGCGCTTGATGTGGTCGGCGGCGTACATGTCGGCGGGGTTGAAGCCGGTGATCATCGGGTCGAAGCGCGCCTGCTCGTCCTTCGTCAGCGACCGGTACGCCATCGCGATGAAGGCGTCGGTGAACGAGTAGTAGTAGAGCGGGGCGTCCGTCTGGAGGTAGTAGGTCGGCGCGAAGTCGCCCGTGTTCCCGTACGACCACGTTTGCTGGAGCGGAATCCCGAAGAGGGCCACCCGCCCGACCTTCGTCCCCATGATCTTCAGGAAGTCGTGGATGTCGGTGCCCTGCTGGACGTAGTTCGTCAGGTGGAAGTGGGAGTCATGCACCTCCGGGGACGGCGCAGGTTGGGGCTGTGTCGCGCCAAGGGCCGGTGCCATGGCCAGCGCGACCCAGAGCCCGAGCGCCTTCCCCGGAGGCCCTGGCCATTTCGCCCGTCGTTCGTTCCATCTCTTCCGTTTCATGGCCGCTCGTTCCCCCTCAGAAGTTCATCTCGAAGTTCGTGTGGAGGACGTCCCCGTTGCCCCCCACGGGATAGGGAACCGCCGTGTACCCGACCGGGCACTTGTTCAGGTGGATCCACTCCGCGTTCAGCCGGAGCCCTCGTTGCTTGACCACGTACCAGTTCAGGCCGGCCCGCACCTCGGAGGCGTTGCCGTACTGGCCGCGGATCGCCGAGCCGCCGACGTACACCTGGAGGGCCTTGGGCACCGCCATCGCCGACGACTGCACCTGGAAGCCGTGGTCGTCGATATCGGCGATCCCCCCGGTGTTGATGCCGGAGAAGTTGCTCAGCCACCGCCAGTAGTACTCCGCCTCGAGCGAGAGGCCCCGGTACTTGATGCCCCCGTCGAGGCTCGACATCTGGTAGGTCACTCGGTTCACGGTGATCCCGGGACCGAAGAGGTCGGGCGTGAAGATGACGCTCCCGTCGGTGAGGCGGATCTGGCTGTTCTCGATGCCGTTCGTGGCGGGCTGGCTCTGCTTGTCCTCGCGGCTGTGCGTGTAGTGCCCGGCGAGCCGGGTCGCCACCTTCTCGTGGTAGTCGTAGTCGCCGAAGGTGCCGTAGAGGCCGAACTCACCGGTCGTGGGCAGCCACTGGAGCATGAAGGACGTGGTGTTCACGCCGTTGTCGAGCTGGGACGCGCTCACGCCGAGGGTGCTCAGGTTGTTGGCGATCATCGCCATGTACTTGAGCTTGGTCGAGAGCTCGCCCTTCAGCCAGAAGCCGGTGGTGTAGGAGCCCCGGAAGAACTCGTCCGCGATCAGCCGGTCGTCGATGCCGAGCCAGTACGGGAACTGGCCCTCGGTGCTGCGCACGCTGGGAAGGCTCGTGATCCCCCCTCCGAGCGTCACGTAGCGGTTGAACGTGTAGCTCAGGTTGCCCGCCCCCACGACCTGGGCCGGGTCGCCCTGGGAGGGGTTCGACGACCAGACGTACAGGTAGTAGCGGAACTTCGGGGTCAGGAACCAGCCGGAGAACGGCAGGAAGAACTTGTTGAGCTGGACGTCCTGCCGCTGGGCCACGGCATGCGTGTTGCCGAAGTAGTCGGTGTAGCTCGAGTCGAGGCCCTTCTGGTTCAGGTAGCGCACGTAGCTGAAGAGCCGGACGTACATCTCGCCCTTCTCGCCGCTGACGAGAAGGAACCCGATGTTCGGGACGTACGAGAGAGGCTTCTTCTTCGCCTCCTTCGCCGGCTTCTCCGAGGGCCCCGCCTCCTCCTGTCCGACGACGAACTCGGCGGAGCAGCCGTCCGCCACCCAGACCCCCTTGTCGTCATAGCCCCACGTCTTGCCGAGGAGGCACGGCGACTCACCGAAAGAGCGCGCGAGGACGACGCCCTTCGACGTGTCGGCCGGGCACTCCTGCCGCTCCCCGGGCTTCGAGGAGCAGGGGATCCTCGGCACCGGGGCCTGCGGCACTTCGGTCTGGGCCGGCGCGGGTTGGGGCGCCTCGGCTCGGAGCGCGTGGGGCGTCACCAGGAAGACGGCGGCGCCCAGGAGCCCGCGTCCGACCCGAGACAAGACGCGTTGACCCATCGAGAGACACCCCTCCTCTGTTCCCGACCCTCCGCCGTCGATGCCCGGTGCTCAGTCCTTCTTCTTCGAGCCCGGCGGGAAGTCCTTGAACATCTTGTCCGCGGCCTTCTGGATCTTCTTGATGTTCTTCTCGGGCTTGTCCGAGATCTCGTCCGAGGCCGTGCCCCGGAACATGAGCTGCTTCGTCTTGGCGTCGAAGATGTCGACGACCAGCGTGCCGACCAAGTACTCGGAGGTCGTCGTGGTGGCGGTGCCCATTCCGCCCATGCCCCAGCCGCGGTAGCCGTAGCCTCCGTAGCCGCCCGAGTAGAAGGTGTTCAGGCTCTTCTGCTTCTCGGTGGCGCCGTGGAGCAGCACCAGCGCGTCGGGGTTGGCGTCGGCCACCTTCCAGCCCTTCTCGACGAGCGTCTGGGTGAACTCGTCGGTGATCCGCTTCTCACTGATCGGGTTGTTCCAACTCGTGCCGATCTTGACCGCGAAGGTCTTGATCCCGGCGAAGTTGGCGCTCTTGTCGAAGTCCGTCTTCACGTCCTGGGCGAAGGCCACCGAGGCCATCAGGGCGAGTCCGGCGGCGAAGGCGACTCTGCGCATGTTCAACTCCTTGGATAATCCTGCTCTACCCGGAAAACGGTCTCTAGTATTCCACGAACAGGCGCTGGATCTCGCCCAGGCTCCGCGGCTTCAGCAGGGCCAGACGCAGCAGCACTCGCGCCTTCTGCGGGTTGAGATCGTCCGAGGCTATCAGACCCAGCTTGTCGTCGTCCACCTCGACGTTGCGACCCACCCGGCCCGTGGTCACCCGCGTGGAGCGCACGCACACCACGCCCTTCTTCGACTGGGCGGCGAGGGCCTTGAGGCCCGCCTCCGTCATGTTGCCGTTGCCGACGCCCGCGATGACGACGCCCTTCGCCCCTGCCGCGACCGCCGCGTCGATGATCTCCCCGTCCATGTTCTCGTGGGCCATGATGATGTCGACGCGTGGCAGAGCCGTCACTCCGTCGAGAGAGAACTCGCTGTCCACGGTGTTCTTGCCGACCGGCCCGCGGTAGAACTCGGCGTCTCCGTAAGCCACGGTGCCGATGAGGCCGCGAAGGGGCGAGAGGAAGGTCTGGACTGCGGTCGTGCTCGTCTTGGTGAGCGAGGAAGCGCCGTGGATCCAGTCGTTGACGACGACCAGCACTCCCCGCCCGGCCGCGTCATTGTTCGCCGCCACCGCCACCGCGTTGTAGAAGTTGAGCGGGCCGTCCGCGGAGAGGGCCGTCGACGGGCGCATGGCGGCGGTCAGGACTACCGGCTTCTTCGACTTGACGACCAGGTTCAGGAAGTAGGCCGTCTCCTCGATCGTGTCGGTGCCGTGGGTGATGACGATGCCGTCCACGTCCGGCATCGCGACGAGCTCGTTGACGCGGCGGGCCAGCTTCAGCCAGACCTCGTCGTTCATGTCCTGGGAGCCGATGTTCGCGATCTGCTCCCCACGCATCACGGCGAGCTTCTTCGCCTGGGGCACGGCGGCCAGGAGCTGGTCGACGCCGACCTGGCCCGAGGTGTAGCCGGCCTGGACGTCGCTGGCCGCGGCTCCGGCGATCGTGCCGCCGGTGGCCAGGACGACCACGTTCGGCAGCTTGTCCGCGGCGAGCGCGGGGACGGCCAGGAGCGCGGCGAGGACACCAACCGTCCACGAGAGTCGGATTCTGCACGTCATGACGAGACCTCCTGGAATCGAGACCGAGGCTGCTTCATCGGGTCACCAGGACGAGCCAAGGGATGCCGACGACGAGGTAGAGCACGAGGTTGACGGCGGTGGTGAGGGCGCCCAGCCTGTACAGCTCCCCCTGCGACAGGTAGCCGCTCCCGGCGAAGAGCAGGTTCGCGCTCGACCCCTGAGGCGTGTTGGCGGAGAAGAAGTTCGTCGCGAAGAGAAGCAGGAACGCGAGGATCGCCACCGGGACGCCGAGCTTGACCCCCACGTCGAGGAAGACGCCGAAGAGGGCCAGCAGGTGGGCGGTCTGGCTCACGAACAGGTAGTGGAGGAGCACGTAGGCGACCACGAGGACGATCCCGGCCACGGCCGAGGACAGGCCGCCGAGGGCCCCCGCCAGCCGCTCGCCGAGGTAGCCCATGAACCCGAGCTCGTTGAGCTGGCCGCTGAGGGTGAAGAGGACGGCGAACCAGATGAACGTGGCGAGGACGTCGCCTTCCTTGGCGATGTCGCCGAGGGTCAGGACGCCAGTCGCGAGGAGGACGCCGAGGCCGAGGAAGGCGACCGCCGTCGAGTCGAGGCCGAAGGTCGAGGCCGTCGCCCACAGGCCCACCATGACCACGAACGTCGCGGCCACGATCTTCTCCGGAGCCCGGAGCGGGCCGAGCGCGGCGAGCGCCCGCCGCGCGGCGCGGGGCGCCTCCGGCGTCGCCTGCACCTCCGGCGAGAGGACCCTGTAGAGGACGAACGGCAGGAGGGCCATCGCGGCGAGGGTCGGGATCGAGGAGGCCACGAACCAGGAGCCGAAGCCGATGTCCAGGCCGTAGCCGCGAGCGATCTCGGCCCCGAGGGGGTTGGCGGCCATGGCCGTGAACCAGAGCGCCGACGAGACGGTGAGGCTCGCCATGCCCGAGAACATCAGGAAGCTGCCGAGGCGGCGCCGGCCCTCCTCCCCCGGCCGCGCGCCCGCGGCCTCGGCCACGGACAGCACGAGCGGGTAGAGGACGCCGGAGCGGGCGGTGTTGCTCGGGAAGGCGGGGGCGATCACGCCGTCGACGAGGAAGACGCTGTAGCCCAGGCCGAGGGTGGACCGCCCGAAGACGCTCACGACGTAGTGGCCGAGGCGCTCGCCCAGGCCGCACTTCACCACCGCCCGCGCGACGAGGAAGGCGACGACGATCAGGAGGATGGTGCCGTTGGCGAAGCCTGAGAAGGCCTTGGTTGGGGCGAGCGTCCCCGTGAGGACGGCCGCGGCCAGGGCGAGGACCGACGAGGTCAGGATGGGAAAGGCGCCGATCACGACCGACACGATCGCCGCGACGAAGAGCGCGAAGAGATGCCAGGCGGCGGGCACGAGGCCTTCGGGCACCGGCCAGAACCAGAGGCCGAGCGCGAGGGCCAGGACGGCGCCACGGGTGAGAAGCTGACGTCGGTCGGCGCCGGGCGCGGTCACGGCGCGGCCCCCGCCCGGCGGACACGTCCTCCGAGGTGCACGGCCCGGCCCTGGATCACGCCGTCCTCGGCCGCGACGACGTACTGCCAGGTGAAGGAGTACTCGCCCTCCAGGCCCGCGTAGCGGCCCGTGCCCCCCGTGATCGAGCCGACGATCGTCCGGCCGGTCTGCAGCGGCTCCCCCTTCAGCCGGCTGAAGATCCGGTCGCCGCTCTCGTCGGTCCACACCGCCCGGCCCAGGCTCACGCCGAGGCCGTCGTCGAAGCCGATCGCTTCGCCCCGGAATCCCCGGCTCAGCCCTTCCCCGCTCGTGAGGACGACCGCGCCGGACATCTCGACGATGGCGGCCCGGGCCCCGCCTTCGGTCGCCACCGTCTGCCGACGGCCCGACGCCGACCAGGTCCCCCGGAACTCCCGCCACCCTTCGCGCGCAGGCGCGCCCGTCCCCGCCGGCGCGAGGCCAGCGAGGGGAAGCAGCACGAGAAAGGCGACGAGGACCGGGCGGCGTCTCATGCCGGACGGCCCTGGCCGGTCATGGCCGCGGGGTCGAGCACCTTGGCGATCTGCTCCTCGCTGAGGATCTTCTTCTCGCGGAGGAGCTCGAGGATCCCCCGGCCTGTCTTCATGGCCTCCGCCGCGAGCTCGGTGGCCTTGTCGTAGCCGATGACCGGGTTGAGCGCCGTGACCGTCCCGATGCTGTAGTCCACGTAGTGGCGGGCGATCTCGGGGTTCGCGGTGATGCCCAGGACGCAGTGGACGCGCAGCGTCCGGGCCGCGTTCACGAACATCGTCTGGGCCTCGAAGACGCAGGCGGCGATCACCGGCTCGAAGACGTTGAGCTGGAGCTGGCCGCCCTCGGCGGCCATGGAGACGGTCAGGTCGCTGCCGATGACCCGGAAGCAGACCATGTTGACCACCTCGGGGATCACCGGGTTCACCTTGCCGGGCATGATCGAGGAGCCGGGCTGCTTGGGCGGGAGGTTGATCTCGCGGAGGCCGCAGCGGGGGCCCGACGACAGTAGCCGCAGGTCGTTACAGACCTTCGACAGCTTGATGGCGAGGCTCTTCATGCACGACGAGTACAGGACGAAGGCCTGCGTGTCCTGGGTCGCCTCGATGAGGTTCGGGGCAAGGTGGATGGGCAGACCCGTGATCTTCGCCAGGTGGTCCGTGCACTTCTGCGCGTAGCCCGCGGGGGCGTTGAGGCCGGTGCCGATGGCCGTCGCCCCCATGTTGACCTCGCAGAGGACGTTCTGGATCCGCTCGAGGGCGAGGACCTCGCCGGAGAGGGTCTCGGCGAAGGCCTCGAACTCCTGCCCGAGCGTCATCGGCACGGCGTCCTGGAGCTGGGTCCGGCCCATCTTCAGGATGGACCGGAACTCCCCGCCCTTGGCCCGGAAGGCCGCGATCAGCTCGTTGACCGCGGCCACGAGCTGCACGTTGCCGAGGGCCATCCCGACGTGGAGCGCCGACGGGTAGGCGTCGTTCGTGGACTGCGAGCAGTTGACGTGGTCGTGGGGGTCGCAGTACGCGTACTCGCCCTTCCGGTGGCCCATCAGCTCCAGGGCCCGGTTCGCGATCACCTCGTTGGCGTTCATGTTGGTGGACGTGCCGGCGCCGCCCTGGAAGACGTCGAGCCGGAACTCGTCGTGGAGCTTCCCGTCGATCAGCTCCCGGCAGGCTCCCTCGATCCCCTTCAGGATCTCCTTCGAGAACTGCCCGCAATCGACGTTGGCGCGGGCGGCGGCGAGCTTGACCATGGCGAACGCCTTGATGACGTTCGGGTAGAGGCGCAGCTCGACGCCGGAGATGTGGAAGTTCTCGAGGGCGCGCGCGGTCTGGACGCCGTAGTAGGCGTCGGCGGGGACGGCCTTGTCGCCCAGGAGGTCGTGCTCCATGCGGGTCGCAGCGGTGGACATCTTGCTTCTCCTCTTCCCTACTTCTTCCGTGCGTTCGACGCCTCGGCCTCGTGCAGGTAACCCAGGAGCTCCGTCTCCAGCCGCAGCCGCAGGGCCGCGTACTCGCGGCGCAGGCTCGCCTCGAACTCCTGCCGGTCGAGGGCCAGGGCGCAGGTCGCGTAGTCCTCGCACAGCTCCCGGAAGAGCTCGTCCGTCTCGTAGAGGCTGGTCACCCGTTCTCGCAGGAGGGGGAACTGCCCGGTGACGAGCTCGAGGGACGAGTTCATGGATGGCCTGCGGGTCCTAACATGCCCCCCCGGACAGCCCAGGGGAAGTAACAACCGGGTAAGTTACGGTTTCAGAGAGCTTCGGGAGGCCCGCCCCTCCTCCGCTCACCCTTCGCCCGTGAGGCCCCTCGGCGGAACCCGCTCTGGCCGGCCCGCCGGTGAGTGCCACGCTTGAACCGGCCAAAGGAGACGAGTGCGGTCCGCTCTCAAGGTCGAGGGCGCCCTCGGCGAGGACGAGACGCAGGAGGGCGTCAGCGCCCGGGGCCCGGATCCGGCGCCCCTGCTCCCGCGGCCTGCGGGCCGCTCTCGACGGTCGTGCGGATGCGGGGCAGCGCCCAGGGATACTGCTCCTGCAGGTGAGTGATGAGCTTCTCTCGGATCTCGCAGCGGATGTTCCAGGCGTCGTCCGAGTTGGCGGCGCTCGCCAGGATGCGGAGCCGCATCGTCCGCTCGCCCGCCTCGGTGACCTGCAGGTTCCACAACTCCCCGTTCCAGAGCTTCGAGGAGGTCACGATCCGGCCGACCTCCTCGCGCACCCTGGCCACCGGCGTGCTGTAGTCGACCTCCACCGTCACCTGGGCGAGCAGGTCCGTCCCCGACCGGGTCCAGTTCTGGAACGGCTTCTCGAGGATGGTGCTGAGAGGCACGATCAGGCGGCGTCGGTCCCAGATGCGGACGACCACGTAGGCGCTCGTGATCTCCTCGATCTGGCCCCACTCGCCCTCGACGATCACGACGTCGTCGAGGTGGAGGGGCTCGGTGAGCGCGACGCGCAGGCCGGCGATGAGGCCTTCCGCCGCAGGCCGGGCGGCGATGCCCAGCACGAGGGCCGCGATGCCGGCCGAGGCGAGGATGCTCGTCCCGATGGCGCGCCCCTCGGGGAAGGTGACCATCATGGCCGCGGCGGTGAAGACGGCGATGAGCGTGGTCAGGACGCGGTCGAGGACCGCCAACCGGGTGAGAATCCGCTTCCGGCGCTTCTCGTCCCCCACCCCGGTCAGGAGGTGCGCGCGCAGGAGCTCGTCTCCCGCGTAGACCAGGGAGATCAGCAGCCAGCCGAAGCCGAGGATCAGGAGCAGCGTGCCCGTGTGGCGCACGAGGGGATCGAAGGCCGGCTCGAGCTCGAGCAGGGGCTGGACGAAGCGCGCGAGGACGACCGGCAGCAGGAGAAGGAGGGGACGGGTCGAGAACCTCGCGAGGGCCGCCGCCGTCCGGCTGTTCCGTCTCCTCGCGAACCGGAGCAGGGCGAGGCGGAAGAGAGCGGCCGCCGCGAGCCCCGTCACCAAGGCGGTGAGGGGGATCCAGACCGCAGGGTTGCCCAAGGTCCTCATGGCCGGTGTCCTTCCCGCAGGGCCACGCCGGTCTTCTACGCCTGGCCCGGCGTACCCTCCCGCCCCTCGGCCGAGCGAAGCGCGGCGAGCGCCTCCTCGAAGCGGTAGCCCTTGACGAGCTTCCGGATCTCGGCCGCCCGCTCGCCGAAGGCCGCGGCGAGGAGGGGCGCCGCGGCGTCGAGAGCGGTGACCGCCTCCACGTCGTCCTGCTCGAGCAGCCGCTCGATCCGCTCGACCGCCGCCCGGAGCGCCTCGGGGTCGACCGGCCCGCTCGCCGCGGCCTCGGCCTCCGGAGGAAGCGCCGTCGAGAGGGCGGCCACCAGCGCGCGGAGCCGGCTCGCCGCGGGCTCGAGGAGAGCCAGCACCTCGGCCGGCGAGGCGTCCCGGCGCAACGCGGCCTCGACCGCGGCCGCCTCCGTTTGCAGCGGGCGCGCGCCGATGCTCCCCGCCACGCCTTTGAGGGTGTGAGCGGCGCGCTCGGCGTCGGCCCGGCGTCCCGCGGCGAGCGCCGCCCGGATCCCCTCCGGCGCGCCCGCCTGGCCGGAGGTGAAGGTGCGGAGGAGGGAGACGTACGCCTCGCGCTTTCCGAGGACGCGCCGCAGCCCGTCGGCCGCGTCGAGCCCGGGCGCCGTCGAGAGGGGGTCGTCAGGCGCGAGACCAGAAGCGGCGGCAGCGGAGGACGCCGGGGTCGCAGACGCCGCGGGCGCCGGGACCGCAGGTGCCCGCTCCGGGAGCCACCGCAGGAGCGCCTCGAAGAGCGCGTCGGGATCGATCGGCTTCGTGACGTGGTCGTTCATGCCGGCAGCGAGCGAGCGCTCACGGTCGCCGGCCAGGGCGTTCGCGGTCATGGCGAGGATCGGCAGCTTCTCGAAGCCGGGCCGGGCGCGGATGCTGCGGGTGGCCTCGATGCCGTCCATCACGGGCATCTGCACGTCCATCAGCACCAGGTCGTAGGCCCCCTCCAGCGCTCGGCGCACGCCCTCCTCGCCGTTGACGGCGATGTCGACCGCGACGTCCGCCGAGCCGAGGAGCTCGATCGCGATCTGCTGATTGAGGTCGTTGTCCTCGACGAGCAGCACCCGCGCCCCTCGCAGGCGAGAGACGTCGGGGGGAGCGGACGCCTCCGGAGCGGCGGCCCCTTGGGGCGCCCGGACCTCCGGCGCGAGCGCGCGCATCGCCGTGTCGAAGAGCACGGACGGGCTCACCGGCTTGACGAGGACGGCGTCGAGCCCCGCCCCCTCCGCCTCGTGGAACACCTCCTCGCGGCCGTAGGCGGTGACGATCACGTTGCGGGGGCGGGCCCGCAGGGGCATCGCCGCGATGCGGCGGGCGGTCTCGATGCCGTCGATCCCCGGCATCCGCCAGTCGAGGAACGCGATCGCGAAGG
Organism: Vicinamibacteria bacterium; assembly: GCA_035577965.1. Classification (GTDB taxonomy): domain Bacteria; phylum Acidobacteriota; class Vicinamibacteria; order Fen-336; family Fen-336; genus DATBSL01. The sequence goes on along the minus strand of DATJYX010000121.1, from coordinate 17,472 downwards.
GGTCCCCCGCGGCGTCGGCACGCTCGACTGCGGCGAGGGCCTCCGGCCCCGAGGCCGCCTCATCCACCCGGAAGGTCATGCTGCGCAGCATCTCGGCCAGGGTCTGCAGGGCGATCGGGTTGTCGTCCACGGCGAGAGCGCGCCGGCCGCGGAGGTCGGGGGACGGCTGGTGGCGCCGGGCCAGGCTCTCCCCCCGTCCGAGCCGCGCGGTGAAGAAGAACGTGCTCCCCTTCCCCGCCTCGCTCGTGACGCCGATCTCGCCCCCCATCAGCTCGACCAGCCGCTTGCTGATGGCGAGGCCGAGGCCGGTCCCGCCGTACTTGCGGGTCGTGGAGGTGTCGGCCTGGGAAAAGGACTTGAAGAGCTTGCCGATCTGCTCCGGGGTGAGGCCGATGCCGTCGTCCTGCACCTCGAAGCGGACGAGGAGGCTCGTCTCGCCCGCCTCGCCCTGGCGCACCCGGAGAACCACGGAGCCCTTTTCCGTGAACTTGACCGCGTTCGAGGCGAAGTTGACCAGCACCTGCCCGAGCCGCAGGGGGTCGCCTCGGAGGTCGTTCGGCACACGGGGGTCGGGGTCGACGATCAGCTCGAGGCCCTTCTGCGCCGCCTTCTCCGCGATGAAGTCGGTGACGCTGGCCAGCACCTTCTCGAGCTCGAAGTCCACCGATTCCACGCTCATCCGGCCCGACTCGATCTTCGAGAAGTCGAGGATGTCGTTGATGACGCCGAGCAGGTGCTGGCCCGCCCGCTGGATCTTCAGGACGTAGTCGCGCTGCTTCGCGTCGAGCGCGGTCTGGAGGGCCAGGTGAGCCATGCCGATGATCGCGTTCATCGGAGTGCGGATCTCGTGGCTCATGTTGGCGAGGAAGTCCGCCTTGGTCCGGGCCGCCTCCTCCGCCACCTCCTTGGCCGCGATCAGGTCCGTCTCGAGCCGCTTGAAGTCGGTGATGTCCTGGGTGACGCCGAACATGTCGGCCGGCTTGCCGCTCGCGTCCTTCGCCACGCGCCCGAGGGCGTGGATCCACACGACCCGGCCGTCCACCGGCCGCTTGTAGGCGTAGACGGAGTCGTAGACGGGAATCTCGCCCGCCGACGCGGCGGCGAAGTTCGCCATGGTGGCCTCGGCCGCGGTCGCGTCTCCTTCCGTCACGTGCGCGGCCCACTCGTCGATGCGGTAGCGGTGGCCCGGGCTCGGAAGGTCGCCGAAGATGCGGGCCGCCCTCTCGGACGAGTTGTACCAGCCGGAGCCGTCCAGCGGCACGTGCCAGTAGCCGGCCCTGGTCAGCTCGAGCGCGCCGTCGGCGAGGAAGTTCTGGTGGCGAATCTCCGCCTGCATCCGGTTGCGCTCGGTGATGTCGCGGAAGCTGATGACCGCCCCCACGACCCGGCCGTCCTTCGAGATCGGGGTGGCGCTGTACTCGGCCGGGATCGGCCGGCGGTCGCTCGTCCAGAGCACCTCGTCGTCGACGAAGCACCCCCGCCCCTCGCGGTACGCCGCGCGCATCGGGCACTCCTCCTTCGGGTAGGGGCTGCCGTCCGCGCGCGAGTGGTGGAAGAGCGCGTGCGAGTCCTGGCCGATCGCCGTCTCCGGCGCGAGCCCGAGGATGGCGCTCGCGGCGGGGTTGATGAAGGTGATCCCGCCCTCGGCGTCGAGGCCGAAGATGCCGTCGGTGACCGCGCCGAGGATGAGGCGCCCGCGCTCTTCGGCGACCGCGAGCTCGGCGGTCCGCTCCGCCACGAGGCGCTCGAGGTTGGCCGAGAGCTCCCCGAGCCGCCGTTCGCCCTCTATCTGGGTCGTGATGTCGGTCGAGGTGATGCCGAGGCCGGTGATCTCTTCCGCCTCGCCGCGGACGGGGAAGGCCACGGTCAGGAAGTGGCGCACCGCGCCGTCGACCGTCCAGTCCTCCCTGGCCTCCACCGGGCGGCCGGTCTCGAGCACCTGTCGCTCGAGCGCCCTCCGCCGCGTCGCCGCATCGAACGGCAGGACGTCGTCGTCCTTCCGGCCGAGCACGCGGGACTCCGGAAGCCGCAGGACGCGCAGCCAGGCCTCGTTCGCGACGAGGTAGACACCGTCGCGGCTCTTGAGCAGGACCGCGGCCGAGGTGTTGTCGAGGATCGAGCGTTGCCGGCGGGCGCTCTCCTCGGCCTGCCGCCGGGTCCGGGCGAACAGAAAGGCGGTGAGCGCGAGCAGGAACGCGGTCGTCGCGCCGAGGGCGACGATCGCGCGCCGGGCGTGGCGAAGCGCCCCCCAGGCCTCGTCCGCGTCCTGCTTCACGACGAGGCCCACGTCCAGCACGGGCAGCCACTGAGCGGCGCCCACCACGGGGACCCCCCGGTAGTCGGGGTAGCCGTCCAGGTGCACGGTCGGGGCAGGGCTGTCGATGGCTGCCTGGGCCATGGGGGTGAGCGGGGCCGTGGGCGACACCGCGAGGCGGAGGCGGCCGTGGGACCAGCGCTCGTCGGGCACGCGGATCCGGATGTTGAAGATGGACGAGGCGCCGGGCTCGAGCAGGCCCAGCTCGACGAGCTCCGGCTCGAAGCGGCTCGCCGACAGGAGCCGTCCTTCACGATCGATGGCCTGGGCCTCGCCCGTGGCCCCGACCTGCCCCTCGCTCAGGACGACGTTGAACGTGCGCAGTGGGTTGACGCGGAAGCAGAGCGCACTGCCCGCGCTCCCGGGCGGGGCGACCCACGCGCACACGAACTGGGTCGGGGCCCCCGCCCGGACGACGCCCCTGGCGTCGGGGAACGGGACGGCGGACGGCAACGGGCGGGTGATGGCCGCGCGGTCGGTCCGCAGCCTCGCCGTGAATGCCCGCTCGGCGGCGAACGGTGCGGAGCGGCCGAGCAGGTCCTCGCGATCGGACGCGATCACCCGCCACTCGGAGTCGGCGATGAGGTAGCCGGAGTAGCCGCGCATCCTCGTGAAGGGGCCGGCCCAGCCGGCCACGTCGGCCGGCCGCCGGTCGAGCAGCGCCGCGACCGCGTCCTGCACGCGCGGCTCCGAGGCCACCGCCTTTGCGCCCTGCACCTGGTCGGCGGCCCAGATGTCGAGGGTCTGGACCATCGCCCGCAGGGTCGAGCGCAGGCTGGCCTCGGTCTCCCGCCGCTCCTTGTGGTCCACCGCCCAGACCGCGGCCCAGGTCGCCCCGACGATGGCGAGGATCCCGAGCGCGGCGCCCACGAGGGGGATCCGGGTGCGGGCTCGGTTCAGCTGGGCCATGGCGTTTGCTCCTCCGCGCGCTCACGACCGCCGTGTCGGCGGTCCACTATACTCCCGGGGTGGCGACCGCCGATCCCGCCGCCCGCGTCCTGCTCGTGGACGACGAGCCTTCGAACCTCGACCTCCTGCGGCAGGCGCTCGACGGGAGGGGCTACCGCCTGCTCGTGGCCACGAGCGGGGAGGACGCCCTCAAGGTCGCGCGCCGCTCGCGACCCTCGCTCGTCCTCCTCGACGTGGTCATGCCCGGTATCGACGGCTACGAGACCTGCCGCCGGCTGAAGGCCGACCCGGAGACGAGGGGCGCCGCCGTGATCTTCGTCTCGGCGCTCGGAGAGGCGCAGGAGAAGGTGCGCGGCCTCGAGGCGGGGGCGGTCGACTTCGTCACCAAGCCGTTCCAGCCGGAGGAAGTGGTGGCGCGCGTCCACACCCACCTGACCGTGCAGCGCCTCCAGGCCCAGCTCGAGAGCCGCAACGCCGACCTCGCTCGGGAGCTGCAGGTGGCCCAGGAGCTGCTGGCCGACGCGCGGCGGAGGGTCGAGGGCGCCCTCCTCGGGACGAGCCCGGCCGTCCGCGCGCTGCGCGAGTCGATCGCCCTGCGCGCGGCCTCCCTCGAGCCCCTGCTCCTGACGGGGCCGCCGGGGGCGGGCCAGGAGGCGGTCGCGCGGGCCGTCCACCACCAGTCGTCCCGGGGGAGCCAGGCGTTCATCCACGTCAACGGCGCGCTGCTCGCGCCGGGCCAGGCGCTGGGGCTCTTCGCCGGGCCGGGCGCGAGGGACGCCGCCGGCGGCACGCCTGCGGCGCTCTCCCCCCTGGAGCTGGCCGAGCGCGGGACGCTTTACGTCGAGGAGGTCCACCAGCTGCCGTCGGAGCTTCAGGTGCGTCTGGCCGAGCTGCTCGAGGCCGCGAGCCGCGCCCGCGCCGACGGGGGCGCGGCCGTCCCGGACGTGCGCGTGATCGCGAGCACCACGACCGCGACCTCCGTGGAGTCGGGCCTCCGTCCCCGCCTGCTCGCCTCGCTCGAGCCCGGCACGGTGCGGGTGCCGTCGCTCGCCGAGCGGGCCGACGACGTCCCGGACCTCGCACGGTTCTTCCTGGCCCAGCACGCGCGCCGCGCGGGGGCGGTGGTGGAGCGCCTCTCGGACGAGTCGGAGCACAGGCTGCGCGCCTACCGGTGGCCGGGCAACCTGCGGGAGCTGGAGAGCGTCGTCGAGCGGGCGGTCCTCTCGGCACGGGAGCCGGTACTCGAGATCGACAAGGCGCTCCTCGACGAAGGGCTGCCTCTCGGTCACTACCGCCTGGTCGAGAAGCTCGGCGAGGGCGGCATGGGCGAGGTGTGGCGCGCGCGGCACCAGCTCCTGGCTCGGCCGTGCGCGGTCAAGCTCATTCGTCCGGACCGGCTCGGCGCCGGCCGCGAGGCGGCCCTCGAGCGCTTCCGGCGCGAGGCCCGTACTATCGCCCGGCTCAGCTCGCCGAATACGGTGCGGCTCTACGACTTCGGGGTCAGCGAGTCGGGCAGCCCCTACTTCGTGATGGAGCTGCTGCGCGGCCTCGACCTCTTCGCTCTCGTGAAGGGCTTCGGGCCGTTTCCGCCCGAGCGCGTCGTCTCGGTCCTGCGTCAGGCCTGCCGCTCGCTCGCCGAGGCGCACGAGGCGGGCCTCGTCCACCGCGACGTCAAGCCCCACAACCTCTTCCTGTGCCGCCTCGGCCTCGACTGCGACGTGGTGAAGGTCCTCGACTTCGGCCTCGTCAAGTCGGTCGGGGGCGAGGAGGACGCCCAGATCACGAAGGAGGGCGCACTCACCGGCAGCCCGGCCTACCTGCCGCCGGAGCGGGCGGCGGGCGGCGACGGGGACGCGCGCTCGGACCTCTACTCGCTCGGCTGCGCGGCCTGGTGGATGTTGACCGGGCGAACGGTCTTCACCGGAGAGCCCATGGCGATGATCCTGGACCACGTGCGCACCGCGCCCGAGCGGCCGTCCCTCGCCTCGGGGCGACCCGTGCCGGAGCGGCTGGAGGAGATCGTGATGAGCTGCCTCGAGAAGGCGCCCGGCAAGCGGCCGGCGACGGCCCTCGAGCTCGGGCGCCTCCTGGGCGAGGTCCCCCTCGAGGATCCCTGGACTCCCGACCGCGCCGAGAGCTGGTGGCGGGAGAAGCTGCCGGACCTCGCCGGGGCCGCGACCGGCGACGACGCGAGCGCGGAGCTCTCCCTCGACCCCATCGACTGACGGAGGCGACACGTGAAGGAGCTGTCCGACTGCCGGATCCTGATCGTCGACGACGCGCAGGCCAACGTCGACGTCCTCGTGAACGCCCTGCGCGACGAGTACAAGCTGTCGGTGGCCATCGACGGCGAGGGCGCGTTGCGCAGCATCGAGAAGAGCTTTCCCGACCTGGTGCTGCTCGACATCGTGATGCCGGGGATCGACGGCTACGAGGTGTGCCGCCGCCTGCGCGCCGCCCCCGGGACCCGGGCCCTCCCGATCATGTTCCTGAGCTCTCTCGAGGACGTGAAGGACAAGACCCGGGGCTTCGAGGCCGGGGCGAACGACTACGTGACCAAGCCCTTCGAGGTCCTGGAGGTGAAGGCGCGGGTCCGCTCGCTGCTCGAGGCCAAGTCCTACGCCGACGCGGTCCGGGAGGCGGCGGAGCGCGACCTCCGGATCGCCCGCGAGATCCAGATGGGCATCCTGCCCGCCGACGTCCCGGCGAGGGTCCGGGGGACCGGGCTCGACGTGCACGCGCTCCTCGAGCCGGCCCAGCAGGTGGGAGGCGACCTCTACGAGGTCCTGCGCCTCGACGACGGCCGCGTGATGGTGGCGGTCGGCGACGTCTCGGGAAAGGGCATCCCGGCCGCCCTCTTCATGGCGGTCACGATGACCCTCCTGCGGTCGATGGCCCGCCAACACGCGGCCCCCGACGAGATCCTGCGCCGAGTCAACGACGAGCTCCTCGACCAGAACCCGCGCCAGATGTTTGTGACGCTGCAGTGCCTCGTCTTCGAGCCGGGCGGAAGGCGGGTGTCCTGCGCGAGCGCCGGGCACCACTCGGCCGTCCTCCTGTCGCCCGGGAAGCCGCCGCGGCTCGTCATCCAGGCATCGGGCCGCGTCGTCGGCGTCCTGCCCGCCAACCCGATCGAGGCCGAGTCCCTCGAGCTGCAGCCGGGAGAGACGCTCGTGCTGTTCACCGACGGGGTGAGCGAGGCCTTCGACCCCCGCCAGGAGCTCTTCGGCGAGGAGCGGCTCCTCGCCCACCTCGCGAAGGAGCCCGGAGGCGACGCGAAGGAGACGACCCTTGGTGTCGTCGCGGCGGTGCGCCGGCACGCGGCGGGTGCGAAGCAGTCCGACGACATCACCGTGGTGTCGGTCCGCTCCGCCCCAGGCAAGTAGGAGGCGGCCGCTCCCCCCTAGACGCGCTCCGACCTGGGCGCGAGCACCGTCACCGGCCCGATCACGCCGACCACGAGGGCCACCGAGACGAAGAGCGCCCGCGAGAGGGCCTGCAGCCCGTGCGTGAGCTGCGCGGGGTCGGCCGCGTCCGCGGCGGCGAAGGCGAGGAGGGAGTGCAGGCCTTCGATGGCGAAGGAGCCGGGCACCATCGGCAGCGCGGCCATGACCGAGGCGACCCCGCCCGGCCAGCGGAACCGGTGGCCGACGAGGCTCACCAGCAGGGTGCTGCAGACGACCCCCACGAGCGAAGCGGTCACGAGATCGAGGCCCCCGAGCGTGGCGAGAGCGCGGACGAGCCGCCCCGTGAGCCCGCCCAGGGCGCAGAGGGCCACGAGCGGGCCGCTCCCGTTGTTGAGGCCGGCGAGCGCTCCGGCCCCCAGGGCCCCCGCGAGCGACACGAGCACGGTCTCCCACCCCCCGGGCAGAGCGAACGGGGGGCCGATCTGCAGGGGCACGAGGGCGAGCGTCGATCCGACCCCAAGCGACAGCGCAACGAGGACGGCCAGGGTGAAGCCTCCGCGGGCGATGCCGATCGACACATGATTGCGGACGACGTCGATCCCGCCGTTGATCAGGGGCACGCCGGGCACGAGGAAGAGCACCGGCGCCACGAGCGCAACCGAGAGGGTGGCGGTGTGGGCCTGCCGCGCCAGCAGGCCGCCGGCGAGGCTGCCGGCGAAGGCGACGGCGAACATCGTGACATGCGGATTCAGGCGGCGGGCGGTGAGCCACGTTCGCATCGCGAAGATGAGAGCCGCGGCCACGAAGCTGGAGGCCCAGCTGACCGGGTCTCCCCCGTTGACGATGCAGAACGCCGCCCCGGCCCCGCCTGCGGCCAGGGTCTGCCACGCCGGGCCGGAGACGGGGGGAGCGTCGCGGATCGAGCGCACGGTCTCCTCGACCTCGCGGGGGCCGGGCCGCGACCCGGCGAGGCCCCGCAGCCACTGGCTGACGCGGACGAGGCCGAGGAGGTCGAGGCCGGCCGACCTCGCCGCGGAGTCGATGCGGGTACGGAACGTCGCTCCCTCGGTGACGGTGATCAGCAGGGCGTCGTAGCTCACGAGCATGTCGACCCGGCAGCCCAGGTGGCGGGCGAGGAACGCAACCGAATCCTGGATGCGCTGGGCCGTGGCCCCGAAGTTGAAAAGGGTGCGCCCCAGCAGCAGGCAGAGATCGACGGCGTACGGCGTGTCCACCGGCGGTTCGCCGTACGGGGCACTCTGGGCCGCGGCCATCGACCCGAGCGTAGCAGAGCCGGACGCTATCCCGCCGCCCTCGCCACCTAGCCGTCGGTGCCCGCCCCCCGGCCGGTCGCCACCGCGAGGGAAACGAGGCGGGCCAGGAGGATCGCCAGGTAGAGCGTCCCCGTGACCGCCTCGAGGGTCGCGAGCGACCGGGCGGCGGGGTGGACCGGCAGCACGTCGCCGTAGCCGAGGGTCGCGAGCGTCACGAAGCTGAAGTAATAGAAGCCGCGGGGGCCGTCCGCAGAGCTGACCGGCCCCGAGAAGGCCCCCGCTCGGAGGGCGCCGACGAGGGCGTAGGCGTGGGCCCAGATCACGCCGAGGAGGAGGTAGGCGGCGACCGCGCCCTGGAGACGGTGGAAGGTGATCGGGCCGGCCCGGAGTGTCTGCCCGAGGACGAGGGCCAGGAGGAGCAGGAGCGACACGAGGCTCGTCCCCAGGACCCAGGGCTCCGCGAGGGGAACGAGGCGGCTCCCGAGGTCCACCGCGACGGTGATCAGCGCGACGGGCAGCAGCACCAGCCGGGCGAGCCGCCGCTCGCCGAGCGCGAGAACGCCGGAGAGGAGCAGGAAGGCGTAGGCGACGTCGCCGGTCAGGCTGCGCCCGCTGCCCGGCGAGGCGAAGGCCGGAAGGACGAAGGCGACGACGAGGAGGAGGACCGAGAAGACCGAGAGGCCCCGGTCGTCGGCCCAGAACCGGGTGAGGGCCGCGAGCGCGGGCCAGCGATCGCCGGGGGCCGACGCCGGACCCTCTCGCCTCACTCAGAACGCCTTCAGCCCCGCGCTCCGGAACGCGGCGCACGTCCGCTCGACGACCTCCGCGGACGGCGCCGCGACGTCCCCGAGCCGGTATTCCAGCCCGAGCTCCTTCCACTTGAAGCGGCCCATCTGGTGGAACGGGAGGACGTCGACCCGCTCGACATTGCCCAGGCCGGCCGCGAACCGTGCGACCCCCTCGACCTCCGCCGGCCCGTCCGTCCATCCCGGCACGAGGACGTAGCGCACCCACACCGGCCTCTTGCGGGCAGCGAGGCGGCGCGCGAACTCGAGCGTCGGGCCGATCTCCATGCCCGTCAGCCGGCGGTGCTGCTCGGGGTCCCAGCACTTGATGTCGAGGATCACGAGGTCGGCCACCTCGAGCTCGGCGTCGGCCAGCTTCGCGCCGTAGTAGCCGTTCGTGTCGAGGGCGGTGTGGATGCCCATCCCCCGTGCCGCCGAGAGGAGCTTCACCGCGAAGCGGTGCTGCAGCAGGGCCTCGCCCCCGCTGAGGGTGAAGCCTCCCGACATCACCTTGAGGCCGTGCCGGTACTTGCCGATCTCCTCCACGGCCCGGGCGAGGGTGACCGGGATCCCGTTCGTCATCGTCCAGGTGTCGGGGTTGTGGCAGTAGACGCAGCGCCACATGCAGCCGGCCGTCCACGCGACGACGCGGACACCGGGGCCGTCCACGGCCGAGCCGGTGGTGAAGGAGTGGAGGAATCCCATGTCCCCGGTAGCGAGGGCGGTGCGGACGTCCGCTTCCGGGACGCCCTTGCCGAGGTCGACCCGGAGCTCGAACGGGCTCTTCGCCGCGAGCGGCGTCGGCGCGGCGGGCGAGTCCCCCTCGGGCGTCACGGCTGGGTGGCCGGCCGGGCGCCGGCACTCCCGGCCGTCCCCTCGTCGCCCTCGGCCATCCAGCTCTCGAGGAGCGTCGTGGCCACCGCGAGGAGCACCGGGCCGATGAAGAGGCCCACCGCCCCGAACGCCATCACCCCGCCGATGACGCCGGAGATGATGAGCACCATCGGCAGGTCGACCCCCCGCTTGATGAGCAGGGGACGCACGATCGGGCCGGAGATGTGGACCACGATCGCCCACGCCAGGAGCCCGCTCGCCGGGATTACCGCCCCGCGCGCGTAAAGCCAGCCGACGGGGATCAGCATCGCCGGTATCGGACCGACCTGCGCGAGGCAGGACAGGAGCACGACGAGGCCGAGCAGTCCGACGCGCGGCACGCCGGCCGTCGCGATTCCGATCCCGGCGATGATCGCCTGGATGAGCGGGGTGAGCACCACGCCCAGGCCGACCCCGCGGGTCGCAAGGGCCGCGAGCCGGGCCGCTTGCTCCCCGCGCGTCCCCGCCAGCCGCCGGGCGAAGCGCAGGAGCGTGGCGGACACCTTCTCCCCGCGAGCGTACAGGAACCCGGTGATGCCCAGGGTCAGCAGCACTTCGACCGCCATGCCGGCCAGGTTGCCGAGGCGTCCCATCACCCAACGGACGATCGTGCCCGTGTGGGCCGACAGCCGGGCCTTCAGGCCCTCGCTCCCGCCGGCCGCCAGGTCCGCCCAGGCCTTCTCGAGCCTCGGGCCGAAGAGGGGGACGCCGACGAGCCGCTCGGGCAGCGGCGGCAGGGTCTTGTTGGGCAGTTCGTGCAGCCAGGCCGACAGCGCGCCCGCGCCCTGCACGGTGGCCACCGCGCCGAAGTAGAGCGGGGCCAGGATCGCGATCGCCAGCAGGGCCATGACGACCGTGATGGCGAGCCCCCGGCGCCCGCCCAGCCGGCGCTCGAGACCGGTCAGCAGCGGCCAGGTGGAGATCGCGATCGTCGTCCCGCCGACGAGCGCGGTCAGGAACGGCCGCAGGATCCAGAGGCAGCTGGCGGTGAGCCCGAGGATGAACGACACCGCGAGCACCGTGCGCGTCAGGTCGCGTGCGTCGGCTTCCCGTGAAGGCATGTCGACCTCCCAAGGCGAGTCAGAGCGGGTCGGTTCGATCTACTTCCTTGCCGTGGCCGTGATCTCGATGTGGCCGGGGCCGACGAGCTTCGCCACCACCACCGTCGTCCGGGTCGGCCGCGGTTCGGCGAAGAACGCCGTGTACACCGCGTTCATACGGTCGAACGTGGCGCCGTCGGTCAGGTAGACCTGGACGCTCACGACCTCGGCCGGTGTCATCCCGGCCTCCTTCAGGACGGCACCGATGTTGTCCAGCGCCTGCTTCGTCTCGGCCTCGAAGGTGGCGGGGATCTTGCCGTCCTTGTCCTCGCCGCCCATGCCCGAGACGTAGAGCGTGTCGCCGACGAGGATCCCGTAGCTCCAGTTCTTGCTCGGCGTGGCGCCCGCAGGGCGGATGACCCGCTTGTCCGCACCCAGGGCGAGGCTTCCATACACCACCAGCAGCGTGACGACACCGCCTGTCAGCTTGCGCATGGGAACTCCTTTGCTCGGGAAAGAGGCACGACTCACGCCCCGTGGAAGGTGCGGTTGATGACGTCCATCTGCTGCTCGCGGGTCAGCCGGACGAAGTTCACCGCGTAGCCGGACACCCGGATCGTGAGCTGGGGGTACTTCTCCGGGTGGTCCATCGCGTCGAGCAGGGTCTCGCGGTTCAGCACGTTCACGTTCATGTGGAAGCCGGTCACGCCGAAGAAGGCGTCGAGCATGCCGACCAGGTTGGTGACGCGGTCCTCCGCGACCCGGCCCAGGCCCTCCGGCACGAGCGTCGTGGTGAGCGAAATGCCGTCCGCGGCGTCGCGGTAGGGGATCTTCGCGACGGACGCCCCGGCGGCGTGCAGGCCGTGGCTGTCGCGGCCGGACATCGGGTTCGCCCCGGGGGCGAAGGGCTCCCCGCGCCGGCGCCCGTCGGGGGTGTTCCCGGTCGCCTTCCCGTAGACCACGTTCGACGTGATGGTGAGGATCGACTGCGTGTGCAGGGCGTTCCGGTAGGTCGGGTAGCTCCGGAGCTTCGACATGAAGGTGCTGACCACCCAGGCCGCAATGTGGTCGACGCGGTTGTCGTTGTTGCCGTAGAACGGGAACTCACCCTCGGTGACGTAGTCCGTGACGAGCCCCGTCTCGTCGCGCACGACCTTCACCTTCGCAAACCTGATCGCCGAGAGGCTGTCCGCGACCACGGAGAGGCCCGCCATGCCGAAGGCCATCGTCCGGACGGGCGCGTAGTCGTGCAGCGCCATCTCGATCCGCTCGTAGGCGTACTTGTCGTGCATGTAGTGGATGACGTTCATGGCGTTGACGTACACGCCGGCGAGCCAGTCCATCATCCGCTCGAAGCGGGGGACGACGTCGTCGAGGTCGAGCACGTCGCCTTCCACCGCCCCGAGCTTCGGGGCCACCTGCTCGCCGGAGATCTCGTCCCGCCCGCCGTTGATCGCGTAGAGCAGGCACTTGGCGAGGTTGGCCCGGGCCCCGAAGAACTGCATCTGCTTGCCGACGAGCATCGGCGACACGCAGCAGGCGACCGCCCCGTCGTCGCCCCACGCCCGGCGCATGATCTCGTCGCTCTCGAACTGGATGGAGCTCGAGTCGACCGCGACCCTGGCCGCGAACCGCCGGAAGGCCGCGGGAAGGCGTGGCGAGTACCAGACGGTGAGGTTGGGCTCGGGGGCGGGCCCCAGGTTGTAGAGGGTCTGCAGGAACCGGAAGCTCGTCTTCGTCACCATCGGACGCCCGTCGTCCGCCATGCCCGCGATCGACTCCGTGACCCAGGTCGGGTCGCCGGCGAAGAGCTCGTCGTACTCGGGGGTGCGGAGGAAGCGGACGATCCGCAGCTTGATCACGAAGTCGTCGACGATCTCCTGGGCCTGCGGCTCGGTCAGGACGCCCTCCCGGAGGTCCCGCGCGAAGTAGGCGTCGAGGAAGGTCGAGGTCCGCCCGAGCGACATGGCGGCCCCGTTCTGCTCCTTGACCGCGGCGAGGTAGCCGAAGTAGAGCCACTGGACCGCTTCGCGGGCGCTCGCGGCCGGGCCCGAGACGTCGCAGCCGTAGGCCGCGGCCATCTGCTTCAGCTCCTTGAGGGCCCGGACCTGCTCGGCGAGCTCCTCGCGGTCGCGGATCACGTCCTCCGTCGACATCTTCGCGTCGAGTGCCGCCTTCTCCCGCTGCTTGGCCTCGATCAGGCGGTCGACGCCGTAGAGGGCGACCCGACGGTAGTCCCCGATGATGCGCCCGCGGCCGTAGGCGTCGGGAAGCCCGGTGAGGATGTGCGAGCTGCGGCACTTCCGGATGTCCGCGGTGTAGGCGTCGAAGACGGCGTCGTTGTGGGTCTTCCTGTACTTGGTGAAGGCCTCGACGACGTGGGGGTCCGCCTCGTAGCCGTAGGTCTTGAGCGCGCCGAGGACCATCCGGAAGCCGCCGTTGGGCATGATGGCGCGCTTCAGGGGCGCCTCGGTCTGCAGGCCGACGATGATCTCCTTCTCCCGGTCGATGTAGCCGGGCGCGTGGGCCGTGATGGAGCTCGGCACCTGGGAGACGTCCAGCACTCCCTTCTTCCGCTCTTCGATGAAGAGCTCGTTCAGCCTGTCCCAGAGCGCCTCGGTGCGCTCGGTGGCCGAGGCGAGGAAGGACTCGTCCCCCTCGTACGGCTCGTAGTTCTGCAGGATGAACGCCCGGACGTTGATCTCCTTCTGCCAGAGCCCCGACCGGAACCCCCGCCAGGGACCGCCCGTCTCGGGGGTCTTCGGCTTGAACGGCGCGATCGAGGCCATGGAAACGCTCCTTGCTCCGGGCGCTATGCCCGCGCCGGGACGAGTCCCAGCAGCCGCCCGGTGTGCCGGGCGATCATCAGCTCCTCGTTGGTCGGGATCACCCAGGCCGACGCGCGGCTGGCCGCCGTCGAGATCCGCAGCCCCTTGCGCGCGTTGGCTTCGGAATCGATCTCCACGCCCAGCCAGCGGCAGGCCTCACCGACACGGCCCCGGATTTCGGCGGAGTTCTCCCCGATGCCGGCCGTGAAGACGAGCCCGTCGATCCCCCCTAGCGCCGCGGCCAGCGCCCCGATTTGCTTCGCCGCCTGGTACACGAAGTAGTCGACGGCGAGGCGGGCCGCCGGCTCGCGGCTGCCGAGGAGGTCCCGCATGTCGTTGCTGATGCCGGAGACGGCGAGGAGGCCCGACTTCTCGTACAGGATCGCCTCCACCTCGGAGGCGGAGAGCCCCAGGCCCTGGAACAGGTGAAGGACGACGCCCGGGTCGAGGGCGCCCGGCCTCGTGCCCATGCAGAGGCCGTCGAGCGCGGTGAAGCCGAAGCTGCAGTCCACGCTCCTCCCCTCCCGCAGGGCGCAGACGCTCGCTCCGCTCCCCAGGTGGGCGACGATCACGCGCCCGCGGGCGATCTCCGGCGCCACTTCGGGCAGCGTCGACGCCACGTACTCGTACGAGAGCCCGTGGAAGCCGTACCGCTGCAGGCCGGAGCGGCGCAAGTCCGCCGGCAGGGGCACGAGCTCGGCCACCGCCGGCTGGCCGCGGTGGAAGCTCGTGTCGAAGCAGGCCACCTGCGGGACGCCGGGCAGGCCGTCGAGGACGGCCTCGATGGCGGCCAGGTTGTGCGGCTGGTGCAGCGGAGCGAGCGGGACGAGCGCCCGCAGCTCCTCGAGGACCGTCGGCGTGACGACGGCGGGACCGGCGAAGCGGGCTCCGCCGTGGACGACCCGGTGGCCGACGCCGAGCAACCTCGCCCGGTCGTAGCGCGAGCGGAGCCAGCCGGCCAGCGCCTCGAGCGCGCTTCGCCCGTCGCGGACCGTCCCCTCGAGACCCTCGTCCGCGAGCTTCGCTCCCGCGCCGTCCTTCGCGGAGAGCCGGGGCCCGGTGCCGATTCCCTCGATCTGGCCGCGGGCCTCGAGGCGCCAGGCCGCCTCCGGGGCCCGAGCGAACACGCAGAACTTCAGGCTCGACGAACCGGCGTTGAGGACGAGGGCGTAGTCATCCACGGTCCACAGCCGGGGCGGTGCGCCGAGCCGCGGGCCCCGTCTCCTTCAGCGCGAGAGTGAGAACGATAGCCACGGCGACCCCGTAGAGGAGGGGCTGGAACGCCGCCTGGTAGTGCTCGAGGCTCATCGTCTGCGCTCCCCCGGACGCGCTCCTCAGGAAGCCGGCGAACACCGGCCCGAGGAGCGCGCTGAACGTGAAGTTGAGGAAGTTGACGACGCCCGTGGCCGTGCCGCTGCACTCCGGCGGGTTCGCCTCCTTGATCACAGTGTAGGGCAGCATGGCCGCCCCGGAGGCGGTGCCGGCGACGAGCGCGAGGACGTACGCCGGCAGCACGTGCACGGGACCATGGAGGATCCAGGCCAGGCAGCCGAGGAGGACGAGCGCGGCGGCGGCGATCACGGGCTTGCGCCGTCCGAGCCGGTCCGAGACGAACCCGAGGAGCGGACAGCCGATCATCCACCCGAGGGGAACGGCCGCCGAGCGCATGACGGCGGTCGCGTAGTCGAAGCCATGCGCCTCCTGGAGGTAGCGGACGCCCCAGACCATGTCGAAGATGGTCGTCGGGATGAAGAGCAGGCCGGCGATGAACCCGCAGAGGAGCGACTGGGGGTTCCGGAACACGACGCCCATGGCTTGCGCCGCGGCGCGCAGCCAGTCACGCCCGCCTTCAGGGCCCTCCGATCGCGGGATGAGCGCATACAGCAGCCCGCCGATGACGAGGCCGGCGATGCCCATGCCGAGCCAGAACCGGCTCCAATGCATGCCAGCGCCGATCATCGGCCCGACCACGAACTGGCCGGCCGACCCTCCGGCCATGCCGAACATCTGCGTCGCGCCGATGAGTGTCGCCGCCATCGACGCCGGGAAGCTGCTCGTCGCGATGTACACGGCGCCGATCAGGGCGAAGACGCCACCCGCGCCCTGGAGCAGGCGGCCGAAGCTCGCGAGGCCGGGGCTCCCCGAGGCGAAGAGGAGAGCCCCCACCCCGACGGCCACTGCGCCCAGGGGCACGACCCGCCGCGGCCCGATCCGGTCCATGAGGACCCCCGCCACGAGGCTGAACGGCGAGTAGCCCCAGTAGAAGAGGCCGGCCATCGACGCGACGCCCATGGCGGTGAGCGAGAACGCGTCCGACAGCTGCGGCATCATGACCGCCGGCGCGGAGCGCAGCGTGTACTGGTAGAAGTAGTAGACGGCGGTGACGAGCCACGCCACGCCGGCCGCCTTCGTCGTTCGGGTCATGGGCATTGATTCAATGAAGGAGAAAGAAACGACAACAACGCAAACCTGGGGGGGGTCCCAAGCCGCCCCCCCCAGACCCCTCCGCTCGGCAGCGCTTAGCAGAGGGTGACGGAGACGGCGAGGCCGCCCTCGGAGGTCTCCTTGTACTTGGAGTTCATCTCCTTGGCGGTGAGGGCCATCGCGGCGACGGTGGTGTCGAAGTCCACCCGGCGGGCGGCCGGGATCTCGTTGCTCGCGATCAGGAAGCCGGTCCACGCCTTCACGGCGCCGTACGCGCACCGCTCGATGCAGGGCACCTGGACGAAGCCGGCGACCGGGTCGCACGTGAGCCCGAGGTGGTGCTCGAGCGCCGACTCGGCGGCGTTCGCGACCACCTGGTGCGGGAAGTCGTGGGCTTCCGCGATGAGCGCCGCGCCCATGGACGAGGCGACGCCGATCTCGGCCTGGCAACCGCCCTCCGCCCCGGCGAGAGTGGCGTTGTGCTTGCACAGGTAGCCGATCCCGGCGGCGGTGAGGAGGCCGGACCGGATCTTCTCCTTGGGCAGCTTGCGGCCGCCCTCGCCGAGCACGTACACGATCGCCGGGATGACGCCGGCCGAGCCGCCCGTCGGCGCGGTGACGACGAGGTGGCCGCGCGCGTTCTCCTCCGAGCCGGCCAGGGCGTAGGCCGAGACGACGCCTACCCCGCGCTGCTTCTCGAACTTGTCGTCGAGCGCCCGCTTGTAGACCTCGCCGGCCTTCGTCTTGAGCTTGATGGGGCCGGGAAGGACGCTCGGCGGCGCGGCCAGGCCCGACTTGACGATGTTGACCATGGCGGTCGCGATCTTGTCGAGAAAGGCGTTCACCTCCGCCTCGCTCTTCCCGGAGACCGCCACCTCGTTCGCCATGAGGACCTGGGCGATCGAGAGCTTGTTCTGCTCGGCGTGGGCCTGGAGCTCCTTCATGGTGGAGTAGGGATACTTCGGCTGCCCCTTCTTCGGCGGCTCGTAGCCCTTCCACTCGATGAAGCCGCCGCCGACGGAGTAGTACTCCTGCTCGAGGAGGGCGGTGTCCCCGGCCATCAGCTTGCACGTCATCGTGTTGGGGTGCGGGAAGTCGCCCTTGGGGGCGTCATAGATGATGTCCGCCAGCGAGGCCTGGAACTTCTTGTCGCCGAGGGTCACCTCGAAGGTCTGGTCCGGCTTGTCCCGGAGGCTGTCGAGGAACAGCGGGTCGACCGTCGCCGGCTCCTTGCCGATGATCCCGGCGAGGGCGGCGCGCTCCGTGCCGTGCCCCTTGCCGGTGGCGCTCAGGCTGCCGAAGAGGTGGACCTTGATGCCGGTGGCGTTCGCGAGCTGGTCCTTGGGCAGCTTCGTGCAGCGCTGGTAGAAGTCGTAGGTGATGCGCATCGGGCCGATGGTGTGCGAGCTCGACGGACCGGGGCCAACCTTGTAGAACTCGTCGACGACGGTCATGACCGGCCCCTTCGCCTTCTTCACGACCTCCAGGTCGGCCGACAGGGCGGGCTCGCCGACCTTCGGGGGAGGCGCCGAGGCGGCCGCCGTCTGCTGCTTCTCCGGCATCGAGCAGCCGGCGATGACGGTGGCCGAGCCGATGACGGCGCTGCGCATCATGAACG
>DATJYX010000120.1:0-55674 GCA_035577965.1 Vicinamibacteria bacterium | reverse complement strand
GGATCTTCCGCACCGCCTCGCGGCGACGGGCCTCGCCGAGCGACTGGACGAGGACGAGACGCGCGTCCCGGGGCGCCTTGTCGACGGCGGCGACCAGGGCCGCCGTGGCCTCCGGTCCGCCGATCTCGAGCAGGGCTGCCGCGGCGGGGCCGGCCCGCTTCTCGTCGCCCAGGTACTTCTCCAGGGGGCGAACCGACTCCCGCCTCCCGACGAGCTGGACCTGGGAGAGGAAGAAGGCGGCGACCTGATCGTCGCTCGCCCGGCCGAGAGACTCGAGGAGGGCGCGCGCGAAGAAGGCGCGCTCCCCCTCCGCTCCCGGCCGGGTGACGTACACGGCGAGGCCGTTGACGGCGAAGCGGGCCTTCGCGTCGTCCCCCTTCCCCGGCGGCACGACGCGAGCGCAGACTTCCGCGACCGCCTCCTCCCCCAGCTTCAGGATCTCCGCGCAGAGGGAGTCGCGATGGGCAGGGGTATCGGCGGGGAAGCGGTCGATGATCGACGAGACGTTCGCCGCGAGGTCGGCACGGGGAGAAGCCGGAGCGGCGAGACCGGACGCCGGGAGAGCGATGGCGAGAGAGACGGCGAGGACCTTCATGGGGACACTCTGGCCAGGGGACCGGCGCATCCCTCGGCGCACGTCCGCACCGGAGCGCCTCGGGAGCAGATACCCCGGGGTGGCGTCACGCCGAAAGCCGCCACGGCGCGCGCATGGGCTGGTCGACGAGCCGGTTCGCCTCCTCGTCGCCGACGAAGCGCTGCTCGACGGGGTCGAAGCGCAGAGGCCGTCCGAGCTGGACGGCGACCTTCCCGAGGTTCACGAGCGTGCAGGAGCGGTGGCCGTTCCGCTCGTTCAAGGCGAAGCGGCGCCGCGTGCGGACGGACTCGGCGAAGTCGGTGACCTGGGGCTCCGGGTCGGGGAGGGACGCGACCTTCTCCTCGAAGTGCGGGATGTCCGACCGGAACCCCCGGAAGATCTTCCCCTCCGGCCCTTCGAGGAAGGGGGCGTCCTTGTCGCGGTCCTCGCCGTCGAGGACGATCGTGCAGCCGTCCGCGTACCTCATCTCGATCCGCCGCCAGGTGCCGCAGGCGTCGGGGTGCTGCTGCGGGCCGTCGGCCCAGACCTCGACCGGGCTCGTGTCGTCCTTGCCGAGCACGTACTGGACGGGGTCGAGGTAGTGCATGCCCATGTCGCCGAGGCCCCCGCCGTCGTAGTCCCAGTAGCCGCGGAAGGTGCCGTGGACGCGGTGCGGGTGGTAGGGCTTGAAGGGCGCGGGGCCGAGCCAGAAGTCGTAGTCGAGCTCGGGCGGGACGGGCTCGGGCGGCAGGCTCGTCCGGCCGGTCCAGAAGAACTTCCAGTCGAAGCCGGTCGAGGCGCTCACCGTGGCCTTGATCGGCCAGCCGAGGAGGCCGCCCGCGACCGCCTTCTTGACCGGCTTGACGTCGGTGCCCAGCCCGTAGAACCGCTCCTCGAAGCGGAACCAGGTGTTGACCCGGAGCACCCGTCCCGTCCGCTCGATGGCCGCGACGACGGCGCGGCCTTCGCCGATCGTCCGGGTCATGGGCTTCTCGCACCAGACGTCCTTGCCCGCCTCGGCCGCGGCCACGGTGACGAGCGCGTGCCAGTGGGGAGGCGTCGCGATGTGGACGACGTCGATGTCGGGCCGCTCCAGCACCTCACGGAAGTCGTGGTAGCCCGTGACGCCGGGGCCGCACGCCTCGAGGGCCGACGCCAGGTGGCCGCGGTCCACGTCGCAGACGGCGCGGAGGACGGAACCGCCGTACGCGAGGTGGCTGCGGCCCATCCCGCCGACGCCGACGACCGCCTTCGTGAGCGTGTCGCTCGGCGGCGTGGTGCCCGGCCCGCCGAGGACGCGCCTCGGCAGGATCATCAGCGAGCCGGCCGCCGCGGCAGCGCCCCGGGCGAACTGGCGCCTCGAGATCCGCGGGGAATGGGACGTCGGGCGCTCCTTCATCGAACGGCTGGGGAGGCGGTGGGCGCGCCGGCGGCGCGCAGGAGCTCGCGGACGGCCCCCACCGCGGCCAGCTCCACCTCGGCGGGCGGTGGCGGCGTCGTCAACGAAGCCAGGTAGCCCGCGGCCTTGGCGGCAGCGTCGAGGCGTCCGGCAACGGCGAGGGTCGCGGCCACCGCCCGAGGCTCGACCGCGGCCCCCCGCTGCCACGCGTCGAGCGCGACGAGACCGCCCGTCGCCAGCACTTCGAGGTCGGCGGCCAAGGGCGTCAGCTCCGCGAGGCCCGGCGCCCGTCCCTGGAGCGCCTCGAGGCCCGACCGCGCGCCGCGCCAGGCCGTGAGCCGGGCCCGGATCCGCTCGACCCGCGGCCCCGCGGTCTCCTTGCGCGCCACCGCGTCCTCGACGTCCACGCGGAGGCGGAGCGCCTCGAGGCTCTCCGGCACCGCGGCGTCGGCCATCCGGTTGAGGGGCGCGAGCTGCGCCGCGGGCCCGCCCATCATCCGCTTCATGAGCCGCGAGTAGAACCGCACGGGCTCGACCGCCGACCACAGGGCGAGCAGGGCGTCGGCCTCGCCGGGGGCCATCCGCTCGACCATGAGCCGCGGGTCCACCTCGTGACGCAGGCCGAGGCGCTCGAGGTCGCGGCTGACCGCGAGCAGGCGTCTCTGCATCGAGGCCGAGTCGCGCACGCTCCGGGGCGACCAGAGCCGCTCCGCGATCGCGGCCGTGCGCGGCCAGACGCGCCCGTCCAGCATCTCCGCGGTCACGATCTCGGTCCAGAGCGCGGCCTCGCCTCCGAGGACGAGGGCCTCCTGCGCGGGCGTCACGACCGCGGCGGCGTCGAGGACGTTCGCCTCGCCGACGTAGGCGGCGAGCGGCGTGCCGCGGAGCGCCTCGGCCTCGCGGGGCAGGAGGCCGTAGGCCCGAGGGTCGGTCGGGTCGATCGCGTAGTGGGCCGTCGACGGCAGGCCCTGGTCGAGGTAGTAGCCGCCGGACACCACGGTCCGCCGGCCGGCGGCCGTCGCCCGGGCCACGAGCTTGGAGCTGCGCCAGGTCTGCACCACCGCGTCCTTCGACAGGCCGTGGTCGAGGACTTCGTCCCAGCCGACGAGCGTCCTGCCGTGACGGGTGAGGATGGCCTGTAGCCGGCGCGTGAAGTGGGCCTGCAGGGCACGGCGGTCGGCGATCCCGTGCGCCTTCATGAAGGCCTGGACCGAGGGAGACTCGTCCCACTCCGGGCTCGCCACCTCGTCGCCCCCGACGTGGAAGAAGGGATCGGGGAAGAGCGTGCTCACCTCGGCGACCAGGCCGTCGAGGAACGCGTATACCTCCTCGCGCGTCGGGTCGAGGAGCGCGCTCCGGACAGCGTCGTCCGGCCCCATTCGATACGGTCCGGGGCGGGTCGCGAGCTGCGGGTAGCCGACGAGCCAGCTCTTCGTGTGGGCGGGGGCGTCGATCTCCGGCACCACGCGGATCCCGCGGTCGCGGGCCCGGGTCACGAGGGCGCGGATCTCGTCCTGCGTGTAGTACTCGCCTTCTGCGCCTTCCCCGTGCAGCTTCGGGTGGAGTCGGCTCTCCAGGCGGAAGCCCTCGTCGTCGGTGAGGTGGAGGTGGAGGACGTTCAGCTTGACGGCCTCCATCGCGTCGAGCTGACGGACGAGGACGTCGAAGGGCACGAAGTGGCGGCTCGTGTCGATCATGAGCCCGCGCCAGGCGAAGCGCGGGCGGTCGCGGATGGTGATCGACTGCAGGCCGTAGCCTTCGGCCGTCGGCACGACGAGCTGGGCGACCGTGGCGAGACCGCGGAGGACGCCCGCGGTGCCCGCCGCCCGCAGCTCGATGCCCCGCGGGATCACGTCGAGCGCGTGGGACTCGTCGGCGTCCAGGCTCGGGAACCTCAGGTCGGCGGCGGGGCCGTGGATTCGCAGCAGAGCCCGGTCGGCCGTGGCGGCCGGCTCGACGCGGATGGGGATGCCCGTCGCCGCCGCGAGCCTCCGGGCGAGTCGCTCGACGGCCCGCTGGAGGAGTGGATCGGCCGGCCCGTCGAACCACACCGGCAGCGCGGACCCGATCGGCAGCACGCCGGCGCCGGCCGTGACCTCGGCGGGCATCGGCAGGAGCGGCGGCGTCCCGGCACCGGTCGGCGGTACGGACGTGGCTAGCAGGCCGAGCACGCACGCGAGTCGCCAGCCGTTCGGTCCGAGCACGCCTGCCTCCTGGTCGAGGGTCGGGCGGGAAATGGGCATGGCCCGCCCCGTGAAGTGCACATTATAGTGGTGGCGGGCCGCGATGGCCGGTCGATGGAGACGCCCGACCCTTTCCGCTCGTTCCACGCCGACCTCGAGGCGCGTCACCTCGCGGAGCTGACCTTCCCCGAGGTCCGGCGCGCCCTCCAGGCCCTCTCGTCCCTCTACGTCGAGCGGCGGGAGCGGATGGCCGGCGGGGCGGCGCTCGACGGGGCCGGCAAGCGTGCGGCGTTCGCTCTCTACTACGGGCCGCTGCACTTCCTCCTCGTCCGGGAGATCGTCCGCGCGCTCGGAGCCCGCGGTCCGCGGCGCGTCCTCGACCTCGGCTGCGGCACCGGCACCGCGGGCGCGGCGTGGGCCCTGGAGTGCGAGCCGCGGGCGCGCATCGACGGCGTCGACCGGAGCGGCTGGGCCGTCGCCGAGGCGCGCTGGACGTTCGCCCGCCTCGGCCTCGACGGCCGGGCGACTCGCGGCGACGCGGTGACGGCCTCGTTCCCCGGCCCGCCGGCCGGGATCCTCGCCGCCTTCACCGTCAACGAGCTCGGCGAGGGGCCGCGCCGGGGGCTCCTCCCCCGCCTCCTCGACGCGGGCCGCAGGGGCTCGACGGTCCTCGTCGTGGAGCCGATCGCTCGGGGCGTGAACCCGTGGTGGCCGGTGTGGGCAGAGGCCTTTCGCTCCGGAGGAGGGCGCGAGGACGAATGGCGCTTCCGCCCCGCGCTGCCCCCGCGCCTCGCCCTCCTCGGAAAGGCCGCCGCGCTCGACTCGCGCGAGCTCACCGGCCGGTCGCTCGTCCTGCCCGGAGGGGCAGGGCTCGTCCGGCCTGGATCGGGCTTATGATCTCGCCGCAAGGAGAAGCCCATGTCGCAGCCTGGCTCCGTCACCCGCCGGACGTTCCTGGAGAAGAGCGCGACGACCGCCGCGGTGAGCCTCGTCGCACGCCACGTCCTCGGAGGGCCGCGGCACGTGCCGCCGAGCGACCGCATCAACGTCGGGTTCGTGGGCTGCGGCACGCAGGGCCTGCGCCAGCTCATGCCGGCGCTCCAGAAGTCCGACCTGCGGATCGTCGCCGTCTGCGACCCCAACCGGAGGAGCGAGGACTACGTCGAGTGGTCCCGCTTCGAGCTGCGCGACAAGGTCCGGGCGTTCCTCGGCGACTCCGGCTGGGCCGAGGGCGCCCGGGCCTGCCCGTGCGGCCGCGAGGTGGGCCGCGAGCTCGTGGACCGCCACTACGGCGCCTCCTCCGGCGGCGGCGTCCACGCCTACGCCGATTTCCGGGAGATGCTGGCGAAGGAGAAGGACCTCGACGCCGTCTACAACATGACGCCCGACCACCTCCACGCCCCCGTCGTCGTCGCGGCGATGAGGGCGGGCAAGCACGCGATCACCCACAAGCCGCTCGCGAACGTCCTGCACGAGGCGCACGTCGTCGTCCGGACCGCGCGCGAGTCGGGCGCCGCGACCCACATGTTCTGCGCGGCGGGCCAGCAGGCGACCCCGCAGATCGCGGAGTGGATCCAGGCCGGCGCGATCGGCCCCGTCCGCGAGGTGCACAACTGGTCCACGCGCCCCTTCTGGCCGCAAGGCATGACCAGCCTCCCGACGGGGACGGTGGCCGTGCCCGACGGCTTCGACTGGGACCTCTGGCTCGGACCCGTGCCCCCCCGCCCGTACCACCCGGCCTACCGGAACGCGGTCTTCCGCGGCTGGTACGACTTCGGCACCGGCGCCCTCGGCGACATGGGCCACTACTCCTTCTTCCAGATCTTCAAGATCCTGAAGCTCGGGACGCCGCTCACGGTGGAGGCGACCCGCAGCCAGTACTGGAAGATCGACGACCTCCTGTGGAAGAAGCAGACGAACGCCGTCTCCTACCCGGAGGCCTCGCTCGTCCGCTGGGAGTTCCCCGAGCGGCCGGGGATGCCGCCCGTCGCCCTCCACTGGTACGACGGCGGCCTCCGCCCGCCCAAGCCCCGCGAGCTGGACGAGGACGGCGAGCCGATGCCGGAGGAGGGGCTCCTCTTCGTCGGCGACGGCGGGAAGCTGCTCGCCGACTTCGAGGGCGGCAACCCCCGGCTCCTCCCGAAGGCGAAGATGAAAGCCTTCCAGCCTCCGGCCCCGACGCTTCCCCGTCCGGCCGAGGAGCTCGAGCAGTGGGTCCGCGCCTGCCGCGGCACCGCCCCGTCGGACGCGAGCTTCGAGAGCGTGGCCGCGATCGGCGAGACGATCCTCCTCGGCACGATAGCGGTGCGCGTGGACAAGAAGCTCCGCTGGGACGCGGCCGCCGCGCGCTTCGTCGACGCCCCCGAGGCGGACGCGCTCATGACCCGTCAAGTCCGCGAGGGCTGGTCGCTCTGAGTCGATGAAGGGCGAGCTCCGGATCCGGGGCGTCTCCCGGAGCTACGGCGACGTCCAGGCGGTGCGGGACGTGTCGCTCGACGCCGCTCCCGGGCAGTTCGTCACGCTCCTTGGGCCGTCCGGCTGCGGCAAGACGACGCTCCTCCGCCTCGTGGCCGGATTCGAGCGCCCCGACTCGGGCTCGATCTGGATCTCCGGCCGGGACGTCACCGCGCTCTCCGCCCACAAGCGCCCGGCGAACACCGTCTTCCAGCACTACGCCCTTTTCCCCCACCGGAGCGTCTTCGGGAACGTGGCCTTCGGCCTGGAGATCGAGGGGCTGCCGAAGGCCGAGGTCAGGGACAGGGTCGAGCGCGCCCTGGAGCTCGTGCGGCTCGCCGGCCTCGGCGACCGGCGCGTCACGGAGATCTCCGGCGGCCAGAAGCAGCGGGTGGCCCTCGCCCGGGCGCTGGTGCTGGAGCCCGAGGTGCTGCTCCTCGACGAGCCGATGGCCGCTCTCGACCCCAAGCTCCGGAAGGAGATGCAGGTCGAGCTCAAGAACCTCCAGGAGCGCCTCCGCATCACGTTCCTCTTCGTCACCCACGACCAGGACGAGGCCCTGGTCATGGCTGACCGCATCGCGGTGATGAGCCAGGGGCGCATCGAGCAGACGGGCGGACCGGAGGAGCTCTACGAGAGGCCGCGCACGCGCTTCGTGGCCGACTTCCTCGGAGTCGCCAACCTCTTCCGCGGCGAGGTCCTGGGGGTGGGCGGGGGCGTGGCGCGGGTGAGGACGGAGGCCGGTCTCTCGTTCGACGCGTCGAACGACGGGGGCTATCGCGCCGGAGCCACCGTCTGGGTGGGCTTACGCTCCGAGAAGATCAGCCTCACCGACCGGGCGGCCAACGCCTTCGCGGGCACCATCGACGACGAGATCTTCCTCGGAGACTGGACGGACTGGCGAGTGCGCGTGGGGGGCGAGGTCCTGAGCGTAGGCGAGGGCAACCTGCTCGCTCGGGGGAGGAAGCGGGGCGACGCCGTCACCCTCTCCTTCCCGCCCGAGGCCGTCCTGCGCCTCGACGACCCGGAGGCGGCGGCGTGAGGGGGCGCTCCCGCGAGGCGGCCTTCCTCCTCCTTCCGGGCATCGGCCTGCTCGTCGTCCTCTTCTACCTGCCGCAGCTCCTGATGCTCCTCGTGTCGCTCGGCCGGCGCACCGCCTACGGAGAAGTCGAGCGCGCCGCCTCGCCCGACAACTACCTCCGCGCGCTCGAGCCGCTCTACCTCGCGATCCTGGGGCGGAGCCTCGTCCTCGCCGCCGTCACGACCGTGGCCTGCCTCCTCGTCGGCTACCCGGTCGCGTGGTGGCTGGCCCGCCGCGCCTCCCCCCGGTGGCGGAACGCCCTGCTCGCCCTCGTCATCCTGCCCTTCTGGACGAGCTTCCTCGTCCGGATGTACGCGTGGATCGTCCTCCTGCGCTCGGAGGGCGTCATCAACCTCGCCCTGGGAGCGGCGGGCCTCCCCCGGGCCGAGCTCCTCTACAACGACCTCGCCGTCCTCATCGGGCAGCTCTACGGCGAGCTGCCGTTCATGATCGTCCCCCTGTACGTGTCGCTCGAGAAGCTCGACCCGTCGCTCCTCGAGGCGGCCGCCGACCTCGGCGCGGACGCGCGGCGCACCTTCACCCGCGTGGTCGTCCCCCAGACGATGCCCGGGATCGTCGCCGGCTGCGTCCTCGTCTTCATCCCTTCCCTGGGCGCGTACCTCGCCCCCGATCTCCTGGGCGGAGGCAAGACGGCCTACGTCGGCAACCTGATCCAGAGCCAGTTCGCGGTGGCCCGGGACATGCCCTTCGGGGCCGCGCTCAGCTTCGTCCTCTCCCTGGTCGTCGTCCTGCTGCTCCTCGCCTTCCGCCGGCCGCTCGGCTCGGCCCAGGCCCTCTGAGCCCGTGGCGCGCGAGGGGCGGAGCGCGCCAGTAGCGCTGCCCGGCCTCGCGGCCGCCTCGACCTACCTCTTCCTGTACGCGCCGATCCTGGTACTCGTGGCGCTGTCCTTCAACGCGAGCCGGCTCTCGGCGTCGTGGGGCGGCTTCACCCTCTCCTGGTACACGAAGGCCGCCACCGACCCGGCCATTCTCTCCTCACTGCGGAACAGCCTGCTGGTCGGCTTCGCCACGACGGCGATCGCGACCGCCGCCGCCACCGCGGCCGCTCTCGCCTTCCACCGCCACCGGTTCCGCCGGCAGGGAGCCCTCGAGGGGCTCCTCACCATCCCGACCGTGGCCCCCGAGATCGTGCTCGCCGCCTCCCTCCTCCTGCTCTTCGCCGCGGCCGGCCTGCGGCTGGGCTTCCTCACCGTCATCCTCGCCCACGTCTCCTTCACCGTCTCCTACGCGTTCGTGGTGGTGAGGGCGCGCATTGCCGGCTTCGACCACTCGCTCGAGGAAGCGGCCATGGACCTCGGCGCGGGACCGGTGCGCACCTTCCTCCTCGTCACCCTCCCCGCGATCTTCCCCGCGGTCATGGCCGCCGCCCTCCTCGTCTTCGCGCTCTCGATCGACGACTACGTGGTGACGTCCTTCGTGGCCGGGGTGGGGGCGACCACGCTGCCCCTCCAGATCTATTCGATGGTGAAGAGCGGGGTCTCGCCGGAGATCAACGCCGTGTCCACGATGATCCTCCTCGCGACCGCTCTCCTCCTCCTCGGCGCCTTCCTCGTCGAGCAGGGACGGTCCGCGCGCCTGGCCGCGCTCCCCGCGATCGTCGGCTTCGGGGTGCTCGGCGCTCCCTTCGTGATGGCGGGCGGGGCGGGACTCCCGGCCGACCGGGTGCTGAACCTCTACATCTGGTCGAACTACATCGCCCCCGAGACGCTCGCGAGGTTCGAGGCCCGACACGGCGTGAAGGTGAACGTCGACCTCTACGACTCGAACGAGGCCCTGCTCGCGAAGCTGCAGGCGGGGAACGCCGGCTACGACGTGGCCTGCCCCTCCGACTACTCGGTCGAGGTGCTCGTCGCCCAGGGCCTCCTGCGCCCGCTCGACCACACGGCGCTCCCCCACCTCGTGAACGTCGACCCCGCCTTCCTCGACCGCCCCTCCGACCCCGGCAACGCCCACTCCGTGCCCTACTTCTGGGGCACGAGCGGCATCGCCTACAGCCGACGGCGCGTCGAGGAGCCCCCCGACTCGTGGGGGGCCCTCTGGGACCCGCGCTACCGCGGCCGGATCCTGATGCTGGACGACGCGCGCGAGGCCATGGGCGCCGCGCTCAAGTGGCGGGGGCACAGCCAGAACACGAAGGATCCCCGCCTCCTCGCCGCGGCCCGCGACGACCTCCGGCGGCAGAAGCCGCTCGTGCGGGCCTACAACTCGTCGAACTTCGAGGACGTCCTCCTCGCGGGCGACGTGTGGCTCGCCCAGGCCTGGAACGGCCAGATCGCCAAGGCCATGGCCCAGGACCCCGACATCGCCTACGTCCTGCCCCGCGAGGGCTCGACGCTCTTCATCGACAACCTGGTCGTCCCCCGCGACGCCCCCCATCCCGCGCTGGCCCACGCCTTCATCGACTTCACGCTCGAGGCCGAGGTCGCGGCCGAGATCTGCCGCACGATGCGGTACTCGAGCCCGAACCGCGCCGCCTGGCCGCTCCTGCCCCCGGAGATCCGCGCGAACCCGGCCATCTTCCCGCCCGCGGAGGCGGTCGCGCGGCTGGAGCTCATCCGGGACCTCGGCGAGACCACGGTCCTCTACGACCGGATGTGGACGGAGGTGAAGGCGGAGTGAAGCGACCTACTCCCCGCTGGAGCGCACCTCGACGATCCTCTGCTCGGCCGCGCTCGAGCCCGCCTGGGTGACGTTCAGGCGCAGCGTGTAGTCGCCGGGGGAGAGCCTTCCGACGGGGATCGACGCCACGTGGGGGATCCGGCCGCCGGCGTCGGGGGCGGGAAGGGCGATCGAGCCCCGCTTCACGGGACGTCCGCCCCGCCCGATCTCGAGCGTCATCGTGGGCGGCTCACGGACGCCTTCCTGGCCGTAGACGACGTAGTAGAGGGCGAGAGTGTCCTGGCCCGACTCCACGCGGATCTTCGGCTCGAGGATCGGCGTCATCCTCACGTCGCCGAGGCGGAAGGGATCGTCAGGTTCTTCCGCGGCAGAGGCGGCGGGCACCGCCCCGGCCAGCGCGACCACGCTGCTGAGGCGCACGCCGGCGGCGGGCGGGACGACCTCGAGCGCCAGGCGGCGGCACCCGATCCGCTGCCCCAGGCCGTCGCGGACCGCGGTGTCGACGACGTAGGTTCCCGGGTGGAGGAGCAGGCTGCGCGAGAAGGTGATGCGGCGCCGGCGAGAGGCCGCGAGGTCCTCGAGCGGACCCTCGAGCGGATAGTCCTGGCCGAGGCGCTCGACGATGTCCCCGCGCGCGTCCCGGACCAGGGCGAGGACGGAGACGCGGCCGGCGTAGCGCCCGGCCTGCCGATCCTCGGCGAACGAGACCCGGGAGAGGGGCACGGCGACCGCCAGGCCGTGGCGGACGAGGTCGGGGCCGGAGTCGAAGCGGAAGACCGCGGCCTGGTGCTCGACGTCGCGAGGGGGCTTGCGCGAGCCGAGCGCGGCGAGGAGGGGCGTCTCGTAGCCCATGATCGGCCGGGTCGATGTGCGGGGGACGGCGAAGTAGCCGTTCCGCGACTGGACCGCGACGCCGGCCCGCTTCACCTTGACCGCGACTCGGCGGAAGCGGCCGTCGAACCGATCGTCGCTCGGCACGTAGGCGGCCTCGTAGTAGCCGTGGAGCTCCTCGCCCAGCCTCTGCAAGCCGAGCTTCAGGTCGTTGCTCTCGGCGATCAGGAAGCCACCGGTCCCCTTGGCGAGGTCCTCCAGCGTTCCCTGGGCGTTCATGCGGAGCGTGGCCTCGACCGTGTCGAACTCCCGCGCCTGCTCTCGTGTGACCCCGTGCCAGTTCCCGCCGCTCAGGCGCTGGCTCGTGCTGATGGCCACCGCCTGGTCCAGGAGCTCGCGGGCGGCGGCCATGTTCCCGCCGGCACCGAGGCCCCGGACGTCGACTCCGTAGATGCTGACGTTCGCCTGGTTGGCCTCGCTCATCAGCGAGCGGAACGGGTCCTCGAGAAGGGGCGGGACCTGCAGCCCCTCGGAGAAGTACACGACGGTCTTCCGGCCGGGGAGCGTCCCCTGGCCGTGAACGAGAGCCAGCAGGCCGTCGAGGGACCACGTCCCGCGCTGCGAGCGCTCCATGTCCTCGGCGGTGCGCAGGATGTTGACCGTCGCGTTGGCGATGCCCCGCTGCGCCGCGAGCGGCCCGTCGCCGTCCATGGGGGTGCCGGCCCCGGGGTCGCCCTGGTAGTGGGCGGGCCTCAGCTCCCGCCGGTCGTAGCCCATCTGCATCGGGTCCCCGGCGTTCGGAGACTGGCCCAGCTGCCCGCCGATCGCGGCGACGGTCGAGGCGAAGGCGGGGGCGCTCCCGAGGGTCGCGGCTTCCAGCGAGCGCCGGAGGGCCGAGGTGTCCTGCGTGAAGCCCTGGGCGAGCTTGAGGCGCCCGTCGATGCGGAAGACGGCCACGTAGGTCCAGGCGCCGGCCTGCGCGTCGAGAAACCGCTCGGCCGCCTGGAAGGCGAGCGAACGGCCTTCGACCGAGAGCTGGTCGAACACCAGCGACACGAGGCTCGCCCGCCGCCCTCGGTCCGGCGGCGTGCCGGCGGCCGGGACGACCGGACGGCCGGCGTCGGAGGCGGCGGAGGGCCGCGGTGCGGAGGCGCCACTGCCATCCTGAACCGAGCGGAACTCGGTGATCGGCTGCCGGACCCCGTCCTCCCAGATCTCGACCTCGTCGCTCCGCAGGTCGCGCACGAGGCTGCCCCTGCGATCCCGCACGACCAGGTCGAGCACGACGACCCCGACCCCGCTCCCGAAGACGGGCACGCGGTCGGCGGCCCAGGGCTGGGCCGCGGCGGGAGCGACGGGCAGCGAGGCCGCCGCCAGCGACATGGCCAGAGCCCGCGCGCCGAAGCCCATGGTCCCTCCCCGCGGGCCGAGACGGTCCGCTTTCGCTCGTTGTTTCCCCGAGGGGGGACCGGGATACGCCAGGCTAACCGCGCTCGCGCCCCGCCCGCACCAGGGGCCGGGCCAGCGCCTGCTCCGACCAGCGCGCCAGGTGCCACGACGCCCACACGACGAGAGGGCACGCCGCCAGGACCAAGCCCAGGGCGACCGCGGGGTCGTTCAAGGCGTGCAGGGCACCGCCGACCTCGACCGCGGCCCGGCCTCCCCAGCGCTCGGAGACCTCCGCCCAGGCGGTCACGCGGGGGGAAAGGCGGGTGGCGAGGCCCCACACCGTCGACCAGCGCCACGCCAGGAGCAAGGCGATCGCGCACGGGACGACGACCGCCGGCTCGGCGGCGAGCCGCGCCCACCAGGGCACGACGCGCTCCCCGCCGACCCTTCCGGCTCCGGCTCCCCGCTCCGCCCCCGCGGCGGCCACCCTCCGCATCACCGCGTCCGTGAAGCCGGTGGGCGCCCTCGTGGCCGGCGAAAGGACAAGCGCCTCTTCGAGGGACCGCGCCGCGGCGAGCGCGGCGCGGCACGACGGGCACCCCGAGGCGTGCGTCCCCGCCGTGACGTCGTTCTCGCGGGGGCGTCCGTCGTCGAGCCAGCGTCGGAGGTCCGCGCAGGTCCAGCTCATCCGGCCGCTCCGGTCTCGCGCATCCAGGCCTCGCGAAGGGCCGCGCGCGCCCGCCGCAGGTGGGTCTTCACCGTGTTCTCGGGCATGGCGAGCACGGCCGCGATCTCCTGGACCGGCCGGTCCTCCCGGTAGAAGAGGGTCACCACCGCGCGCTGCCTCGGGCTGAGGTCCTCCATCAACCGGCCCAGCCTTCGGGCGAGCACGAGATCGCGCTCCGCCCCCGCCATCGGGACCGGCAGGCTCTCCGCCGTCTCGATCTCCCTCTCCCGGGAGACCCGCGCTCGCCGCGCCACGGCGTGGTCGAGGGCCCTCCGGACGACGATGCGGTGAAGCCAGGTGCCGAAAGAGGCCTCGCCGCGGAACGCGGGGAGGGCAAGCCACGCGCGGACGAACGCCTCCTGCGCGGCGTCCTCGGCTTCCTCCGGCGAGCGCGTGATCTGGAGGGCCAGGCCGAACGCGTGGTCGCGGTGCCGGTCGACGAGCGCCCGGAATGCGTCATGCTCTCCCCCGCGGGCCCGCTCGACGAGGTCCGCGTCGGCCCGCGCCCCGCCGTCCGGCGCCGGATCTCGTGCCCCTCTCCCGGCGTCGGCGAACGTCGGCGGCTTCGCCGGCTCGTCCATCCTCCAGTTGGACCGGGCGAGGGCGCCGGCGGGTTTCATGCCGATTCCGACTCTAGCAGCCTCCGTCCGGGCGCGCGGCCTGAAACCCGGGGGCAGGGATCTCCGGTCCAACCGATCGGAAGGCCGGAGACGAGCGTTCGGGTGGGCCGATCGCCGTCCCCGGATCCGAGCCAGGGAGCACGACATGGGCAGCTTGTCGACGTGGCCGCCGCTACTCGCGATGATGATCCTCGCCATCCCCATCGTGGCCATCATGGGCGGGATCCTCGCGGGGATCCTCAAGACGCGGGGCCAGCAGCGCCTCCTCGAGCTGGCGCAGCGCGAGCGGATCGCCGCCATCGAGAAAGGGATCGACCCGTCGCGCCTGCCTCCCCTTCCCGTGATCGGCGATGACCTCGCTCCGGCCTACCTGACTCCTCGGCAGGCGGACCTCCGTCGGGCGCAAGGCCTCCTGATCGGCGGGCTGGTGCTGCTGGCGATCGGCCTGGGCCTGTCGACGATGCTGGTGCTCCTGCCGGACCCCGATGCGCGACGGGCGTGGGCGGCCGGCCTCATCCCGTCCTTCATCGGCCTCGCCCTGATCGCGTCCTCGGCCATCGTGCGCAGGGAAGCGCCGGCGGAGACCGACGGCGTCCCGGGATCCCGCGGCTGATCTCGGCCCTCGTGCTACGCTCCCGGCGGCCCGCACTCGGGGGAGACGGGCCGGAAGAGGCGCCGCCATGGCGCGATGGACCGTGGCCTGGGGGCTCCCGACGCTGGCGTTGCTCGCCGCGCCGGCACGTCCGGCGGAGCCCACCACGGGCGAGAGAGCGCAGCCGCACGCCTGGCGGGTGATCCTCGGGCCGTCGCTTTCGCTTCCGTCCTTCGGCACCACCTACGTCTCCCGCTACTCCCCGCCCTTCGAGGGCACCCCGCACGCGAGCGCCGCGACGCAGACGATGCCGCTCGACGCGGGCTCGGGGCCGGGCGTCCTCGTCGGCATCGAGCGGAATCTCGGCTCGCACCTCGGCCTGCAGCTCTCGGCCGACTACGGCGCGGCGGACCTGTCGGGCGCGCCCGGTCAGTACGACCTCACCATGCGGTACACGTCTCGCCCCCCGCCCTTCTACGAGCCGATCGAGGTGAGCCTCGATCGCTCGGAGGCTCAGCCGGCCGCCGTCGGTCGGCTGAAGACCCTGGCCCTGTCCCTCGACCTCGTGGCCTGGGCGAGTCTCGGGGCGCACGGCCGGATCGGCGTCTCCGCGGGGCCGGCCTGGCTCCACACCGAAGGGAGCGCGCAGAGCCTCGTCTACACGAAGTACTCCATGGGCGGCCACTCCACGGCCTTCGACCAGGATTACCTCGTCTCCCTCGGTTTCCCGGGGAGCACCCTCGGCCTCGTCGCGGGCGCGTTCGTGGAGGCGGGTCTCGGCGGCCACGCGGGCCTGCGCCTCGACCTGCGGTACGGCTGGGGACCCGCGACGGACGCCGTGGTGACCCTCCGCGAGATCGTGAACGCGGGCGAGGTCATCCGGAGCGCCGACCTGGCCGAGATCCAGAGCGGCCTCTCGCCGGCGCCGGTGCGTGTCGATCCGTCGTTCTTCCGTGCCGCCGTGGCGCTGGCCCTGCGCTTCTGACCGAAGGGGCACGGTCGCTCCCGGGCCGCGGGCCGGTGCCGGCACCCGCCGCGACTCGAGCCCGGCCCGTTACCAGTCGTAGCAGCTTCCGCGTCTCACCGAGGCTCCGCCCGCCCCCCAGGAACCCGCCATCATGCTCACGAAGAGATGGTTGGGAAGCAGCCGCGCGACTGGCACGCGTGATGCATTTTTGATCGCCGGGGTTGTCGGCGGGGAGGTGCCCCATGACGCCGGCGAACGACGCGACCCAAGAGAGCCAGGTCGGCCGGCCGGTGGCGGTCTGGATCGAGGACGGCGAGGGGATGATCCTCCGCGGCGTCGCCGAGTCCGTGACGGTCGGTGGCGCGCACGTCCGGCTCGCCGGCCGCCCCGGCTTCGGCCGCGGTGCGGGCGTGGCCCTCCGGATCTCGTTCGATCCGGAGAGCCCGACCGTGGCCGCCACCGCGCGTGTGAGCTGGGTCCGGACGGAGGACGGTCAGGCGGAGTGCGGCCTCGAGTGGACCGGTGTGCGCCCGGACGTCGAGCAGTGGCTCACGCCGCCGAACTGATCGCTCCCCCTACCAGACCGCGCACCGCTTCCCGGGCGGACGGACCATCGGCGCGTCGGCCGCGCAGGCGAAGGCCTCTTGGAACTCCGTCAGGTTGGAGAGCGGCCCGATCACCCGGTACTTCGCGATCGGGTGGGGGTCGCCCTGCACCATCAGGCGCTGGGCCTCCGGGCGGATCGCGTCGCCGCGGAACTGGCCCCAGGCGACGAAGAACTGCTGCGGCGGCGTGAAGCCGTCGATCGGCGGCGCGGGGGGCTTGCCCTCGAGCGACTTCAGGAAGGCCCGGTAGGCGATCTTCGCCCCCGCGAGGTCGCCGATCGACTCGCCCAGGACGAGCTTCCCGTTGTGGTGGATGCCGGGCTCGATCTCGTAGCCCTCGAACTGGTCCACCACGCACTGTCCGCGCGCCTGGAACTTGCGCAGGTCGTCCGGGGTCCACCAGTTGGCGAGGCGGCCCTTCGCGTCGTACTGCGCGCCCTCGTCGTCGAAGCCGTGGCTGATCTCGTGGCCGATGACCACCCCGATGGCTCCGTAGTTCACCGCGTCCGCCGCGTCCATGGCGAACGCGGGGGGCTGCAGGATTCCGGCCGGAAAGACGATCTCGTTGAGCAGCGCGTTGTAGTAGGCGTCCGAGGTGGGCGGGGTCATCCGCCAGCGGCCGCGGTCCACCGGCTTGCCGACCTGGGCCCGGTCGTCGTCGACGTTCCACCTCCGCGCCGCGACCACGTCCGCCCACAGCGCGTCGCGGGTGACCGGCACCTTCGAGTAGTCCTTCCACCGGTCGGGGTAGCCGATCTTGGGATTGAAGGTGGCGAGCTTCTCGAGGGCCCGGGCCTTCGTCTGCGGGCCCATCCAATCGAGGCCACGGATCGTGTCGCCCATGGCCAGGAGCAGGTTCCGGACGAGCTCCTGCATCCGGGCCTTGGCCGCGGGCGGGAAGTGCTTCTCGACGTACTTGCGCCCCAGCGCCTCGCCGAGGAGCGCGTCCGCCGACTCGGCGCAGCGCTTCCAGCGGGGCTTCATCTCCTTCGCCCCCGCCAGGTACCGCTCCTCGAAGCCGAACTCCTCCTGGACGAAGGCCGAGGAGAGGAACGGGGCGGCCGACCGGACGAGGTGCCAGCGCAGGTACGCCCTCCACGAGGGGAGCGGCGTGTCCAGGAGCAGGCGGTCCACCGCCTTCAGGAAGGCCGGCTGCTGCACGTTGAGAGGGGCCCGGGGCAGCTTCGCCGCGGCGAAGTAGCCCGGCCAGTCGAAGTCCGGGGCGAGGTTGGTGAGGTCCACGAAGCCCGTCTTGTGGTCGGTGGCCTTCGGGTCGCGCAGGGCCACGTTGTCGAGCGAGGCCTCGGCGAGGCGCTTCTCCATGCCGAACACGGCCTCCGCCATCCGGCGGGAGTCGGCCCGGCTCTTGCCCGAGAGCTCGACCATGTGGGCCACGTGGACGCGGTACTTCTCGCGCGCCTCCTGAAAGCGGGGCTCCGTCTTCACGTAGTAGTCCCGGTCGGGGAGGCCGAGGCCCGAGGCGTAAACGTCGGCGATCGCGTGCGCGGGGTCGTGGTTGTCGGGCGAGGCGGTGAGGCCGAAGGGCACCGGGATCGCGAGCTCGTGGAAGCGGCCGATCATGCTCCGGACGCCGGCGATGTCGGCCAGGCCGTCGATCTCGGCGAGGAGGGGCTGGATCGGCGCCGCGCCCAGCTCGTCGGCCTTCTTCTCGTCCATGCACGCGCCGTAGAAGTCGCCGACCAGCTGCTCGACGCTGCCCTTCGGCCACGCCGTCGAGGCGGACACCTCGTCGAGGATGGCCTTCAGCTGCTCCTTGGCCCCGTCCGCCGCCGCCCAGCGCCGGCTCCAGCGGACCATCGACGGCGGGATCGGGTTCGCCGCCCGCCACGTGCCGTTCGCGAACTCGTAGAAGTCGGCGCAGGGTGCGACGCTCCGGTCGAGGTCGCCCGTCTCGATGCCCCGCGGGGCGGCGCCGTCGGCGGCGAGCGCGGCGGGGACGAGGGCGAGAAGGGCGGCGGCGCCGAAGCGTCGCACCTCGTCCTACTTCCCGAGCTCGAAGGGCGCGGCCAGCTTCGTGGACCCCCAGCTGAGCTCGAGGGCTCCGCCCTTCGCCGACGGCGCGAGGCCGATGGTGAACGCCTCGACCGGCGCGGCCAGGGGCGACTTCGCCATCGCCACGCTGACGACGTCCTTCGCCGGGTCGTGCTGCGTGCCCCACTGCCCGGTCTGGGAGTTGAAGACGAGCTGGAAGGCGTCGCCGGCCTTCTTCAGCCAAAGGCTGTAGGCGCCCTTCGCGACGCGGGTGCCGCCGAAGGCGAGGTCCACGGGCGTCGTGAGGACGGTGGCCTGGTTCATCCCCATGCGCCAGAACGACCCCTCCTGCAGCTGGGAGAGCATGTCCCGGCCCTTGAGGGAAGGCCGGCCGTAGTCGACCGTGATCGCGCCCGCCCCCGCCTTCATCTCCGCCTTTCCCCGCTCGCCCTGGGCGCGGAGAGGCGCCGCGAGCGCGACCGACAGCAGCGCGAAGCACGTCCAGCCGACGACTCTCTTCTGAGACATCACGGAATACCTCCTGGGTGAGCCAGCTTCCTTCGAGGGACGGCCGCCTGTCAAAGGTTCAGCGGCCTGGATGGCCATGCAGCCGCGACGCCGCGACCTCCAGGGCGAGCCCGCGCACGTCGAGGTCGTCGCGGTTGGCGAGCACGACGACGGTGAGCCGGTCGTCGGGGAATCGCTCGATCGCCGAGCGGAAGCCTTGCGTCTCTCCGTGGTGCCACATCCGCGGCCGGCCGCGCCAGGGGTCGAGGAACCAGCCGAAGCCGTACGAGACCGGCCCGCCAGGGTCGAGGTCGTCGCCGCCCCGGGAGCCCGCGGGCCAGCGCGGCGGCGAGCCGTCGGCGAGCGTCGCCGGCGTGAGCGCCGGCTTCATCCACGCCGGGGAGAGCAGCGTGTTCAGACGCAGGGCCTCGTCCCACTTCGCGAGATCCTCGAGGTTCGAGTAGACGCCGCCGTCGCCGAGGGTCGCCGAGGTCGGGCTCTGGTCGGCTTCGCGGAAGGAGCCGCCGTCGCGGGTGTGGCCGAACGCCCGCCGCTTCACCTCGTTCCGGCCCTTCTCGTAGGCGAGCGTGCCCTCCATCTGGAGGGGCGTGAAGATCCTCTGGCGGAGGAAGTCCCCGAACGGCTTTCCGGAGACCCGCGCCACGACGAGGCCGAGCACGACGTAGCCGGAGTTGCTGTAGGCCCAGCTCGTCCCCGGAGGGAAGCGCCCCTTCGTCTCGCCCCGGAGGAGCGCCAGGACCTCGTCGTCGTGGATCTGGTGCTCCGGCGTCCAGTACGGGGCGCGGCCCTTGCCGGCCGCGTCCATGAGGTCTTCGTAGTCGGGCAGGCCGGAGGTGTGCGTGAGGAGGTGGCGGATGGTGATCGCCCGGCCGTAGGCGGGGAAGGCCGGGAGCACGTCGGTGAGCGCGTCCTCGTAGCGCAGCTTGCCGTCGCGCACGAGCAGCATGACGGCCGTCGCCGTGAACGCCTTGGTCATGGAGGCGAGGCGGAAGCCGGTCCCGGCGTCGACGCGCTCCCGGGACCGGAGGCTCCTCACCCCGTAGCCGCGGGCGAACACCGTCTTCCCGTCCTGCCGCACGAGCACGGCGACCCCGGGCTCTCCCTCCCGTGCGCGCCCTTCCACGACGGCGGCGATCTCCGCCTCCCGGCGGTCGTCGCCCCTGGCCGCGGAGGCGCGGAGAGGGGTGAGGGCTGGACCGGAGACGACTCCGACGGAGACCGCAGCGGCACACGTGAGAGCCAACGGCCGCAACGTCAAGAGACCCTCCTTCGCGCCCCCGAGCGGGGAAGCGGAGCGCCGTCCGCGGCTGCCGCATTAGACTTCAAGAGCGAGGCGCCGGTCGTAAAACCTCGTGACGGCTCGCCGGGCGTGCTGGCCGGAGAGCGGGCCGTCCCGCGGCCCCGTCAGTCGCCGGGATCGTCCCCGAGGGCCTTCAGCTCCGCCTTCGCCCCGCGATGCTCGGGCTCGAGCTCGAGCGCCTTGCGGTACATGCTCCGCGCCCGGTCGGGCTGGTTCTGCCGCCGATAGAGCGTCCCCAGGAAGAAGTAGGCCGGCGTGCAGTCGGGGACGAGTCGCACCAGGTCGAGCAGGACGGCCTCGGCCAGGCCGCGCCTCTCGGGATCGGCGAGGTACGCGCGGGCGAGGAGGACCGAAGCCCGGGTCCTGAGCGGTCCCTCGACCCGGCCGACCACGGGCTCGACTCTGGACACGGCATCCGAGAACCTCCCCTGGGCCAGGAGGCCTTCCGCCTCGCGGATGACGTCCGCGGGCTCGCGTCCGGCCGGCTCGGGACGCGGAGGAGCCGGCCGGGGCTCGCCCTCCGGAGGCCGCTCCCGGGCCTGGGGAGGCGCGGCGGCGGCCTTCGGCCTTGAGGCAGCGGCGCCGTCGCTCGCCGGGACGCGAGCCGTCACGGGATGGGTCCCGCCCGTGGCCGGGCCGGGCCGAGTGTCCCCGTCGGGGGGCTTCGGGCCGGGGGACGGAGTCGGCCGCGTCCTCGACGTCCGCTCCTTCTCGTGGTCGATGATCCCCGTGCACAGCAGGCCGAAGAGGCTCCGCTCGGTGTCCTCGGGGGCGACCGGGCTGAGGCTGATCACGTCGCGCGCGCTCAGGGTCCCGTCGACGCGCGAGAGCACGAAGCCGTCCGTGGGCGTGAGGGCGATGCGCTGGAAGCGGAGGAGGGGATCGCTCGACAGCACCAGGATGCGATCCTGGTCGCCCAGCACCCGCCGGACGAGCTCCGGGTCCTGGACGCGCCGCGTCGCCTCGAGGATGACCTGGCCCGTGGAGACGGTGCTGGCGACCTCGCTCTCCGGCTCGCCCGCCGCCGACTCCTCGAAGCTGTACGAGCCGTCCGTCCCTTCGAGCATCGCGAACAGGATCTCGCGGGCGTGAAGTCCGAGCCCCTCTCCGAGCTTCTCGCGATCGAGGAGCCTCAGGCCCGAGAGGACCGGCCCCAGCCGCTTCTCCGACTCGAGCGCTCGCTCCATGTCGCCCTGGCTGATCACCCCGTAGCGGACGAGCACCTCCCCGAGCCGCTCCCCGTCGGTGTCGCTGATCGCGTGGGTGATCCGGCCCTGCCTGATGCACAGGCTGCGGCGGCTCGGGCCGGAGGCGAAGTGCAGCCGCCCGGACCTTCCTCCCACGTAGACGTCGCGGAGGATGCGGAAGAGCTCGGTGGGGTCGGGCCGTCGTGGCGCAGGCCTCCCTTCGGTCCCGGTCGCGGGAGGGCTGCTCGGCGGCGTGACCGCCAGCGGCCCCGTCGCTCCCGCCCCCTCGGGCGGCGCCGCCGGCCGGGCGCCGCTCTCGCGCGGGACGATCCGCCGCCGCGCATCGAGCCCGCCGCCGATGCACCCGGCGAGCGCATCGGCGAACTCGGCGCCGGTCGCGAATCGGCGCGACGGGTCCTTGGCCAGGGCCTTGGCGAGCACGGGACGGAAGCGTTCGTACTCCGGTCCCTGGGGCAGGTCCAGGACGGGCTCCTTGTGGGCGATCAGGTAGAGCGTGGCCATCGGCGCCTCGGCCTCGAACGGGCGCCGTCCGGTGAGCAGCTCGCAGAGCATCGAGCCGACGCTGAACAGATCGCTCCGGCCGTCCATCGCGTGGCCCAGCACCTGCTCGGGGGACATGTAGTTGGCGGTGCCCACCACCGTTCCCGACCCGGTTGCCGCCCCCGACGGTCCGAGGCGGGCGATGCCGAAGTCCATGATCTTGGCCGTCCCCTCGTCGCTCACGAACACGTTGGCGGGCTTGACGTCGCGGTGGACGATCCCGACCTTGTGGGCCTGCCCCAGGCCGTCGAGCACCTGGAGGACGATCGCGACCTTCTGCTCCAGCCGCAGCGCCGGCTCCCGCCGGGTGATGTGGAGCAGGTCGTCGCCCTGGAGGAGCTCCATGACGATGTAAGGCGCGCCGTCGGTGTGGTACCCGAGGTCGAAGACCATCACCACGTTGGGGTGGTTCAGGCGGGCGACGGCGCGAGCCTCGCGCTCGAAGCGCTGCTTCTGCTCCGGGTCCTCGGCGAGCTGGGGGAGCATGACCTTGATGGCGACCTCGCGCTCGAGGAAGGGGTCGAGCGCGCGGTAGACGACTCCCATCCCTCCTTTGCCGAGGAGGCCCACGATCTGGTATTTCCCGACCCGCCGGTCCTTCGGGAGGATCGCCGAGGTGACGGACCCGTCCTCTTCCTTCGCGGCGACGGCCCGGTCGGGGTGGCTCATGGTCGAGGCGTGCTCCTGGGGCATGCAGTCCGACGCTGACCTCGTCATTACAAGGGCCGTGCCGCGGGCGGCTGGCTCCGAACCTTGCGAGGAATCCGAGTTAGGACAGGAGGTTACACCTCATCCTCCGGAGAGCTGGCCCGTGTCAGTGAGCGGAAGGGGGGGCGCCGGTTGCCGCTTTTCGGCCACGTCGCCCAGGGACATGGCTACCGCTGGGGCGCCCAGGCGAGCCCGTCCGCCTGCGGTCCGGCCTGGATGAGCCGCCCGACCTTCCACTGCTCGAGGTCGATCTCCGCCACCTGGCCGCTCGCGTCGCAGGAGACGTAGGCCATCCGCCCGTCCGGCCTGACGAGCACCTCCTGCGGCGCCTTGGGCACATCGAGCGTCCTCACCACCTCCATCGACGCGAGGTCGAGGACGCCCACCTGGCTCGCGCCCGGGAGCGCCATCAGGAGGAAGCTCCCGTCCGGTGTGGGCGCCGTGCCGTAGGCGACCGCGGGCAGCGCCACACCGGAGACGAGGCGGTTCGTCCTCGTGTCGATCACGGCCAGACGCGGCGCGTCCTGGTCGGCGGTGAAGACGAACCGGCCATCCGTCGAGAGGGCGATGCGCTGGGCGCGCTTCGCGACCGTCACCACCGCCGTGACCTTCCGCATCGCGACGTCGATCACGCTCACCGTCCCCGCCCCGACGTTCGACGTGTAGGCGGTCCGGCCGTCGGGGGAGACGGCCAGCATGTGGGACTCCGGCTGGCCGGTCGGCAGCGTGTCCACGACGGCGTTCGTGCGCGGGTCGAGCACCTTCACGGCGCTCGCGATCTCCGCCGTGACGAAGAGCCGCCCGTCGGGGCCGAAGACGGGCTGGTGGGGCCGGTGGGGGCCGCCGAAGTCGACCGTGGCCACGCGGCGGCGCGAGGCGAGGTCGATCACGTCCATCGTCCGTCCGTCGGAGCCGGGGCGTCCGACGCCCGAGTCGCCGTAGATCGGCACGTAGGCGGTCCGGCCGTCGGGGGAGGCCGCGACCTCGTGCCCCGTCACCCCGCTCTCCTTCACGACCGCGACCATCCGGCCCGCCCCGGGGTCGATGATCCCGAGCGTGTGGTCGCCCTTGTTGGCGACGAGGAGCAACCCGCCCGGGCCGGCGGCGCCGGCCCCGCCCGTTCCTGCTGCGGCGACTGCGGCCAGAGCCACCACCACGCCGATCGCTCCTCTCCCCCGCATGCGGGCCTCCCGTCCCCGTGTGGAACCCGGCTAACCTACCACACGAGCCGAGCGTCCACCCGCCGCTCGGCGGCGCCGTGCGCGGAGCCCCGGTCCGCAGTAGGATCCGCCTGCCATGACCGACCAGCCCCCACGCGACCGCCTCCTCTCCCTCGACGCCTTCCGCGGGGCGACGATCGCGGGGATGATCCTCGTCAACA
This sequence comes from Vicinamibacteria bacterium, assembly GCA_035577965.1. Classification (GTDB taxonomy): domain Bacteria; phylum Acidobacteriota; class Vicinamibacteria; order Fen-336; family Fen-336; genus DATBSL01. The sequence goes on along the minus strand of DATJYX010000120.1, from coordinate 31,955 downwards.
ACTCCGGCGACTACTCCCACACCTGGTGGCCGCTCCTCCACCAGCCATGGCACGGCTGGACTCCGACCGACCTCATCTTCCCGTTCTTCGTGTTCATGATGGGGATGTCCCTGACCTTCTCCCGCCGGCTCGCGTTCCGGCCCGCTCTCGTGCGCTGCCTGAAGCTCGTCGCCCTCGGCCTTCTCGTCAACTTCACGACCGGCGGCTTCACCCTGCCCCTGCGCTGGGGCGGCGTGCTGCAGCGCATCGGCCTCTGCTACCTCGCCGCCTGGGCGGCGAAGCGCTGGCTGGGCCCCCGCGGCCAGGCCGTGCTCGCGGCCGGGCTGCTCGTCGGCTATTGGGGGGCCATGAAGTACGTCGTCGGCCCCGAGGGCTACGCGCCGAACCTCGATCCGCAGACGAACCTGTCCGCCCAGATCGACCGGATCGTCTTGAGCGGGCATCTCTATCGGTGGACGAGGACGTGGGATCCCGAGGGCTTCCTCTCCACCTTCCCGGCGGTCGGAACCGCGATCCTCGGGCTCCTCGCCGGCGAGTGGTTGCGCTCCGGCCGGAAGCCCACGGTCAAGGCCGTCGGGTTCGTGGCCGGTGGCGCGATCCTCTTCGTGCTCGCCCTCCTCTGGGGGCAGGCCGCACCGGCGTGGCTCGTCTTTCCCATCAACAAGAACCTCTGGAGCCCCTCGTTCGTGCTGCTCACCGGGGGCCTCGCCGCCGCGCTCTTCGGCCTGACCTGGTGGATCGTGGACGTGCGCGGGCTCCGAGGCTGGACCTCTCCGTTCGTCACGTACGGGAAGAACGCGATCGCCGTCTACGTCGGATCCGAGGTGCTGTCGGGCATCTGGGACACGATCCGCTGGGCCGGCTCCGACGGCGTCGCGCGCTCGCTGCAGGCTCGGATGTACGCGCTCCTCTTCGCGAGCTGGCTGACGCCGATGCTCGCGGCGTTCGCGTGGGGCTTCGCGACCGTCGTCCTGTGGTGGGGCGTCGCCTGGTGGATGGAGAGGCAGCGGATCTACCTCAAGGTCTGAGGGAGAGCCCTCCGCTCTCGTCCTGGCCGACCCCCATCTCCCGGAGGAGGTGCGACGCGCCGTCCACCTCCGCCATCGTCCACAGCATGTCTCGCACGTCGACGTGGATCGAGCGCGTGTTGACCGGATCGAAGAGGAAGTCGGAGGCGATCGTGTCGTAGGTGCCGTCGAAGAGGAGGCCGACGAGATCTCCCTTGCCGTCGAGGGTCGGCGAGCCCGAGTTGCCGCCGGTCGTGTCGACGGTGGACAGGAAATCGACCGGGACGTCGCCGATCGCCGGCAGGACGTGCGGGGTCGCCTTGCCGGCGCGCAGGGCCCGGATCGCCTCGAGCTGCCGCGCCGGCGCGTTGAACTCGCCGTCTCCGGTCGCCTTCTGTTCGATGCCCTTGAGGCTGGTGAAGGCCGTCCAGACCGTCCCGTCTGGCCCCGGCTTCCCCTTCACGACGCCGAACGTGACGCGCAGCGTGCCGTTCGCGTCGGGCGCCACGAGGCCGCCCGACTGCGCGAGGATGGCCCGCATGTAGAGGGGCCGCAGGCGAATCGACGCGCCCTGCCGCCTCTTGGCGGCCTCTCGGGTTTCCAGATAGAGCGGGTCGAGGGCGAGGGCGAGGTCCACCATCGGGTCTCTCGTCGCGGCGATCTCGGCCGTCGTCTTCCCGAGGAGACCGATCCGGAAGGCCTCGTCCGTCATACGGGTGCCCGCGAAGAGCCTCTGCAGCGAGTCGGCGATCGCCTGGTCCGAGTCGGCCTTCGTCATTCCGGGCGTGAGGCCCACGAGCTTGTCGAGGCCGCTGATCCGCTGGCCGGCAGGGAGCGCAGCCGCGCGGGCCATCGCCCAGGCGAGGAGCGCCCGGTCGATGCGGGCGTCGATCGTCCGCTGGGCCCGCTGCTGGCCCTCGCGGACCCGCGCCCAGTTGCGCTCCTGGAACTCGGGCTCGCGGTCCAGGTCGTCCTTCTTCGCCCTCTCGACCGAGAGCAGGTGGGCCGAGTGAGCCGCGCTCAGCATCGACGAGGACGCGAGGAGGGAGGCGAAGACGGCGTCCCGCTCGCGGGTCCTCTCGGCCTCGGCCTGCTGGGCGGCGAGGGCGGGGAGCACGCCGCCGTACTCCTTCCTGCGGCCGGGGTCCCCGGCGATCCAGGCCGCGAGCGCCCGCTCGCCCTCCTCCTTCCTCGCGAGGATGCCACCCTTGACGAGGCCCTCGATCTGCCCCTTGCGGTTGGTGAGCGCGTTGTTGAGCCCGCGCAGCCGCGCGGCCGCCTTGATCTTGAGCTCGGGGTCGGTCTTCCCCAGCGCCTCGAGGAGGGCGATCTGCTCCTCCGCGCCCCGGACGAAGCGCGGGAAGGCCCACTCGGTCGTCTCCTTCACCTCGGCGTAGGTCTGGTGGCGCTGCGTCCGTCCCGGGTAGCCGACCACGAACACGAGGTCGCCCTCCCGGACGCCGGCCGGCTGGACGCGCAGCCAGTGGGCGGGCCGGAAGGGCACGTTGTCCTTCGAGAAGGGAGCCGGCTTGCCGTCCCGGCCGACGTAGGCGCGGTAGAAGGAGAAGTCGCCGGTGTGCCGGGGCCAGCGCCAGTTGTCGGTCTCGCCGCCGAAGTTGCCGATGCCCTGGGGCGGGGCGTAGACGAGCCGCACGTCCTGGATCTCGACCTGCGCGGTCTCGAAGTACTTCAGGCCGCCGAAGAAGGCGTCGACTCGGCAGCGCAGCCCGCCCGCCTCGCACGCCGCCACCCGCTCCTTGGCCCGCCGCTCGACGAAGTCGAACCGCCGGAGGTCGTCGAGCCTCGGGTCGATCCGCCCCGTGACCGCCTCGGTCACTTCCTTGACGGACACCGTGACGAGCACGCGGGATCCGGGGCCGTTCGAGAGCTCCTCCTCGCGCGTCTTCGCGAGATAGCCGTCCACGAGCAGGTTCCTCTGCGGGGTCGAGTTGTATTGCAGCGAGCCCTGCACGCAGTGGTGGTTCGTGACGATGAGGCCCTCGGGGGAGGCGAAGGACGCCGTGCATCCGCCGAGGGAGACGATGGCGCCCATGGGCTGGCCGGTGAGGTCGGCGAACGCGGACGGGTCGCCCTCGAAGCCGAGGGCCCTCAGCTTCTGGGCGAGGGCAGGGATCTGCTGCGGCATCCACATGCCCTCGTCGGCAGCGAGGGGCGGCGCGCAGGCGACGAGACCGGCGAGGAGGAGGAGGCGGCGGCGGCAGGTTCTCATGGAGTCTCCTGGACGGGGCCTGGACGAGGCGGCAAACCCGCGTAGGATAGCCCGACGCGGAGGCCCCGGCTCCGGTGAGTCGAACGCACCAGACCTCCTGGACGCTTCGCCCTCCCGGACGATGTCTCAGAAACCGGCCAGGCCGCATGAGCGCCAAGCCGATACCGCGCAACGTCGCGAGAGGACGATCCATGATCCCCTGCCGCCCTTGTCTCCCCTTCCTGCTGATCCTCGCTTCGACCGCCGCGGCTCCCGCCTTTTCGGCCGACGACGGCTGGATCTCCCTCTTCGACGGCCGGACGCTCGCCGGCTGGAAGGCGGCAGAGAGCCCGGCCTCGTTCCGGGTCGAGGGCGGCACGATCGCCTGCGACGGCCCGAGGGCGCACCTCTTCTACGTGGGCCAGGACGGCAACGCGGCCTTCGAGGACTTCGAGGCGGTCGCCGAGGTGAAGGCCCGCAAGGGAGCCAACTCCGGCTTCTACTTCCACACCGCCTTCCAGGAGAAGGACTGGCCGGCCCAGGGCTTCGAGGTGCAGGTCGACAACTCGCAGGAGCGCCACGGCGACTACCTGGAGCTCAAGATGACGGGCAGCCTCTACGGCATCCGGAACGTCTACAAGGCGCTCGCCAGGGACGACGAGTGGTTCACGCTGCGAGTGACCGTGCGGAAGCCCCGCGTGCAGGTGTGGGTGGACGACGCGCTGGTCGTGGACTGGATCGAGCCCAAGGGCCCGCTGCCGGAGAGCGCCGGCCAGGTGAACCGCCTCGGGCGCGGCACGTTCGCCCTCCAGTGCCACGACCCGGAGAGCAAGGTCTTCTTCCGCAACCTGAGGGTGAAGCCGCTTCCCCCTTCTGCCGCCGCCGACGTCCCGACGCCGCCCGCCGACGATCGGTACGCGCAGGTCCTCGCCCTCGGCCGGGCGAACTTCCCTCTCGTGGACCTGCACTCCCACCTCAAGGGCGGCCTCACGATCGAGCAGGCCCTCGCCCTCTCGCGGGCCACCGGGATGTTCCTGGGCGTCGCCGTCAACTGCGGAAGGGGCTTCCCGATCCAGACGGACGCCGACGCCGTGGCCTGGGTCGAGTCCATGAAGGGCCGGCCGGTCTTCCTCGGCATGCAGGCCGAGGGCCGCGAGTGGGTGACGATGTTCTCGCGGGAGACGCGGGCGAGGTTCGACTACGTCTTCACGGACGCCATGACCTGGACGAGCGCGGCCGGGAAGCGCATGCGGCTCTGGATCCCGGAGGAGGTGGAGATCGGCCCGGACGAAGCGGCCTTCATGGACCTCCTCGTCTCGAAGATCGTCGGCATCCTCGAGCGCGAGCCGATCGACATCTACGTCAACCCGACGTTCCTCCCCGCGGCCATCGCCTCGAGATACGACGCCTTGTGGACCGAGGCGCGGATGACGCGGGTGATCGACGCCGCGGTGAAGCACGGCGTCGCCATCGAGATTGGGGCCCGCTACAAGCTGCCGAGCGAGGCCTTCCTGCGCCTCGCCAAGGCTCGGGGCGCGAAGTTCACGTTCGGGACGAACAACGGCGGGGCGAACGACCTCGGGGACTGGTCGTACCCCCTCGACATGCAGAAGACGCTGGAGCTGAAGTGGGGGGACATGTTCGTTCCCGGCCACCAGCCGAGCCGGGCCCAGCGGGAGTGACGCGGGTCGGGAAGCGGCTCGCGCGAGACCGGCGACGGGACGGCGCTACCTCCGGATCCGATCGAGCGTCGCGAGCACCTTCTCTCGCGCCGCCGCCTCCCCGGCGCCGGTCGACGTCGGTCCCGTGGCCGCGGGGAGGGAGAGCAGCACGTACAGGCTCCGCAGCAGGCTCCGCGCGTTCTGCGCCGCGTCGAGGACGGCCGGGTCCGGCGGGGACCTCGACCAGACCTGCTTCTCGAGATCCACGAACCGCGTCAGCCAGGGATCCAGGAGCGAAGGCTCGAAGTCGGAGCGCCGGACGACCGACAGGACGGCCGCCCCGAGCCGCTCGTCCTCGGCGTGGGTGAAGACCGGCGTGCCGGGTGCCGTCACCTTCGCCCAGACGCCGTCGAGCAGGAGGCGCTGGTCGGCAGGCGTGAACCGTGAGTCACGGGCGAGGAACTTCAGCAGGTCCCCGGTATGGGCCGTCGCGTGGATCCACCCGACCCCGGGCTCGAATCCGCGCAGGTCGCGCTCGTCGCGAAGGTACGCGAGCGCGGCGTCGACCAGCCGCCGGTAGTCGTCCCCGTCGAGCGCGGGAAGGGCATTCTCGAGCGCCGCGAAGATCGAGAGGTCGAGAGCGGAGAAGGAGCGCAGCAGGACGGAGTCTCCTCCGGTCCCGCCGATCCGGCGCCGCAGGTTCTCCGAAAGGTGCGTCACCAGGGCGCGGCGTTCCTCCGGCGTGAGGAGCCTCTTCTCGTACACGCAGCTCGCCACGACGCCGTAACCGACGTCGTCCCGCCATTCGGGGTCGGTCGAGCCGAGGAAGGAGACGGCTTCCCTCACGAGGTCGAAGGCCAACTCCCCCTCCGGCACCGCGCAGTCCTTCGCGAGGGCGAGCCAGAACGGCTTGCCCCGCGGCTCGCCGGCCCCCGCCGTCGTCCCCCAGCACACCGTCGCGGCCAGGATCGAGGCCACGAACAGCACTGCGCCCGCCGCGCGCGAGCCCACGCTCAGCGACGCGCGCGCTTCAGGCCCGCGACGCCGAGCGTCGCCAGCTCGTCGAAGAGGTGGACGGCGGCCCGCATCGACTTCTTCCAGTCGCCGAGGTGGAGGCTCTCGTCCTCCGAGTGTGCCCCGCAGCCCGGGTCTTCGACGCCCGTGAGGAGGCACGGCACGCCGGGGAAGGCGTCGGCGAAGGGCTTCAGGAAGCCGATCGAGGCCCCGGAGCCGATGAGGGCGGGCTCGCGTCCGTAGCCCTTCTCGAGCGCGCGCAGCGCCGCCGCGAAGGCCGGGCCTTCCGGCTCCGTCGTCCACCACGGCGTGGAGCGCGTGATGCGCGCTTCCACGCGGGCGCCCGCGGGCGGCTTCGCGGTGAGCGTGCGGACGAGCCTCTCCCCTGCCTCGCGCGAGTCCATACCGGGCACCGTCCGCATCGAGAGGCGGGCCCGGGCCGAGTCGAGGATCTGGTTAGCGGCGCCCTGCATCGGGTGGGCCTCGATCGCGATCACGGTGAGCGAGGGACGCGTCCACACCTGCTCGTAGACGCTCACGCCCTTCTCCCGCTCGAGGCGCGTCCCGGGGAGCATCCCCGCTCCGCGGCGGAAGGCGGCCTCGGAGAAGGGCAGGCGGCGGAGCCGCCTCCGCACCGCAGTGCTCGGGCGGGCGACCCGACGGTAGAGTCCGGGCACGGCGATGCGGCCGTCGGGCGAGCGCAGGTCGTCGAGGATGCGGCAGAGGATCCGGACGGGGTCGGGCACGGCGCCGCCGAAGTCGCCGCTGTGGACCGGCCGGTCGAGGCACGTCACCTCGACGTCCACCTGGACGAGGCCGCGCAGCTGCCACGTGAGCGCAGGCACGCCGGTCGCGAAGTTGTAGGTGTCGGAAAGCACGAGCACGTCCGCGTCGAGCTTCGACCGGTGGCGTTCGAGGAACGCGGGAAGGCTCGTCGAGCCCACCTCCTCCTCGCCCTCGATCAGGAATCTCAGGTTCACGGGCAGGCGACCCGCCGCCCGCAGGCACGCGGAGGCCGCCGCCGCCCAGGCCAGGAATCCGCCCTTGTCGTCGGCGGTCCCGCGGCCGTGGAGACGGCCCTTCTTCTCGACCGGCAGGAAGGGCGGGCTCGTCCACTTTTCGCCCGGCCCCGGTGGCACGACGTCGTGGTGGCCGTAGACGAGGAGGGTCGGCGCCCCCGGCGCGTGGAGCCAGTCGCCGTAGACGTACGGTGGGGCTCCGGGCAGGTCCAGGACGGCCACGTTCTCGACCCCGAGGCGGGAGAGTACACCGGCCGTGACCCCGGCCGACCGCCGCAGCTCGTCGGCCGGGAAGCCCGCCGCCGACACCCCGGGCACGCGCACCAGCTCGCAGAGCGCCTCCTTGAACTCAGGGAAGCGCTCCTCGACCGCGCGCAGGGCCGCCGTGCGCCTGGTCTCCGTCACCGCGTCACATCACGGCGGTCGGTGGAGCCGGCTCGTCGGCCGCGCCCGCCTTCGCCAGCGGGCGGAAGACCATGTAGGCAGCGAGGCCGATCATCACCGCGATGGCGAGCCAGCCCGCGATGTCCGCGAAGCCCGGCACCTGAGGGAAGCCGATCTCGGTCCCCGGCGTCGCCTTCCAGGCCTGGTAGGCCACGACACCCGCCACCGCGAGGCCCATCAGGGCCTCGCCGGCGATGAGGCCGGAGGCGGTCAGGACGCCCGCGTTCTCGATCCGGGCCTTCTGGGCCGCGTTCATCCCCCGCTTCTCGGCCCGCTTGTCGACGAGGCCGCGCAGCAGGCCGCCCACGAAGATGGCGAAGGTCGTCTCGAGCGGGAGGTACATGCCGACCGCGAAGAGCATGGGGCTCCGGACCTTGACGAGCACGAGCGAGAGGCCCATCGCGATGCCGACGATCACGAGGGGCCACGCCATCTCGCCGCCCACGATCCCCTGCGAGAGCGCGGCCATCAGCCCGGCCTGGGGCGCGGACAGCCTCGGGCCCCCGAAGCCCCCGTTCTCGGGGAAGGCGGCCAGGTCCGACGTGTGGAGGAGGTAGAGCGGGAAGAAGAGGGTGAGACCGGCGAAGACGACGCCGACGATGTCGCCGACCTGCATCTTCCACGGCGTGCCGCCGAGGATGTGGCCGACCTTCAGGTCCTGCAGCATCTCGCCCGCGACGGCGGACGAGACGCAGACGACCGCGGCCACTCCCAGCACGGCCGCCACCCCTTCCGCCCCCTTCACGCCGACGATGACCATCGTGAGCGCGGCCACGATCGTCGTGGCCAGGGTGAGGCCGGAGATCGGGTTGTTCGAGGAGCCGATCATGCCCACGAGGTTGCCGGACACCGCGGCGAAGAAGAAGCCGGTCACGAGCATGACGATCGCGGCGAAGATCGCGCCGGGGAGCACGTTCGTGAAGTAGAAGTAGAGGCCGATCATCAGCGCGAAGACGACCCCGATCCCCACGAGCACCGTCCGGAAGGGCAGGTCGCGCTCGGTGCGGGCGGTCGCCTCGTGCGCCGCGGCCGACTTCTTCACGTCGGCCACGCCCCGCTTGATGCCGGTGATCAGGTTCCGGCGCATGCGCCACAGGGTGAACGAGGCGCCGACCAGCATCCCGCCCACGGCGATCGGGCGGACGATGAACCGCCAGATGTGGCCGGCCATGGCGGCCCAGCCGATCGTTCCGTCGGCCGCGGCGTACTTCGGCGCTAGCTCGGGACCGAGGAAGAAGATGAGGAGGGGCACGAAGAGGCCCCAGGCGAGGAGGCCGCCGGCGAAGTTCAGGGCCCCGAGCTCGGGCCCGATGATGTAGCCGACCCCCAGGTACGCCGGGCTCACCCCGGGGGCCTGGAAGGTCGAGACCCCGCCGGCGCTGACGGTGGACGAGCTCCCCTTGAGGCCGAAGCGGACGAAGCTCTCCCGGAGCCGCCCGACCGCGAGCTGGAACTCGTTCGAGGCGCGGAAGACGCCGGCGTCTCCGAGCAGCTTCACGAGCGCCCCCACGCCCATCGCGCTGAAGAGCTGCATCGCGGCCTCGGCTCCCCGCTGCCCGGCCTTGTGGATCTCGGACGCCGCCACCGACTCCGGGAAGGGCAGCGAGCGGTCCTCGACCATCACCCGGCGGAGGATCGTGACGAAGAGGACCCCGAGGATCCCGCCCACGATCATGAGCGCGCTCGCGGTCAGGTACTCCTTGAGGTCGACCTCGCGGAAGCTCCACATCTGGAGGATGACGAAGGCGGGGATCGTGAAGATCGCGCCCGCCGCGACCGACTCCCCGATCGAGCCGACCGTCCGCGCGAAGTTCTCCTCGAGGAGCGACCCCTTGAAGGCGCGCAGCACCGCCATGCCGATGACGGCCGCCGGGTACGTGGCGGCGATCGTCATGCCCGCCCGCAGGCCGAGGTAGGCGTTCGCCGCCCCGAGCACGACGCACATCACCAGGCCGAGGACGAGGGCCCGGAGCGTGAACTCCGGCATGGTGGAGTCCGCGGGGACGTAGGGCTTGAACTCCTTGTCGCTCATGAAGCCTCCGCAGGGGTGGCCCGGATGTCGCGCGGATTGTACCCCAGGGCGCCAGGACGGGACGGCTCGCGGATGCGCCCGGCCTGTTCTAGACTGCGCGAGTGAGCCTCCCTCCGCCCCCCCTCGGCGCCGCCCTCGCTCACGCCGAGTCCCACGTCGACGAGATGAAGGCCCGCCTCGTCGATCTCGTCCGCATCCCGAGCGTCTCCGACGAGGCCTTCCCGGCCGGAGAGGTCAGGCGCTCGGCCGAAGCCACCGCCAGCCTCCTTCGCGAGGCCGGCCTCGAGAACGTCCGTCTCCTCGAGATGCCGGGCCAGCATCCCTACGTTTACGCGGACTGGCTCCACGCTCCGGACTCCCCGACCCTCCTCGTCTACGGCCACCACGACGTGCAGCCGCCGGGCCGGCCCGAGAAGTGGGTGACCCCGGCCTTCGAGCCCAGCGAGCGGGACGGCCGCCTCTACGGGCGCGGGGCGGTGGACGACAAGGGCACGTACGTGACCCACGTCGCCGCCGTCCGCGCGTGGCTCGAGACCTCGGGCCGGCTGCCCCTCAACCTGAAGGTCCTCATCGAGGGCGAGGAGGAGACCGGGTCGCCCGGCCTCGAGGCGTTCCTCGAGCGGTACGGCCGGCAGCTGGCCGCCGACGTCGCGGTGCTCGCGGACACCGGCAACTACGACGTGGGCCACCCCGCCCTCACCTACCAGCTGCGTGGGATCTGCCAGGTGGACGTGGAGGTGCGCTGCCTGGAGCAGCCCGTCCACAGCGGCTTCTGGGGCGGGCCGGTCCCCGACGCGGTGCGCATCCTGGCCCGCCTGATCGCCGACCTCGAGCGCCCCGACGGCTCGCTGAACGTCCCCGGCCTCTACCGCTCGGTGGCGAAGACCGGCCGGCGCCAGCTCCAGAGGATCCGCGCGCTCCCCTTCGACGAGGCCCGGTTCCGCGCCTCGGCGGCGATGAAGCCCGGCACACGCCTCGTCGGAGAGAAGGCCCACTCGATCTGGGAGCGGGTGTGGACGCGGCCCGCCCTGACCGTGATCGCCCTCGAGGCCCACCCGCTCCAGGGCTCCTCGAACCAGATCCTCGACTCGGCGCGGGCCCGGCTCTCCCTGCGCACGGTGCCCGACATGGACGCGGCGAAGGTCGGGGCGCTCGTCGTGAAGAAGCTGACCGCCCGGCCGCCGGTCGGCGCGAGGGTCCTGGCCCGTGTCACCGGGACCTCGCAGTGGTGGACGACCGATCCCGAGGGCCCGGCCTTCGAGGCGGCGCGGCGCGCCCTCCGCGCGGGCTACGGCCGCGAGGCGGCGATGATCGGGGCCGGGGGCACGATCGGGTTCGTGAAGCCGTTCTCCGACGGCCTCGGAGGAGTGCCCTGCCTCCTGATGGGCGTCGAGGATCCCTCCTCGGCCATCCACTCCGAGAACGAGAGCCTCCACCTCGGCGACTTCCGCAAGGGGATCCGCGCCGCGGTGCACCTCTACGACGAGCTGTCGCGCACGCCGCTCCGGACCCCGCGGAAGGGGAAGGGACGCCCGGCCCCGCGCTCCTCCCGCCCGGGGCGAGGCTGAGGCGCCGCGGAGGAGGGCCCTTCGACCTCTCCATGCGACCGACTTCCACCCTCGCCGCGGTGATTCTTCTCGCCGTCTTGTCGTGCCCGGCCGGAGGATGGGCCGGCACGGACGAGCGCGACCGGGAGGCGGACGTCCTCGTCGCGGCCTTCCGCCAGCAGATCCAGGAGCACCTCGACGCGACGGCCCGAGGCCGGGGCACGGTCCTCTGCCTGGCCATCGACCCCGGCGGCGCTCCCCAGAGCCCGAGCCCCGAGCTCATGGCCCGGCTGGCGGGGGAGCCGTCGGTGCGACGGGCCGCCGCCTGCGACCCCCGACCCCGGGGCGCGGTGGAAGCGATGACGTTGCGCCCCGCGATCCTGGTCACGGCGGGACCGATCGAGTGGAAGGCCGACGACGAGGCGTGGGTCACGGTCACCTTCTTCCGCAGCGCCCGGCAGGGCGCGCAACGGAAGTACCGCGTGGTGCGGGAGCGCGAGGGCTGGGTGTCGCTCGGCCCGATCCTGGTCGACGGCCCCCTCTGAGGGCCGGACCGGGGCGGGGCGGACGGAGAGGATCGTGTTCGAGATTCTCGTCGCGGGGTCGATCGCGGCCATGGCGACCGGGTTCGCGTGGGCGGCCGCGCGCCTCATCGGCCCCGCGGGGACGCGGCGGCACCGTGCCGTCCTCCTCGTCTCGTTCGTCTCGCTCTTCACCCTCGGCAGCGCGGTCCTCATGCCCCGGGCGCGCGCGTGGAAGCGGGATCGCGAGGTCGAGACCCTCCTCCACGACGAGCCTCTCTTCGCGGCGGTGATCGGGGAGGAGCCCGCGCTGCGGGGCCCGTTGCGGGAGGCGCTCCTCGACTCCCTCCGGGACGGCGAGCGAAGCGAGGCCGTCGCGGCCGGGCTGCGCCTCCTGAGCCCAAGGCTCTGGCGCTTCGTGCCGCAAGCCTCCGACGCCGCGGCGGTGGCCCTGGGGCGGGCGCTGGTCGCGACCCTTTCCGACCTGCAGGCCCGCGACCCGCAGCAGTGCTACCGGTTCCTCTTCCCGGCGGTGGCCGGGCCGCCCGGGGCCTCCGGCACGCCCCGCGACGACTTCCTGCTCTCCGCCCTGCGGGCGGTCGCCCTCTCCGCGCGCGGCGGCTCGGCCGAGCCGCTCGACCGGGCCGCGGCCGGGAAGAGCCTCGACGCGGCCTTCGAGAGGCTCCGGAAGCGGCACGGCGACGACGTGGACGTCCTGCGCCGGTCGCAGGCGCCCGGTGTCGATCGCGCCCGGGTGTGCGCGATGACGATCGCCCTCTACTCGGAGCTCCTCTCGCTGCCTCCCGAGGCCGCGGGCCAGTCCCTGCGTCACGCCCTCGGCCCGGCCGAGCCGTCCGCCCCCGGCCGGTGACGCCTCAACCCCGCTTCGCCCTCCACGCCGCGAGGACCTGCGCCTCGCGGTCCGCGGCGAGGCCGGCTCGGAGCTTCGACTGCCGGTCGTCGGGCAGCGCCTTCCACCAGTCGAGCGTGTCCTTCGCGGTCTCCCCGAGCGGACGGAAGGTCAGGCCGGCCGCGATCGCCCTCGCGTTCTTCCTCCGGCCGAAGCCCGCGGTGTCGCCCGTGCCCGGCACCCAGACCGGCATGTCGCCCCAGGCGCCGACCTTCTGCTGGTCGAGGAAGTCGGCCGGCACCCAGGCGAGCGCGGCCTTCGAACCGATCGCGGCGCGGATGCCGTCCAGCATGCCGGCCATGGTGAGGGGCGAGGCCGGCCCCATGGCGTTGAACGTGCCGAGAGAGCGCGCCTCGGCCACCCGGATCGTCCACTCGGCGAGGTCCCGCGCGTCGACGAACTGCACCGGGTCCTTGCCGTCGCCGGGGGCGAGCACGTCGCCCCCCCGGTCGAGGCGGACCGGCCAGTAGGTGAAGCGGTCGCTCTCGTCGCCGGGCCCCACGATGAGGCCGGGCCGGATCACGGTGGTGATCCCGGGGAACCACGTCTCCGCCTCCTTCTCCGAGAGCGCCTTCAGCGGGCCGTAGAGCCCCTCGACGTCGGCCCGCAGCGTCTCCTGGGTCTCCTTCATCGCGTCCTTCCCCTTGTACGGGGCGACGGGCGCCGTCTCGTCCTGGTCGGGGTCCTTGTCCGAGGCGTAGACCGAGAGGGTCGAGATGAAGACGTAGTGACGGACCTTGCGCTTCAGGACCTGCCCCGCGTCGCGAACCCAGAACGGCAGGGAGGTCGGGTTGTCGATGCACACGTCCCACTCGCGGCCGGCGAGCGCCTTCAGGTCGCCGGTGTTGCGGTCGCCGACGAGCTCCTCGACGGGGGCCGGCCACTCCTTCGGTCGCCGGCCGCGGTTGAAGAGGGTGAGCTTGTGGCCGCGGGCGAGCGCGTAGCGGACCTGGTAGGGCCCGGTGAAGCCGGTGCCGCCGAGGATGAGGATGCGGAGGGGCAGCGGTGCGGCCACGGCGCGACGCGCGGGCAGGGACGAGAGGGCGAGGCCGGCCGCACCCAGCCCCCTGAGGAGGTCCCGGCGGGTCGTTCTCATGCGGTCACGGTATCATGGAGGTGCCGTCGACCCCCTCGGGGCGGCGAGCGGAGGTCCCATGTCCAGCGCGCTGGACGGGGCGCGCGAGCGCACCACCGTCCTCACCCTGCAGCAGAAGAAGGCCCGAGGCGAGCGCATCTCGATACTCGCCGCGTACGACTTCCCCACCGCGCGCCTCCTCGACGCGGCCGGGATCGACGCGATCCTCGTCGGGGACTCCCTGGCCATGGTCGTCCTCGGCCACGAGACGACGCTCGCGGCCACGATGGACGAGATGCTGCACCACGCCCGGGCCGTCGCCCGGGGCGCTCGGCGCGCGCTCCTCGTCGGCGACATGCCGTTCCTGAGCTACCAGGCCGACCCCGCGGAGGCCGTGCGCAACGCGGGCCGCTTCCTGAAGGAAGGAGGCATGGACGCGGTCAAGCTCGAGGGCGGCCGCGACGTCGAGGAGGCGGTGCGGAGGATCGTCCGCGCCGGAATCCCGGTGATGGGCCACCTCGGCCTCCAGCCCCAGAGCGTCCGACGCCTGGGCGGCTTCCGCGTGCAGGGCCGGACGGCCGCGGCCGCGCTCTCCCTCCTCGACGACGCGCGCACCCTCGAGGACGCCGGGTGCTTCGCCCTCGTGCTGGAGAGCGTGCCCGCGCGCGTCGCGGAGGCGATCACGGCGCGCGTGCGGATCCCCACCATCGGGATCGGCGCCGGGGCCGGCACCGACGGCCAGGTTCTCGTGCTGCACGACCTCGTGGGGCTCACCGACCAGCCCCCGCGCTTCGCGCCGCGGTACGCCGACCTCGGCTCGGCGATCGGGCGCGCCGCCGCCGCGTTCCGCCGGGACGTGGAGACGGGCGGCTTCCCGGGCCCCGAGCACTCGTTCACGATGCCGGACGACGAGTGGGCGGCGTTCTCGGCCGCCCTCGTGCCCGTCGGAAACCGCCCGCGCTGACGATGGCCGACCCCTGGCGCGTCCTCGTTCTCGGCACGGGAGCGATGGCGACGGCCTTCGGAGGCTCGCTCGCCCGGCGGCCCGGCGTGGCCGTGACCCTCGCCGGAACGTGGACGGAGGCCCTCGAGGCCCTGGCGGCGCGGGGGACGGTCGTGCACGACGCGACCGGCCGATGGACGGCGCCGGTCGCGGCCGTCCCGCTCGCCGACGCCCCTCCGGCCGATCTCGTCCTCGTCCTGGCCAAGAGCCACCAGACGGCGTCCCTCGCCGAGGTGGCGGCGCGGTCGGCCCTCCCCCACGGCGCCGTCGTCACCCTCCAGAACGGCCTCGGTCACCGCGAGACGCTCGAGGCGGCGGTCGGCGCGGGCCGCGTGGCGGTCGGTGTGACCACGAGCGGCGCCACCGTCCTCTCTCCCGGCGAGGTCCGGTTCTTCGCCGGCCGGACGACCCTCGGCGAGGAGCCGCCGACGCGCCGCGCGGTCACGCGGCTCGCGGCCTTCCTGCAGGAGGACGGCGTCGACGCGGCGCTCACCTCGGCCATCGACTCCCTGGTCTGGGGCAAGCTGGCCATCAACTGCTCGGCGAACCCGCTCACCGCGCTCGCCGGGTGCCGCAACGGCGAGCTGCTCGCCGATCCTTCCGGCCGGGCGCGGCTCTGCGGCGCGGCGCGCGAGGTGGGCGCGGTCGCTTCGGCTCTCGGCGTCCGGCTCGAGGACGACGCGGCAGCGCTGGCCCTTCGCGCCTGCGAGGCGACGGCCGGGAATCGCTCCTCGATGCTCCAGGACGTCCTGCGCGGGGCGCGGACGGAGATCGACGTCCTGAACGGAGCCGTCGCGGCCGAAGGCCGACGCCTGGGCGTGTCGGCCCCGATCGTCGAGGACCTGTGGCGCCGCGTGCGTGCGCTCGAGGGACGGCCCGTCGACGGCCAGGCGCCGGAGCTCAAGGCCACCCTGGCTCGGCACGGCCGGGAGAGGACGGGATGAGGCTCGTCACGACGATCGCCGAGGTTCGCGGCTGGAGGCGCGAGGCGCCGGGCGGCGTGGGGCTCGTGCCGACGATGGGCTGCCTGCACGAGGGCCACCTGTCCCTCGTCGACGCCGCCCGGCGCGAGAACGACCGCGTGGCGGCGACGGTCTTCGTCAACCCGACGCAGTTCGGGCCGACCGAGGACCTCGACCGCTACCCGCGCGACCTCGGCCACGACCGTCGTCTCCTCGCGGAGCGGGGCTGCGACCTGCTGTTCGCGCCGTCTCCTGCCGAGATGTACCCGCCGGGCTTCGCGGCCGGGATCGACGTCGGCGCGGTGGCCGAGCCCCTCGAGGGCGCGAGGCGGCCCGGCCACTTCCGGGGCGTGGCCACGGTCGTGATGAAGCTCCTCCAGATCGCGACGCCCGACCGCGCCTACTTCGGCGAGAAGGACGCGCAGCAGCTGGCGGTCGTCCGGCGGATGGTGGCCGACCTCGACGTGCCGGTCGAGATCCGCGCCTGCCCGATCGTGCGCGAGCCGGACGGGCTGGCCATGAGCAGCCGCAACCGCTACCTCTCCTCCGAGGAGCGGCGGGCCGCAGTCTCGCTCTCCCGGGCCCTCGACGCGGCCGAGCGCCTGTGGCGGAGCGGGGAGCGGCGGGGCGAGACGCTGCGGGCCGAGGCGGAGCGGACGATCCGCGAGGAGCCGCTCGCCCGCCTGGACTATGCGAGCGTGGCCGACCCCTCGAGCTTCCGCGAGGTCGGCCTCGCCGACGGGCCGGTGCGCCTGCTGCTGGCGGCGCACGTCGGCCGCACCCGCCTCATCGACAACCGGCTCCTCGAGTAGCGCCTACCAGCGGCGAGGGGCGTTCCTCACGCAGCGGACGGTGTCGCGCGCGATCAGCAGCTCCTCGTTCGTCGGGATGACATACGTCCGGACGCGGGCGCCCTCGGCGCTCACGTCGCCCTCCTTGCCGCCGACCGCGGCCTCGTTCCGGGCGGGGTCGATCGCGATGCCGAGGAAATCCATGTCCCGGCACACGCGGGCCCGGACCTCGGCCGAGTTCTCGCCGATGCCGCCGGTGAAGACGATCGCGTCGGCGCCGTTCATCTGGGCGAGGTAGGACCCGAGGTAGTGCTTGACCCGCAGGCAGAAGATCTCGATGGCGAGGCGGGCCCGCCGGTCCTGGTGGACGCGCTCCTCCTCGAGCAGCTCCCGCATGTCGTTCGTGAGCCCGGAGATCCCGAGGAGGCCCGACTGCTTGTTGAGGAGGGCGTCGATCTCCGGGAAGGACATCCCCTCCTTGTGGTGCAGGAACTCGAGGACGGAGGGGTCGAGGTTGCCGCCCCGGGTGCCCATCACCAGGCCCTCGAGAGGAGTGAGGCCCATCGACGTGTTGATCGACTCGCCCTTCCGGATCGCGCAGGCCGAGCAGCCGTTGCCGAGGTGGACGGTGATGATGCTCGTCTCCTCGTACGACTTCCCGGTGAGGATCCGATACCGGTAGGCCACGTAGCGGTGCGAGGTGCCGTGGAAGCCGTAGCGGCGGACCTTGTGCCGCACGTAGAGCGGGTACGGGATCGCGTAGAGGTACGAGACCTCGGGCATCGTGGAGTGGAACGAGGTGTCGAAGACGGCGACCTGCGGGACGCCGGGGCCGAGCAGCTCCCGGGCGGCGTAGATGCCCTTGAGGTTCGCCGGGTTGTGGAGGGGCGCGAGGTCGATGCAGTCCTCGATCTGGTCCACGACCTCGTCGTTGATCACGACCGAGCGGGTGAACTTCTCCCCCCCGTGGACCGTCCGGTGGCCCACCGCGTGGACGTCCCCGAGCGAAGCGATGCCGGGAATGCCGGCCTCGGGCGAGACGAGCCAGCGCAGCACGTAGTCAAGGGCGGCGCGGTGGTCGCGCAGGGCCGCCGTGCGCCGGACCGCCGGCTTGCCCTCGACCCGGAAGGTGACGAGCGACTCGCTGCCGATGCGCTCGATCACGCCGCGGGCGAGCTGGCGGTCCGCGTTCTTCTCGATCGCGTCGAGGTCGGTGTCGATGACCTGGAACTTGAGGGACGAGCTGCCGGTATTCAGGACCAGTACGTTCATGAGCCGATGCTAGCGGCCCGGACGGCGGTGCCGGGAGAGCCAAACGTCTCAGTCCGGGGGGCCCCCCGACGGCCCTCATCCGCCCCATTCCCGCCCCGCATGGGCAGCCCCGAAGCCTGCTAGACTCTCGCCGCTCGAACGCCTCACACGGAGGACGACATGCTCAAGGGTTTCCGCGACTTCCTCATGCGCGGCAACGTGGTGGAGCTCGCCACGGCCGTGATCATCGGCGCCGCATTCAACGGCGTCGTGGACGGGCTCATCAAGGGGATCATCGACCCGCTCATCGCCATCTTCGCCCCCGGCGAGGTGAAGGACCTGCAGAACGCGCTCGTCCTGGGGCCGTTCCACGTCGGCCTCGTCCTCTCGGCGGTGATCAACTTCCTCCTGAAGGCGGGGGTCGTGTACTTCTTCATCGTCCGGCCCTTCGCGAGCTTCGCGGCCCGGCTCGCCGCCGCGCCGCCGCCGCCCCCGGCCGACGTCGTGCTCCTCACCGAGATCCGGGACCTGCTCAAGAGCCGGAAGTAGAATCGCCCCCCGAGAGGCCGGGCCGCCGCCCGGCCGGGAGGTGCCTCGTGGCTTTCCCGCGGCTCCGCGCCGCCTGCGCCGTTCTCCTGCTCACCCCGGCCACCGGTTGCGGCAGCGACTCCGGCGCTCCCTCCGCGTCCCCGAGCTCTTCCCCCACCTCGCCGCCAACGGCCTGGAACCTCGTCTTCTCGGACGAGTTCGAGAGCCCTGGAGCCCCCGACCCGGCGAAGTGGGGCTACGAGCTCGGCTACGTGCGGAACGACGAGGCCCAGTACTACACCTCGCGCTCCGAGAACGTCCGCGCCGAGGGAGGCAACCTCGTCATCGAGGCCCGCAAGGAGGCCTACCAGGGCTACGCCTACACCTCGGCCAGCGTCAACACGCGCGGGCGCTTCGAGTTCCTCTACGGCCGCGTCGAGGTCCGGGCGAAGCTGCCCACCGGCAACGGCACCTGGCCCGCCATCTGGATGCTGGGGACGAACATCGGCCAGGTCGGCTGGCCGTCCTGCGGCGAGATCGACATCATGGAGAACGTCGGCTTCGACCCCACTCACGTTTACGGGACGATCCACACCGCCGCCTACAACCACGTGCTGGGGACCGCCAAGGGCTCGAACACCACGGTCCCGAACCCCTGGGAGGACTTCCACGTCTACGCGATGGAGTGGCTCGCCGACCGCATCGACATGTTCGTGGACGGCCAGAAGTACTTCACCTTCCGGAACGAGGGCACCGGATCGGGCACGTGGCCCTTCGACAAGCCGCAGTACCTCCTCATCAACCTCGCGATCGGCGGCTCCTGGGGAGGCCAGAAGGGCATCGACGACTCGCTCTTCCCGCACCGCTACCTGATCGACTCCGTGAGGATCTACCAGCAGAAGTGAGGGCCGGGCCCGTTCGAGCCTCCGGCCCGGGGCCGGGATAGAATGGACTCTCACACCCGGAGAGCTGAATGCCCCTCTACCACCGGCTGGGCCGCGTGCCCCGCAAGCGACACGTCGCGTTCCGCAAGGAGGACGGCTCGCTCTACTACGAGGAGCTCGTCGGCAGCCAGGGCTTCACGGGCCCTTCCTCTCTCCTCTACCACCTGCGGCTGCCCACCGCGGTGAAGAGCGTGCGGCAGATCCGCGGCCTCGGGTGGGTCGCGGAGCCGGAGCGCGTGGTGCGCCACCGCCACTTCCGGACCTCCGGCCTCGCCACGGGGCCGAGCCCGGTGCTCGACCGGGTGCCCCTCCTCTTCAACGCCGAGGTCGCGATCTCGGTGGTCCGGCCCCGCAAGGAGGACCACTTCCACTTCCGCAACGGGCAGGGCGACGAGATCGTCTTCGTGGTGGAGGGGGACGGCGTCCTCGAGTCGTCGTTCGGCGACCTGCCGTACCGTCCCGGCGACTACGTGGTCGTCCCGCGGGGGGTCCTGCACCGGTGGCGGCTGGGGGCGGGACCCCACCGGTTTCTCGTCGTGGAGAGCGCGGCACCCGTGCGCACCCCGAAGCGCTACCGCAACGAGCACGGCCAGCTCACCGAGGTGGCGCCCTTCTCCGAGCGCGACATCCGCCGGCCGGAGACCCTCGTAACCCGCGACGAGACGGGCGAGTTCCCGATCGTGGTGAAGAGCGGCAACCGGCTCGTGGAGATGGACATGGCCCACCACCCCTTCGACATCGTGGGGTGGGACGGCTACTACTACCCGTGGGCCCTCAGCATCCACGACTTCGAGCCCCGGGTCGGCCGCGTCCACCTGCCGCCGCCCGTGCACCAGACGTTCGAGGGCGAGGGATGGGTGCTCTGCTCCTTCTGTCCCCGGCCCTACGACTTCGAGCCCGACGCGGTCCCGGCGCCCTACAGCCACCAGAACGTGATGTCGGACGAGGTCCTCTTCTACGCGAACGCCGAGTTCATGAGCCGCAAGGGGATCGAGGTGGGCTCGATCACCCTCCACCCCGACGGGCTCGTCCACGGGCCGCAGCCGGGGAGGACGGAGCAGTCGATCGGGGCCCGGAGCACGAACGAGCTCGCGGTCATGGTCGACGCGTTCCGGCCCCTCCTCGTGAGCCGGGAGGCGCTCGCGATCGAGGACGCCGGCTACCTGCTCTCGTGGCTCGAGCCGAAGTGATCGCCGCCTCGGCCCGCGCCCTGCTGGCCGGCGTCGTGGACTACGCCGGGCTCTTCCCCCCCGCCGCGCTCGCGATGGAGGCCGCGGCGGCCGAGTACGCGCGGTGGCGGCGGTCCGGCGAGGCGTGGATGCTCGGCCGCTTCGTCCTCCCCGCGCCACGGCTCGCCGAGCTCGCGCGCATGGGGCCTCTGCCCGAGCCCGGACGCGCCGGGCCCTGGAGGCTGAGCGCCCTCCTCGGCCCCGACGTCCGCGGCGACTCGGCCCTCGTCGGCTCCTTCAACCGGGAGCACGCCGGGCGGGCGGTCGTGGACACGGTCGAGCTGAAGGCGGGGCGCGGCGAGGAGGCCGAGGAGGCCTTCGACGGCCTGCCGGCCGGCCTCGTCGCGTTCGTCGAGGTGCCGCTCGACGGCGACCTCGAGGCGGCCCTCGCAGTGCTCGGTCGCCGGGGCGCCCGCGCGAAGGTCCGTACGGGCGGCGTCGTGCCCGAGGCGATTCCCAGCTCGTCGAGGCTCGCCGCCTTCCTCGTCTCCTGCGCGGCGGCCCGCCTGGCCTTCAAGGCCACGGCCGGACTGCACCACGCCCTGCGGGCCGACCGCCCTCTCACGTACGAGCCCGGCGCGGCTCGGGCGGTCATGCACGGCTTCGTCAACGTCCTCGTCGCGGCCGCCCTCGCCTGGGGCGGTGCACCGGCCGGCGACGTCGAGGCCGTGCTGGACGGGGACGAGGGGGACGCCTTCGCCTTCGAGCCGGACGGCGCACGCTGGCGGGACCGTTGGATCCCGACCGCGACGCTCGCGGCCGGACGGAGCGAGTTCGCCCTGTCGTTCGGCTCGTGCTCGTTCGCCGAGCCGGTGGCCGACCTCGAGGCGCTCGGCGTGCTGTCCACGGAGAGGGCCCTCGCCCACCCACGGAGCCGTGTTTGATCCCGAAGGTCGACGGCACGCACGACGTCTCGCTCCGGAGCTGGGTGGAGTCGGCGAACGACCCGGCGACCGACTTCCCGGTCCAGAACCTGCCCCTCGGGGCGTTCCGCTACCGAGACGAGGGCCCGCCGCGCATCGGCTGCGCCATCGGCGACCAGGTGCTCGACCTCGCCGCATGCGCGGAGCGGGGACTCCTCCGCGGGCTCCCGTCCGACGTCGGCGACGCCTGCCGCGGCACCGCCCTGAACGGGCTCATGTCGCTCGAGCCGCGGGTGCGCGGGACGCTGCGCCACCGCCTGAGCCACCTGCTGCGCTCGGAGGGGGGATTCGTCACCGCGCAGGCCGAGGCCCCGAACGTGCTCGTCCCCCGGGCGGACGCGGAGATGCGGCTGCCGGCGGCGGTCGGCGACTACACGGACTTCTACGCCTCGGTCTTCCACGCCACGAACGTCGGAAGGATGCTCCGTCCCGACCACCCGCTCCTCCCGAACTACAAGTGGGTGCCGATCGGCTACCACGGCCGGGCCTCGTCGCTGGTCGTGAGCGGCACGCCAGTCGTGCGGCCCTGCGGCCAGACGGAACCCCCGGAAGGCGGCACGCCCGCGTTCGGCCCCAGCCGCAGCCTCGACTACGAGCTCGAGGTGGGGGCCTTCCTGGGGCCGGGCAACGCCCTCGGGCGGACGATCCCTGTCGCCGAGGCCGAGGACCACATCTTCGGCCTCTGCCTGCTGAACGACTGGTCGGCCCGCGACGTGCAGAAGTGGGAGTACCAGCCGCTCGGCCCCTTCCTCGCCAAGAGCTTCGCCACGTCGGTGAGCCCGTGGGTGGTGACGATCGAGGCGCTCGCACCCTACCGCGTCCCCGCGTTCGCCCGGCCCGAGGGCGATCCCCGGCCCCTCCCCTACCTCGCGCACGAGGAGAACGAGGCGCACGGCGGGATCGACCTGCGGCTCGAGGTGCTCCTCTCCTCGAGGGCGATGCGCGAGCAGGCGCTCGCGCCGTTCTCGCTGAGCCGGAGCAACCTGCGCGCCCTCTACTGGACCCTCGCCCAGATGGTCGCCCACCACGCCTCGAACGGCTGCAACCTGCGGCCGGGCGACCTCGTTGCGAGCGGGACGGTCTCCGGCGAGGCGAAGGAGGCGCGGGGCTGCCTCCTGGAGCGGACGTGGCGCGGCGCGGAGCCGCTCGCCCTTCCGGGCGGCGAGACGCGCCGATTCCTCGAGGACGGCGACGAGGTGATCCTCCGCGGCCACTGCGAGCGCGAGGGGTTCGCCCGCATCGGCTTCGGCGAGTGCCGAGGTGTCGTGAGGGCGGCGAGCGAGTCGGCTTAGCGGACCCTCGGCCCGGCGTCACCGAGGCCCTACTCGTGGCGCAACGCCGTGACGGGGTCGACGGCCGCCGCCCGGCGGGCGGGAAGCCAAGCCGCCAGGGCCGCGACGCCGCCCAGAAGCAGGGACACGCCGAGGAACGTGGGCGCGTCGTGCGCGCTCACGCCGAAGAGCAGGCTCGCCGTCAGCCGGGCCGCCCCCAGCGCCGCCGCGGCCCCGATCCCAAGCCCCCACACGGCGAGCAGCAGGCCGTGACCGACGACCGGGCGCATGACGTCTCGACGCCCCGCACCGAGCGCCATCCGGACGCCGATCTCGTGGGTCCGCCGGGCCACGCCGTAGGAGACGACGGCGTACACCCCGACGGTCGCCAGCACGAGGCCGATCGCGCCGAGGGCTCCGAGCACGATCATGTCGAAGCGCCAGGGGGCGAGCTCGCGGGCGACGACCCTGTCCATGCCGTAGACCTCCACGACCAGCGAACCGTCGAGGGCGTGGACCTCCCTGCGGATGGCCGGCGCGAGCGCCATCGGATCGGGTCCCGCCCGCACCATCAGGTCGTTCACGGGATCGGTGGACTGCCGAAGCGGGGTGTAGAGGTCGGGCCGGGCGGTCTGCAGCCCGCGATACCGCACGTCGCCCACGACCCCGACCACGGTCTTCGGCGGAGCGTCGCGGCTCGAGACCGTCTCCGTGAGCAGGCGCCGGCCGATCGGGTCCTGCCCCGGCCACAGGAGGCGCGCGAGGCCTTCGCTCACGATCGCCACGGGCTGGGCGTCGGCCGCGTCCCGGTCGGTGAAGTCCCGGCCGCGGCGGAGGGGGATGCCCATCGCCCGGAAGGTGCCGGGCGTGACGACCTCCGCGTTGGCGAACGGACGCCGGTCCCCGGAGGCTGCGCCTTCGGGACGGACGCCCACGTCCGACCCGATCTCGCCCAGAAGGGGCCGGCGGTAGACGGCACCTGCGGCGGCGACGCCGGGCAGGCTCCGGACCCGCGAGAGGAGCGCCTCGTGGAGGGCCGTCTTCCGGAGGAGATCCGGGTAGTCCGAGTCCGGCAGCGCGACGTTGACGGCCAGGAGGCCGGTCGGGTCGAAGCCAGGATCGACGTGGCGGAGCCTCCAGAAGCTCCTCGCCATGAGCCCGCCTCCGACGAGCAGCACGACCGCCAGCGCCAGCTGGGCCACCGAAAGCGCATCCCCCAGGCGGCGGCTCCCGGCGCCGAGCGACACCGAGCGTCCACCCTCCCGCAGGGACGCGAGAGGCGCCACGGTCGCGGCCTGGAGGGCGGGGGCGAGCCCGACGAGCAGCGTGGCCAGGATCGACACGAGCAGCGTGAAGGCGAGGACGCGAGGGTCGACGGCCACGTGCTCGAGGCGGGGAACGTCGCCCGGGCTCAGGGCGACGAGCGCGCGCGTCGCGCCGAACGCCAGGAAGAGCCCGCCCGCGCCTCCGAGCGCGACCAGCAACGAGCCTTCGGTGAGCAGCTGCCGGACGACCCGCCTGGTCGACGCCCCCAGGGCGAGACGGACGGCGGCCTCCCTCCGGCGGTCGATCCCCAGGGCCAAGAGCAGGCTGGCCACGTTCGAGACGGCGAGCAGGAGGACGAGCCCCGCCGCACCGCAGAGAGCCCAGAGCGCCGCTCGGGTCCTCCCGAGGATCGAGTCGACGAGAGGCGTCAGGACCACGTCCGCGTCCTCTGTCCCCCAGTCGGCGAGGGCGAGGCGCCGGACGATGCCCTTCAGCTCTTCGCGGGCACGCTCGAACGGCACGTCGGGCCTGACGCGGCCGACGACGAAGAGGACTCCCAGGCCGCGCTCGGCCCGGGAGTCGAGTGCGTACTTGCGGGAGACGGCCGCCAGCTCGGGGCCGACGGGAGTCCAGAGAAGGGCGCCCCTCGGGAAGTCGAACTCCCCCGGCATCACCCCCACGACCGAGAACGGAAGCCCGTTGAGGGTGAGCGTCTGGCCGACGAGCGCCGGGTCGGCGCCGAAGCGGTCGCGCCAGAGGCGATGGCTCAGGACGGCCACGCGAGCCGCCCCCGCCCCGTCTTCCTCGAGGCGGAAGGTGCGGCCGAGAAGAGCCTGGACTCCGAGGGTCGAGAAGAAGTTGGCGGAGACCGCGGCGCACGGCAGGGACGCGGGCTCGCCTCGCCCGGTCAGCCGGCAGCTCCAATTCACGGAGCCCATCGCGGCCAGCTCCTGGAAGCCGTGGCTCTCGCGCCGCCAGTCCAGGAAGTTCGGGTACGAGACCTCGACGGTGGCGTTCCCGTGCGCGTCGCGCTGCCACAGGAGCGCGAGCCGCCCCTCGTCCCGGAAGGGGAAGGGCCGAAGGAGGACGGCGTCGGCCACGCTGAAGACGGAGGTCGTTCCGCCGATGCCGACCGCGAGACAGAGTGCCGCCCCGACGGCCGGGCCGGGGTTCCGAAGGAGCACCCGCCAGCCGTGCCGCACGTCCATCGACCAGGCGCGCAAGGAGACCTCCGCCCGTCCGGGAGAGCGCCGCAAAGCCCCAGAAGCCGGTCAGGGCACGGCCACAGGATAGTCCCGGCCGGCCGCCGTCGCAGACGTCGCGTGCTAGCCTAGGGAGCAGCGTCCCCGGAGGCAGGCATGTCCAAGGTCGAGTCCCTCGGCATCAAGAGGCTCGAGTCGGTGCATTACTACGTGCACGACCTCGAGCGCAGCCGGCGCTTCTACTGCGACACCATGGACTTCGCCGAGATCGGCGGCAGCTCCGAGGAGCTGACACGGGCCGGGCGGCAGAAGTCGGCGGCCTTCATGGCCGGCAACTGTGTGGTCGTCTGCATCGAGCCGCGGGGCGAGGACGGCCGGGCCGCTCGGTGGCTGCGCAAGCACCCGGACGGCGTCGGCACGCTCAACTTCGAGGTCGAGGACGTCGAGCGGACCTTCCGGCTCCTCGAAGGCCGCGGCGGCACGCCGATCGACGACGTCCGGCGCTTCGCCGACGAGCGGGGGAACGAGATCGCCTTCTTCTCGATCACCACTCCCTTCGGCGACACGACCTTCCGCTTCCTGGAACGGCGGGGGTACCCCGCCCTCCACCCGGGCTTCGAGGTTCTCCCCGCCCCCCGCGGCGGGCAGAACCGGCTGGGCTTCGTGGCCTTCGACCACACGACGTCCAACTTCCCCACCCTGGGCCACGTCTCTCTCTGGCTCGAGCACGTGATGGGCTTCGAGCGGTTCTGGGAGGTCCAGTTCCACACGAACGACGTGGACCCGAAGCACGCGAACGGCTCGGGCCTGCGCTCGCTCGTCTACCGCGACCCCGTCTCGGGGGTGAAGTTCGCGAACAACGAGCCCTGGCGCCCCAACTTCCGAGGCTCCCAGATCAACGTCTTCAACGAGGAGCTCCGCGGGCCCGGCGTGCAGCACCTCGCGATGGCGGTCACGGACATCGTCTCCTGCGTGCGGGCCCTCCGCGCGAGGGGGCTCGAGTTCATGCCGACCCCGGGGACGTACTACGACGCGCTCCCCGCACGGCTGAGACGGCTCGGCATCGGCGCGATCGACGAGGACCTGCAGGTCCTGCGCGACCTCAAGATCCTCGTGGACGGGGACGGCCCCGGGAAGTACCTGCTGCAGATCTTCCTGAAGGAGTCGTCGGGCCTCTACCACGACGCCGGCGCGGGTCCCTTCTTCTTCGAGATCATCCAGCGCAAGGGAGACGAGGGCTTCGGGGCCGGCAACTTCCGGGCCCTCTTCGAGTCCATCGAGCGCGCTCAGGGGGCGCAGCTCCAGGGGGCGGGATAGCGGGCCCGGGTTTCCGCGAGGCCCTGGGGACGAGGGGAGTCTCGCTAACGGTCGACGCCGCGGCGGCGTCTTGACCCGCAGGACGCCCGCGGTCCCGGGAGGAACGGGCGATTGAGCCTCGAGTACAGCCCGACGATGAGCGACCGGGCAGACTCGGGCCCGACGCCCGCGCCCTCCGCCGAGGCTCGTCTCGTGGCGGCGGCCCGGGACGGCGACCGGACGGCGTTCGGACGGCTCTACGAGCGCTTCTCGCCCATGGTGCACGGCGTGCTGCTCGCGCGGATCCCCCGGTCCGAGGTGGACGACCTCGTCCAGGACGTGTTCCTGCAGGCCATGAAACGCCTTCGCGGGCTGCGCGACCCCGACGCCTTCGGCCCCTGGCTCGCCGCCATCGCCCGCAACCGGGCCCGCGACCACTACCGGCGCCGCGCGGACACGGTGGAGCTTCCGGAGGACCTTCCGGCGGCCGCGCCGCACCCGGAAGGCGACGCGCTGGCGGTGCTCGCCGCCCTGCGACGGCTGCCCGAGGCGTACCGCGAGACGCTCGTCCTCCGGCTCGTCGAGGGCATGACGGGCCCCGAGATCGCCGAGCGCACGGGGCTCACGCCCGGCTCCGTGCGCGTGAACCTTCACCGCGGCCTGCAGATGCTGCGGGGGGCGCTCGGAAGGAGCGCGACGCCGTGAGCGGCGACTACCTGTGGGACGGGTCGGGCGAGCCCGACCCCGAGATCCAGCGCCTCGAGGAGGCGCTCCGCCCCCTGCGCGGGACTCGTCCCGCGCCGGAGCTCGCCCTCCCCCGGCCCCGCCCGGGTTTCTCGCTCGGGGGCTGGAACAGCCTCGCTGCGGCCGCCGCCCTCCTCGCCGCGGTGACGGCGACGACGCGCGCCCCGTACCCCGCGCCGGGCGCCGGCTGGGACCTCGCCTGGCTGGAGGGCCCGTCCTGGCCCGAGACGCGCGTCGTACGGGAGGGCCGCCTCGGCGTCGGGGAGTGGATCGACACCCTCGGGAGCCGCGCCCGGCTCTCGGTCGGGGACATCGGCGAGGTGCAGCTCGAGCCGGCCACGCGGGTCGGCATCGTCGACGCGGGCCGGAGGCGGCATCGCCTGTCGCTCGCGCGCGGCGTGCTGCACGCGATGATCTGGGCTCCCCCCGGGCGGTTCCTGGTCGACACGCCCTCGGCCGTCGCCGTCGACCTGGGCTGCCGCTACACGCTCGAGGTCGCCCGCGACGGCTCGGGTCTCCTGCACGTCGAGGCGGGCTGGGTGGGCATCGAGAGCCATGGCCGAAGGTCCCTCGTCCCCGCCGGAGCCGCCTGCCCCACGCGGCGCGGCGCGGGGCCGGGCACCCCGTACGTCGAGAGCGCCCCCGACGCGCTGCGGCAGGCCCTCCTCGGGATCGACTTCGGCTCCGACCCACGGGCGCGGCGCGGCTCCCTCGACCTCGTGCTCGCCGCGGCCGAGGAGCGGGACGCTCTCTCCCTGTGGCACTTGCTCTCGCGCTTCGACGGCGAGGATCGGGGCCGCGTGTACGACCGCCTCGCCGCCCTCGTGCCGCCTCCCGCCTCGGTCACCCGCGCAGGCATCCTGGGCGGGAACGCCGCGTTGCGGGACGCCTGGTGGGACGAGCTGGGCCTCGGATCCGCCGAGTTCTGGCGGACCTGGACGTGGAGCGACTCGTCGGACGGCGCTTCCGATCCGGAGCGGAACGGCCGCTAACGCCGGACGGCGACGGGCCGTCCTCTCCCACGAACCCTTTCCTGGAGGTCGACCTTGCCCAGCCGCCTCGGACGCACCCTCGCCGTGTCCGTTCTCGCCTCGCTCCCCGTCGCCGCGCACGCGGGCCCCCCGCTCGTCTGCTTCCCGATCGTCATCGGGAACGCCCCCTCGCTCGCCTGGGGATCCGGCGGCGGGTGGGACGCCGCCCGCCCCGACTACGACCGCGCGCGGCTCGCCTCGGACACCGTTTCGCTCCTCGGTCCGCAGACCTCCGTCCTCGTCCGCATGGAGACGCTGCGGCGGGCGGCGATCTACGCGGCCGGGAACGAGGACGCCGCGAAGGGGCTCTTCGCCGCGCTCCGGCGGCGGGCCGCCGAGCCGGGCCGCGGGAAAACCGACCCGCTCGCGCAGTTCGACCTCGGGTACGCGGTGGAGGCCTATCGTCAGGCGCGGCCCGTGCTGAACCGCTCGGCCGTCGCCGGCCCGCCCGAGGACGGCTACGCGCTCGTCCGGCAGGCGCTCGCCGCACGGGGCCCCGATCCGGAGATGGAGTACGCCGCGGCCCTCATGACCTGCGACCGGTCCCGGCCGGGTGGCCCCTCCCAGGCGCACCTGCGGGCATCCGTTGCCGGTGCGGCCGAGGGCTCGGATCTCGCCCGGACGATCGCCGCCCATCGGGCCCTCTGGGGCGACCACGTCCAGGGCGTCGCCGCGGCGGCTCGCTGAGCGGCGGATGCGGCCGGGGCCTCCGGAGGGCGGCCCCGGCCTACCAGCTCTCGTGGACGAGGGGCCGGAGCCCGTCGTCGTAGACGGCCTTGACGGCCGCCATCGTCTCCGCGGAGAGCACGGGCAGCGAGGCGGCGGCCGCGTTCTCGCGGGCCTGGAGCGGGGTCCTCGCGCCGGGGATCGCGCAGCTCACCGCCTCGAACATCAGCGTCCAGCGCAGGGCGAGCTGGCTCATCGTCGCTCCCGCCGGCACCAGAGGACGCAGCTTCTCGACGGCCTCGAGGCCGACGTCGTACGGCACGCCGGAGAAGGTCTCGCCCTTGTCGAACGCCTGGCCGTCGCGGTTGAAGCGGCGGTGGTCGTCGGGGGCGAACGTCGAGGCCTTCGTCAGCTTGCCGGTCAGCATGCCGCTCGCGAGGGGCACGCGGGCGAGGATTCCCACGTGCCGGCGCAAGGCCTGGGCGAACAGCTCCTCGGCGGGCTTGAGGCGGAACATGTTGAAGACGATCTGGATCGTCCGGACGCGGGGGTGGCGCAGCGCGCGGTGCGCCTCGTCCACGGTCTCGACGCTCACGCCGTAGTGGCGGAGCTTCCCGGCCGCCACCAGGTCGTCGAGGATGCCGAAGACCTCGGGCCGGTCGTAGACGTCCGGGTGGGGGCAGTGGAGCTGGAGCAGGTCCACCGCGTCCATCTCGAGGTTCCGGAGGGAGCGCTCCACCCACGCGGACAGATTCTGCCGGTTGTAGCCGTCGGGCGTCTGCTCGGGGAGCCGCCGCCCGGCCTTGGTCGCGACGAAGATCGACTCGCCCTTCCGCTCCCCGCGCAGCCGCGCCACGAGCCTCTCGCTCCGGCCGTCGCCGTAGACGTCCGCGGTGTCGACGAAGTTGGTCCCGGCGTCGACCGCGGCGTGGAGCGCGCGCATCGACTCCTCGTCGTCCACGGGCCCCCACGTCCCTCCGATCGCCCACGCGCCGAAGCTGATCGCCGACACCGTCATGCCCGTCTTTCCGAGCGACCGGTATTCCATGTCAGCCCTCACTGCCGTTCCGAGGGACCCCGAGGGGACGGGGCCCGTGGCCTCTCATTCCCGCACTCGGGTGAACCAGGGCAGGCGCTCGAGCGGAGCCCGTACCTCGACCGAGGCCGGGCCCGAGACGACGCTCCCGTCGTCCGACCGCCACCGCCCGGGCGGGACGGCGAGGCGCCGTGTGCGCGCCCCCTTCTCGACCACCGGGGCCACGAGGACATCGGAGCCGAGGAGGAACTCGTCGGCGACGTCGGCGTAGCCCTGGTGCGGGTACGCGTACTCGAGCGACCGGACGATCGGCTCCGCGGTCGTCGCCGACTCCCGGGCGAGGGCGAGGATCTCCTCGCCAAGCTCGGTGTGCAGCGCCGCCATCCGCCGGCAGATCGCCAGGTTCTCGGGAGAAAGCACCCGCCACGGGGCCACGGAGAACTGCATCATCGGCATGAGCGCGTGGATCTCGGCGGCCCGGACGACGAGCTCCTGGTCAACCGCGGCGAGGTTCTGGAACGAGAGGTACTCCCCTCCGCCGATCATGTCGGGACAGCTGAACGGGTAGCCCATGAGCCCCTGGTTCACGATGCCCGGGACGAGCTTCCGCAGGTCCTCCCAGGTGTGCTCCTTGTCCCGCAGGCGCTGGGCGAGGGGCTGGCCGCCCCTCTTCCAGCAGGCCCGGTACTCGTTGAGTGGGTAGCGGAGGCCGATCCCAGCGAAGACCTCGGTCAGCCGGTTCGGCGTGGCCGAGGCGTCGCCGGCCACCGCCCCCGCCAACATCGCCTCCTGGGCGTAGAGCTCGGCGTCGCCACCGTCGAGCTTGAAGCCGTCGACGCCGTATGCCGCCACGAGGTGGTCGAGCTGGGCCAGGAACCACGCGCGGCCGTCGGGGCTGGTGAGATCGGCCACGGCGCTGAACCCGTCCCACCAGCGCAGGATCGCCGGATCGCGCGGGTCCTTCGCGCTGCGGAGCCACACGATCTTCTTCGAGTCGTGGAGGAGCTCCGTGAACTCCTTCCCGTCGGGACGGATGTAGGGACAGACCCAGACCATGACCTTGAAGCCCATCCGGTGGAGCTCGTCCACCATCGCCTTCGGGTCGGGGAACCGGCCGCGGTGGAAGTCCCACACGCCGTAAGCCTCCGCCCAGCCCTCGTCGATCATCAGGACCCCGGGCGGGAAGCCGTTGGCGACGATCGCGCGGGCGTAGGCGAGGACGTCCTTCTGGTTCTGGTCGTAGGTCAGCTCGATCCAGGTGTTGAACTGGGGGCGCGCGAAGAGCATCGGGTCGGGGATCCTGCCGGAGGGCGGGAAGAAGCTCCGGCCGGCGTGGAGGGCGGCGTCCCGGAGGGTCGTCCCGCTGCGGCCGGCCTGGAGGGTAGCTCGGGCCGAGCGGACGTGCACCGCTCCGTCGCGGACGGCCAGCGCGAACGGCTCCTCGGACCAGACATAGCGGCCGGCCGTCGACAGGAGGAGCGGCTGGACCTGGTTCCCGGCGGTGTTGCCGAAGAGGTCGATCTCGAAGGGAAGGCTCGATCGGCCGAGGGGCAGGCGGTGCGACTCGCTGACGACGCCGACCCACCACCTCTCCTCGCCGTCGATGCGGATCTCGAGGTCCCGGTCCCCGCCACGGGAGATCGGAGGGGCGGCGCACGCGAGGAGGGCCAGGAGCACGGCCTTCGACGGCCCGTTCATGGGGCCAAGCCTACCGCAGGTCCAAGGGGGCGGGCCGCGGGGAACCTCCGGCCCCCACCCCTCGTCCTCTCCTTCGATCGCCCCACGACGCAATCGAAGGAGGAGGACGCATGGCCCAGGGCTGGCACGGACGGTTCTGCTGGTACGAGCTGACGACGACGGACCCGAAAGGAGCGGAGGGTTTCTACGGGAAGATCGTGGGCTGGAGCACGCGGGCCTACCCCGGCGGAGCGCCCTACACCCTGTGGATGAAGGGCGAGGAGCGCGTGGGCGGGCTCATGGAGTTCCCGGCCGGCGCGGCGGCCGCGGGGGCTTCGCCGGGCTGGATGCCGTACGTGGCCGTCGAGGACGCCTTTGCCACGGCGAAGCACGCCGAGGCTCTCGGGGGGAGGGCGGAGGTGGGGCCGAAGGAGATCCCCGACGTGGGCCGCTTCGCCATCCTGTCCGACCCGGCCGGCGCCCGCTTCGCGATCCTGCAGCCGGCCGACCCGTCGGCCAGCTCGGGGACGGATGCCGCGCCCGCTCCCCTCGACATCTCGTGGCGCGAGCTGGCCACCACCGACCGCGAGGGCGCGGTCACCTTCTACACCGCCCTGTTCGGGTGGGAGAAGCAGAACGCGAACGACATGGGCGAGCCGGTGGGTGTCTACCAGGAGTTCGGCCGGGGGGGGCAGC
>DATJYX010000119.1:0-5512 GCA_035577965.1 Vicinamibacteria bacterium | reverse complement strand
TCGGAGCGCGGGGGTCGTGTCATCGAGACTCCTACAGGCCTCTTGGGAGCGTCTGCAGGAGTCATCAGCCTCTGGACCGCGAAGCGCTTGGGGCGGACTCCATCGCCCTTCTGTGATGAGTCTGCCTCGCCGCGCCACATCGGTCAAGCGACGCGCCATCGTCCTTGACAGCCGCGCTCGACGGTGGCTAACCTGACCCTGTCGTCCGGCGATGAGGTTCGCCGTCAACCGCCCTTCGCGAAGGGCTGATGACCTCTGTCGAGGCTGCCAATGGCCAAACGACAAGGCTTCAGCCCGAGCGCCGGAGAGCCGCAGGCGGACGTCCCGCGTTGGACGAGCGGCCGCGAGTGCTGGGTCTTCCGCGCCGAGACACCTGACGAGCTGTGCGGCCACCATCCGCGGCTGATCTCGTCGGCGCTCCGTCCCGGCGAACTCTTCCACTACCTTCTCTACTCTCCCGTCTTCGACGCGAAGGGCGGCCCATTCCGCGTGGTCGGCGTGCCCGGCTCCCACGCCGTGGCGATCACGCGCGACGCGCTGCTGGTCTCGCGTGACCTCCACACCAACGAGCCGGGATGGTCGGTCGCGAGGATCGCCCTCGACGCGGTTTCCTGCGTCGAGATCGGCTGTGCCTTGGCCCTGGGCTGGTTCGTCGTGCGATACGCCGGGTCCGACGGCCCCGCATCCTACCCCGTGCTCTTCCGCAGTCGAGGGACCGAGCACTTCCGCGCGATCGTCCGCGCCTACCGGCGGCTCGGCTACGAAGGGCCGGTCGAGGGCAAGGCGCGGCTTGACTGGCCCACGGTCTGGGAGGAAACCCCCACCTACGTCCGGACCGAGCTGGAGCCGCTCGTCGAGGAGACGGAGCGTCCTCTGGCCGTGCTGCGCACCCCCGAGCACTGGACGGTCGAGAAGCGGTGGTGGGGCCACCGGCCGGTCTGCACTTCCGCCCCCGGCCTGCTGGTCGCGACCTCGCTCGGCTTGCTGTGGGCGGCCAGCGAACCCCGCCGGACGCCCGCCGGCCTCAGCTTCGGCGTCAACGTCACCGTCGTCCGTCGCGAACGCGTGCGGGGCGTGGCGATCGGAAGCCGGGAGAGCCTGGGTGTGCTGCGCCTGAAGGCTGGAGGCAAAGAGGCGGCCCACGACCTGGAGGTGCCTTTCGACGGTGAAGAGATGGCCTCGGCCGAGGAGATCGTCCACCTGGCCAGGGCTTGGGGCGTGCGAGTGTGAGGCCTTATCCTTTCGTCGGCCGCCGGAGGGAGACGGCCTGGGTGCGGGCCGAGCTGGAGGCGGGACGGAGCGTCGTCCTCACCGGAATCTGGGGCATCGGCCGCACGGCTCTCGCGAAGCGAGTGGCCGAGGAGATGACACGGGAGTGGCTCTTCGTCTTCGTGGACTTCGAGCGGCCCCCCGGCCAGGTGTGGCGCGATCTCTTCTCGGCGATCTTCCCCGGGGCGCAGGAGCGCCTGGGGACCGAGGGGAGATCGGCGAAGTGGATGCGGTACCGGATCTCGAACCGGCGGCTCGAGGACCGGCGCCGCCACGTCGTGGTCCTGGACAACGTGGCGCGTCTCACCGCGCCGAGGCTCGACGCGATCCGCCGCCTGCGGGAAAGGTTCCAGGTCCTCGCCGTCACGGAGGCGTTCCTCCCCGAAGAGGCGAGCACCGCCCTCTGCGCCGCGCTGTGGGCCCGGCGCCCCCTGCGCCTCGGTCACCTGAGCGAGGCGGCGACCGTGGCCTTCTTCGCCGAGTGCTCTCGCCACCACGGGTTCGGATGGGGCGAGGGTGAGGTCCGGGGACTGGCCCAGGCGGTGAACGGGTTCCCCCTAGGGATGAGGGAAGCGGTTGCCGCCGAGCTTCGTCGCCGCGCGACCGTGAGGAACGGCAGCGGCTTCTGGCTCAAGGAGTGGTAGGGGAATGGCCCGCGCGTGGGTTCCACGGCCGTCGGCGGCCAAGCGGATCCTCGGGCTCGACCTGAGCGCCCGCGAAGGCTACGTGCTCTCGCGGATCGACGGTGCAATCGACATCGATCAGCTCGGTCAGGTGACCGGCCTTCCCTCCGAGGAGGTCCGGCTGATCCTCGACCGTCTCGTCCGCGAAGGGGCGATCGAGCCTCCCGAGGCTCCACCCACGCCCGCCGAGGCGCGTGACGGCCTTCTGGCGGTGTCAGCGCCGGCCGTCGAGCCGTCAGAAGCTACGCATCGGCAGCTCTTCGAGAGCCGCCTTCACCCGCGGTCGGAGGAAGAGCGTCGGCGGCTGGCGTCCGTGGCGGAGGAGCCTGAGCTGTGCGCGCTCTGCTTCGACCCCGTCCCGGCCGTGATCCACCGCTTGCTGGAGAACCCCCGCACCGGTCTCACCCACGCCCGGCTGATCGCCGCGAACCACCGGAATCCCGTTGGGCTCGAAGCCCTGGCCGCGCGGTCAGCCTTCCTGGGTGATCGCGAGGTGCAGAGGCTTCTGCTGCGGAACAATCAGAGCCCGGAGACGATCGTGCGGAGGCTCCTCGCCGCGCGACCCCTTCCCCAGATCTACGAGGCTTGCCAGAGCCACGATCTTCCCGAGCGCCACCGGCACACCGCACGCGGCGTCCTGCGGGGCCGATTCTCCGGCGCGTCGCCCGACGAGCGCGTCCACCTGATCCTCACCACCGAGGGACGTGCGCTCGGAACGCTCTCCGGGCTGGCGCTGGACGGCCGCTCGGTAGCGCTGCTCTGCGCGCGCGGGGCCACCTCGGCGCTCCTGGTCGAGAACCTGGCCTGCTGGCCGGGCACGCCGCCCGCCCTGATCGCTCATCTGCTCAAGCAGCCTCTCGTCCGTCAGTCGCCGACACTGAAGCTCCTGCTCCACCGCCACCCCAACTGCCCGCGCTCGACGCCGTGAGCGTGGGGCACGGGCTCTCGGCGCGAAACCGCTGGCAGGAATTGGAGAACTGAATGCATCCGAATGCCCGAACCATCCTCGACAAGGCGAGGTCGTACCGCGAGGTAACGGCGGAGACGCTCTCGCGCATCATCCGCGTCCCCGCCCTCTCGGGAGACGAGAAGCAGCGAATACTCCTGCTCCAGCACCTCTGCCTGGAGGCCGGGTTCGACGAGGTGAGGATCGACGGCCTCGGCAGCCTCCTCGCCCGCGTGGGCAACGGGCCGAAGGTCCTCGTGATCGACGCCCACATCGACACCGTCGACACCGGCGACCTCAGGCAGTGGAAGCACGATCCCTTCTCGGGGCTCGTGTCGGACGGCCTCGTCCACGGTCGCGGCACATCGGACCAGACCGGAGGCGCGGCCAGCATGATCACCGCCGGCCGCATCCTGACCGAGCTCGCCTACGGGGGAGCGTGGACCGTATGGTTCACCTTCACCGTGATGGAGGAGGACTGCGACGGCCTCTGCTGGAGGTACCTCATCGAGGAGGAGGGGCTCAAGCCGGACTTCTTCGTGTCCACCGAGCCGACGTCCCTGAGACTCCACCGCGGGCACCGCGGGCGCATGGAGATGGAAGCCCGCTTCAAGGGCGTCTCCAGCCACGGGTCGGCGCCAGAGCGGGGGAAGAGCGCGGCCTACATGGCGGCGCGCGCGGCGCTGGCGATCGAGAAGCTCAACTCGGAGCTCCTGCCCGACGACGACGGGTTCCTCGGGAAGGGCACGATCACCGTCTCGAGGGTCGACGTCCGCGGCCCGAGCCTCTGCGCAGTCCCGGACCAGGGGTTGATCTACATGGACCGCCGCTTGACCTGGGGCGAGACCATGGAGCTCGCCGTCGAGCAGGTGCGAAAGGCCGTCGTTTCCGCGGGCGTGCCGGACGTGGAAGTCAGGGTTCCGCGGTACGAAAAGCCGAGCTGGAAGGGAACCGTCTTCGGCCAGGAGCTCTACTTCCCGACCTGGAAGATCCCGCGCGAGCACCCGCTGGTCGAGGCCGGCGTCGAGACGTTCCGATCCTTGTTCGGCGAGTCCCCGGTGGTCGACAGGTGGACCTTCTCGACCAACGGCGTGGCCGTCGCCGGGCGTCATGGGATTCCGTGCATCGGTTTCGGCCCCGGCGACGAGGTGCGGGCCCACGCTCCCAACGAGGCCACGAGTGTGGACGACCTCGAGCACGCCAGCGCCTTCTACGCCGCGCTGCCGTACGTGCTGCAAGACCCCCGATCTCTATCGTGAGACATCAGGAAGCATCACGGCATCACGGCCGTGTGCTATCCTCCGCGTGTCGACGAGGCGATGAGGCTCGCCTCGCCCGAGATCTCCTCTCGGGTCAAGCGACGGTCCTCCGGCCGATGGCTTCTACGGTGACGTAGCGGGACGTGGTGTGGGGCGTTTCGGACAGCCCCCGCGTCCGGCTGCACGACAGTGTGGACCTTGGAGCTGTCGACGTGCGAAGAGCAGCGTCGTCGCAGGAATCGGCAGCAGCGAGCGCCATCAACAGGCAACGGGCCTTCCGCTTCGTCATATCGGTCGGCTTCATCGGCCTCTTCGCCGACATGACCCACGAAGGTGGACGACGCATCTTCGGCCCCTGCTTGTCCCACCTGGGGGCAAGTGCCACGGTTGTCGGCGTCGCAGCAGGACTGGGGGAGCTGATCGGCTACACGCTACGGTTCGTCTCCGGGCGTCTGGCCGACAAGACCGGTCACTGGCTATTGGGCGATCGCGACCTTCGGCTATGTTCTCAACCTGCTGCCGGTCCCGCTCCTCGCGTTGGCGGGGCACTGGCCCATGGCCGTGGCGTTCATATTCATGGAGCGCGCTGGAAGGGCGCTTCGTACTCCGCCGCGGGACCCCATGCTCTCGTTCGCCGGGTCGCATGTCGGGAGCGGTTGGGTTTTCGCCGTGAACGAAGCGCTCGACCAGGCGGGGGCCACGATTGGGCCTTTGCTCGTGGCGGCGCTCCGCCGTGCTCTGCTGGGCAGCCGTGGGCCTGGGGCGGTCCCTGTTCCCGCATCCGCGCGACCTGAAGATTGCGAGCCCGAGCCTGGACACACGCGGCTTCGAGAGACCGTTCTGGCTCTATCTCGCCGGGACGGCCTGTGTCGCAGCGGGCTTCGCCGACTATCCCCTCATCGCATACCACTTCGAAAAGGTGTCACTCGTCCAAACGGGACTTGATCCCGGTGTTCTACGCGGTCGCGATGTTCACCGACGCTTTGGCTGCGCTGGCATTGGGCCGGATGTACGACCGCAAGGGCGCGCCCGTCATCGTCTTGTCCATTCTGATCGCGATCCCTTTCGCACCGCTCGTGCTTCTAGGGAGTTTCACCGGCGCGTTTCTTGGGGCTGTCTTGTGGGGCGTCGGAATGGGTGCGCAGGAGTCGATCTTCAAGGCGGCGGTCAAGTCGATGTCGCCTGCGGAAAGGCGCGGCACCGCGTTCGGGATCTTCAACATGAGTTTCGGCGTCGCGTGGTTCGCCGGCAGCGCCGTGATGGGGATTCTGTATGATGTCTCCATCCCGGCGCTGGTTGCCTTCTCGGTGCTGGTGCAGCTTCTCGCCGTCCCGTTCCTGTTCGCAATGAAGAAG
>DATJYX010000118.1:0-8700 GCA_035577965.1 Vicinamibacteria bacterium | reverse complement strand
GTGAACCACGGCTTCCGGGCCTGCGACGGGAAGTGCTCGAGGATCGTGGCGACCTTGCGGTCGAGCGTCGTCGCCGGGAGAGAGACGAAGAAGTTCGGCGATCCGAAGTCGCCGTCGTACTTGGGGATCTCGTACTCCAGGATCAGGTGGTCGCGCCACGTGTTCCAGGTCAGCTCCGACACGAGGCGGTGGTCCTGGTGTCGATCCTCCCGGTAGTGGGTGAGCACCAGATCCGGGACGACCTCTCCCTTCAGGGCCTCGAACTCGTCCTTCAGGGCGGAGCCCGAGTAGGGGAGGAAGCCGTCCCGGTAGTCGCGGACGATCACTCTCGCCTTGGGTGCCCCGGCGAGGAACGCGCTGGCCGAAGCGCGTGCCTCCGCCGCCCGCGGGGCCGTTCCGGCGAAGACGACCCACGAGACCTCGAGACCCGGGTGCTCGGCGACCAGGCGGAGGATGGTTCCTCCGCACCCGATCTCGATGTCGTCGGGATGGGCCCCGAGGGCGAGGATCCGGCGCGGCCTGCCTTCGTCCGCGAAGAGGGAGATCCGCTTCACGGAGCTCCCCCGGCGTTCCCCCGCGCCTTCCAGACCTCCCACGGCACCTGGCCGCGAGAGTAGAGGTCCTCCAGGAGCTGTTTGTCCTTGAACGTGTCCATGCACGCCCAGAAGCCGTCGTAAGGGTAGGAAAGCAGCTTACCCGCCTCGGCCAGCCGCTGGAAGGGCTCCTGCACGAGCTCTTCGCCCTCCTTCATCCAGTCGAAGATCTCGGGCCGGAGGACGAAGAAGCCTCCGTTGATCCGCATGCCGACTTCCTTCACGTGCCGGATGCTCTTCACGCGGCCGCCGTCGGCGACGCTCACGAGGTGGAAGCTCTGGGTGGGGACGACCCCCACGAAGCAGGCCACCGCCTCCTTCCCCCGGAAGAACTCGATCATCTCCGGCAGGGGCAGGTCGGACACTCCGTCGCTGTAGTTGGCCAGGAACATGTCCTCGCCCTGCAGGTAAGGCTGCACGGCCCTGAGGCGCATCCCGATGTTCGCGGTCAGTCCCGTGTCCACGAAGGTGATCTTCCAATCGTGGATGTCGCTCGCCAGGAGGTCGACCCTGCGGCCACCTTCGCTCAGAATGAAGTCGTTGGACACCGTCTCGTCGTACTTCAGGAAGTACTGCTTGATGCTGTCCGCCTTGTAGCCGAGGCAGAGGATGAAGTCCTTGTGCCCGAAGTGCGCGTAGTAGCGCATGACGTGCCAGAGGATGGGCCGATAGCCGACCTGGACCATGGGCTTCGGTATCGACTCCGAGTAGTCGCGGAGCCGCATTCCGAGCCCGCCGCAGAACAGAACGACCTTCATGGGGTCGACCTCCTGTGAGCGGATCTTCGCATGGGTGACCGCCGCCCGAGCCGGACGCGCCGGTTCCTCACCCGGGGCCGCCAGCGGAGGGACGCGTCGGCCTGAGGAGGCCGGCTCCCTCGAGGGCCCGCGCCGCCCCGTGCACGGCCGGGAAGGGGAGCTTGGAGCGCTCGGCGACGTCGAGCAGGGAGCGGCTGCCGTCGGAGAGGTTGAGGACCCAGAGCATCGCCATCTGGCTCGGTACCGCGTGGCTGCGGCCTCCGACGGAGCCGTAGAGGCCGCGCTTGCCGAGCTGGGGCTCGCCCTTCGGGGAGAGGTTCACGTAGGTGCGGTTTCCCTCCAGCACCTCGATCACCTCCAGGTAGCGACGGAGAGAGTCCGCGAGGCGGTCGACCTTCACCAGCGTCGGATCGTCCGCCGAGGTGTGGTACTCCGGGTACTCGCCGTGGGGCGTCCGCGTCAGCGATCCCACGGCGAGGTCGAAGCCCGGCGAGCAGTACTGACGCTCGTCGTAGCCGTAGGGCGTGAAGTCGCGGATCTCGTGATCCTGCCCGCTGTGGGCGAGGACGTGGACCACGGCGCGGTCGACCTCCGCGTCACCGCGACGGCTGCGCTTGTAGGTGAGACGGCCGGCGTCACCCACGCACGCGACGACGAGGCCGTGGGCGATCCTCCGCGCGCGGTCCTCGTTCAACGCGAGCCAGGCGATGGCGCCGATCGTGCCCGGGACGAAGAGGAAGCGGTAGGTGTGGCGCCGCTCGATCGGGCTCAGCAGCCGGGCGAGCGTCGCGGCGAGCACCATGCCGGAAAGGTTGTCGTTGGCCAGCGACGGGTGGCAACAGTGGGCGGAGAACAGCACCTCGTCGGCCGTGGCTCCGGGCAGGACGAGCTCGCCATACGTCAGCGAGCCGTCGGTCAGGCTCGTGTCGATCGTCACCTCGTAATCGCCCGGAGGGAGACTCGACCGCAGCTCGTGGCTGAGGCAGAAGCCCCAGTCCTCCCGGTAGTAGCTGGTGCGGTAGGGGACGAGCGACGGCTGATGCGGCAGCGAGTGGAGGTGCGGCTCGAGCTCCTCGCGCGACACCCGCCCCCGGAACGGGGCGCTGTAGTTGAGGACGTGGAGGTTCAGGCGCTCGGCGTCGACGACCGTCTGGCCGCCCGGCCCCGTGAGCCTCGCTTCGCGGAAGGTCCACTCCCGCGGGATGACCCAGTCGAACACCCGGGTGCCGGTCGGGACCTCGTGGAGCTTGAGGGGGGCGATCCGTTGCAGGACGCGCAGCGACCGCCGCAGGCCTTCGCCGGTGATGCTCCGGCAGATGGGGAAGAGCTCGCGGACCACGGAATGCATCTCCGCGCCGAGTGCGTGCGGGTCGAGTTCGTCGATCAGACGCCGGACGTGGTCCGCGGCGTCGTCGGGTCGCTCGGGGGGAGCCGGCGCTCCGGTCATGGCGTCCTGCAGAGGCCGCGCAGCTCGTCGAGACGGCCGATGCTGACATCCGGGTAGTCGCGGTCGCGGGACGCGATGACCTCGACCGGCCCCGGCCATTCGATGCGGTGGAACGGATCGTTCCAGCGGATCCCTCGCGCGGCCTCCGGCGCGTACGGCGTGGACATCTGGTAGGCGACCTCGGTGCTCGCGGCGAGGGTGAGGAACCCGTGGGCGAAGCCCCGCGGTATGTAGAGCGCCCGTCCGTCGTCCTCGGTCAGCTCGACGCCGATCCACCTGCGGAAGGTCGGCGAGTCCGGCCGGAGATCGAGGGCCACGTCGAAGAGGGCTCCCCGGGTGCAGCGCACGAGCTTGACTTCAGCGGCGGGCGGCGCCTGGTAGTGGAGACCGCGTAGGGTCCCTCGACGACGGTTGAACGACACGCTGCACTGGGCGAGCCCGGGGTCGAGTCCCTGCTCTTCGAACTCCTCGACGCAGAAGGTGCGGGCGAAGTAGCCGCGTTCGTCGGCATGCCTCTCCTGCTCGACCACCCGTACACCCTCGAGAGCCGTCAGGACGAAGCGCACCGTCGCGACCCGATCCGGGGAGGAACCCGCCCCGTCAGTCGAGGACTCTCGCCCGGGGGATGGGGACGACGAACCTCCCTCCCCACTCCCGGACGTAGGCCATCTGCTGCACGATCTCGTCCCTGAAGTTCCAAGGCAGGATGAGGACGTAGTCGGGCCGGGTCTCGCGGATGCGGTCCGGATGATGGATCGGTATGTGGGTACCGGGCAGGAACTTGCCCTGCTTGTAGGGGCTCCGGTCCACCGTGAAGTCGAGGAGGTCGGCCCGGACGCCGCAGTAGTTGAGCAGCGTGTTGCCCTTTCCCGGCGCACCGTAGCCGACGACGGTCTTGCCCGTGCGCTTGGCGCCGATGAGGAACTCGAGCAGGGCCCGCTTCGTCTCCTTGACCTGCTCCGAGAAGCCGGCGTACGTGTCGAGGCGGAGGAGCCCGGCCTCGACCTCCCGCCGGCGGAGCTCCTCCGCGCGTGGCGTGATCGGCTTCGTCGCGTCGTCGGCGTGGCGCGCGTAGACGCGGAGCGAGCCACCGTGGGTCGGAAGCTCCTCGACGTCGAAAAGGGTGAGACCCTGGGCGGCGAAGATCCTCTCCGCGGAGAGGAAGGAGAAGTAGGTGAAGTGCTCGTGGTAGATCGTGTCGAACTGGTTCTCCGCCATGAGGCGCATGAGGTGCGGGAACTCGATCGTGACCACGCCTCCGGGCTTGAGCAGGACGCGGAGCCCCTTCACGAAGCCGTTCGGGTCCGGCACCTGGGCGAGGACGTTGGCGCCGCAGACGAGATCGGCCTGCCTTCCCTCCGCGGCGAGCTCGGCCGCGGTCCGCTCGTCGAAGAACCTGACCAGGGTGGGGATGCCCTTCTCCACCGCCACCCGGGCCACGTTCGCGGCCGGCTCGATTCCCAGGACCGGGATGCCCTTCCGCACGAAGTGCTGGAGCAGGTAGCCGTCGTTGCTCGCCACCTCGACGACGAAGCTCCCCGGCCCGAGGCGGAGGCGGTCGGTGATCATGTCCGCGTAGCGGCGCATGTGCTCGACCCAGCTGTCCGCGTAGGACGAGAAGTACGCGTACTCGGAGAAGATCTCGGCCGGGCTCACGTACTCCTGGAGCTGCACGAGGAAGCACTGGTCGCAGACGAAGACGTGGAGCGGGTAGAAGGGCTCCATGTGGTTGAGCTTCTCCCTCGGCACGTAGCTCTCGCACAGGGGCGACATGCCGAGGTCGACGAAGGTGTGCCGCAAGGGAGTGCCGCAGAAGAGGCAGCCCCGGCCCGAAGCGGGGCCGGCCTCGGCCCGGAGCGATCCTCCGCGATCCTGCTCGCCTGCCGCGGGCGTGGTCACGCGGGTCACGCCGCCGGCACCGCGTTCCAGCGGAGATCGGTGCTCAGCTCGCCCGAGGCGATCAGGCCCTTGATCTGGTCGATGCGGCGGAAGCGCGGGCCCTCGAAGTCGTCGACCTTGAGGCCGATGCTCTTGTAGGCTTCGTAGAGCTGCCGGGCGCCCTTCCGGGCGTCCCACTCCGGCCGAAAGCCCGGAAGGACGCGGGCGACCTTGCCGAACTCGGCGCGGTAGTTGCGCTTGTCGGGACCCGCTCCTTCGGCGAAGGCGATCTCGCAGCCCGGCACGGTGTCCCGGACGATCTCGGCGATCTCCCGGATCCGGTAGTTCTGGTCGTTGCGGCCCACGTTGAGGGCTTGGCCTCGCACGGCCTCGGGCGGCGCGGCCAGGACGGCCAGGAAGGCGCGGGCGATGTCCTCGATGTGGACGATCGGCCGCCACGGCGTGCCGTCGCTCTTCAGGAGCACCTTGCCCGAGGTGAAGGCCCAGGCCACGAGGTTGTTGAGGACCACGTCGAAGCGCAGCCGCGGCGACACTCCGTAAGCAGTGGCGCAGCGGAGGAACGTGGGCGCGAAAGCGCCGTCGGCGAGACGGACGACGTCTCGCTCCGTCCGCACCTTCGACTCCCCGTACGGCGTCACCGGGTTCAGCTCCGACTCCTCGTCGACGGGGGCGTCCCCGGCCGCTCCGTAGTTGCTGCACGACGAGGCGAACACGAAGCGGCCGACGCCGGCGCTCCTGGCCAGGGTGGCGAGGCGCACCGAGGCGAGGTGGTTGATGTCGTAGGTGAGCCGGGGATTGAGATCGCCCAGGGGATCGTTGGACAGCGCGGCGAGATGGACGACCGCCTCGAACCCCTTCAAGTCGACCTCTTCGACGTCGCGCACGTCTTTCTCGATCGTGCGGATGGACTCCCGCCACGAGCCGAATGTCGAGCGTCGATAGAGATCCGTATCAAGCCCGACCACATCGTGACCCGCCTGGGCGAGCATAGGCGCCATCACGGCTCCGATGTAGCCACGGCTCCCGGTGATCAGAACCCTCATTCCCCCTCCGTTTGGAGCCCTTCTTCATAGCACATCCGAACCTCCCGGGCCACCGGCCGCCGCCGAACGTCCGGCAGGGAGAGGGAATCGCAGGAACCCACCTCCGGCGCGGCCCCCGCTCCTGGCGGAGTGTATGCTGAGCGGTGGCGCTCAAATGATCGCTCCCTCGGAGGACTGGCTCGTCGAGCTGAGCGCCGATGCCGGCGGCGTCAGCGTGCGAGGGCCGGCGTCGCACCGGGTCGGGTGCGGCGCTTCTTCGGGACAGGGCGACGGCGTCTCCGCAGAGTGGAACTGGGACGGGCACCAGCTCGCGTTGAGGAACGATCGCTTCGGGTTCAGCCCCCTCTACTACTGCGACACCGGAGACGCCTTCCGCCTGTCGCCCTCGATACCGCGGCTCGTGAAGGCGGGCGTCCCCTCGGACCTGGACGAGGCGGCCTTCGCGGTGT
This sequence comes from Vicinamibacteria bacterium, assembly GCA_035577965.1. Taxonomy (GTDB): domain Bacteria; phylum Acidobacteriota; class Vicinamibacteria; order Fen-336; family Fen-336; genus DATBSL01. Next base: position 2,511 of record DATJYX010000118.1, on the reverse strand, counting down.
TCCTGCGGCTCGGCTTCTTCGTGGGCGAGGACACGCCCTTCGCCGCCATCCGGGCGCTCCCCCCCGCGGCTCGCCTGACGTGGCAGCCAGGACACCTGCGGGTGTCGTCGGAGCCACCCGCCTGGGGTCGGCTGGAGATCGACCGCCCGGCCGCGGTCCGCACCTACGCCCGGCTCTTCCGGGACGCCATCCGGCGTTGCGTGCCTCGCGACGGGAGGGTCGTCCTGCCCCTGAGCGGAGGCCAGGACTCGCGTCACATCCTGTTCGAGCTGCTGGAGAGCGGCATCAGGCCGGTGTGCGTCACCGCCCGCTACGACCCTCCGCGGGCGACACCCGACGCGGAGATCGCAGCGGGCCTCACCCGCGCTCTCGGCCTGCGGCACGCGGTCCTCGACCAGCCCGCCTCTCCGCTCGAGACGCTGCTCCGGCACCATGCCGTCACCGGCTTCTGCACCCTGACCCCCTCCTCCTTCAGCCTGGTGGTGGCGGACTTCCTGCGGGACGCGGCGGACGTGGCGTTCGACGGCCTCGCCGGCGACGTGATGTCGGCGGGTCTCTTCAACAGCCTCGAGCGTGACCGGCTCTTCCGCGAGGGCCGGATCGAGTCCCTGGCCGCGGACCTGCTGGCCGCCTTCAACGGCGGTGGCGGCTTCCACGACGACATGCTGGGGCGCGCGCTCGGCGCTCCCGCCCTCGAACGGTTCTCGCGCCGGCTCGCGATCGAGCGCCTCGTCCGGGAGCTCGGGCGCCACGCCGCCGCGCCGAACCCGGTCGCCTCCTTCTGCTTCCTCAACCGCACGCGGCGAGACATCTCCCTCGTGCCCTTCCGGGTCTACGCCGGCGTGCCCACCGTCCACTGCCCATACCTGGACCGCGAGCTCGTCGATTTCCTGGCCTCTCTGCCGGCCGAGCTCGTCGTGTCCCACTCGTTCCACAGGGAGACGATCGACCACGCGTTTCCGCGCTGGCGCTCCCTCCCTTACGCCGCGTGGGAGGATGCGTCGGGCCGCAGGTCGCGGCGCCGCTCTCGCCGGCTCACGCGGGAGATCCTGCGCCACTGCGCCGGCGGATGGCGTTGCGGCCTCGTCCGGCCCGCGTACGCCGTTCCCCGGCTCCTCCGCGGACTCGTCGATCCCGGCTACGGAAGGGCGGTCGCGTGGTTCGGGCCCCTCCTCGTCTACCTCCGGCAGCTCGAGCGGCTTGTCGAGGAGGGCCCGGAGATTCGAGAAGGTGCCTCGCGCCGAAACTGACCAGGGTTCCAAGGGGGGCGGTAGCGCTGGAGGCTGAGCGTTCGGGCCGAGGACGTCGGCGTCGACCCCCTCCCCCGACCCTGAGCAGGGCGCCGGGGAGCGGACGAGGCGAGGGGTGATGTCCCAGGTGAACTGCGAGTTGAGATCGACGAGAGGTCGTTGGGCACCGCGGCGAGTTGGCGACCGCCTCGAACCCGTTCAGCTCGACCGCTTGATGTCACGCGCGTCCCTTTCGAACGTGCGGATGGGCTCTGGCCACGAGCCGAACGACCCACGGCTCCCCGTGAGCAGAGAGCCTCATTCCCCTTCCGTCTGGATCCCCTGCTACTAGCCCGCCCGAACCCCCCAACACCCGACTTCACCCCCCTGGTAGTGGCCAAGAAGCGGAAGGGTGCCGTCAGACCGTCAGCGGCCTCGCATCCGGTCGAGCAAGCGCAGCAGCGCGCGGTGTCGTCTCGGTGGTTTCGCTGACTGGCCTCGGCACCACGGCTCCGCAGCACTCACGCCCGCGGTGATAGCATTCGAGTTCGACGCACAGCGCTACGTCTATAGTGACGCTCGACACGAGGGCCCTCGCTCCCGCCCGGCGGTCGCAGCGCGTGGGTGATGATGAGCACAGCCAGGTCAGTCGCGCCGGCCGTCCGCGCCGTGGACGGCGAATCCAGCACCGCCATCGCGAGGAACGCCTTCTACCTCGTTCTGGGGCAGGCGATGACGATGGTGCTCGGCATCGTCTTGAACGCAGCGCTGGGCAGGTACCTGGGCGCAGAGGACTTCGGCGTGTACTACCTCCTGCTCACCACCTCGAGTCTCGCCTATGTCTTCGTCGAGTGGGGACAGCCTCTCTTCGTGATGCGCGAAGCAGCCAGAGAACCGTCGCGCTCCGGCGACTTGCTCGGAACGGCGCTCGCTCTCCGCTGCACGGCGGCGGTCGTGGTGACGATTCCCGCATGCCTCGCCTCGTGGGCGCTCGGTCACGGGGCCCGGGTGACGTGGCTGTCCGCGTTCCTCATCGTCGCCAACCTGCCCTTCTTCCTCGCCCAGGGTTTCGGCATGGTCTTTCGTTCTCGCGATCGCATGGGGAGGGACGCGACCGTGACGGTGTCCAACAAGATCCTCGTGCTCGTGGCGACGGTGCCGGCTCTCGCCCTCGGCACAGGCATCCCTGGCTTCATCCTGTCGCAGGCGATCGCCGGAGTAGTCGCGCTCCTGGTGGCAGGTCGACTCTACCGGTCGCTCGGCCTTCCGCCGCTCCAGGCCC
>DATJYX010000117.1:0-51088 GCA_035577965.1 Vicinamibacteria bacterium | reverse complement strand
TCGTCAGGTGTTGACGGCCCGCGGCGAGGCGTGCAGTATGCGAGGCCAACACCGGGCGCCGTCTCCACGCTGAGCCGACCCACCTGCGAGGACTCGGGGACCGCATGAGGTTCCGCCTTGCGAGCATGACGGGAGGACTCGCCGTCGGCGTCACGGCGGCGGTCGGGATCGCCTGCGCGGCCGGCACGTACCTGTACTCGATCCACCACTTCAACACCCTGCTCGCCGGAGCCCGAGCGACGGCGCTGACGCAGGGAGAGCTGATCCGCGCCGGCCTCGAGCACCAGATGCTGGAGAACGACCGCACGCTGATCGGCCGCATGATCGAGACCTTCGGGAAGGAGCCCCAGGTCGAGAGGGTCATGCTGCTCGACCGGCAGGGGCAGCCGCGCTACTCGAGCCCACCCCTCGAGCGGGGGACTGACCTCACGCTCCGGTCGCCGACCTGCCAGGCGTGCCATCGCTACCCGCCGGAACAGCGGACCTCGAGCCGGGTCATCGAGACCCCGGAGGGGACGCTCCTCCGGACGGTCATCCCGGTCCGCAACCGGGAGGCCTGCTTTCGCTGCCATGACCCGAACCATCGAATCAACGGCATCCTCATCGTCGACCTCGACGCGGGCGGCATCCGCACCGCCGTGAACCAGGACCTCCGGTGGATGGTCGCCGGCAGCGCGGGCCTGGCCCTCCTCCTCGTGGTGGCCATCGCCGGCGTGGTGCGGGTGTCGGTCGTGCGCCGGCTGCAGAGCTTCGAGGGCGCGGCCCGCCTCATCGCGGCGGGCGACCTCGAGCGGCGGGTCCCGATCACCGGCACGGACACCCTCGCCTGGCTGGGCCGCGAGTTCAACGACATGGCGGACACGATGACGGGGCTGATCAGCGACGTCCGGGACCAGCGCGAGCAGCTCGAGACCGTCATCAACAGCATCGATGACGGGATCGTGGTCCTGGACGCCGAGCGCCGCGTCGTCGCGGCCAACGACGCCTTCCTCCGCCGCCGGGGAAGGAGCCGGGAGGAGGTGCTCGGAGCGTCCTGCCGCGACCCGGCCACGGGCTTGTGCGGCGCCGGCTTCTGCCCCACCCAGGCCTGCCTGCAGCTCGGCGAGCGGCAGGTCCGGATCTGCGAGCGCACGAGCGGCGAGGGAGCGACGGTCTGGGAGGAGGTGCACGCGTCGCCCATCCGGCGCCCCACAGGCGCGATCGACCGCGTGGTGGAGGTCTGGAGGGACATCTCCGAGCGCCGCGCGGCCGAGGCCCGGCTCGCCGAGTCCCACCGCCTCGCCTCCCTGGGCATGCTGGCCTCCGGCTTTTCTCACGAGCTCAACACGCCGCTCGCCACGGTGCTCGCCTGCGTCGAGGGCATCCAGCGCACGGTGGTCGACGCGAAAGGCGCGGAGGACTGGCGCCGGGTGGGAGAGAGCGCGAAGGTCGCCCGCGAGCAGCTCCTCCGGTGCCGCGGGATCACGCAGCACTTCCTGCGCCTCTCGCGCGGCCAGGGCTCGCCGGCGGACCTCGTGGACCTCGGGCCGACCCTCGCCGCGGTCGCCCAGCTCATCGAGCCCACGGCACGCGCGCACTCGGTGACGGTCCAGGTGGAGCCGGGCGAGGGCCAGCTCCGCGCCCGCGTCAACGAGGCGGAGCTCCAGCAGGTGCCGCTCAACCTCTCGCTGAACGCCGTCCAGGCCTGCGCCAAGGGCGGCCGCGTCGTCCTCGGGACGGCCGGCGGCGACCCCATCCGCATCCGCGTGGCGGACGACGGCTGCGGCATGTCCCCGGAGGTCCAGAAGCGGATCTTCGAGCCTTTCTTCAGCGCCCGGCGCGGGGGGACGGGGCTGGGACTCTTCCTGTCCCTGGACTTCGTCCGGCACTGGGGCGGCGACATCGAGTGCCGGAGCGCGCCCGGCTCGGGGTCCACCTTCGAGGTGGTGCTTCCGCCGGCGGGGCGCGGCACCCCGCTGCGGGTCGTCCAGTGAAGCCCCGACCGACGCTTCTCATCGTCGACGACGACCTGACCTTCCGCCAGGTCATGGCCGGCGAGCTGGAGCGGCTCGGCTTCGAGGTCGCGGGGGCGGGATCGGGCGAGGAGGCCGTTCGAGCGGCGGCGCGTCTGGAGCCACAGGTGGTGCTCCTCGACCTGCAGCTGCCGGACCGGGACGGCCTCCAGGTCCTCCAGGCCCTCCGCGAGAGTTCCCCGGGGTCCGAGGTCATCATGCTGACCGGCCACGGCTCGTTCGACACCGCGATCCAGTCGATCCGGCTGGGCGCGTTCGACTACGTCGCCAAGCCTTGCCCGCTCGACGAGCTCGAGGTGCGCATCCAGCGGGCGCTCGAGAGGCGGGCCCTGCTGCAGCGCACCACCCTCCTCGAGCGCGGGCTCACGCCCCCCGATCCGGCCGGCCTCTTCGTCGGAGCGAGCCCCGCCTTCCGGGAGGCCCTGGGCCTGATCGAGCGGGTCGCCCCGACCGACTCGACGGTGCTCGTCTGCGGCGAGACCGGCACCGGCAAGGAGCTCGCGGCGCGGCTGCTCCACGCGCGCAGCCCCCGCAGGAGCCGGCCCTTCGTGGTCGTCGACTGCGCGGCCCTCCAGGAAGAGCTCCTCCAGAGCGAGCTGTTCGGGCACGAGCGTGGGGCGTTCACGGGCGCGGACCGCGCCAAGCCCGGCCTCTTCGAGGTGGCGAACGGGGGCACGCTCTTCCTCGACGAGGTGGGCGAGATGAGCCAGGCCACCCAGGTCAAGCTGCTCCGCGTCCTCGACACCTCCACCTTCCGCCACGTCGGGGGGACGATCGAGATCAAGGTCGACGCGCGCGTGGTCGCGGCCACGAACCGCGACCTCTCTGCCCTCGCCCGCCAGCGCCTCTTCCGCGAGGACCTCTTCTACCGGTTGAGCACGATCACGGTCGCCCTGCCGCCCCTGCGGCAGCGCGCGGGGGACGTGCCGCTCCTGGCCGAGCACTTCGTCGCGCGCCTGAACGAGCGCTACTGCTTCTCGCGCCGGCTGGGGCCGGAGGCGATGGGTCTGCTCGAGCGCCACGACTGGCCCGGGAACGTCCGGGAGCTGCTGCACGTGGTGGAGTCGGCGGCGGTGGTGTGCGAGGGCTCCGAGATCCTCCCCCGCCACCTGCCCCCGGCGCTGCGGGCGGAGGCGGCGGCCTCCCCCCGGCCGGACGGGGCGGAGCCCCTCCCCACGCTCGAGGAGCTGGAGAGGGCCCACATCGAGCGCGCCCTGCGCGCGACGGGCGGCCACCGGGGCAACGCGGCGAGGATCCTGGGGATCAGCGAGCGCAGCCTGTACCGGAAGATCGAGGAGTACCGCCTCTCCTGACCTCCTACTTCACCGCGTACTCGTCGCGGGGGAAGAGATCGCGGTTGAGGGTGACCGCGGGCGCGGGTCCCGCGGGGTGGAGCAAGGCCACCGCGGCGAGCAGCTCCTTCGTCCTCTGCGGTCCGAGGTACGGCTCGGCGGTGGCGGCCCGCGCCGCCCAGACGGACGGCTCGAACGCGATCGGGGAGAGGCTGCCGATCATTACCTCCTCGCTCTCCGCCTGGACGACGTGGGGGAAGACGGCCCGGAAGGTCGAGGCGACGCGCGGCGTCGGCGCCCACGTGCACATGACGCCCCCTGCCTTCAAGCGGCGCGACGCCGCGGCGAAGAACTCGAGCGAGTAGAGGTTGCCGCTGCCCGCGGCCTCCGGCCAGGTCGCATCGGTCTCGACGAGGTCGTAGGTCGCCGTCCCCGCCTCGAGGGCCTTCCGGCCGTCCTCGATCCGGATGCGGAGCCGCGCGTCCTGCAGGAATCGCCGCGTGTCGGGCACGTCGACGAGGCCGACGAGCCGCCAGAGGATCCGCGGCTGGGGGGCCGAGATCTCGAAGACGGTCAGGGACCGCGTCTCCTGTCGCCAGGCCGACGCCCACGCCGTGTCCCCCGAGCCGAGCCCCACCACCGCCACGTCCCGAGGCCCGGGATGCACCGTCGCCGGCAGGGCGCCCAGCAGGGTGTGGCCGTCACCGTACGGAATCAGGCTGTTGCCCTTGCCGTTCACCGACAGCCGGAAGCCGCCTGCGTCCGGCGTCAGGGCCACGACGCTCGTCGCATCCTCCTCGAAGAAGACGGGCGACGTCGCCGCGGGGACACCGTGCAGCCGGCGCCACAGCCGATCCGGCCCCGGCCCGGCCGCGGCCAGGAGGACGAGCGCGAGCCCAGGGATCGCGAAGACGGCGCCGTAGTACCGGAGGCCGACGAGGGCGAAGACGAGGCCCAGGAGGAGGAGGAGCCGCAGCGTGCCCGGCGTGCCCAGATGCTCGAGGCACGCGAGCCCGACGAGCAGGCTCCCCGCCACGCAGCCGGCGATGTTCGCGGCCTGGAGCGTCCCGACCTTGCGGCCGCTCGTCTCCCGGTCGTCCTGCACCGCCCGCTGCAGGATCGGGAACGACGCCCCCATGAGGACCGTCGGCAGGAAGAAGAGGACGAGCGGCGCCTCGACGTAGAGCCGCAGCACGCTCCCCGGGTCGGCCTCGTGGCCGAACGGGAAGAAGGCGTAGCCCGACCAGTAGCGGAAGAACCAGGCGAGGCCGTGGGTCTTCGGCGGCAGCGCCACCGCCACCACGATCGGCAGGGCCGCGAGAGCGAGGAGAGCGCACTGGGCCAGCAGGAAGGCCCGGAGGGGGTGCCGAAGACGGCCCACGAACGGGGCGGCCCCGAGCGCGCCCACCGCCGAGCCGAGGAGGTACACCGCGAGAACGGTGCCGAAGGTGAAGGCCGTGGACTTCACGGCCACGTCCAGGACGCGGAACCAGACGATCTCGAGCGACAGGGCCACGAAGCCGGACAGGGCGTAGAGAGAGAGCCAGAGCGGGAGGGGCCGGCGGCCCGGGGGCTCGGCATCCTGACGGATGGCGGCGGGCGGTGCGGCCGCGGCGGGCGTCGGGCCGCTCCACATCGCGAGGACCACGGCTCCCAGGCCGGTCAGGAGGTTGGCCGAGGCCGCGGCGAGGACGGCCCCGCGAATGCCGAGGCGCGGCAGCAGGACCCACGGCGTGGCGAACGCCCCCGCGGCGGCGCCGAGGACGTTGATGCCGTAGAGCCACCCGATCCGCCGGCCCGCCCCCTCGACGTCGGTCACCATCGACCGCACCAGGAACGGAAGCGACATTCCCATCAGGATCGTCGGGGGCAGGAGGGCCGCGAGGTGGAGGAGCGCCGCCTGCCACGACGGCGACGGCAGGTGGACGGCCCGCGGGTAGAGCCAGTCGTAGTAGAGGATCGGGCTCGCGGCACCGAACGCGGCGACGCCGATCTCGAGCCCGGCGAAGGCGACGAGCGCTCCTCGGGCGTGAAGTCGCGTCGACAGCCGTCCCCCCGCCTGGCTCCCGACCCCGAGGCCCGCCATGAAGGCGGCCACGATCATGGCCACGGAGTAGAGGCCCGCCCCGCTGTGGAGGGCCAGGAGCCGCTGCCACGCCACCTGGTACACGAGCGCGGCGGCGCCGCTCGCGAGGAAGAGGAGCCCGGCGACGGCGACTCTCCGCGTGTCGCGCGCCGAGGAAAGCGGGTTCAAGCGAGGCGCCGGCAGAAGTGCAGGGCCGCGGCCAGAAGCCACCACAGGCCGACCAGGCGGAAGAGCCAGAGGACCCAGACCGTTCCGAGGAGGGCCTGGATGTGGACCGGGAAGGGCAGACGGCCCTGCGCCGCATCCGCCGCGCCGTGGCCCGACGCCCGCCACCCGAAGGGCAGGACGGTGAGCGCGATGCCCAGCCGGAAGAGAGCCACCGCGTCGCCCGCTTCGAACCATCGCGGCTTGCCGAGGGCCGCCGCGACGGCGCCGGCAAGGAAGAGCGCGAGGGTCCCCAGGATGCCCACGGAGAGGAGGCGGGAGTGGGCGACGGCCCAGCCCAGCGTGCGGGCGAGCGAGCCCGCGTGCTCTTCCCCGCAGGCGCGCCAGGACGTCCGCCCGGACGGCTCGTGGACGTCGACGCGCGGTCCCTCCCCCGCCGGCCCGCCGCACCAGAGGCACCGCCGGCCGGCTCCCGCGAGGGCGAAGGGCCGCGCGTAGAGCCGGTGCGTGACCATGAGGACGATCCCGGAGCCGAGCGAGGCCCACGAGCCGAGGGGCTGCCCCGTGAACAGCCACAGCACGACAGGGACGGGAAGGAAGAGCAGGAGGCCACCCGGTCTCACGCTGCGAGTCGTATCATCGACCGGCCTCTCGGGCAACGGACGCGCCGCTCGGGTTGCGGCTGTCGGCGGCGACGGCCGACCCAGGTTCGCCTCGCCGGCCGAGGGACGCCGGCCCGCAACCGGGGCCGGGCAGGCTGCGGACGTAGAATGCGCGCCATGAGCGTGCACGCCACCGCGATCGTCTCCCCGGACGCCTGCGTCGGACGCGACGTCTCGATCGGCCCCTTCGCCGTGGTGGAGGCCGGCGCCACGATCGGGGACCGATGCGAGATCCGGGCCCACGCCGTGGTCAAGCGCCACACGACCCTGGGCGTGGGCAACCGGGTGCACGAAGGCGCGGTGCTCGGCGGCGAGCCCCAGGACGTCTCGTTCCGCGAGCGCGAGAGCCGACTCGTCGTCGGCGACCGCAACGTGTTTCGCGAGGGGGTCACCCTCCACCGCTCGACGAAGGAGGGCGGCGCCACCGCGGTCGGCTCCGACTGCTTCCTGATGGCGTGCGCCCACGTCGCCCACGATTGCCGCCTCGGCAGCGGCGTGGTCATCGCCAACAACGTGATGCTCGCCGGCCACGTCGAGGTCGGCGACCGCGCCTTCCTCGGCGGGGGCGCGGGCGTGCACCAGTTCTGCCGCGTCGGCCGGCTGGCCATGGTCGGGGGAATGGCCAAGGTCGTCCAGGACTGCCTGCCGTTCGTGATCACCGACGGCCACCCCGCGCGGGCCCGGGGCCTGAACGTCGTCGGCCTCCGCCGGGCCGGCGTCACGGCGGCGCCGGCCCGCGCCCTGAAGGAGGCCTGTCGCCTGCTGCTCCGATCCGGCCTCCACCTCGAGCCGGCCCTCGAGTCGATGGCCGCCCTCGCGGACCCGCTCGTCGACGAGATGATCGCCTTCGTGCGCGCCTCGAAGCGGGGTTTCGCCCATGCCCACCGCGCGGACGGCGGCGAGCCCTGACCTCTTCCGCGCGTCATCCGCCGTCGTGCCTCGGCGGTGCGTCGGTGGCCGGAGTGTCGTATCCTGTTCTCGTCGGAGTTTGCACGGGAAGGAGTGAGCCGTCGTGCTGAAGCGAGTCTTCCTCTTCGTCCTGACGAACATCGCGGTCATGGCGATGGTGTCGATCGTGCTGGCGCTCCTCGGCCAGCTCGGCGTCCTCGACCTGGCCGGCGCCCAGGGCGTCCTCCTCGTCTACTGCGCGATCTGGGGCTTCGGGGCCGCCTTCGTCTCCCTTCTCCTCTCGCGCAAGATCGCCAAGTGGCAGCTCGGCGTGCGCCTCGTCGACGGCCGCACCGGCAACGCCGATCTCGACTGGCTCTACAACACCGTGGGCCACCTCGCGCAGCAGGCGAACCTGCCCATGCCGGAGGTCGGGATCTACGACTCCCCCGAGGTGAACGCCTTCGCCACCGGCCCCTCGAGGAGCCGCAGCCTGGTGGCCGTGTCGAGCGGTCTCTTCCGCCAGATGGGCCGGACGGAGATCGAGGGCGTCCTCGGCCACGAGCTCACCCACGTCGCCAACGGCGACATGGTGACGATGACTCTCATCCAGGGCGTGGTGAACGCGTTCGTCCTCTACCTCTCCCACGTCGTCGCCGCCATCGTTCGGGGCGCCCTCTCCTCCCGGGACGGCGAGAGCCGCGGGCCGTCCTTCCTCGGAGTGATCGCGGGCCAGATCGTCTTCATCGCCGCCCAGATCGCGTTCGGGTTCCTGGGCATGATGGTCACCGGCTGGTTCTCCCGCCAGCGCGAGTTCCGCGCCGACGCGGGCGGGGCGACCCTCGCCGGCCGGGGGAGCATGATCTCGGCCCTGCGCCGGCTGCAGTCCTTCCAGGCTGCGGTCGACACCTCCCATCGCGAGCTCGCGACGCTGAAGATCGCCGGCGGCCGGAGCCTCATGATGCTCCTGGCCACGCACCCCCCGCTCGAGGAGCGGATCGCCGCCCTCGAGGGACGCGCGTAGCCGGGTCGGTCGGCCGGGCCGAGGCCTCAGGCCTCCGTCACGAGACCGGCCAGGAGGGCGGCCCGCACCGGGAGGTCTGCGACGAGGACGTGCTCGTCGCGGGCGTGCGCCCCCCCGCCCCGCGGGCCGAGGCCGTCGAGCGTGGGGATGCCCGCTGCGGCAGTGAGGTTGCCGTCCGACGCCCCGCCCACGCGGGCCGCCCCGAGCTCGAGCCCCATCTCGCCGGCGAGACGCCGGGCCGCTTCGTAGAGGCCTTGCGAGGCGGCCGTGGGCTCGAGGGGCGGCCGGTCCAGGCCCCCGTCGACGGTCAGGACCACCCGCGCGTCGGACGGCCGGTACCCGCGGATCCTCGCCCTCACGCGTTCCGCCTCGTCTGTCGTCCAGGCGCGCGCGTCCACGAGGAGCTCTGCCGACTCGGGGACGACGTTCGCCGCGGAGCCGGACCGGGCCACGGTCGCGGTCAGCGTCGTCCCCTCCTCTGGCTCGGCGACTTGCTCGAGAAACGCGACGAATCGGGCCATCTCGGCAAGAGCCGAGGCGCCCTTCTCCGGCTCGAGGCCCGCGTGCGCCGCGCGTCCCTGGAAACGGACGCGGAACGTGCCGCAGCCCTTACGCGCCACCTTGGCCGCGCCGTCCTGCGACGGCTCGAGCACGAGCACGCGTCGGTGGCGGCGCGCGACGTCCAAGGTCAGCTCGCGGGAGGCGGCCGAGCCCGCCTCCTCGTCCGGCACGAGGAGCAGCGACGCCGGGTGCGCGCGAGAATCACTGGCCGCCGCGGACAGGGCCGCCATGCCGGCGACGACGCCGGCCTTCATGTCGAAGACGCCGGGTCCGAACGCGCGCCCTCCGTCGATCCGCCAGGGCATCGCGCCGAGAGTCCCCACCGGCCAGACGGTGTCCAGGTGGCCCAGGAGGAGCGTACCCTCGCCGCCGTCGTGGGTGGAGGCGAGGAGCGCGTCGCCCGCCGACGGGCAGGGACGAAGCTCGGCGACGACACCCCGCTCGCACAGGCGGTCGCGCACCCAGCGCGCGGCCCGCGACACCCGCTCCGGGTCGCCGGTCGGGCTCTCCAGCCGCACGAGCGACTCGAGATCACTGACCAGCCGGGGCAGCTCGGGCTCGAAGACAGTGAGCCAGCGCTTCGACATCGGCGACAATCTTAGCCTCGGGGCGAGCGGAGGTGAGGGTGGGTCGGAGGTGGCGTCTCGTCGGCCTCGCGGCGGCAGGCGCGGCGCTCGCCTTCGCCCTCGTCGAGCCGCAGCGGCGGGCCGACGAGAGGTCGGGCATCTTCCGTATCACGCCGCTGCGGCCGGTGGCCGAGCTGCGGCGCGAGGCGCTCGCGGCGAGACCGCCCGTCGAGAAGGGGCCCTTCCGGCCGGCCGACCTCGTCGAGCTCACGTCCGTCGACCCGACCCTCCGCCTCGACGTCCGCTACGCCACGCCCGACAACTTCCTCTCCACGCCCGTGTACGAGGAGGCGCGGGCCTTCCTGCAACGGCCGGCGGCCGAGGCCCTTCGACGCGCGCATCTCGCCCTCCGCCAGAAGGGCTTCGGCCTGCTCGTCCACGACGCCTACCGCCCGTGGTGGGTCACGAAGCTCTTCTGGGAGGCAACGCCGAGGGAGAAGCGCGAGTTCGTGGCCGACCCCGCCCAGGGATCGCGCCACAACCGCGGATGCGCCGTCGATCTCACTCTCTGCGGCCTGGCCGACGGCCGGCCGGTCGAGATGCCGAGCCTCTACGACGAGATGAGCGAGCGGGCCCGTCCCGGCTACAGAGGCGGCACACCGGACGAGCGGGCGCGACGCGACCTCCTGCGCTCGGAGATGGAGAAGGAGGGCTTCACGGTCTTCGAGTCGGAGTGGTGGCACTTCGACTACCGCGAGTGGCGGGAGTACCCGATCCTGAACCTCTCGTTCGCCGAGATCGGCCGTTAGGCCGGCGCGGCGCCGGCTACCGGCCCGTCAGCTCGCGCAGGAGCGCGTCGGCACCGTAGACGCTCCGGAGGGCCTCCGCGATGCCGCGGGCGTCGACGGCGACCGTCCGGCCCTGCGTCTCGGTGAAGAAGTAGTTCCAGGCCAGGCTCTCGATGTTGCCGTCGAACACGATGCCGACGAAGTCGCCCGCCCGGTCGACGACGGGGCTCCCCGAGTTCCCGCCGATGATGTCGTTCGTGGTCACGAGGTTGAGGGGCACGGAGCCGTCGATCGCGGACACCTTCGCCTTCCAGCGCGCCGGCAGCGCCCAGGGCTCCTTGTCGCCGTGGGAGAGCGAGCGGTCGAGGAGGCCGTAGAACGTCGTGAACGGCGCGACCGTGGTGCCCTCGGCCGGGAAGCCCTTCACGGCCCCGTACGACAGGCGAAGGGTGAAGGTGGCGTCGGGGGGCACGGTCCGCCCGTAGACCTTCCAGCGGGCCTGGGCGATCTTCTCCATCGCCCGAGTCGTGGGCGCGTCCACCTCGTCCTCGAGGAACCGGCGGGTCTGCCGAACGAGCGGGTCGAGCCGCCGGGCGAGGACGATCATCGAGTCGGTCGAGGCCGCCACGGCCTTTTCGCCGCCGGCGAGGAGCGCCTTGCGTGCCGCCGGGTCCTGCAGCTTCGTGCCGGCGACCGCCGCCCGGGCGGCCTCGGCCGGCGTCTTCCCGTCGAGCGCCGCCTTCAAGAAGGCGCTGTCCGCCCCGAGCTTCTCGAGGGCGAGCTGGAGCTGGTCCGTCAAAGTGACCACCTCGAGGTCGTCGTAGATCGGGGCCGGCGACAGGAGCTCGTTGCGGACGGAGTCGAGGTTCGCGTCGACGTACTCCTCGTACCGCTTCTCGTTCGGCTTCCCGACCTCGACGACGTACTGCACGATCTGCCCGGCCGTCCCCAGGAGCTGGGAGCCGGAGAAGCCCACGAGCCGGACCTCCATCGCCCGCGGGACGAGCTTCTGCTGGATGCCCGCGACGGTGGCCCAGGGGTTGCCGATCGAGCTCGCGAGGGCGGGGTCCGCGGCCACCTTCGCCCGCAGGGCCTGCTCTTCCCCGGCCTTGACGGCCATCGCCTTGGTGTCGAGGAGGGCGGCGTGGTAGCCGCCGAGGGCCTTGCGGGAGTTCTCGAAGCCGAAGATCTGGTCGAGGGCCCGCCGCCGGGGCTCGTCGCCCCGGGCCGCGTACGCGCGGAGAGCGGCGATGCGGCGGTCGAGCATGTCGAGGCGGAAAGGCAGCGCGTGGTCGCGCAGGTACTCGAGGCGGGCCATGGTCTCGAGCCGCGACGTCGATCCCGGGTGCCCCGAGACGAAGACGAGGTCGCCGTCGCTCACCCCCTTCGCCGTCCAGCGCAGGTGCGAGGCGGCCTTCACCGGCTGGCCACCCTCGTAGGCCCGCATCAGGCAGATGTCGACGTCGTGGCGGGGGAAGGTGAAGTTGTCGGGGTCGCCGCCGAAGAAGGCGATCGACTGCTCGGGCGCGAACACCAGGCGGACGTCGGTGTACTTCGTGTACTGGTAGAGCTGGTACTCGCCTCCCTGGTAGAGGCTCACCACGTCGCAGCGCCGCTTCGTCCGGGCGGCGCACTCGTTCTCGATGGCGGCGGTCGCCGCCTTGCGGGCCTCCCGGGCCTGGGCGTCCGACATCTCCGGCTTCACCGCGCCCTGCACCTTCGACGTCACGTCCTCCATCCCGGTGAGGACGTTGACCTCGTAGCCCGGGCAGGCCGCCTCCTTGTCCCGGGTCGGCGCGTAGAAGCCGGTCCTCACGTAGTCCTCCTGGGCGCTCGAGAGGTTCTGGATGCAGCCGAGGCCCACGTGGTGGTTCGTGATCATGAGGCCGTCGGGCGAGACGAACGAGCCCGAGCCTCCGTCCATGAAGCGCACCGAGGCCAGGCGGACCTTGTCGAGCCACTCCTTCGTGGGCTCGAAGCCGTACCGCTCCTTCAGCTGCTTCGCGGGCGGGTTGTCGAACGTCCACATGCCCTCGTCGGCGAGGGCGGGCGGGGCGAGCAGCAGGCCGGCCAGGAGGGCCGCGGAGCGAGGGAGCGAAGTCGTCATGCTGGTCTCTCCTTCGAAACGGCACATCATAAGCCCGTCCGGCGCCCGGTCGTGGTAGCCTCGTTCAACCCACTGGATCCGGCTTCGCCTGCGGACGGCGCGAGGCCATGGAGGTCGGCCATGCGAACGGGCGCGCTCGTGCTCCTGGTCACGGCGCTGGGCCTGGTGGCGGTCGCCGTCGCCCACGCGCAGTCTCAGCGGACGGTGAAGCCCGTCCTCCACGGCCGGCACTGGGTGGCGATCACGGGCAAGCCCCTCGCCGCCACGGCGGGAGCGCTCGTGTTCGCGAAGGGCGGGAACGCGGTCGACGCGGCCTGCGCGATGCTCGCCGCCACGTGCACGATGTGGGACACGCTCGGCTGGGGCGGGGAGACGCAGGCCCTCGTCTACGACCCGCGGTCGAAGAAGGTCGTCGGCGTGAACGCGCTCGGCGTGGCGCCGACCGGAGCCACTCCCGCCTTCTTCAAGGGAGAGGGTCTCGCCTACCCACCCGCTTACGGGCCGCTCGCCGCGGTCACGCCGGGCACGCCGGGCGGGCTCATCACGATGCTCGCCGAGTTCGGTCGGCTCGGCCTGAAGGACGTGCTCGCGCCCGCGATCGAGATGGCCGACGGCTACGCGATCGAGGGCGAGCTCGCGAATGCCCTCGAGCGGGAGAAGAAGCGGCTCTCCGGATGGCCGTACTCGAAGGCCATCTTCCTGCCTCACGCCGGCGAGGCGCGGGAGGCTCCGGTCGCCGGGGAGGTGTTCGTCCAGAAGGATCTCGCGGCCACGCTTCGGAAGCTCGTCGAGGCCGAGCAGCGGTCGCTCGCCGCCGGGAAGAGCCGGAAGGAGGCGCTCCAGGCCGCCTACGACCGCTTCTACCGAGGCGACATCGCGCAAGAGCTCGTGCGGGGCACGCAGGAGCAGGGCGGGCTCATCACGGCCGACGATCTCGCGCGCTGGCAGGCGAAGCTCGAGGAGCCGGTCAAGACGACCTACAAGGGGATCGACGTTTACAAGCTCACCGTGTGGACCCAGGGGCCGGCGATGCTCCAGGCCCTCAACATCCTCGAGAACGTGGACCTCAAGGCGATGGGCTACAACTCCCCGCGCTACGTCCACACGCTCTACCAGGCGATGAGCCTGGCCTTCGCCGACCGGGACTTCTACTACGGCGATCCCGACTTCCCGCCCGAAGAGCCCGTCAAGGGCCTCCTCTCGAAGGAGTACGCGCGGCAGCGCTTCGCCACGATGCGCGCCGACCGCAACGATCCCGACGTCCGGCCCGGGGACCCCTATCCCTTCCAGGGAGGACAGAACCCCTTCAAGGCCTTCCTCGACGCCTGGCACACGGCGCACCCGCGTCCTCCCGCGCACGACCAGAGCGGGGACGCGATGACGTACGACCAGTCCTTCCACGCCGGAACGACGTCCGTCATCGCCGCCGACGCCGAGGGGTGGGTCGTCTCGATGACGCCGAGCGGAGCCTGGAACCCCGCGGTGATCGCCGGCCGCACCGGCGTGGGCCTCAGCCAGCGCATGCAGAGCTTCGTCCTCGACGAGGCGGAGAACCCCTTCAACGTCGTCGTGCCGGGCAAACGGCCGCGGGTCACCCTGACCCCGACCCTCTCGATGAAGGACGGCCTGCCCCACCTCGCGTTCGCCGTCCAGGGCGGCGACACCCAGGACCAGAACCTGCTGCAGTTCTTCCTGAACGTCGTCGAGTTCGGCATGAACGCGCAGCAGGCTGCCGAGGCCCCCAACGTGAACAGCCACCAGATGCGGAGCTCCTTCGGGGAGCACGAGTCGCGGCCCGGCCACCTGACCGTCGCCACTTCGACGCCGGAGGCAGTGCGGCGCGAGCTCGAGGCGATGGGCTACACGCTCTCGTTCGAGCCGATCACCTCGGGGCCGATCAACGCGGTCTTCCTCGACCGCGCCCACGGCACGATGTGGGGCGGCTCGAGCCACCACGGCGAGGACTACGGGATCGCCTGGTGAGGGAAGTGGTGGCGTGGCCTACCTGAGGCTCTCGTCGGGGCACGGCCCGGCCGAGGTCTTCGTCCTCACCGAGGACCGCGTCGTCCTCGGCCGCTCCCGCGACTGCCACCTCATCCTCCCCGACGTGCTCCTCTCGCGGCGCCACGCCGAGATCGTCCGCAGCGAGCAGGGCTGGCTCCTCCGGGACCTCGGGAGCCTGAACGGCACCCGCCTCAACGGGACCCCGGTCGAGCGTGCCGAGACCCTGCGCGACGGGGACCGGATCGGGATCTCGGACTGGTCGCTCGTCTTCCACGAGGCGAAGGCGCCTTCCGATCCCGCCCTCGCCGCGGCCGGCGCGCGGCTGCGGGACGTGACCGAGATCGCCACCCGGTCCGACCACGAGGTGGGGGCCCTCGCCCGGCAGAGCCGCATCCTCGGCGTCCTGACCCGCGCCGCGTCCGCGGTCGTGAGCGCCCCTTCGACCGAGCTGCTCCTCGAGACGCTCCTCGGCCACCTCCTCGAGGCCGTCCCCGCCCGCCGTGGGCTCGTCGCCCTGTTCGCCGGCGAGCCCCCCGCGCCGTCTCTCGCCGCCGCGCGCGCGGTGGAAGGCTCCCCGCCGGCGGCGATCGACCCGGCGGTCGCGGAGCGGGTCCTCCGCACCCAGGGGGCCTTCCTCGCGCCGCGGGTCACGGCCGAGGACGGCGCCGTGCGCTCGGTGCTGTGCGCCCCCCTCTGGTTCAGCGGCCCTCCTCCGGCCCCGGATCGAGTCGCCGGCTGCGTGGCTCTCGAGGGCGCGGCCGACCCCTCGCCCTTCGGCGACGAGCACCTGCGGCTCGTGACCGCGGTCGCCAACCTCGGGGCGAGCCGGCTGGAGAGCCTCAGGCTGCGGGAGGAGTCGGCCGACAAGCAACGCCTCGAGGAGGACCTGAAGGGCGCCGCCCGCATCCAGGCGAGCCTGCTCCCCGAGGACACGCCCGTCCTCCCGGGCTGGGAGCTGGCCGGCTCGAGCCGCCTGTGCAGCGCGGTGGGGGCAGACTACTACGACTTCGCCCCCGACGTGGGCGGCCTCCTCCTCGCGCTCGGCGACGTGGCCGGCAAGGGCCTCGCCGCCGCGCTGCTGATGGCGTCCCTGCGGGCCTCCGTCCGCGCCCTCTGGCGCGAGCCGGATCCCCTCCCCCTGGTCCTGGCCCGCGTCAACGAGAACCTGAGCCAGGCCGTGCCTCCCAACCGCTTCGCCACGCTCTTCCTGGGCCGCCTCGACACGGGCCAGGGCGTCCTGCGCTGGGTCAACGCCGGCCACAGCCCGGCGCTCGTCGCGCGGGCGGACGGCAGCCACGAGCTCCTCGAGGCCACGGGCACGATCCTCGGGGTCCTGGCGGACGCCTCGTGGAGCGAAGGCCGCACCGCCCTCGGCCCCGGCGACGTCCTCGTGCTGCTCTCGGACGGCGTCGTGGAGGCCGCGCGCGCTGTCTCCAGCGACCTCGGCCCGGACTGGCTCCTCTCGATCGTGCGCGCCCGCGGCGGAGCCTCCGCCGCCGAGCTGCTCTCGGCCCTCCAATCGGCCGCCGACGAGGGCCTCGGCGGATCCCGCCGCGCCGACGACCACACGTTCGTGGTCCTCCGCCGCCAGCCTCGGTAGGTCAGGGCTCGTCCGTCCTCGGAATACAACGGCCGTCGGCCCCGTATCAGAGGCGAGCGGCCGGCGACGAGGCGCGGCCCGAACCGAGCGAGGTGACGAGATGGACCGCTTCTGGATCGTGCCGTGCATGGTGGCGGGCGCAGCACTGGCCGTGCCTGCCCCCGCCCATCCCCAGGGCCTGCCGGAAACCCCCGCCGCGCTCGTCGCGGCCTCCCTCGCGATCGACGGCCGGCCGGCGCCGCTCTACCCCGCGCCCGACGGGACGGGCCGCTACTACGTCGAAGCCCGCCGCGGCGGCCGCTACGCGGTCACCCTGGCCAACCGGACGGGCGAGCGGGTCGGGGTCGTCCTGACCGTCGACGGCCTCAATGCGATCAGCGGCGAGCGCGACGCGGGGCGCGGACGGATGTACGTCCTCGACCCCTGGCAGCGCACGACGGTCCAGGGCTGGCGCACGTCGCTCCGGGAGGTGCGCCAGTTCACGTTCGTCGACGAGCAGGCCTCCTACGCCGCGCGCTCCGGAAAGGCGAACGAGAAGATGGGCTGGATCGAGATCGCCGTCCACCGCGAGCGGCGCCCCTTCGTCCGGATGATCCCGCACGTGGAGGCGCCGTCCCGTCCCCGGCCGATCGAGAGCGAAGGGGACGACTCCCGCGGTAAGGGCGCGGAGGAGCCCTCCCACGACGCAGCCACCGCCGGGGCGCCTCTCCCCAGCGGCGCGCAAGCCCGCGCCTATCCGGGAACGGGCTGGGGAGAGCGCACGCCGGACGAGGTCGTCCTCGTGAGCTTCGACCCCGAGACCGAGCCGAGCGAGCGGATCACCCTCCGCTACGAGTACCGCCCGACCCTCGTCGCCCTCGGTGTCCTGCCCCGGCGGGTGCCGTCCCGCGACCGCCTGTGGGAGCGCGAGCACGCCGAGCCCGGCTTCGCCCAGCCTCCCCTCTGGTGAGAGCCTGACCCCTGTGGCCGGCGGCCGCCCAGCCTCCGAGGGCGGCCGCTCGCGTTGCCGGGCATGCTACGCTCCGCGGGCATCGCGGAGGTGAGGCATGTTCAGGCGGACGGCGGACTTCGAGAAGGCGTGGCAGCAGGAGAGCCTCTCGACGCGCAAGGTCCTCGAGACGCTCACGGACGCCTCGCTCAGCCAGGCCGTGGCGCCCGGCCACCGGACGCTCGGTCGCCTGGCGTGGCACGTCGCGGCGTCCCTCGGCGAGATGATGGAGCGGACCGGCCTCACGATCGGCGGGCCCGGCACCGAGAGCGCGCCCCCGGCGTCGGCGGCGGCGATCGTGGCCGCGTACGAGGCGGCTTCGAAGGCGGTGGCGCAAGGCGTCTCGGCCTGGAGCGACGCGACGCTCGAGGTCGAGGACGAGATGTACGGGGAGAGGTGGCCTCGTGGCATGACCCTCCAGGTGCTGATCGTCCACCAGGCGCACCACCGCGGCCAGATGACGGTCCTCATGCGCCAGGCCGGGCTCAAGGTCCCCGGCGTCTGCGGCCCGGCGCGCGAGGAGTGGACGGCCTACGGCATGGAGCCCCCGAGCGTCTAGGCCCGGCTCAGCGCTTCACCGCGACCGCCTGGATCTCGAAGCGCCCGCCGCGGAGGAGCGAGGCCACGCCGATGAAGGCCCGCGCCGGCAGGTCCTGGCCGAAGTACCCGCGGTAGACCCCGTTCCACGTCTCGAACAGCGAGAGGTCGGTGCAGAAGACCTGCACGGACACGACGTCCGCCGTGGTCATGCCCGCCTCCCCGAGCACGGTCTTGATCCCGTCGAGGGCCAGCCGCGCCTCGGCGGCGGGGTCGGCGGGCGGCTTGCCGGAGGCGTCGAGGCCGATCCGGCCCGCCAGGTAGAGCGTGTCCCCGACCAGGACGCCGTCGCTGAACGGCGCCGCGATCGGCCGCCCGGGCAGGTTGATGTACCGGCGCGCCGGCGCCGCCTTCACCATCACGGTCGAAGACCCGGCCGCCACGCCGGCAAGGAAGACCCCCGCCACTGCCAATGCCCGCTTCATCATCCCCTCCCGGCCCTCAAGGGGCCCCTCTCCCCACGCCGACGCCCCCCCTCGGGCCGTGCTCTCCCGCCAGGAGCAGCGTCTCGGCGATCTCCATCACGTCGGTCGGCCAGAAAGCACGCGGCCGCGGACGGCGCGCCCGGGGCGCGAGCGGCCGGCAGCTCAGGATCATCGACCGCCACTGGGCGGGCACCGCCTCGCGTCCGTGGACGGCCCCGAGAAGCGCCCCCGCGATCGCGGCGTTGGTGTCGGTGTCGCCTCCCCGCCACACCGTGGCCACGATGCCGTCCTCCAGGCTCCGCGCGCGGAGGAGCTCGTGGAAGGCGTTCTGCAGGGCGACCTTGACCCAGCCCTCCGAGCCCCGGTCGCACGTCGGCGGCTCTCGGGCGGCGGCCTCGAGCGCCTCGCGGACCGGTCGCACCGCGCCCGCGTCCTCGGCCCACGCCGAGGCCGCACGCCACGCGGCCTCGGGGCCGTCGCCCTCCCGGACCGCGTGCGCCACCGCCACGACGAAGGCCGCGACCGCGTCGCCGCAGACAGGGTTGGGGTGGGTCAGGCTGCTGTCCTGGCGCGCCAGCTCGGCGGCGAGCGGCGCATCGAGGGCGTGGGCGTATACCCCGAGCGGGCTCGCGCGCATGAGCGAGCCGTTCGCCTGGCTCGCCGGGTTCGGATGGTCGCGGAGGGCCGCGCCGACGGTGCCCCCGACGTCGAAGGGCGAAGAGCGGAGCCAGGCGCGGTAGGCGGCGTGGGCGGCCTCGCGCTCGAAGCTGCCGCGCGACGCGATCGAGCGCGCGAGGGCGAGCGCCATCTCGGAGTCGTCGGTGGGCTGGCCGGCGAGGATGTCCCAGTGGCCGCCGTCCATGAGGCGGCGCGGCCCGTCCGGGTAGCTCCGACGGATCGACTCGCCGGCCTGGAACTCGACGAGGCCCCCGAGGCTGTCCCCCGCCACCTGCCCGAAGAGGGCGCCCTGCGCGCGGGAGAGCCGCCCGGGGTCGGAGACGGCCCGGCCGACCGGCAGGCGCAGGGGAAGATCATCATCCCCCTCCGCGTCGGGGTTCATGCCGAGGGTGTGCCAGGGCCGTTTGATCAACGCCTGGACGACGCGCGGCCTGCCGCCGAACGCGCAGAGACAGCGGCCGCCGCCGGGCACGCCGTAGGAGACCTCCCGACCCTGCTCGTCGACGAGGACCGCGCCCGCTCCCCGCAGCAGGGCGTGCCCCGCTCCGTAGTCCCAGGCCGAGGGCCAGTGGAGGGACGCCGTGGCGGCGGCCTCGCCCGCCGCCACGAGGGCGAGGCGGTGCGCGATGCTCGGGAGCGTGCGGAAGCGGGCGGGCGACGTGCAGGCGAGGTTCCCGGTGGGGTCCGAGTCGCCGGAGCTCGAGACGAGCACGACGTCGTGCGGCCCGAGGGCGTCGGGAAGGGACGGCTCGACCGGTTGGCCGTTGCGCGTCACGGGGCCGCAGCCCTCCGCCCAGGCGAAGAGGTCGCCGGCGTCGTCCGGGTAGGCGAAGGCATAGACGACCCCTAGGCGGGGCACGCCGCCGACGACGAGCCCGATCGACACCGCGCTTCCCCTCCGGCCCTTCAGGTAGTCGCGGGTCCCGTCGTTCGGGTCGACGAGCCACACCGGCTGGCCGGGGTGCGCGGCGACCCGCCCCGTCTCCTCGCCGACGAACCCGTAGCCCATGAAGGCGCCGAGCAGCCAGCCGCGGACGAGGCGCTCGGCCTCCGTGTCGGCCTCGGCCTTGTCCACCTCGCCCCGCGGGCCCCCCGCGCGGTGGAGGTCGGCGCGGAGGATCTCGCCCGCCTTGCGCGCCGCGGCCGTCGCCTCGTCGAGCGCCCGCCGCAGGTCGATCGCCATGGGTGCGGGCGATTCTGGCCCGGGAGGGCGCGAGCAGTCCAATCCGCTCCGGTCCCGACCCGCCGGCGATCGCTCGGCCTACGACCGGGAGCGACCCGGAGGCTGCAGCTCCGGCCGGCGGCGGTCGCGCCGCCCCAGCACCTCGCGGCTCGTGCGCAGGGTGCCGTTGTCCTCCTCCTGGACGCCGTAGGCCCGGCCGATCTCGTCCACGTTGCTCTGGTCGGGGGTCGGCGTGCTGCCCCCCGGGACGTCCTCGCCGACGTACTCGTTGGCCAGGCTGTCGTCGTCTGGGTCCCCGACGCGCATCGTGACGCCCTCGCGCGGGATGGCTTCACGTCGGCGCCGGCCGGTCGGCAGGACGCCCGTGCGCAGCGCCTCGGCCGCCACCGCGGTCGCCGAAGCCAGATGTGCCTCGGGCCGGCCGACTGGCCGGCTGAGGCGGGCGAAGGCGCCCCTCGTACCGCGGGCGCGCCGCGACCGGGCGCCGTTCGCCTTTCCCTTCCGCGAGGCCATGGAGGAGGGCTCCGGCACTACCTTGCGCCCCGGGCGCCCGACAGTCAAGAGCGTGGGTCATCGCCGAGGCCTCCTCGACTCCGGAGCCTCCGGCGTCTGACGCATGTGGCCTCCGTCGTTCCTCGCCCCCCGGCTCTGCTGCCCCGCCGCCGCCCACCGAGTCGGCGCCCCGGAGCCGCCCTCTTCACCGAGCTGGACCTTTCCTCGCACGCCCGTGTGGTGTGCGCTCGTGAGACACTCAAGACGCTTGAGGTCACCGATCTGACCGAGTCAGACGTACGGGGGTTCTCGTCCCGGTCTCCCTCCTGCTCTGCGGGCGGGAGGAAGCCATCCGAACGCATCGATGATTACAAAGAGATCGAGCCACTTGGTCGGTCTGGCGTTCTTGCTTGAGGGCAAGGACCCCGCGCGAAGACCCGGAGAGGAGAGAGCAGGACTCGCTGGCGAGGGAGCCTGTGGGGAGGAGGACAGCAACCCCCCTGCCGATCGCACGAGCGGCCGGTGGGTTTTCGCGCGACAGGTCGCCGACTTACTCGAGTCTGGTTCCGGCGCGGTAGAGGCTCTTGCGGAGCCGCTCGACGAGCTCGCGGTCGAACCGGTGGTGCCCACCCAGGGTGACCTGGCAGGGCAGACGGCCCTCGCGCGCCCATCGCGTCACCGTGTTCGGGGAGACGCCGAGCAGCTTCGAAACCTCCGACCGGGTCAGAAACTCGGTCGCGGCGACCTCAGGGGCGGCCACGTCCACTGTGGTCCTCACGCCAGATAGGATACTTGAGCGGTTTGCCCCGGAAACATGGAGCGGATGTTTCATCCGGTGGATCAGGCGCACACCGGCCTCGAAACCCGACCCACGACTCGGCGATCCCACCGGCAGACGCCGCGGCCCGCGCCCCCGGGGGGCGCGGGCCGTGGCACGACGGTCGATTCGTCGAGGGCTAGAAGGTGTACGTCAGTGAAGCCCGGATGATGTTGGCGTCGTAGCTCGGGACGCGGGCACCGAGGAAGAACCAGCGGTTCGCCCCGGGATCCACGTGGCCCATGTACGGCTGCATCAGGTCCGTCTGCCAGTCCGTGTTGTCGTACTTCTGCTTCCAGTACATCGCGCTCACCGCCAGGTTCTTGCTGATGTGGTAGGCCAGGCGGAGCTTCGCCATGATGAACTCCTTGCTGACGAGCGGGAAGCTGCTGAACGAGAAGGGCGGGAAGCCGGGGAGCGGCGGCACGTTCGCCGGGAAGACGCCGTTCGCCTCGTTGAGCCCGCCGATGGGCGTGCCGGGCAGTGCGAAATTGTACTGCGAGTCGCTGCGGGGCTTCGTGTAGTCGAGTGTCGCGTCGAAGTCGAACTTCTCCGGTACGAGGACCCAGGACAGGCCGGCGCGGAAGGTGTCGACCTTGTCCGTGGTCGCGTTCATCCACAGGTTGGCCGGGTCGTACGGCGGGTTCAGGCCGCGCGGGATGTAGGCGGCCTCCATGTTGAAGTAGTACTTCTCGTAGGAGTAGCCGGCGTTCAGGTTGAGCTTGGCACTCGGGCTGTACGTGAAGTCGACGCTGTAGGTGTCGAACGTCTGGTCGAGGAGGCCGGTGACCGAGCTCGGGAAGTCGTTCTTCTGCGTGACCGCGTTGAAGGAGATCGCGATCTTCTCGATCGGGGTCAGGGTGACGAGCGCGTTCCAGGTGTTCCGGTTGCGCTGGGCGGTATCGGTGAAGGTCGCGCCCTCCCAGATGGGTGCGTCGCGCTGCACGCCCGGATCGCGCTTGAAGCTGTTGAAGCCGCCGTGGAGGGCGACCCACTTCCAGCCCCACTCGGCGTTGACGCCGATATTCTTGTCGGTGAGGTCTTCGTACGGGCCGGCGTCGAACTTCCGATTGTCCTGGTTGTAGCTCACGGAGAGGCGCAGGCCGCGGACGGGGAACGCGTGGACCTCGCCGCGGAGGGTCTCGACGGACCAGCCGAAGTGGTCGCGGATGAGGGGGCCGGACTCGCCGGTCCCGTTCGGATTCAGCTGGGTCGCGCCGACGTCGCCGCGGACCGTGCTCAGGAACTCGTACTCCTGCGTCTTGTCCTTCATCTCGAACTTGCGGTAGGAGGCCTGGTAGCCGAAGTACGGGCTCGGGTCGCCGGTGAAGCGGAAGTTGAGCATGAAGGTGTCGTACTTCGCCTCGACGCTCGGGTAGGGCGAGTGGACCGAGAAGGCCGGGTTGATGGGCTGGGTGCCGATGTTGGGGTTCGTCGAGAGGTCGAGCATCTCGTGGTCCATCGTCATCTGGCCGGTCGAGAGGGAGGCCGTGAGCTTGTGGTGCGCGGGCATGCTGTAGCCGGCCGTGAAGTCGATCTGGTAGGCCTTGTTGTCGGGGGGCAGCCAGAGGCGGAAGAAGGACGCGTCGTTGTAGACCGTCCGCGCGTTCGGGTAGTTCGGGTTCTTGAGCTGGAGGCGCTCCGGGTTGTCGATCTCGGCGTACTGGACCTCGTTCGTGAAGTTGTTGAAGTCGGCGGTCACGTTCGCGAAGAGGTTGCCCTTGTGGTAGTCGCCGCCGAACTTGAAGTCCTCGGTCTTGAAGTCGACCGGGGTCGCCACCTCGTAGTTCGCCGAGCCGCCGTAGAAGGTCGTGTTCTTGTTGCCGTTGCGCGTCTCGTGGGAGTAGCTGGCGTTGAACACGAAGTCCTTGCCCAGCGGGATGTCGAGCCCGGCCTTGCCGGTCTTCCGAACGTAGCCCAGGTCGAAGGTGGGGGCCCCGGTGACCCAGGGCTCCACGGCGAAGTAGCCGGGGACGGTCGGATTGGCCGGGGAGCTGCCGACACCAGAGGGGTTGTTGGCCGTGGGCGCGACCCACGGGGTGTAGATGTTCTGCAGCGCCTGCCGCATCCCGTCCGGCACGTGGAGGGTGGCCGTGTCGCCGGAGATCGTCTCGCTGAAAGGCGTCTGGGCGGTGTTCGACTTCCAGTTGGGGTTCTGGTCCCAGATGCCGAACAGCTTGAAGCCGTGCTCCTTGCCGGCCATCACGGAGGCGAACTGGTCCTCGAGGCCGAGCTTCGTGCCCTTCGCGTCGATGAAGAAGTCCTTGTCGTTCTTCCAGCCGAAGAGGGCGCAGGGAACGAAGACGCCCTTGGGGATCGTCTCGTACTCCTGCAGCTTCGAGGAGTCCTCGAGACCGTTTCCGCCCTGGGCGGAGAGGGTGATGCTGCCGGTGTTGCCGTTCAGGAAGCAGTTCTGCTCCTCGGCCGGCCCCCACTGGGCGGAAGCGGGAAGGGCGGCCGCGGAGAGGACGGCGGCGACGGCGAGAGGGCGAACGACGTTCATCCTTGTCATGGTCGTTCTCCTCGCCTCACCTGAAGAACCGGTTGCCCGACGGGTGGACCGACCCGTGGATCATGGGGTGGCAGTGCAGGCAGCCCTGGTTGAAGGCGTACCGCGACTGCGCGGGATAGGCCGGGCCGGGGTGGCTGGAGGTCTGGTGGCACTGCTGGCAGAGGAGGGGCACCTTCACCTTCAGCATCTTCTCGTTGATCGAGCCGTGGGGGTCGTGGCAGTTGAGGCAGCTCTCGCGGACCGGCGCGTGCTCCCAGAGGAATGGCCCGCGCTTCTCGGCGTGGCAGGTGTAGCAGTTCTGGTTGACCGAGGTCTGCCACAGCATCCGCTCGTTCGGCGTGCCGTGCGGGTTGTGGCAGCTCGTGCACTGGAGCTTGCCCTCGCGGAGCGGCATGTGGCCCGGGCGGAGGAGCTGGGCCTTCTTCTGCAGGTGGCAGCTCGTGCACAGGATCATCTGCGGCGCCTTGAGGAGCGCCGCCGGGGCGGGGCCCTTCGGGTGCGGGTCGTGGCACTGCGTGCAGGCCAGCTTCCGGGAGTCGTGCATGGATCCCACCCAGTGCTTCTGGTTGCCCTTGTTGTGGCACTCCATGCAGGTCGACGAGGAGTCGAGGGCGCTCATGGTGGAGAAGACCTTGATCTTCGTCTTGTCGCCGCCGCCCTCCACGTGCGCCTTGCCGGGGCCGTGGCAGCCCTCGCAGCCCTTCGAGCTGGCCGCGTGGGGGGTCGTCTTGAACGCCTTCACCTGGTCCTCGTGACACTGGACGCAGGTGTCCATGCCCACGTAGTCGGCCGGGGCGGCCGGCTGGGCCACAGCCGCTTCGGGAGCCTTCGCCGTCTGCGCCCCCCCGAAGCTGGCTGCTCCCAGCAAGAGCGCTAGCCCGACCGGCGCGGCTAGCAGGATCCACCCTCTCTTACGCATTCAGTCCTCCTGGCGCCAACACGGCCGGCGCCGCTGTCCCCGCCGTACGCGTCTTCACGACCGCCGGCCACTCGCGAGTGGAGGCGGCGGTCGTCACGCGGCCGTCATCCGGAATGGCGCATCGGCCCGCGGGCCTCGCGCCGGTATGAATCCAGAACGCCTCATACGGCGACCGCCGACTCACTCGGTTCGCCCCCCTGCCCGGTAGAGGCTCTTCTTGAGCTGCTCGACGAGCTCGCGGTCGAACCGGTGGTGCCCGCCAAGGGTGACCTGGCAGGGCAGCCGGCCCTCGCGCGCCCAGCGCGTCACGGTGTTCGGCGACACGCCCAGCAGCTTCGAGACCTCCGACCGGGTCAGGAACTGGGTCCCGACCGGCTCCGCGTCGGCCGCATCGGTCTTCTTCACGCCGGCAAGAGTACTTTTCCTTTCTTGACGTTCAAATGAAGCAGATGCTTCAATGGCCTAGGCTCTGGGTATTACGTCCGTAACGAGCAGAAGGGACAAGAGATAGGCAAGTCACCATCCGCTCCGGCTGGGCGACGAGGACGAACCCGGATCCCTCCTGCCCTGGGCCTCGGGTCGAAGTCACAGCGACCAGCATGATGCATACGGCTCACATCTCTCACGATCTGAGGCACTTGCGCCGCGGCCAGCCCGTGAAGAGAATGAAGGAGTCAGGCGTACGCAAACGTTCGGAACGATCACAGGAGGTTGCCCGATGCGTCGTGTCTCGATCCTCGCCGTCGCGATCCTGGCCGTCAGCTTCGCCGCCTCGGCCTTCGCCGCCGACGCCACCGCAGGGAAGACAGTGTTCGACGGAGCCAAACCCGCCTGCAAAAGCTGTCACACCGACGTGAAGAACCCGCTCGCAAAGGCAGGAGCCGACAACACCGCCGACGAACTCAAGGCGTGGGTCCGCACCCCGAAGGACATGATCACCAAGAAGAGCAAGAAGGGGATCATGCCCGCCTACGGGCCGGACAAGATCACGGACAAGGACCTCGATAACCTCGTGGCCTACATGGCCACGATGAAGTAGACCTGGAAACCCCGCCTCGAGCCGACCCCGGGAGGTCCTCGATGAAGCGTCTCCGCCTCGGCCGCCTGCTCCTCCTGGGATCGGCTCTCGTGCTCCTGGGCGCGCCTTCCGGCGCCCAGGAGTGCCTCGACTGCCACGGCCAGCCGGGCTCGACGGTCGCCTTCAAGGACGGCTCCTCCCGCGACGTCACGATCGACCGCGAGGCCTGGGCGGCGAGCGTGCACGGGACGATGGGCGCGAGCTGCGCCGACTGCCACGCGGGGCACGAGACGTACCCGCACCCGGAGGTGAAGGCGGGCTCTCTCCGCGACTACACCCTCTCCCACTACACCTCCTGCCAGGCCTGCCACGAGGACCAGTTCAAGAAGCAGCTCGACGGCGTGCACATCAAGACGATCGCGGCCGGCAACAAGAACGCCGCCGTCTGCTCCGACTGCCACGACCCGCACCGGCAGAGGAAGATCACCGGTGACGACGGGAAGCTCCTGCCGGAAGGCCGGCTGGGCATCCCGCAGACCTGTGCGCGCTGCCACGGCGAGATCCAGAGGAAGTACCGCGAGAGCGTCCACGGCCGCGCTCTCGTCGACGGCAACCCCGACGTCCCGACCTGCATCGACTGCCACGGCGTCCACGACATCGCCGACCCCCGGACGACGGCGTTTCGGCTCGCCTCGCCGCGTCTGTGCGCCGACTGCCACACCGACCCGCGGAAGATGGCGAAGTACGGGCTCTCGACGCAGGTCCTGCGGACCTACGTGGCCGACTTCCACGGCTCCACGGTGACCCTCTTCCAGCGCCGGCATCCCGACCAGGTGACGAACAAGCCGGTCTGCTACGACTGCCACGGGATCCACGACATCGCGCGCAAGGACGACCCCGGGAGGGGCCTGCAGGTGAAGGCCAACCTGCTCCGGACGTGCCAGAAGTGCCATCCGGACGCGACCACGAACTTCCCGGACGCGTGGCTCAGCCACTACGTCCCGACCCGCGACCGCGCCCCGGCCGTCTATTGGGCCCGCCTCGCCTACGCGGTCCTCATCCCCGGGGTCGTGGGCGGGATGGTGCTCTTCGTCGGGAGCGACTACGTCCGCCGCCGCGTCGACCGCCGGCGGCACCTCGACCGCCGACACCGGGTGGAGCCCTCGTGAGCGCCCCCGACACTTTCGAGCCCCCGCCGACCTACGAACGCTTCACGCTCTCCGACCGCGTCCAGCACGCGGTCATGGCGGCGTCGTTCCTGGTCCTCGCCCTGACCGGCCTCCCCCAGAGGTACATCTACCGGAACAACCGCTACCTGGACGACCTCATCGACCTCCTGGGCGGGCTCGAGGCGGTGCGGGTCGTCCACCGCGCCGCGGCCACCGTGCTCATGCTGGTGACGGTGTACCACCTGCTCGCGGTGGCCCACCGCCTCCTCGTGCGCCGCGTGTCGCTCAGCATGCTGCCGCGCTACCAAGACGTGGTGGACGCGCTCGGGGCCGTCCGCTACAACCTCGGCCTGGCGGCCGAGCGGCCGCGCACCGACCGCTACACGTGGGAGGAGAAGGTCGAGTACTGGTCGCTCGTCTGGGGCACGATCGTCATGATCGCCACCGGCTTCATGCTCTGGAACCCGGTCGCCACCGCCCGCTTCCTGCCCGGCCAGTGGATCCCGGCCGCCCAGGTCGTCCACGGAGGGGAGGCGGTCCTCGCCATCCTCGCCGTTCTCGTCTGGCACTTCTACTCGGTCCACCTCCGGCACCTCAACCGGGCAATGCTGACCGGCTCGATGACCGAGGACGAGATGGCGGACGAGCACCCGCTCGAGCTCGAGCGGATCAAGGCCGGCCTCGCCCACCCCGCCCCCGACCCGGCCGCGCTCGCCCGGAGGCAGAAGCTCTTCCTGCCCGTGGCCGGCGTCGTCGCCGCTCTGCTCCTGGCCGGGATCTACTGGTTCGTCACCTTCGAGCAGACCGCGATCGCGACGCTGCCCGTCCCCGGCAAGTAGCCGAGACGATCGGCAGGCGGCGCGTCTCTAACGTCGTGGCCGCCCACGGGCGGGCGGGACGACCGGCCGAACGTGAGGGATTCGCCGCAGGCTCGGCCGATCGCGACGCGGGGGCGCGTCGGCTGACGCCCGCGCCCTGCGGCCCGAGCGGCCGGGGCGACTCGGTCCGCGCCCGCGGGTCTACCGGTACGCGAAGAGCATCGCGTAGACGATCCACAGCACCATGAGGGTACCGATCCCGAGCGCCGTCCAGGCGAAGGCGCGGATCGTCCGGACGACCACCGGCTGGTAGGGCTCGACCAGGTTCTCCTCCAGCCGGCCCGCCGCGACGAGCGCCTCGTACTCGGCCGGCTTGTCCCGCTTGAGCTCCGCGACCGGCATCCGGCCCGTGAACACGACGATGTCCATCGGGAACTTCTCGGGCCGGAGGTGGGTGTTGAAGAAGTGGACGGTGAAGATGAAGCCGGTGGCGAGCAGGGCCTCGTCCGAGTGGATGATCGTGGCCACGTTGATGAGCCACCCGGGCAGGAGCCTCGTGAAGAAGACCGGGAACCAGAGCATGAGCCCCGTCGACCCGATCACGAAGATGCCCCAGAAGACGGCGAAGTAGTCGAACTTCTCCCAGTAGGTCCAGCGGCCGTAGCGCGGCCGCGGCCCCGTGCCCACGAACCACTGGAGGCTGGCCACGAACTCCAGGAGGTCCCGCCTCGCGAAGAGGAGCGAGTCGGGCCCGAGGATCAACCTCAGGAACGAGCCGCCGTACTCCCGCTTCCTCGCGCGGTTCACGTCCCAGAGGTGCGTCGCGAAGAGGGAGAACATGAGCGTGGCCGCCGCCCGGTGGATGAAGCCCGCGCTCTCGAAGCCCCCGAGCCGACGCGAGAGGAAAGCCGCCCAGCCCGTGTAAGAGAACTTGAGGGTCATCCCGGTGAGGGCCAGCGAGATGAAGCTCACGATCATGAGGGCGTGGAGGGTGCGGTTGAGGCGCGTGAAGCGCTGGAACTGGAGAGCCTTCGTCTGCGCGCCGCCTTCCATCCCGCTACCCCCGCTCCTCCGGCGTGTGTCCGGCCGCGTGCTCCCGTTCCTCGGCCTCCTCGGCCTCCCGGAGCTCACGGCGCATCTGGAGCGCCCGAGGCAGCCAGAGGAGGGTGTGCGCCCCGCCCACCACGAACGTGCCGACGAGCAGGCCGGTCATGCCCCAGAAGGTCCAGAAGAGCCACGGGTACTTCCTCGGGTCGTGGTGCGTGGCGTGGCTCAGGTACCCGGCGAAGCGGCGAGTCGCCCCCGGGTGGCACTTCTGGCAGGTGGCGACCACGTTCTCGCGCGAGAGGTGCGAGCGGGGGTCGGTGACCTTGCGGATGTCGTGCGCGCCGTGGCAGTCGTAGCACTTCGCGGTCTTCGTGTAGCCGAGCTGGGTGACCTTGCCGTGGTAGGTCTCGAAGTAGGTCTTCGCGATCTCGCCGTGGCAGCGGCCGCACTTCTGCATGATGTCCAGCTTGAAGCCTTCGGCGTCGGCCCGGCGGATCGTGTGCGCGCTGTGGCAGTCGTTGCAGACCGGCAGCTCCTTGTCGGTCTTGCCCACCATCTCGTGGTGGACGCTCGTCTCGAACTCCTCCTGGATGCCGTGGTGGCAGCGGCCGCAGGTCTCGGGCACGTTCGCCCGGTTGACGCTCGACGCGGGGTCGGTGCGGGGCAGGACACCGTGCGCGGTGTGGCAGCTCGTGCAGGTCGCGGTCACGGTGAGGCCGCTCTTCAGCAGCCCCTTGCCGTGGATGCTCTCGGTGTAGGCCTCGATGATCCCGTGCTCGGGGCCCTTGTAGCGGACCGCCGCCCTCTCGCCCTCGCGGTGGCAACGGGCGCAGAGGCGGGGGACGTTCGTGGCGAAGGTGGGCGAGCTGCCCTGGAGCCTCCCCTCGACCCCGTGCGTCCCGTGGCACTCCTTGCACGAGGGGGCGTTCGGGTCGCCGTCGAGGAGGAGCTTGCCGTGCTGGCTGCGGGCGTACTGCTGCGCGATCTCGGTGTGGCAGGCCCCGCAGTCGACCTTGGTGGCGATCGTCTCGCACGGCCGGCGGTGCGAGACGTTGACCCCGGAGTGGCACTGCGAGCAGGCGACCTTCGCGTGCCGGGAGTGCTGGAGGTCGCGGGCGTCCACCGCCATGGAGCGGCCGTCCTGGGCCTTGAGGCTCCCGCTCCCGTGGCACTTCAGGCAGTCCGCGTCCGCCATGCCCTGGCTGTAGAAGACCTTCCGCACTTTGTGGGGCTGGTGGCAATCGATGCACGCGGGGAGGACGTGGGCTTCCTTCTCCCAGAGCTCCCCCTTGATGATCTTGCGGTGCACGTCCTCGATGCGCGCGTGGCAGGTGGTGCAGGTGCGCGCGATGTTCCCGCGCGCGATCGAGGAGGCGGGGTCGGTGTGGGGCAGGATGTTGTGGGCGGTGTGGCAGGAGGCGCAGTTCGCGGCGACCACGAGGCCCTTCTTGAGCAGCCCCTCGCCGTGGATCGACTCCGAGTAGTTCTCGAGGATGTGGTCCTGGTGGATGGTGCGCTCCCGCATGACCGTCGTGCCTTCCTGGTGGCACTTGCCGCAGGTGAAGGGCACCTTCAGCGGGGAGACCGGCGAGGCGGGGTCCTTCGCCTTCCGGATGTCGTGCGTCCCGTGGCAGGACGAGCAGGTGGGGGCGAGGGCGTCGCCGCGCTTCAGCGCGCGGCCGTGGAGCGACGCCGCGTGCTGCTTCGCCTCCGCCTCGTGGCAGGCGCCGCAGTCGACCTTCTGGAGCGGCGCGTCGTGCGGCAGCTCCTTCCCCTGGAGCTCGGCGTGGCAATGGACGCAGCTCAGGCCGCCGTGGACGGAGGCGGCGAAGGCCTTCTCGGAGATGTAGAGCGAGACCGTGCGCCCCTTGCGCTCGGCGGTGAAGTCCTTCTGGCCGTGGCAGGCCAGGCAGTCGGAGGTCTCCTGGGCGAGAGCCGGACGGCCCGGCACCGCCGCGAGCGCCAAGGCCGCGAGCCATAAGGCGGCGATCCGTGGCTCTCCGCCGGCCGCCCTTCTCGTCGCTCTCGCCTTGAAGGAGCCTTCCCCGGTCATGGACCTCGATCCGTCGGCAGGAGCCGATCCCCCGCCCGACGCGACAGGCTAGCCTCCGGGGAGGCGGCCGATCAATAGATCATTTGCCCTGTTTGGGCGAATCGGATTGGCGCTTCCGGAGGCGGACGAGGCGGAGGGCCGGCCTCGCGTCGTCGAACCGGAGGATGGCGAGAATGCGCTGTCTGAGGGTCGGCGAGAGGCCGAGGAAGCGCCCCCCGACCTCCTGCCGCTTCGTTCCGCTCGAGCGCCGCTGCGTGCCGACCCACATCGCTTCGAGGACCAGGCGGGCGGGACGGCGGCTGCCCGGCCGGCTGCCCGCGAGCGTCAGCTCGAGGCGGTCCCCGGACTCGACGGGGGGCAGGCGGCGGCCGACCAGCTCGAGCCGCGCTCCGGCCCGGCTCGCGTTGCTGACCGTGGCCGAGAGCCCTCGCACGAGTGCGGTGGCCTCGGCGCGCAGGGCGAGGGGCACACGGAGCTCGCGTCGCGGGTTGCGCGTCGTTCGCCGCAGCTCCGCGAGCGCCTCGCGCAGGCGGGCGCGGTGCGGCTCCGGGTCGAAGTGGTACCGCAGCGTCATCGCCATCTTGTTCCCGCGCGGCCGGCAGGACGTGACCACCCCCTCCACCTCGATCGGGGCGCTGAGGGCTCCGGCGGTCAGGATGAGGACGATGTGCGTGCCGGCGGGCAGGCCGCTGTCGGCCTTCAGGAGAGCCTGGCCCTGGTTGAGCGCCCGCGACAGCTCGCGGAGGAGGGACTCGGCCGAGCGGTAGGCAGCGTGGAGACGGATCGGGCCGGGGGCGAGCGGAGCGACGGGCACCCTGTCGAGCATGGCCTCGGCGAATGATGCCACAGGGCCGAGGCCGCCGAGCGCTATCCGCCGGGGGCGCCCCCGGGTGCGCCGAAGAGGGCGGCCAGCTCGGGCGCCGAGGCCTCGTCGACGAGGGCCAGGACCTCGTCCCCCGCCTCGAAGCGCACGTCGCCGCGGGGGATCACCACGTCGTTGCGCCGGAGGACGGCGCACACGACCGCGTGGCGCGGGAACGCGAGCTCGCGGAGCGCCCGCCCGACGGCCGGCGCGCCCGCGGGCAGCGTCTCGCTCACGAGCGAGTAGGCGCCCTTGCGCAGCTTGAGGAGCGTCATCATGTCGCCCACCGACAGCTCCTGCTCGATGAGGCCGGCCAGGATGTCGGCCTGGTTCACGGCCACGTCGACGTGGAAGCGGGGGCCGAAGAGCCAGGCGAAGCGGGGGTCGTTGATGGTGGCGATGGTGCGCGGCACCTTGAAGTGCTCGCGGGCGATGAAGCACAGGGCGAGGTTCTCGGCGTCGCTCGCCATCGAGGCGACGAGGACCTGGGCGTCGGCGATGCGTGCGAACTCGAGCGTGCGGGGGTCGTTCGGGTTCCCCTCGTAGATGATCTCGGTGGGCAGCTCGCGGTGGATGTGGGCGAGGACGCCCGGGCGGTGCTCCACGAGGCGCACCTCGTGCTTCTGGGCGTGCAGGGTCAACGCGAGCGTCGCCCCCGTCCGGCCTCCGCCGGCGATCAGGATCCTCACCGCCCGGGCCCCTCGGCCTCGAGACGGCGGGCCAGCAGGTCGGCGCCCTCGAGCGTCGCCGTGACGTGGACGACGTCTCCCGCCGCCAGCTCCAGCGCGCCCTCGGGCAGGCGCGCCCGGCCGCCGTGGGTGAGGGAGACGGGCGCGCAGGGGAGGCCGTCCACGAGCGCGCCGAGCGTCCGCCCCGACCACGCCTCGGGCACCGCGACCTCGTAGAGCTCCACCTCGCCGTTCCCGGCCGAGAAGACGGCCCGCAGGCCCGGCCGCTCGAGGAGCTCCGATGTCCTCTGTGCGCCCCAGGCCGTGGAGCTGACCGCGAGGAGGCCCATCGCCTCGTGGAGGACGAGCCACCGGGGGTCGTAGTTGCGTGCGACGACGTTCGGCACGCCGTAGACCGTCCGCGCCACGTGGGCCACCACGGCGTTGACGGGATCCGAGTTCGTGACGCTGGCCAGGGCCCGGGCCTGCCGGATCCCCGCCTTCTCGAGCACGCCCTCGGCGAGCGGCTCCGCCTCGATCGTCCGCCCGCGGTAGGCCGGGTCGAGGTGGCTGAAGGAGGAGCCGACGTGGTCGATCACGGTGACCTCGTGCCCCCGGCGGCTCTGCAAGAGGGCGAGCTCGGCCCCCACCCGGCCGCACCCCACGATGATCACGTTCATCGCCTACTCCCCCTCCTCCTCGCGGCCCACCTGGTAGGGCACGCTCGTGATGACCACGCCCGGCTCGAAGACGAGGGCCAGCCGCAGCAGCATCGCCGTCTGCGCGTGCAGGGCATTGTGCCACTGGCGCCGTGGCACGAACTGCGGGACCACCACGGTGATGACCTCGGTCGGCTGCCGGCGCGCCGCCACCTGACGGATGTACTCCACGAGCGGCTCGACGAGGAGCCGGAAAGGCGAGTTCACGACCACGAGCCGAACTCCCCCGCCCCACAGCCCCCACTTCGACTCCACCGCCTCCGTCTGGGCGGGGTCGGTCGAGACGTAGACCGCGGTCACGTCCTCCGACAGCGCCCGCGCGTAGGTGAGGCCGGCGACGACCCCGCGGTGGATCCCGCTGATGGGCAGGATCACGCGGTGGCGGTCGACGCGCGGCGGGGGGCCGAAACGCTCGAGCGACAGCCGGCGCGCGAGGTCGCGGTAGTGGCGGTGGATCGCGAAGAAGAGGACGACCAGGGCGGGGATCACGATCAGCACCACCCACGCCCCGTCCTCGAACTTCGTGACCGCGAACACGACGGTCACGATCGCGGTCAGAAAGGCGCCGAAGCCGTTGACCACCATCTTCAGCGCCCAGCGCGGGTCGTGCCGCAGGAAGGAGCCCCTCTCCTGCCGCTGCTCCTCGGGCCGCAGGCGGCCCGACTTCCACCAGCGGCGGGCCATGCCGGACTGCGAGAGGGTGAAGGAGAGGAAGACGCCGATCGCGTAGAGCGGGATGAGCGCGCTGACGCTGGCCTGGAAG
Organism: Vicinamibacteria bacterium; assembly: GCA_035577965.1. Taxonomy (GTDB): domain Bacteria; phylum Acidobacteriota; class Vicinamibacteria; order Fen-336; family Fen-336; genus DATBSL01. The sequence continues at coordinate 17,605 of DATJYX010000117.1, read as the reverse complement.
ACGACGACGAGCAGGGAGGCGATGAAGGCCAGTATCGCGATGCCGCGCGAGAACACGAGGCGGCTGCCGCGGTAGGTGAGCTGGCGGGGCAGGTAGCCGTCCGCGGCCTGGAGGGCGGCGAGGCGCGGGAAGTCCGCGAAAGCGGTGTTGGCCGCCATCACGAGGATGAGGGTCGTGGCTCCGATCGCGGCCAGGTAGAAGGGCCCGCGGCCGCCGAAGGCGACCCGTGCGATCTGGGAGATCACCGTCTCGTGCTCGGAGGGCACCGCGTGGATCGTCCGGGCCAGGAAGCTGATGCCGAGGAAGAGCGAGGCCAGGATGCCGGACATCCACAGGAGGGTGATCCCGGCGTTGCGGCTCCGGGGCTCCCTGAACGCCGGGATGCCGTTCGAGATCGCCTCCACCCCGGTGAGGGCGGTGGTGCCGCTCGAGAAGGCGTGGAGGACCAGGAAGAGGGAGACGGCCCGGACGGGCGCGATGTCGAGCGGCGGGGGGTCGGGCACGGGGCCCAGCTCTCCCAGGAGGCCGCGGAGGAGCCCCGTCCCCACGGTCGCGTACATCGCGACGACGAAGAAGTAGGTGGGGAGAGCGAAGATCGCTCCCGACTCCTTCACCCCCCGGAGATTCACGACCATGACGAGGGCGACGAAGAGGACCGCGATCTCGACCCGCAGCCGGAAGAGGGCAGGGAACGCGGACGTGAGCTGGGCCACGCCGGAGGAGATGGAGACGGCCACGGTCAGGATGTAGTCCATGAGGAGCGCGGCCCCGGCGACCTGCGCCGGCAGCTCGCCGAGGTTGTCGCGGGCCACGATGTAGGCCCCGCCCCCGCCCGGGTAGGCGTGGATCGTCTGCTCGTACGAGAAGGTCACGATCGCGAGGAGGGCGACGATCGCGATCGAGATCGGCATCACGAAGGAGAGGGCGGCCGCGCCCCCCATGGCGAGGATGATGAGGATCTCCTGGGTCGCGTAGGCGGTGGACGACAGCGCGTCCGAGGAGAAGACGGCGAGGCCGACGGCCTTGCCGATCGCCTGGTGGGGGGCGTCCGCGGTGGGCAGGGGCCGGCCGAAGAGCCAGGTCCGCCACCCCCGGTTCGGGGCCGACGCGGCCTCTCGTCTCGCGCGCGAGGCGTCGGCCCCCGGTCGTATGAAGGAGGAGTCCATCTGTGGACGCGACGGACTCTAGCACTTCCCCCACGTCCCTCAACGCACGGCGGTCGCGGGGCTCATGGCGTCGATGCAGGCCCGCCACGGTCCGTACGCCGCTCAGGCGCCCTCTCCCCCCTCCGGGATCGCCCGCACGTCGTAGGGAGTCTGCTGGTAGACGTAGTAGTTGAGCCAGTTGGCGTAGAGCAGGCTCGCGTGGCCCCGCCAGCGCACGACCGGCTCGCGGCGCGGGTCGTCGCCCGGGTAGTAGTTCCGCGGGACGGCGATCTCCAGCCCCTTGCCGACGTCGCGCACGTACTCACTCTGCAGGGTGAGCGGGTCGTACTCGGAGTGGCCGGTCACGAAGACGTGCCGTCGATCGGCGGAGAGCACGATGTAGACCCCCGCCTCCTCCGACTCGGAGAGGAGGACGAGCTCGGGGACGGCGAGGACGTCCTCCCGCCGGACCTCCGTGTGGCGCGAGTGGGGGGCGTAGAAGACGTCGTCGAACCCGCGGGCGAGCCGCTCGAACCGGACGCTCACGGTGTGGGGGAAGACGCCGAACATCTTCTGCTGGAGCGCGTGCTTCGGCACGCCGTAGTAGTGGTAGAGCCCGGCCTGCGCGCCCCAGCAGATGTAGAAGGTCGAGTAGACGTTCGTCCGCGCCCAGTCCATGAGCTCGACGAGCTCGTGCCAGTAGTCGACGTCCTCGAACGGCATCTGCTCGACCGGGGCCCCGGTGACGATGAGGCCGTCGAACTTCTCCCCCTTGACCTCCTCGAACGACGAGTAGTGCTCGAGCAGGTGCTCGGCCGGGGTATTCCTCGAGTCGTGCGTCTCCATGCGCAGGAGAGTGACCTCGACCTGGAGGGGCGTGTTGCCGAGGAGGCGGAGGAGCTGGGTCTCGGTCACGATCTTGGTCGGCATCAGGTTGAGGATCGCCACCCGGAGGGCGCGGATGTCCTGGTGGACGGCCCGGCTCTCCCCCATCACGAAGATGTTCTCGCTCTCCAGGATGCCCATCGCGGGCAGGGTGTCGGGGATCTTCACGGGCATTGGGGAACCTCTCGCCGACTCTCTCGCGCCCCGGCGTAGCCGCCGGCTGCCTAGCGTAGCAGTTGTCGCCCGGCACGGTGAAGAGCGCCCGAGCGCAGCATGGCCAGGATGCGCAGCCGCACGGGGTGGCCATCGCCTTCAGCAGGTCGACGCTCAAAGAGAGGGGTTGCATTTCGTTATCAGACGAAATATAGCAGCGAATGTCCAACCGGCCAGGAGCGGGTCCGAACGCCCACCCGACTTGACGATGGGCAGAATAGTTGTATTATACAATCATGAAGGGTCCCGCTCCCCACGATGCGATCCGGCTACGGGCCCTCGTCGCCGGCCTCGTGCGCCGCTTCTCCCTGGCCGAACGGGCGGACGTCGAATGCTGCGGGCTCACCGTGGCTCAAGCCGCGACGCTCGAGGCGTTGCGGCCGGGGCCCATGCGATTGGCGGCGTTGGCCCGGAGCCTCGGCATCACCCCCAGCACCCTCACCCGCAACCTCGTCCGGCTCGAGGACGAGCGCCTGGTCGCGAGGGAGGCGGATCCCGACGACGCCCGCGCGGCTCGGGTCAGGCTGACCGCCGCCGGCGAGCGTGACGCCCGGCGCGTGGAGGAGCAGGACCTGCAGTTCGCGGGTGGGATCCTGGATCGGCTCGGACCGGGCCGAGGCCGCGAGGTCCTGGCCGCGCTCTGGGAGCTGCTGGTGGCGGTGCGGGAAGCGACCGAGGAGTGCTGCCCGGGCGCGTTCGATCACCTGTTGGAGGACCTCCCCGTCGAGGTGGACGGTCCGAGGAGGAGCCGTGACGGCGAATGCTGCGGTCGGAACTGAGAAGGAGCGGAGCGAGAGGGTCGTCGAGCAGGTTCGCGAGAGGTACGGCCAGATCGCGGAGGGCAAGAGCGGAACCTGCTGCGATCCGTCCCCCGCCACGTCCTGCTGTGCCACGGCCCCCAGCTCCTCGGTGAGGCTCGGCTACAAGGTCAAGGAGCTCTCGGTGGTTCCCGACGGCGCCGACCTCGGCCTCGGGTGCGGGGCTCCGGTCCAACACCTGGAGCTCCAGGCCGGCGAGACCGTGCTCGACCTCGGCTCCGGCGGCGGCATCGACGCCTTCCTCGCTGCGAAGGAGGTCGGGCCGAACGGCCGCGTCATCGGTGTCGACATGACGCCCGCGATGCTCGAGCGGGCACGGACGAATGCCGCACAGGGCGGCTACACGAACGTCGAGTTCCGCGAAGGCCGGCTCGAGCGCCTGCCCGTCGACGACGCATCGATCGACGCCGTGACCAGCAATTGCGTCATCAACCTCGTGCCTGACAAGGCGGCCGTCTTCCGCGAGATCGCGCGCGTCCTCAAGCCGGGCGGCCGCATGGTCGTCTCGGACATCGTTCTCGACGGGCGCCTGCCGGCGGCGATCGAGAACGACGTCCTCGCGTACGTGGGCTGCATCGCCGGAGCGGCCCCGCGGGAGGCCTACTTCGGCGAGCTGCGTGCGGCCGGCCTGGGGGACGTCGCGATCCTGCGGGACGTCGACAGCCTCGCGCAGTGGGCGGCCGCCGCTCCCGAAGCAGCGCAGGCGCTCGCCGACCGCACGGGTGTGAGCGCGGCCGAGGTGGCGGGAAAGGTCCGCTCGGTCACCTACCGCGCCCGAAAGACGTCGTAAGTCGAGCGGCCGGCGGTGCCGCTCCCCTGCGCCGTTGGACCCCGTGGACCGGCAGTTGGTGCTGGTGCTGGGATTCGAACCCAGACTGTGCCCGTTTTAAGCGGGCTGCCTCTGCCAGTTGGGCTACACCAGCGCCGGCCGCTCCTCCCGGAGCGCGTCGACGAGCTCGTCGTGGATGAGGCCGTTCGTGGCCACGACGCCGTCGGGACCGAGGCCGAGCGCGGTCCCGTCGAGGCGGGTCGCCCGGCCGCCGGCTTCCTCGACGATCAGGCGGCCGGCGTGCATGTCCCACGGCTTCAGGACCACCTCCCAGAACCCGTCCGCCCGACCCGCCGCGACGTAGCAGAGGTCGAGCGCCGCCGAGCCGTCCCGCCGCACCGCCCGGGCGAGGCCCATCAGCTTGTTGAACGGCCGCAGCCGCTCCTCGAGCTTCTCGTGCAGGTCGTAGGGGAAACCGGTGATGATCAGGCTGCGGATGAGGGCGTCCGCGGTCGTCACCTGGAGCCGGCGGCCGTTCAGGTGCGCGCCCGAGCCCCTCTCCGCCGAGAAGAGCTCGTCCCGGGCCGGGTCGAAGACCGCCCCCGCCACCACCGCGCCGTCGACGGCGAGCGCCACCGACGCGCAGAAGACCGGGTACGAGTGCGCGAAGTTCACCGTCCCGTCGAGGGGGTCGACGAACCAGACGTGCCGCGCCCCGGTGCGGGCGAGGTCGGTCTCCTCGGTCACGATGTCGTGGCCAGGGTAGCGGGCGCGGATCGCGTCGAGGATCGCGAGCTCGCAGGCCCGGTCGACCTCGGTGACGAGGTCGATCTCGCCCTTGTACTCGACGGGGACGCCGCTCCCGAAGCGCTCGCGCTGGATGCGGCCCGCCCGGAGCACCGCCTCCGTCGCGACGGCCAGGTACCGCCAGCTCACGATCGACCTCCCGACCGGGGGATTGTAGCCCGGCCGCCCCGCGCGCGCCGGCACCGGATCGGACAGCCGGGCCTCTCCCGGCCGTCCGGAATCCTGCCGAACCGCCTCGCTTTCGTCGCGCTCGCGGCGCGGGAGCGCCCCGATCCCGGGCAGGGTGCTTGCAGGGAGCCTCCCGCAGTCCGCGAAGAGGAGGAGCCCGCCATGTCCACGCCGAGCCGTCCGATCCGACCCGGTTCGCGGGTGAGCGTGCGCCCGGCCGGATACTCCGACCGTAGCCGGCCGGTGGCGCTGCGGTCGGAGGAGGCCCGGGCCGACTTCATCACGAAGACGTACCTGCATCTCTTCGGCGCGATCCTGGCCTTCACCCTCCTGGAGACGGCCTACTTCACGACCGGCGTCGCGCTCCCGATCGCGGCGGCGCTCCTCGGCACGTCGTGGCTCGTCGTGCTGGGCGGCTTCGTCCTGGTGAGCTGGGTCGCCACCCGGGTCGCTCACGTCACCGCGTCGCCGGCCGCGCAGTACGCGGCTCTCGCCGCCTACGTGATCGCCGAGTCGATCCTCTTCGTCCCCCTCCTGCTGATCGCGCAGGTCGCCGCCCCCGGCGTCATCCAGAGCGCGGCACTCGTCACCCTGTTCGGGTTCACCGGCCTCACGGTCGTGGTGTTCTCGACGCGGAAGGACTTCTCCTTCCTGGGCGGCCTGCTCGCATGGTGCGGGGTCGTGGGGCTCACCCTCATCCTGGGGGGGGTCGCGTGCGGGTTCGAGCTGGGAGTGTTCTTCTCCGTCGCCATGATCGCCCTCGCCGGGGGGGCCGTCCTCCACGACACGTCGAGGGTGCTCCACCACTACCCGGAGGACCGGTACGTCGCGGCCTCGCTGGAGCTCTTTGCGTCGGTGGCCCTCATGTTCTGGTACGTCCTGAGGCTCTATCTTTCGCGCCGGCGGTAGAGCCGGGCGGGATGACAGGCCTCGGCCGGCGGAATAGGATCCCCCGATGCCGCGGAGCCTGCCCCCCCGCGCGACGGCGGTCCTCTTCGCCCTCGTCCTCGCGCTGCTCGCCTTCCGGCTGGGGGCGGTTCCGCTCATCGGCCCCGACGAGCCCCGCTACGCCCGCGTCGCGGTCGAGATGCACCGCGCCGGCGAGTGGGTCAGGCCCACCCTCCAGGGCCGGCCGTGGATCGAGAAGCCGCCCCTCTACTACTGGCTCGCCGGAGCCGCGTACTCGGTCCTCGGCGAGACCGAGGCTGCGGCCCGGGTCCCTTCGGTCGTTGCCGCCCTCCTGCTCGTGGGAGCGACCGCGCTCGTCGCGGCCCGGCTCTTCGGGTCGGCGGCGGGGCTGCACGCGGGGTTCATCGCCGGGACCTCGCTCCTGCCGTTCGCCTACGGGCGCGCGGCGGCGATGGACGTGCTCGTCGCGGCCCTCGTCACGGTGGCCATCGGCCTCGCCGCCCTGCGGCTCCTCGGCATCGCCGGCCGCCTGGCCATCCCGGCCGCTGCCGCGGCAGCGGGCCTCGCCACGCTCGCCAAGGGGCCGCTCGGTCTGCTGCTGCCCGCCCTCGTCCTCGGGGGCTACCTCGCGAGCCGTCGCGAGTGGCGGCGGCTCCGGGAGCTGCTGTCGCCGACGGCGGTCGCGGCGTTCCTCGTCGTGGCCGCGCCCTGGTACGCGGCGATCCTCCGCGACCAGGGCCGGCACTTCCTCGACGTGTTCATCCTCGACCACAACGTCGAGCGCTTCACCTCGACCGTCCACCACCACCCGGGCCCTCTCTGGTACTACCTGCCCGTGCTCCTCGTGGGGCTCTTCCCCTGGTCGGGCCTCGCCGTGCCGGCTCTCCTCCGCGTCGGCCCCCGGACCTCCCGCGCCGACCTCCTCCTGCTGCTCTGGCTCGCCCTGCCGCTCCTCTTCTTCTCCCTCGCCGGCTCCAAGCTCCCCGGCTACATCCTGCCCTGCGTGCCGCCGCTCGCCATCCTCATGGGCCGGGCCGCCGACCGCCTAACGAGGGACGGCCCGACGCCGGAGCGTCTCCGCCGGGGCCGAGCCGTGGCCGTCGTCGGTCTCGTGCTCGGGGCGGCCCTCGCCGCCGCCCTGCCCGCGTGGCTCTACTACATCGACGAGCCGCTCTGGCGCTCGGTCGTCCCCTCCGGCGTGTGGGCTCTCGCCGTCGCCTTCCTCTTCTCGCAGCGGGTGGGGGTCGATCCCGCGGGCGCCCTCCGTCTCCTCCGCGTCGGTGCGGCCGGCTTCCTCCTCCTCGTCGCGGTCGCGGCGCCCCCGATCCTCGACCGGCGCGAGTCCGGCCGGCGCCTGTTCGGAGCCGCCATGGGCCGAGAGGTGCTGGCGTGGGGCGCGTGGCGGACCGCCTGGATGGCGGGCTACTTCTACAACGACGGGAAGGTGCGGGAGGTGGCCGACCTGACCGAGGTCCTGAGCGCGACGAACGGGGGCCCCGTCCTCGTCCTCGCCGGGCCTGCCGAGCGTGGGCGCCTGGAGGCCGTGGGCGAGCTCGAGGTGCACGCCCTCGCGCGGGGGCCGAGGGACGACGCGCTGCTGCGGGTGGAGAAGCGCAACGGCCGGTAGAGGCGGACGGCCCTACGCGGGAACGCGCTTCAGCATCCGGACGACGGTGCCCCCCTTCGGCGGGAAGGAGTGGGTCACCTCGTCCATGAACTGCCGCATGAAGAAGATGCCCCGGCCGTAGGCTTTCAGCAGGTTCTCCGGGGCGAGCGGGTCGGGCACCGACGCGGGGTCGAAGCCCGAGCCCTGGTCCCGGACCTGCACCTCGAGCGCCCGCTCGTGGATCGTGAACTGCACGTGGACGCGCTTCGCCTCGTCTTGCTTGTTCCCGTGCTTGATCGCGTTCACGACCGACTCCCGCACCGCGACGGACATGTAGTGGACCGCCTCCTCGTCGAAGCCGGCGAGGGCGCAGCACTGCGCGAGGACGGTCTGGACCACGTCCAGCATCTCGAACCGGCTGGCGACGTCGAGGGTGACCGTCCGGTCGTCGGAGGCCTTCGTCATCGGCGAGAGTCGAGCGTCTTCAATTCTCTGGACGGCCGTCGTTGCGGCGCAACCTAGCATGGGGTCGCGGGAGGGTCAAGGAGCGGCTCGGGGAGCCGGAAGGCGGCGTGCTACCATCCCGCGCTGCCCGTGCAGATCGAGCGCGCGCCCTTCTTCCGCGGCGTCTTCACCCTCCCGGGCGACAAGTCCATATCCCACCGGGCGGCCATCCTCGGTGCGATGGCCCAAGGCGGGACGCGGATCCGCAACTACTCGACGGCCGCGGACTGCGCCTCCACCCTGGCCTGCCTCGGCGGGCTGGGCGTCGAGGCGCGCCGGGACGGGACGACGGTGACGGTCGCCGGCGACGGGGTCGAAGCCTGGCGCTCCCCTTCGGGCGTCCTCGACGCGGAGAACTCGGGCTCCACGATCCGGATGCTGGCCGGCGCCCTCGCCGGCCGGCCGTTCCGCTCGATCCTCACCGGCGACGATTCCCTGCGCCGCCGTCCGGTCGAGCGGGTGGCTTCGCCCCTCCGGGCGATGGGCGCGACCGTGCTCACGACCGACGGCCGCCCGCCGCTCACGATCGAGGGCGGACGGCTGCGCGGTGTCGCCCACGAGCTGAAGGTGGCGAGCGCCCAGGTGAAGACGGCGATCCTGCTCGCCGGGCTGCAGGCCGACGGCGCCACGACCGTCCGCGAGCCCGTGCCGAGCCGCGACCACACCGAGAGGATGCTGCCGTCGTTCGGCGTCGCGGTGGAGCGGCAAGGCCTCGCGGTCACGGTCCGGGGCGGCGCCCGCCTGCGGGGGACGGAGGTGGTCGTCCCCGGCGACGCCTCGAGCGCCGCGTTCCTCGTCGTGGCCGCCCTCGTCCTCCCGGACTCCGAGGTCCGGCTCGACGGTGTCCTCCTCTCCCCCACCCGCACCGCGTTCGTCGACGTGCTGCGCGAGATGGGAGGCCGCGTCGAGGCTCGTCTCGAGGCCTCCCTTCCCGAGCCGGTGGGGTCGATCGTCGCGTCCTCGTCCAGCCTCCGCGGCACGACGGTCGATCCGGCCCTCGTCCCCTCGCTCATCGACGAGGTGCCGGCCCTCGCCGCGGCGGCCTGCTTCGCCGAGGGCCCGTTCACGGTGACGGGGGCCGCCGAGCTCCGGGTGAAGGAGAGCGACCGCATCGCCGCCCTGGCCGAGGGGCTCGCCACGCTGGGCGCGCGCGTCCGGGAGCGGCCGGACGGCCTCGTGGTCGACGGCGGCTCGCCTCTTCGCGGGGCCCGCGTGCGCTCTCTCGGGGACCACCGCATCGCGATGGCCCTGTCGGTGGCCGCTCTCGGAGCGCAGGGGACGACCGAGGTCGACGGGGCCGAGTGCGTGGCCGTGTCCTTCCCGGGCTTCTACGCCCTGGTCGACCGGGCGACCGGCCGTGCCTGAGCGTCCGGACCGCGTCGTCCTCGTCGGGTTCATGGGGTCCGGGAAGACGTCGGTCGGGCGGATCCTCGCCCGCCGGCTCGGCTACCAGTTCGAGGACATGGATGGGCGCATCGAGAAGCGGGCCGGGCGGGCGATCGGCGCGATCTTCCGGGAGGACGGAGAGGCGGCCTTCCGCGAGATGGAGCGGGAGGAGGCGCTCGCCCTGTCGCGGCTGCCCGCGCGGGTCGTGGCCACGGGAGGCGGGGCCTTCACCCGCCCCGAGACGCGCGCGCTTCTGCAGAAGGGCGCGCTCACGGTCTGGCTGCGCTGCGACCTCGAGACGATCCTCGCCCGTGTCCCGGCCGACGGCTCCCGCCCCCTCGCCGGGAACCGTGACATAATGCGGGCCTTGCTTGCCGAGCGAGAGCCCTCGTACCGGATGGCCGACGCGGCGGTGGACGCCTCGGCGGGGACCGCGCGCGAGGTGGCCCAGAGGATCGCGGGGCTGATCGGAGGGCCTGGCCGGGGGAAGAAGTCGGCGCGGCGATGAGATACCTGATCCTCTCGGACATCCACTCCAACCGCGAGGCCCTGACCGCAGTCCTCCACCACGTCCGGCGCAAGCGCTGGGACAAGGCGATCGTCCTCGGCGACGTCGTGGGCTACGGGGCGAACCCGAATCAGGCCGTCGACATGGTCCGGGCCCTCCATCCGCTGGTCGCGATCCGGGGCAACCACGACAAGGTCTGCTCGGGCGTCGAGAACGGCGAGATGTTCAACCGGGTCGCCCTCCAGGCCGCGGTCTGGACACGCGATCGGCTGACCCCGTCGAACCTGCGCTGGCTGAAGTCCCTGCCCGAGGGCCCGGTGGTCGTGGACGGCGCGTTCGCCATCGCCCACGGCACGCCGATCGACGAGGACTCCTACATCTTCGGGGAGATCGAGGCCCTGAACGTGTTCCGGCAGACGGCCTTCCCCCTCTGCTTCTTCGGCCACTCGCACTTCCCGGTGATCTTCGGCCTCTCGCCGGACGCGATCCAGACCGTGCTGACCCGCGCGCCCTCGTTCCGCTTCCGCCTCGAGCCGGGCGTCCGCTACCTCGTCAACCCGGGCTCGATCGGGCAGCCCCGCGACGGTAACCCGCGGGCCTCGTTCGCGATGTTCGACGCCGACACCCGCAGCGTCACGGTCTACCGCGTGCCGTACCCGCTGGAGCGCGCGCAGAGAAAGATCCTCGACACCGGCCTGCCGCGACCGCTCGCCGACCGCCTCGCCCTCGGTCGCTGACCCGATCCCGCCTCAAGGCAGGCGGAACGCCGCGTCGCGCAGCCTCCGCCTCAGGTCCGCGGGGACGGCGGCGACCCGCGCGTTCGCGATGCCGCTGCCGTACTGCCACGGAAGGACGGCCCGCAGCTGGGCGAGCGCGGCACCGGCGGCGGGGCTGGCCGCGGCGAGCGCCGCGGGCTTGCCGCCGCTCGTCGCGACGACGACCGTGTCGCCCAGGAGCGCGGCCCAGTACCGGGCGATCTCGAGGGGGGCCGGAGGGGCGACGCGCGCCGGCGCGCCGGGGGCGCTCTGGTAGGCCGCGGCGTCCTCGGCCGTGACCCGGACGAGAACGTCGGGCGCGCCCACCACGCCGACGCCGATGGCGGGCTGCTCGCGCGCCTCGAAGGCCGCGGCCTGGCCCACGCGCGCCCGGTCCGCCACGCCGTTGAGGGCCGAGGCCAGGCGCCAGGCGCGCTCCCCGACCGACCGCGCCTCGTCCTTGCCCGACAGGAGCAGCACCGGCGCGAGCTCGGTCGCGACGACGGCCTGCCCCTTCCCGCCGCCGTCGCCGACCGGTCCCGCGAGGAAGCGGAGCACCCAGGTCCCCTCCATCAGCCTCTGGACCTGGAAGGTCGTGCCCTCCGACGAGGTCTTGCCCCCGGCCTGGACCGCCACGCGGGCCATCGTCTCCGCCTGCGCACGGGCGAGGGGCGGGACCACGACGGCCATCTCCTCGGGGCTCGCGGCGAGGACGAGAGCCGGCTCGCCGTCGAACGAGACGACGTTGCCGTCGGCCGTCGGAGCGAAGCCTCTCCCCCGGATCCGCACGAGGTCCCCCGCGACCCCTCGAGCGGGGTCGAACGACAGGACGAGGGGGAGCCGGCCGAGGTAGAGCGGAAGCGGCTGCGTGCGACGGCTTCCCACCGAGACGACGACGTCCTGCCGGCTCCCGGGCGCACCCTGGAGCGCGGGCATCTCGAACCGCAGCTCCCCGGCCGCGGCCGAGATCACGCGGGCGGGCGCGCCGCCCACGGTGACGATCGCGCCGTCCCCGAAGCCCGTGCCGCCGAGCACCACCTGGTCGCCGGCGAGCGCCCCTCCGGGATCGAGCGACGTGGCGATGAGGGGCGCGAGGGCGACGAAGGAGACGGGCCGGGAGCGTCCGCCGCTCGTCTGGACCGCCACCGGGACCGGGCCCGGGCGAGGGACGTGCGGCACCCGGACCTGAAGCGCGTCGCCCGACGCCGACTGGGCGGCGACGGACAGCTCGCCGAACCACACGGTATTGTCCCCGGCGTCGCTGCGGAACCGCTTCCCCCGGATGGTCACGGTCTGGCCGGGCTCGGCCTGGCCGGGCTCGACCGACGCGAGCTGAGGCGCGGTGAAGAAGACCCTCCGAACGAGGAGGCCTCCGCCCGCGAGGAGGACCAGGGCACCGGCCGCGACGCCGACGAGTCGGAGATCCGGCAGGCTCGGCCCGGCCCGCCGCCGGCGTGCCGGGCCTCGCGCCCGTGGCGCCGCCGCCCGGGCCGGAGGGGCCGGCCGCGACGCCACCTCCCCGGGGGCCGGAGGCGGAAGGGGCGGCGGCTCGGGCACCGAGCCCTTCGGGATGCGGACCTTGATCTTCGGCGGCTTCGACTTCGAGTCGGGGGCCGTGAACTCGATGACGTCCCCGTCCAGGAGGAGGACGGTCTCGACGGGCTCGCCGTTGACCCACGTGCCCTTCCGGCTCCCGTTGTCGATCATCGAGATGCCGGTGTCGTCCCACGTCACCTTCACGTGGGCGAGCTCGATCTCGGGGTGGTCGACCCGCATGTGGGCGAGGCGCCCGGAGCCGATGATGACCGTCGTTCCCGGGGACAGCTTCATCTCGTAGCTGTCGAGCGGGCCGCCCGCGACGGTGAGCGAGGGCATCTCGGGATTGGCGTCGGCCATCGGGTCCTCCCGTCGCGCCGCCGCGCGCGACGGCCGCGATGATAGCACCCGGCCCCGCCCGCCTCCGTCAGACGAGGGCGAGAGCGAGGGCCAGTACGAAGACGAACCGGCGCAACGACCGGAGGCCGGTGGGCTCGAGCGCGGCGAGCCCGAGGAGGGCCGCGGCCGCGCACGCCGCGGCGGCGGGCGTCGCGTACGTGCCGTCGCGCCGGACGCCGAGCACGCCCGCGGCCACGGCCGACCCGATCGCCGCCGCCGCGGCCAGGGGCAGGACGAAGGGAGCCGCTCGCGAGACGAGCGGCGGCGCCGGAGCGCGGCTCGCGAGGAGCGCCGCGGCGAGCGCTCCGGCGGCCAGAGCGATCCCGGCGAGCGGAAGAGCAGACTGCGGCGCCGCGACTCCGGCCAGGGGTGCCCACCGGACGAGGGCGAGGAGCAGGCCGGCGACGGCCAGCAGGACGGCGAGCCAGAGGGCCGCCCGAGCCGCGGGACGGGTTCCCGCGCCGTCCGCCGCCAGGCGCGCCGCGCCGTAGAGCAGGACTCCGCCGAGGGCCAGGAGGAGGGCCGCCCCGAGCAGGACCCCCACCCCCGCGAGGGGGACGCGGCCCGCGCCCCCGGCCAGGCCGAAGCTCCACGCGAGCACCGCTCCCCGGTCGACGGCCGCGAGCAGGAGCACGAGCGCGCTCCCGGCGGCCAACGGAAGGACCTCTCGCTGCCCTTCCGGCGGAGGCTGGGGGACGGAACGCAGGGAGTACACGGCCGCCATCGCCAGGAGGACCGCGCCCAGGAGGACTCCGAGCGCCGCCGGCTCGCGGTGCACGTCGATCTCGGCCTGCCGCTCCGGCTCGATCCCGAGGAGCGAGAACGAGAGCCCGAGGGCCTCGACGCGGTGGATGCCCGGCATCGCCTGCAGGACGAAGACGCGGTGCGACTGCCCGCCCTTCTCCACCGTGAGGAGGGCAGCCGGGTTCCGGGGCTCGGAGGAGCGCGAGAAGGGCTGCCGGTTCTCGTCGAGCGCGAAGTCGGGGAAGTAGTCGTCGAGGGTGATCGTGAGATCGCCCGCCCGGGCGGGCGTGCCGGGCTCGACGTCGGTCGTCTCCGTCCGCGTGCCGTCGGACGCGGCGACCCGGATCCTCGCGGCGCTCCCTGTCGTCGTCACTCGGGGACGCGCGAAGCGATAGCCGCCGAAGGCCACCGACCGCTGCGGCGTCAGCACGACCGGCGCATCGCGGCCTGGCAGGGCGAGGAGGACGTCGCCCGAGTCGAGAAGCCGCTCCGCCCCCACCGCGAATCCGAGCGGCCTCAGGCCCAGAGGCCGGGCGTCGGGCCCCGTTTCGTCGAAGTGCGGACGCACCTGGCCGGGAACGAGGCTCAGGGTGCCGTGGTGCCCGCGGAGGCCGTCGACGCCGAGGGCGACGACGAGGAGGGCCGCCCCGGCCGCAGCCAGCCAGTCGTTCGCTCTCCCGCTGGGCGACGCGGCGCGGGCCAGGAGGCCGAGGACGGTCAGCGCGAGGAGGGCAGCCAGGACCGCCGGCCGCCCCGGCAGCCAGCGCGAGGCGCCGAGGAACGGGTGGAGGACGAGGGCCGACGCGGCCAGCACGGAAGCCAGGACGCCGGGCCTCGCGAGGGCGCTCATGCCGCCGGCAGCCCCAGCTCCACGCCCGCCTCGCGGACGAGCCGCAGCAGCAGTCGCACCGGCAGGCCGGCCACGTTCGAAGGCGAGCCCTCGACGGTCTCGATGAAGAGGGCGCCCCGGCCGTCCACGTGGTAGCCGCCGGCCTTGTCGAGGGGCTCGCCCGTGGCCGCGTACCACGCGATCTCGGCCTCGCTCATCGGAGCGAAGACCACCCGGCTGCGCTCGACCCCCGAGCGGGCGACGCCTCCCGCCACGACGCAGACGCCGGTCACCACCTCGTGCGCGCGCCCGGCGAGACGGCGCAGCATCGCCGCCGCGCCCGCCGCGTCCGCCGGCTTGCCGAGGATGTGCCCGTCGCAGAGAACCTCGGTGTCGGCGGCGAGCACGGGGAGGGCCTCCTCGCCGGCCACGGCGAGGGCCTTCGCCCGCGCCAGCCGCTCGACGGCTGAAGGCCCATCCTCCCCCGGGCGCAGCGTCTCGTCCTCGTGCGACACGACGACGCGGAACGGCACTCCGATGTCCCGGAGGATGCGGGCGCGGCGAGGCGAGGCGGAGGCGAGGACGAGCCGGGGCTCCAAGCGCCCCCTACCCGCGGCGGAAGATGGTGATGACGCGGGCGACGAGGGCCCCCGGGCCCGCCGTCTTCAGGACGACCTCGTCGGCCCCGTGGACGAGGCGGGCCTCCTTCTGGCCCGCGACGCCCTCGCGGGTCCAGAGGATGATCGGGATGTCCACCCACTCCATCGTGGCCTTGATCATGTTGACGAGGTCCCGGCCCGCCACGTCGCCCGAGAGGCTGATCTCGAGGGCGATCACGTCCGGCTTCTCCTCCGCGATGGCAGCGAGAGCGGCGTTGCCCTCGGCGTAGGCCCGGACGGGCACGTTTGCGCGCAGTAGCTCGGCGACCGCCGCCTCGCGCGTCTCCGGGTCGTCGTCCACGAGGACGACCGTCTTCTGGCGGCGGGCCCGGATGGGCGAGAGCGTCGGCGCTTCGTCCTCCCCCGGCGGCGCGGCGCCGGCGGGTGCCGCCGGGCGTCGCTTCAGGGCTTCGAGGGCGTCGAGGACGAGCTGCTGGGTCTCCCGGAGGGCGCGCACCTCCTTCAGGACGAGCTCGAGGGTGGCCTCCTCCGGCGCGCGCGCGCGGATCGTCTGCGGGACGTCGTCGGCGGCGGCCGGCTTCGAGCGAGCGTCTTCGGGGCGGAGGCCGAGCTCCCGCGCGGAGGTCGGCGGCATGGTCGCCGAGGGAGGGTGGGCGGCGGCCTTCGACCGCTTGGGGGGGGCCGGCGGCTCCGGCTTCGGAGAGGGCGGCGGCTCGGGCGGCGGCGGCGACAGGGGCGGGAAGGCCGGCGCCGCGACCGTCGTCGTCGCCGGCGACTTCGTGCTCCCCTGCGACCGGAGCGCCGCGGAGCGGGTCATGAGCCTCGAGCCACAGCCGGGGCAGGTGACGATGCTGTCCGGGTTGGCGAGCGGACCGATGGGTGTCTTGCAGCGCGGGCAGTTCATGGGGCGGTGGTCGGACCCTGGAAGGAGGGCCCCGACCGCGAGTATAACGTAGGCGGGCGACCCACGATGGAAAGGCCCCGTGACCCCGATCTCGCCGCTCGCCTCTTCGGCGCGCGACCCGAGCACACGCTCGCCCTGCTGCGCGCCGCATGGCCCGCCGCAGTCGGGCCCGAGCTCGCACGGCGGACCGAGGTGGTGGCGCTCGACCGCGGCATCCTGCGCGTCAAGGTGCCCGACCTCCGCTGGCAGCGCAGCCTCCTCCGCCTACGCGGGGACATCCTCTCGAGGCTGCGGAGCGTGGCCGGCGCCGCCGCCCCGCGGGGGCTCGGCTTCGTCGCGGGAGAGCTGGCCGAGATCCCCGAGGCCGCTCCCCCGCCTCCGCCCGCTCCTGCCCCTCCCCCTCCCGCCGCGCTCGTCGAGGCCGCCCGCGCGATACCGGACCCGGACGTCCAGGCCCGGTTCCTGGCCGCGGCTTCACGCTACCTCGGCCGCTTCGGAGGCCACGGCGGGGGTGCGGGGCCCGGCTCGGCCGCGGGCTGAGCCGCCCGAGGCTCAGGGCGGGCCCGGCCGGGCCGCGTCGCTAGCGGAGGGAGGCGATCTCCTCTTCGAGGGCGCGGAGCGCCCTCTCGAGCATCTCGCGATGCGCGCCGGCCCGGGCGGCGGCGAGCCGCGTCAGCACGTCGGCGCGGGACAGCTCGAGCCGGCGCTTCCTCGCGAGACGCACGGGGTCGAGGGTCGGCTCCTCGCGGCCGGAGGACGTCAGGCGGTCGCCCTCCTGCTGGTCCGCGACGGACTTGCTCTCGAACCCTCTCGCCATGCGGGCCTCCCGACTCCACTCGTGAGCCGAGTGTACGCCCGATCACGGGAAAGCGCGCCGTCGAAGGGGGGCCGGAGGCCCGCCCGCGGCCGGCTTTCCGGGCACACGGAGACCCGGCCGGACCGCGAGCCGCGCGGTTCCTCTCCGGCTAGAGACGTCTCTCGAAGATCTTGAAGTCGCTCTTCTCGGCTTCGACGATGTCGTCGAGGAGCGCGTAGATAGCAGCGACCTTCCGGTCCTTGTGGAACTTGTCGTCGAACGCCGTGAACTCCACCTCGTCCTTGAAGCGGAAGACCTCCATCAGGTAGTTCGGCCGGCTGCGATCCTCGTAGATCGCAACGTCGGCGCCGCCGATCGTGTGGAGGAGCGGCTTGAGCTCCCGCATCAGGTCGAAGAACTCGCCACGACGGCCCTCGCGGATCGAGTAGGTGATCGCGAGCAGCACCCCGGCCTCGGCGAACTCCGGAGCCCCGGTGACCGCCGCCTTGGGCGGAGCGGCGAGCGGGACGAGCTTTCGCTGGTCGCGCGCGGGGGGCATGGAGCGGGCCGGAACGGCGAGCGGGACGCGAACGGGCGCCACGTGGCGGGTCGGCAACGGGGACGGGATGGGCGCTCGCTTGAGGCCGACGGCCACCGACGTTCCGGTGTGCGTGGCGCGCGCGGGCGTCGAGGCCCTGGCACGCGTGACGGGGGTCCTCTTGCGGGCGGGCCTGCTCCTGGCGGATCTCGCCGATCGGGCGACCGGCTTCCGAGCGATGGTACGCGACTTGCCATTGGCCTTGCGGTGCGGCGCTTTCGCCTTCAACTGCTTCCCCTTGTTTGGATTGGCCCCGGCGATAAAACTCGGGCGACCCGACCACTCCCGGCCGCCCCCCTACAACACCAGAGTCTAACAGACCCCACTGACCCGTCCAATCCTTTTTTCGCCCGTGCATCCAGTGGGCTGGATCCCTGTCATCATTGGACCGTAAATAACTGTTAAACATTGACTTCTGCTAGAATCGACTTCTTGGATTACGGCCCGCAATTCCTGCGGACGGGCCAACGGCTCAAGGCGCCCGTCCCCGACGCTGCGGCTTCGTCCAGGAGTGCCAGGGCCACCGTTTCGCGACGGCCGGGGCAAAGGCACCGCACCAGTCGCCGTCGGGCAGGAGCGCGAGGTCGGGTCGACGACGAGGGTTCCTCCGCGCCGTGAGAAGGTGCTCTTCTTTTCCGGTCTCAATGGCCGCCGCCGGAGTGTCCCCGCGCGTGGCAGTCGCCTTTCCTTCGTCCCCGGCCCGGTC
>DATJYX010000116.1:0-17586 GCA_035577965.1 Vicinamibacteria bacterium | reverse complement strand
GATCTGCACGGATCCCGGGGTCGAGCTGCCGGACGACAGGTCGAGGAGGTCGCACACGGCCGATGCGTCGCCCAGTTCCCGGACGGGGGTAGCGGCGTAGATGACGTGCCCGTACTTGCGGATCGTCGCCTCGGCTTCAGGCCACTTCCGGTGGACCGCCTCGGGAACCCGAGATTGGAGGTCCAAGGGATCGGGCTTCACCCAGAGACGGCCTTCGTGGAGGCGCCCCAATGCCTGGAGTCGCCGGCGGTGTCCCGGGCGAGCCAGGATGTGCTGGTCCGCCCCGAACCCGGCCGTTCCTACGACCAGCGCGACCACACTGCCGTCCATCGCGGGGAACCAGACGAAGGAGGTTCCCTGATATAGGGGCCGCTCGTGGGGTTCTCGGGGAGGATCAGGCCGACGTAAGACGCCTCATCTTCGCCAGGCATCAGCGCCACCCGAAGCTGGAATCGTCCGGAAGGCCTCCCCGGGCCGGTCAGCCCGACGTCGTTCGTGTGGTACCACGGCGCTGGAGATCACGAGGCGGACGCGCAGGTCGGACCCAGAACGATGACGACCCCCGCGGCCTGCCCCTTCTGCTTCCCCACCCAGGACCGGATCGCCTTCGAAGACCGGCTGACGAGGGCCCTCTGGGATGCCTTCCCGGTGAGCGAAGGTCACCTGCTGATCGTCCCGCGAAGGCGCGTCCCGACCTGGTTCGACGCCTCGACGGAGGAGCGAGCCGCGATAGCAGCCGCCATCGACCAGGGCCGAGAGCTCCTCGCCAGCCGCCACCACCCCGACGGCTTCAACATCGGCATCAAACGTCGGCGAAGCCGCGGGCCAGACCACCCAGTCCCGCGCCCGAAACGCCCTCGAGCAGCTCGAGAAGCACGGGCAGGTGCCAGTGCTGTTCGTGGTCGGCGAGAAGGAGGACGCCTTGGACCTCGGATAACGGTCGCGAGGTAGGATAGAGGACAGTGGCTGAAGATCTGCTGCCGATCCTGACTCGGTTCCACCGGGAGATCGTCCTGCCGGACATCGAGCGCATCGTGGGCAACGTCGTCGAAGGCTCCGAGCGTCGGCTCCGGGACGAGATGCAGACGGGCTTCGACGCCCTCGCGCAGCGTCTCGACAAGCTGGAGGTCGAGTACCACATGCTCGTGGCTGGCCTGAGGCGGGTCGAGGAACGGCTCGACGCCGTGGAGGCGCGCCTGGACAAGATGGCTCTCAGGTCGGAGCTGGTGGAGCTGAAGAGTCGCGTCGACGGCCTGCAGGAGCAAATTCGCACGCTCGAGCAGCGCCTCGGCGCATAGCTCCTGACCAGGGCGGCCCAGTCGAGCTTACCGCCAGCGCCGCAATCGGGAGCCCGTGCCTCTGATCGGCCGGACCGGCCACCCAGGCCGGGTCGTAACGCCGAACCGGACTCAACGGTGTGACTCAGACGTGCGCCGCGATGCCACACCGGCGTGGGCCACTTCGCTCGGGACGGCCTGCGTGCCCTCCGGCTTGTCCGTCCGCGAGATCGGGCGCCCTCAGTCCCAGGGGTACTTCGTGTCCAGGGGATGCCCCGAGCCCTCCAGGCACCAGGCCGGCGTGACCGCGTCCGCCGAACCCCTTACCGCCGACTGTTGTGGCATCAGGACAGGCCCGATCTTCGCGCCTACTTGGTGACGCCCACCTGCTCGAGCATCCAGGCCAGCTCGAAGGCGCGGTCCTTGAGCGCGTCGTAGCGGCCGCTCGCGCCCCCGTGGCCGGCCGGCTGCATCTTGGTCTTGAGGACGAGCGGGTTCGCGTCGGTCTTGAGCGTGCGGAGCCGGGCCACGTACTTCGCGGGCTCCCAGTACATGACCTGGCTGTCGTTGTAGCTCGTGGTGACGAGGATCGCCGGGTAGGCCTTCCGGGCGAGGTTGTCGTAGGGGCTGTAGGAGAGCATGTAGTCGAAGGCCGGCTTCTCGTTCGGGTTGCCCCACTCGAGGTACTCGCCCACCGTGAGGGGCAGGCTCGCGTCCATCATCGTGTTCATCACGTCCACGAACGGCACTGCCGCGTGGACGGCCCGGAAGAGGTCGGGGCGCTCGTTCGTCACCGCGCCCATCAGCAGACCGCCGGCGCTGCCGCCCTCGATCAGCAGGCGGTCGGGCGAGGTCCACTTCTCGCGGACGAGGAGCTCGGCGCAGTCGATGAAGTCGAAGAACGTGTTCTTCTTCTTCATGAGCATGCCGTCGTCGTGCCACGCCTCGCCCATCTCGTTCCCGCCCCGGATGTGGGCGATCGCGAACGGAATCCCGCGGTCGAGGAGGCTCAGGCGGCGGCTGTCGAAGGACGCGGGCGTGCCGAAGCCGTAGGATCCGTAGGCGTAGAGCCAGAGCGGCGCCCGGCCGTCGCGGACGAAGCCCTTCGGGTAGACGATGCTGATCGGGACCTTCGCCCCGTCCCGCGCCGTGGCCCAGAGCCTCTCGGACGCGTAGCGCTGCGGGTCGAAGCCTCCGAGCACCTCCTCGCGCTTGAGCAGGTGTGACGTGCCCGCCGCCATGTCGAAGTCGTAGACGCTCGAGGGCGTGGTGAGGCTCTGGTAGTCGTAGCGCAGGAGCCTCGAGTCGAACTCCGGGGTGAAGGTGGCCGAGGCCGAGTAGACGGGCTCGGGGAACGTGACTTCGCGCCACCGGCCGTCGCCGAAGTCGTAAGCGCGGAGGCGGTTCAGGCCCGCCTGCTTCTCCTGCACGGCCAGGAAGCCGCGGAACACCTCGACGCGGTCGAGCAGCACGTCCTTGCGGTGATCGAGGAACGGCTTCCAGTTGCCGGGAGACGGGTCGGAGAGAGGGGCGGTGACAAGGCGGAAGTTCTTCGCGTCCTTGTTCGTGCGGATGAAGAGCGTGCCGTCGCGGTGCTCGACGTCGTACTTGTGGCCCTTCTCGCGCGGCAGGACGAGGCGGAACGCCTCTCGCGGCGTGGCCGCCGGGAGCAGCCAGCGGTCCCACGTGTCGGTCGAATGGCTGGCCAGCTCGACGAACGCCTTGTCCTTCGTCCGCCCGACCCCGATCGAGAAGAGCTCGTCCTTCTCCTCGTAGACCTTCTCCGGCTGGCCGCCGAGGGGGAGGCGCCACAGCGTGTCCGAGCGCTTCGTCACCGGGTCCTCGGTCACGTAGAAGACGGTCGCGTCGTCGGCCGCCCACGTCGCGCTCGTCACCCGCTCGGCGAGCGGCCCCTGGACGGCGCCCGTCTTCAAGTCCTTGACGAAGAGCTTGTACTGGCGGAAGCCGGTGTCGTCGGTCGAGTAGAGAAGCCGCCCGTCGCCGTCGCTCACCTCGAACTCGCCGACGGAAAGGAACGCCAGGCCTTTCGCCATCTCGTTCTGGTCGAGGAGCACCTCTTCCGGCGCCTCCTCGTGGAAGGCCCCGTCCAGTCCCGCCGGCTTGCGGCAGCGGATCGGGTACTGGAGGCCTTCGACCGTGCGGCGGCAGTAGTAGAAGCGGCCGATGCGGGTGGGGACGCCGAGGTCGGTCTGCTTGATCCGCCCCAGCATCTCCTTGTAGAGCGCTTCCCGGAACGGCTCGAGGTCGGCCGACGTCGCCTCGGTGTAGGCGTTCTCCGCCTCGAGGTACTGGACGACCTCGGGCGAGCCCTTCTCTCGCAGCCAAAAGTAGGGGTCGAGGAAGGTCCGCCCGTGCCAGACCTGCGCGTGGTCGTGGCGCGGAGCGACGGGGGGCGCGGGGGCGAGGCTCGTGCCCATCAGCAGGAATCCTCCGGACAGGGCGAAGAACACGGGGGCGAGGGATCGGGTCATGGTCGTGGACCTCGAGGCAACTCTACCGGATCGTACCGGACGACGCCTTCGGGGTGGAAGGCGGGCGTTCGAGGCGTCTTCGAAGGGAGGTGGCTCAGATCCCTCGCGCGCCCGACTCGGCCGGAGCGCGCTCGGGGGCATCGCGCTCGGGGGCGTGGTGATAGGCTTGGCCGTCCGCCCGCAAGGAGGTTCGGCATGAGCGACTCCGGGATCAGTCGCCGCGAGATGGTCCGCCGGGGAGGCCTTCTGGCCCTGCCTGCTCTCCTCAAGGGCCGTGTAACCGCGGCCGAGCCCTTCGGAGCCGCTCCCGCGCCCGCTCCTCCTTCGGCCCTGACCGGGCTGCGGATCGGACCCGAGATCTACCAGTCGATCGGCGTGCGGCCGTTCGTCAACGCCCGGGGCACGTACACGATCCTGACCGGCTCGACCCTGCTGCCCGAGCCGAGGGCGGCGATGGACGCCGCGTCGCGCCACTACGTCCACCTCGACGAGCTGGCGGAGGCGGTCGGCCGGCGCCTGGCCGAGCTGACGAAGGCGGAGTGGGGGATGGTGACGACCGGCTGCGCCGCCGCCCTCACCCACGCGACCGCGGCCTGCGTCACTGGAGGCAACCCCGACCTCCACGTCCGCGTGCCCGATCTGCGCGGCTTCCCGAGGGACGAGTGCGTCATCCCCGCGTACTCGCGGAACGTCTACGACGCGGCAGTCCGGGCGGTAGGCGTGAAGGTGGTCGAGGTGGCGACGGCGGGCGAGCTGGAGGCCGCCTTCGGCCCCCGCACCGCCCTCGTCTACGTCCTCGCCGGCCCCGACGCCGACCAGGGGCCCCTCGGCACGAAGGCCCTCTGCGCGGCGGCGAAGAAGCGCGGCGTGCCCGTCCTCGTGGACGCCGCGGCCGAGATCCTGACCATCCCGAACGTCCACCTCGGCCTCGGCGCCGACCTCGTCGCGTACAGCGGCGGCAAGTGCCTGCGCGGGCCGCAGGCGGCCGGCCTCCTCCTCGGCCGGAAGGACCTCGTGAAGGCGGCCTGGGTGGGCAGCGCGCCCCACCACGGCTTCGCCCGCGGGTTCAAGGTCGGCAAGGAGGAGGCGATGGCCATGCTGGCCGCCGTCGAGGCGTGGACGAAGCGCGACTACGAGACCGAGATCCGCCTGTGGGCCTCGTGGCTCGACACGATCGCAAAGAGGCTCGCCCCGATCGCCGGCGTCACCACCTCGGTCACGCCGGCCGAGGGCCTCTCGAACCGCATGCCCCTCCTCCAGATCCGCTGGGACGAGACGAGGCTCGGCACGACCGGCGCCGCCGTGGCGAGGCTCCTCTTCGAGAGCGAGCCGCGCATCTCCCTCTTCCCGGCCGAGGGCAAGCTCGGCCCCGGCGAGACGGGGCTCACGATCGGGCCGTACATGATGGCGGCGGGGGACGAGAAGGTGATCGCCGAGCGGCTCTTCGCCGTTCTCTCGAGCCCTCCCCGCGTGGCGGCGAAGGCGAAGGCCGCCCCGGCGGCGGACCTCACCGGGAGCTGGGACGTGCGGATCCAGTACGCGGCCGGCGTCTCCGTCCACCGGCTCCACGTGCGCCAGCGCGGCAACGACCTCGACGGCGTCCACCAGGGGGACTTCGAGTCGCGCGACCTCGAGGGCTCGATCGACGGCGACGCCGTACGGATCTCGAGCGCGTGGGCGCACGGGGACGAGATCCACTACACGTTCACGGGCACGGTCAGTGGCGACGAGATGGCGGGCGAGCTGAGCCTGGGCGAGTACCTCGGGGCGCGCTTCTCCGCGAAGCGCCACGCCCCGCGGGGGCCGCAGGCGTGAGCGCCCGGCCCCCGATCGTCGCCGTGTCGCTGATCCTGCTCGCCGGAGGGGCCATGGCCGGGGACAAGTACGACCTCCTGCTCCAGGGCGGGCACGTGATCGACCCGAAGAGCGGGACGAGCGCCGTCCGCGACGTCGCGATCGCCGGCGGGAAGGTCGCGGCCGTCCTGCCGAAGGTCGATCCCGCCGAGGCCTTCAAGGTGGTGGACGTGTCCGGCCTCTACGTCACCCCCGGCCTCGTCGACCTCCATGTCCACGTGTACGCGGGCACGGGCGAGAAGGGGTCGTACGCCGGAGACAACAGCCTCTACCCCGACGGCTTCACGCTCCGGGTCGGCGTCACGACCGTCGTCGACGCCGGCTGCGCGGGCTGGCGGAACTTCGCGGACTTCAAGGACCGCGTCATCGACCGCTCGCGCACGCGCGTCCTCGCCCTCCTGAACATCGTCGGCCACGGCATGCGGGGCGGGAAGTGGGAGCAGGACCTCGCGGACATGGCGGCGAAGCCGACCGCCGAGGCGGTCCGCGCCCACGAGGGCCTGATCGTCGGGATCAAGACGGCTCACTACGAGGGGCCGGAGTGGACGCCGGTCGAGCGGGCGGTCGAGGCGGGGACGATGGCCGGCGTGCCGGTGATGGTCGACTTCGGCGCGAGCCGGCCGGAGCGGCCGATCTCCGAGCTCCTCGGGAAGAAGCTCCGCCCGGGCGACATCTACACGCACTGCTACTCCGGCCTACGCCGGGAGCTCGAGGACTCGGGCCGGCTCAACGCGGGGATGGCCGAGGGCCGCCGCCGCGGGGTCGTCTTCGACGTCGGCCACGGCGGGGGGAGCTTCGCGTGGCCGGTCGCCACGGAGGCCATCCGCGAGGGCTTCCTGCCCGACACGATCTCGACCGACCTCCACATCGGCAGCATGAATGCCGGGATGAAGGACGAGCTCAACGTGATGAGCAAGTTCCTCGCCCTCGGGCTCTCGCTGGAGGACGTGGTCGCGCGCTCGACGTGGAACCCGGCGCGGGTGATCAAGCGCGAGGACCTGGGCCACCTGTCGGTCGGGGCGGCGGCGGACGTGGCGGTGCTGAGCCTGCAGACGGGCCGGTTCGGCTTCGTGGACTCCTTCGGCGGCCGCCTGCAGGGCGACCGGAAGCTCGTCTGCGAGCTGACGCTCCGCGACGGGAAGATCGTCTACGACCTGAACGGCCTCGCGCGCCCCGACTGGAAGACGCTGCCCCGGGGCTACCGGACGACGGGCGACGCGCGCTGGGACGCAGACAAGAGGTGAGAGCGATGGCGAGCACGAAGCGGAGGACCTTCCTGGCCGGGGCGGGGGCGGCCCTCGGGGCGACCGCGGGGGCGAAGTCGGCCCGGGCCGAGGATGCGGGCAAGCCGGTGAAGAAGGTGCACTGGAAGGACGGCAAGAGGCCCGAGAAGACGCCCCTCTTCAGCAGCGTGACGTCCTACGGCGGCCTCGTCTTCGTCGCCGGCGTGGGCGCGCACTTCGAGGGCGACATCAAGGCCCACACCAAGCACGTCCTCGACGAACTCCAGCAGCGGCTCGAGGAGGCCGGGTCCTCGATGGAGAAGGTCGTCAAGGTGAACGTCTACCTGAACGACCTCAAGGACTACGCGGGGATGAACGAGGTCTTCCTGGGCCGCTTCGGCCCGGAGCCGCCCGTCCGCACGACGATCGCCGCCGCGGGCGGGATCCCCGGGAACTCCCTCGTCGAGATCGACTGCATCGCGACGCTGTAGCCGGCGCCCGGCCGCAGCCGCGTCGGCTCGATCGGCCTAGTGGCTCGGGGCGTCGAGGAGGGGGAGCCATGGCACGACGCGTCACCTCTCCGCAGGTCGTCAACATCGAGGACCTCCGGCGCCTCGCGAGGCGCCGGCTTCCCCGGGTGGCCTTCGACTACATCGACGGCGGCGCCGACGGGGAGGTGACGCTCCGCGAGAACCGACGGGTCTTCGACGACGTCCTCTTCCGACCGCGCTCCGCGGTGGCGACCTCGCGCTCCGACCTGCGGACGGCGGTGCTCGGGACCGACCTCGCCCTTCCGGTGCTGCTCGCGCCCGTCGGCAGCTGCCGCCTCTTCTATCCGCGTGGAGAGGCGGTGGCGGCGCGCGCCGCCGGCGCCGCGGGCACGGTCTACATCCTCTCGACGCTCTCGGGCACGAGGCTCGAGGAGGTGAAGGCCGCGTCGAGCGGGCCGTGCTGGTACCAGCTCTACCTCTGCGGCGGACGCGACGTGGCCCGGAGCACGATCGCGCGCGCGCGGGCGGCGGGCTTCTCGGCGCTCGTGGTCACGATCGACACCCCGGTCGCCGGCCTGCGGGAGCGGGACGTCCGGAACGGGACGAAGGAGCTGCTCACGCGCCGGCCGTGGACGATGCTGCCCTTCGCCTGGCAGGTCCTGGCCCGCCCGCGGTGGCTCGCCGCCTTCCTGGCCGACGGCGGCTTGATGAGCTTCGCGAACGTCGTCCTCCCCAACGGCCCGATGCCCTACGCGGACGTGGGGGCGGCCCTCGAGCAGTCGGCGGTCTGCTGGGACGACTTGCGCTGGATCCTCGAGGCGTGGGGCGGCCCGATCGTCATCAAGGGCGTGCACACCGCCGACGACGCGCGCCGGGCGGTGGACGCCGGGGCGAGCGCGATCGTGGTCTCGAACCACGGCGCCCGGCAGCTCGACGGCGTGGCGCCGACCCTCCGCGTCCTGCCGGAGGTGGTGGCGGCCGTCGGCGGGCGCGTCGAGGTCCTCCTGGACGGGGGCATTCGCCGCGGCGGCGACGTCGCCAAGGCCCTCTGCCTCGGCGCGCGCGCCGTCCTCGTGGGGCGCGCCTACGCGTACGGGCTGGGGGCGGGCGGGGAGGCCGGCGTGGCCCGGGCCCTCCAGATCCTGCGCGCCGACCTCGTCCGGACGCTCAAGCTCCTCGGATGCGAGTCGGTCGGGGAGCTGGGCGCCTCGTACGTCGACTATCCCGCAGACTGGCGGCGAGCGCCGGGCGGCGGACCGGCGGGCACCGCCTAGCGTCGCCTACAGCCGCTCCTTCCAGAACTCCAGCATCTTGCTGAAGAGGTGGATCCGGGCCGGGCGGTCCTCGATCCCGTGCTTGCGCATGGGGTAGACCATCATGTCGAAGGGGATCTTCGCCTCGACGAGCCTGTCCACGAAGGCCCAGCTGTTCTGGGGGTGCACGTTGTCGTCCCCGCTCCCGAAGACGAGGAGCAGCCGCCCGTGCAGGTCCTTGGCCCGCGGCGGGAGCGACGTGTGCTCGTACCCTTCGGGGTTCTCGGCCGGAGGCTTCATGTAGGCCTCGGTGAACTTCGTGTCGTAATAGCGCCAGTCGGTGCCCGGGGCCACGGCGATCCCGGCCTCGAACTCCTGCGTCCGCGTGAGGCCGACGAGAGTGAACATGCCGCCGCCGCTCCAGCCCCAGATCCCGACCCGCCCGGGATCGACCCAGGGCTGGGCCTTCAGCCAGCGGACGCCGGCCTGGAGGTCGCCGAGCTCGCCGTCGCTCCACAGGCGGCGCGCGACCGAGGTCTCGTCGGCCCGGCTTCGCGCGGTGGCGCTCCGGTTGTCGATGCTCGCGACGACGTAGCCCTCTCTGAGGAGCACCTGGTCGAACCAGAGGCCGTAGTCCCAGGCGTCGAGCACGGTGGGCGCGCCGGGCCCTCCGTACACCGGGACGATGACCGGGTAGCGGCGCGCGGGGTCGAAGCCCTTCGGCTTCAGGACGCGGGTGTGGAGAGGCGTCCCGTCGGCGGCGGGGACGGTGAGGAGCTCGGGGAGCTGGACGTCGAGGCCGGCCAGAAGGTCGGTCCGCGGCGGCGCGGGCGTCGCCTTCAGCGCGCCGTCGGCGTCGCGGATCGTGAGCGAGGGCAGCGTCGCGTGGCCGGAGTGGACGTCGACGTAGAAGCGGTGGTCCGGGGAGAAGGACACCCGGTGGAGCCCGTCCTCGCGCGAGAGCCGCTCCATCCCCGAGCCGTCGAGGCGGATGCGGTAGAGGTGGCGCTCGACGTCGGACTTCTCGAGAGCGGTGAAGTACAAGAGGCCCTTCGCCTCGTCCACGGCGGCGATCGCGCCCACCGGGGCCGTGGTCCAGCCGCCGGGGCCCCGCACGGACCAGGGGCCCTTCGTCACCGGGTTCTGGAGGGTCCCGTCCGCGGCGTAGCGGTAGAGGTGCGTGTAGCCGTCGCGCTCGGAGGTCCACAGGAAGCCCTTGCCGCCGTCGAGGAACGAGAGGTCGTGCGTGTTCACCCAGGCGGCGTCGGTCTCGGTCAGGACGCGGGTCGCCTTCCCGCTCGCCCGGTCGACGAAGTAGAGGTCCAGGCGGGTCTGCAGGCGGTTCTCCACCTGCACCGCCACCCTCCGGCTGTCGGGCGACCACTTCACGGCCACCACGTACTCGAAGGGGGCCTCGTCCGGGTCCACCCACGCGGTGCGCCCGCTCTCGACGTCTGCGATGCCGAGGCGGACCGCGGGGTTCGAGCCTCCCGGCTGCGGGTACCGCTGGGTGAGCACGCGCGGCACGGAGGGCCTGAAGTCGGTGACGCTCGTCTGGCTGACCGCCGACTCGTCCGTGCGCAGGAACGCGATGGCCCGGCCGTCCTCGGACCACCAGTAGCCGGCTTCGTCGTGATCGAAGACCTCCTCCCAGTAGACCCAGGAGAGGGCGCCGTTCAGGACCGTGTCGGACCCGTCGCTCGTGATGCGGATCTCGGCCCGGGAGGCGAGGTCCAGGACGAAGAGGTCGTTGCCGCGCACGAACGCGAGCTTCCGGCCGTCGGGAGACAGGCGAGGGGCCGACTCCCGCTCGCGGGTGCGGGTCAGCCGCTCGAAGCGGGAGGACGGAAGATCGAGGAGGAAGAGGTCGTCGGCGAAGACGTAGGCGGCCCGCCGCGCGGCGCGGTCGACCGACTCGGGCCACGAGAGCGACGCGGGCGCGTCCGCGTCGCCGAGAAGAGCCTTGAGGCCGGCCAGGGCGGCCTTCGCGTCGACGGCACGGGTGCGGGCCCCGTTCGTGGCCAGCCGCTCGAGAGTCCGTTCCTCCTTCGGCCTCCGGGTGTCGAGGAGGAGAAGGTCGCCGACGCTCGTCCACTCGAACGGCGGCAGTCGCGTCGGCTCCTCGCCTGCGTCGCTGAAGATCCACTCGACGGTGACCTCGCGCTTCTCCTGGGCCGGGATCGGACCGGCCTGGACCAGGAGGAGCACGGCTCCGGCCAGGGCCGTCGCCGCCCGGCGGGTCGGGCCGCTCGGCAGGGCGGACGTCACGCGTCGGAACATCGAGCACCTCGTGGGTTGAGGACGTGGGCGGAGTCTAGACACGCGGGTCGCTGGGGTCCACGACGTCCGGTGCAGATCGGTCTCGCCGCCGCGCCTATAATGCCGGATCACACGGACGGTTCCGTCTCAGGAGGCACACCGATGAGGATCGGCATCCGGCTCTCGGCCCTCGCCACCTTCGTCCTGCTCGGCGCCGTCCAGGCGCACGCGGGCGACGTGACGGGGAAGTGGACGGCGGAGTTCGACACCCAGGTCGGCCCGCAGAAGTACACCTTCGACCTGAAGGCCGCGGGCGAGAAGGTGACCGGCAAGGCGCTCTTCGAGAGGATGGGGCAGAAGGGCGAGGCCGACCTCCTCGAGGGCAAGCTCGCCGGAGACCAGGTCTCGTTCGTCGAGACGTTCGACGCCATGGGCACTCCGGTCCGCATCGAGTACAAGGGGACCGTCAAGGGCGACGAGATCGCCTTCACCCGCAAGGTGGGCGACTTCGCGACCGAGCAGTTCGTGGCCCGGCGGGCCAAGGACTAGAGCCCGGCGGCGCGTCGCCGTCGTGCCCCATCCCGTCGCCGTGCTGGCGGTCGGGGCGGCTCTCTCGGCCTCCGGCCGTCTCGCCGCGGCCGGTCCCTTGTGCCACGAGGACAGCCGGGTCGCGATGGGCTGCACCTGCGTCGTGCGGGCGTGCGGAGCGGACGCGGCGACCGTGCGCGCCGCCGTCGGCGCGGGCCTCGACGAGGTGGAGCGCGTCGACCGGCTCATGAGCCACTACCGGCCGGCGAGCCCTCTCTCGCGGCTCAACCGGGAGGCGGCTCGAGGCCCGGTGGCGGTCGAGCCCGAGCTCTTCGACTTTCTCGCCGAGTGCCTGAGGTGGAGCCGCGAGTCGGACGGCGCCTTCGACGTCACCGTCGGCCCGCTCATGAAGGCATGGGGCTTCTTCGCGGACGAGGGCCGGGTGCCGGACGAGCCGACGCTCGCCGCGGCGCGGGCCGCCGTCGGCTACCCCCACGTCGTCCTCGACGAGCGGGCGCGCACGGTGCGCTTCGACCATCCGGGCGTCGAGCTGGACCTGGGCGGCATCGGGAAGGGCTACGCCGCGGACCGGGTCGTCGCGCTCCTCCGGGAGAGGGGCGTCGCGTCCGCCCTCGTCAACCTCGGCGGCAGCAGCGTCTACGGGCTCGGCGCGCCGCCGGGCCGCGCGGAGTGGTCGGTCGCCATCCAGGATCCGACCGACCCCCGAAAGGCCGCCCTGACCGTCGAGCTGCGCGACCGTGCGCTCTCCGTCGCGGGCGGCACCACCCGCTTCTTCGAGAGGGACGGCATCCGGTACTCGCACATCATGGATCCGCGCACCGGTCGGCCCGTCCAGGGAGTCTTGAGCGTGGCCGTGCTCACCGAGACCGCGACCGCCGGCGACGCGCTCGACGACGTGCTGTTCGTCCTCGGCCCGGACGCAGGCCGCGCGGTGATGAGGCGCCTGCCCGGAGCCGAGGCTCTCGTCTTCCTCCCGAAGGGCGAGCGGGGCTGGCGGCTCGTACGGCTCGGCGGCGAAGGCCAGTCCGGCCGAGAGCGGTGATGGCGAGGCCGAGCGGGGTCAGGGGCGGGGCGGCGAGACGAGGTCGACGATCGCGTAAGGGCCGAGCGTCGGCAGCGTGAGCTCAGTCGCGCCTCCGGAGGCGACCAGCTCCTCGGCGCCCGCGGCACTCTCGCCGAAGACCCGCGCCTCGACGGGCGCCCAGCTCCCGCGCAGGACCACGCGCAGGCCGTCGATCGGACGGCCGCCGTAGTTCAGGAGGTGCAGGCGCGCGTGGCCGGCGTCGCGCAGCAGGCGGGCGAGGACCACCTCGCTGCCGAAGATCCGGAGCGACCGGCGTTCGTCGGTGAGGCGGTGGCGCACGGAGAGCGCGAAGGCCTCGGGGTCGCGCGCGTCCTTCCGTGGGAACTCCGCCGACCCGACCCGGACGTTGAGCAGGCCGTCGGGGATCTCCCTCGGCACGACCTCGAAAAGGAGGTTCCGCCGGGCCATGAGGTTCAGGACCTCGCCGACCGTCGGCGAGCCGTCGTCCACCACCGCGACATCGGCGGCCGGCCGCAGTGCCGAGTCCGGGACCGACGACAGGAACGCCAGCATCCGGCCGAAGGCCTCGAGGTCGGACGGGTCGATCGCCAGCACGACGTCCGCCCCGTAGGCGAACGCTTCGGCCGCGGCGAGAGCGGCCCGGCCCGTGGGCGCGTCGCACCAGTAGCGGCCGCCGGGCGCGCGCTGGAAGCGCCAGCCGTTCGCGAAGACCCACGGCCGCGCGCTGGCGGAGGCGAGGTCGGGGCGGGAGCGGAGGCCGACGGGGCCGAGCGTCGTCCTTCTCGAGCGCTCGTCGTCCCCGAGGGGAGAGACCGTGAGGCCGGCCGCGCGCCAGGCGGCGGCCGCCCCCGGCGGGACGCACAGCCGCTCGATGCCCGCCTGCCGCACGGCGGGCGCCGTCTCGACCGGCTGGGCCCAGTAGAGCGCGGGGATCACGGCGGCCAGGACGGCGGAGATCACACCTCGATCTCCTCGACGCGGATCCTCGCGAGGTCGGCCGTCCCCAGCCCCAGGTGCGAGGCGTACGCGACGTGGCCGGGCTCGCGGATCAGGATGTTGACGTCGGGGTCGGCGTCGCGCGCGTCCGCGTCCTCGACCCTCAGGTGCTTCGGCGAGCGGTCCCAGATCGAGATGGCGCCCTCGGCCTTCCGCTTGTCGTCGATGACGTCGAGGAGCAGGCGGTCGATGGCCACCGGGTCGGTCCCGAAGAGGATCCGGCGGGGGTGGAAGACGTAGCGGGTCGTCCTCGCGAAGGGCCCGCCGTGCCAGACCGCGCGGAGCCCGTCCATGATCTGGAGGACGCACCGCGAGCGCAGGGGCTCCACCGCGGCGAAGGTGCCGACCGCGGTGAGCGTGTGGGTCTGGCCGCGGGCGTGGCTGCGGGCCACGTTCGAGAAGCAGCCGTAGGCGACGTTCTTGAGACAGCCCGTGACTCCCGTCGCGCCGTGGTCCTTCATGTTCGGGACGTTCACGATCTTGGTGAGCCGGCCCGTGACGAGGCGCATCATGTTCGAGCGCGTGTCCTCCTCGCCGAAGAAATCGACGTCCACGTACGTCTCCGGGTCGTACGCGCGGTTCTGCGTGCGCTCGTTCCCGGCCTCGGCGGCGAAGACCCCGACGCCCTCCGGGAGATGCGCCGGGTAGCCGATCCCCTCGAGCTGGTCGCGGAAGCGCTCGAAGACGACGATGCTCGAGGCGGGAACGCCCACCGCCACGAGGTTTCGGCAGATCTCGGCCACGATCGGGGGCGAGGAGACGACGTGGGGCCCGCCCCCGGCGTTCACCTTGATGCCGACCACGTCCCGCGGCTCGAAGAAGCGGCGCCACGCGCCGAGGGCCGTCGTCTCGCCGGTGAGGGCCCGCATCCCGCGGTCCGTCATTTCGCGCACGACGTCGGCGTCGACGAGCGTCCCCGCCTCGTCGAGGCAGCGCGGCGAGCGGACCGACACGACCCGCCCCGGCCACGGGCCCGGCATGCCGGGCACGGCCGCGGGGGCGAAGCGGCTGACCGCGCGGTAGGAGGGCACGGCGCTCCCCGCGCGAGCGGCCGGCACGAGCGGCGCCGCGGCGAGAAGCTCGAGGAAGGCCCGGCGATCCATCCTGCCTCCGCGATGGCGACGGCATTGTATGCCCCCCGAGATCCGGATAGCCTTCGGCCGACAACTGGGAGGACCCCGTGAACGCCTCGCCATCCGCCGCTTCCGACCCCGCCCGCCCGCCGCGGATCCTGTCGATCGACCTCCTCCGCGGAGCCGACGTCCTCTTGATGCTGTTCGTGAACGAGGTGGCCGGCGTGACCGGCGCCCCCGCCTTCCTCCGCCACCGGCCCTCCGACTTCGACGGGATGACGATCACCGACCTCGTCTTCCCGGCCTTCCTCTTCATCGTGGGCATCGCCATACCCTTCGCGCTCGGCGGCCGGCTGCGACGCGGGGAGGCGGCCGGCCGGGTGTGGCGCCACGTCGTCCTGCGGTCGCTCGCCCTCGTGGTCATGGGCGTCCTGATGGTCAACGCCGAGCACGGGGTGAGCGGCCTTCTCTCGGCGCCGGAGTGGAACGTCCTCGCGACCCTCGGCATCCTCCTCGTCTGGGGCGTTCCGGAGGAAGGCTGGGGACGAGCCCGGAGGTCCTGGCTGCGCGGCGTCGGGATCGCCCTTCTCCTCTTCGTGTCCCTCGTGTACCGCAACCCGGAGCTGACGGGGTGGATCCAGATCCGGCCCTACTGGTGGGGGATCCTGGGGCTCATCGGCTGGGCCTATCTGGGCGTCGCGACCCTCTACCTCGTCGCCGGGGAGCGGCCGGCGATCCTGGCCGGGGCGATCGCGCTCTTCTACTGCGTGGCCCTGGCCGACGCCGCGGGAGGCCTGGCCTGGCTCTCCGCGCTGCGGCCGCTGGTGGGCCCCGTCGTCGGCACCCACGGCGCCCTCGTCCTCGCCGGCGCCCTGCTCGGCGTGCTCTTGAAGCGACAGCGGTCGGAGGGGGGGTCGGCCGCACGCTTCGCTGTGCGGATGCTCGGCTACGCGGCCGCGCTCGGCGCCGCAGGGCTCCTCCTGCGCTCCTTGAACGGCGTCCACCCCGCCTTCATCATCAGCAAGAACCACGCGACCGCGCCCTGGGGCCTCGTCTCCTCGGCTCTCACCTGCGGCGCCTGGGTCGCCGTGTTCGTGGCGGCCGACATCCGGGGCTGGCGACGCTGGCCGCGCTCGTTCGCGGTCGCCGGCGAGAACCCGCTCGTCGCCTACCTCATGGCCCCGCTCCTGCTGTCGCTCTTCGAGCTCGCGGCGCCCTTCCTCGGAGGGCGGAACGTCTACGAGGCGCTCGGAGCGACGACCGGCGTCGGCCTCGTCCGCTCGGCGGTCTTCGCCTGGGTCGTCGTGCGCCTCACCGGCTGGATGCGCTCGAGGGGAGTCAGGATCCAGCTCTGAGCGCCTCCCGCTCGGCCTCGCGGTGGGCCTGGAAGGCCACGCGCTCGGGGCGCAGCACGTTCGAAGGCAGCAGCCAGCGGAGGAGGCTCGGCGCGTAGAGACCCCGGCGCACGGCCCACAGCCGCAGCGCCATGTCGGCGAGGAGCGCGACCGAGAGGCCGCCCAGCCAAGGGGCGAGCGGGTCGCCCGGCGGCCCGGGCAGGAAGCGGAGCACGTAGAGGCCCAGGAGCCCGCCGGCGATCGCGGTGGCCGTCGTCGCCCGTCGCGCGGCCGGGGGGCCGCCGCGGTGGTCGAAGGCGCGGGCCTGGACGTCGGCCGACAGCGCGCAGGTGAGCCAGCCGAAGGCCTCGTTGAGCGCATCCCACTCCTCCCGCACCTCCGTGAGCACCTCCTCGGCGTACGCCGTCGGACGCGGAGCGTCAGGCGCGGGCTCGCCGGGCGCCGGCGGGTCGCCGAGCGGCCTGAGGCGGTACGAGTAGTGGAGGAGGCCGCTTTCGAGCGCCGGCGGCAGGGGCTCGACGCTCCAGAAGTCGCGCCCGGCCGAGATCCGCCTCGACCCGGTCCAGGTGAGGTGCGGCAGCAGGCCGTGGAAGACGAGCGTGCCGTCTGCTGCCGGCGCGACCGCGTCCGGCCGGGCAAGCCTCTCCCAGAAGGCCGAGCGGGTCAGCGGGACGAAGGTCCGGTCGCGGCGCTCCCGCCGGGCGCCGATTGCCTTCATCGCCTCGAACGCCAGGACGACCGGGGCCGACCCGCCAGTCTGGCGCAGGAAGGCCGCGCCGAAGGCCCGGCCGAGCCCGGGCAGGAGGAGCAGGACCAGGCCGGGGAGGGCGGTCACCAGCACGATGGCCGTGCCTCCCGGGCTGGCCCGCGCGACGAGGATCAGGAGGAGGAGGATCGCGGAGCTCTCGACCACGCCCGACACGAGGGTCGCGGTGACGGCGTACAAGCCGAGACGGTCGCAGAGGCGCTCCTGCTCGTCTTCCGGAAGGAGGCCCACGACGGGGTAGAGGAGCGGGCGCCAGGGTCGCGCCCTCGCCCTCACCCGCTCGCGCTCCCGCTCGGCCCTGGCCGCCTGCACGAAGGCCGCGCCGTAGACGACGCGGTCGCGCACCACCTCGCCCTCAGGCCACTCCCGCAGCCGATAGACGACGAGGCCGTCCGCGGGCAGCTCGGTCTCGGACAGGACCTCGTACGCGGCCTCGCCCAGCACGACCGCCGTGCCGCAGAAGGCCGGTCGGTGCGGGTACGTTCCGAGAGACCGCACGCGCAGGGGGAGGACGCCCCGGCTCCAGACCTCGGCCGCCGCCGCGGCGCCCGGCGTGAGGCGGGCTTCCTCGCCGTCGCCCACCCGCCAGCGTCCGATGGGGGCGGTCAAGCGGCCTCCCCCGGGCCTACTTCTTCTTGCCGAAGAGCGCGTCGAAGGCCGCGCGCGAGCGGGCTTCCTGCGACTGGGCGCCGCCCAGGCCGGGCTGGGTGAGGAGGGAGACCTCGCGGAACTCGAAGAACTCGCAGAAGTTCGCCTTGTCCTTGTCCGTCTGCCACTCGGCCTGGGGCTCGCGGCACTGGTTGTTGGCCCCGGGATCGTGGAGGCGGCAGTTGAGGCAGCACTTCAGGTCGGAGTGGCAGAAAGGGCAGCCCGCGGACCGCTCCACCTTGTCGGAGAAGAGCTGGACCTCGCGACCGCAGCGATGGCAGACCTTCATGCGGGAACTCTAGCGC
>DATJYX010000115.1:0-22601 GCA_035577965.1 Vicinamibacteria bacterium | reverse complement strand
CGTCCGCGATCAGGTCCTCGACGTGGATCTCGTCGGCCGCGTCCTGGATCTCGGTCCGCCGCGGCTCGCCGTGGGTCTCCCGGATGGCCTTGAGCTCGTCGCTCGCGATGGCGTCGATCCGCTTGGGTGAGGCCAGGATGTCCTTGAGGTCGGCGATCCGGGTGCGCAGCTCGGCGAGCTCGTCGACGATCTTCTGCCGCTCCAGGCCGGTGAGGCGTTGCAGCTGGAGCTTGAGGATCTCCTCGGCCTGGATCTCCGAGAGGGCGAACCGGGCGACGAGGCCTTCCCGGGCGACCTCGGGGGTCCGCGCCGAGCGGATGAGCGCGATCACCTCGTCGAGATGGTCGAGGGCGACGACGTAGCCCTCGAGGACGTGGGCCCGTGCCTCGGCCTTCCGGAGCTCGAACGCGGTCCGCCGCCTGACCACGTCCCTCCGGAAGTCGAGGAAGAGCTCGCAGGCCTCGAGGAGGTTCAGCACGCGCGGCCGCTGGTCGACGATGGCGAGGAAGATCGCCCCGAACGTGTCCTGGAGCGGGGTGTGCTTGTAGAGGTTGTTGAGGATGACCTGGGCCGGCTCGCCCTTCTTCACGTCCACGACGATCCGCATGCCCCGGCGGTCGCTCTCGTCGCGGACGTCCTGGATGCCCTTGATCCTCTCCTCGCGGGCGAGCTCGGCGATCTTCTCGATGAGGCGCGCCTTGTTCACCTGATAGGGGATCTCGGTGATGACGATCGACTCCCGGTCGCCCTTCCGCGTCTCGATCTCCGAGCGCGCGCGCATGACGATCGAGCCCCGGCCGGTGCGGTAGGCCTGGCGGATCCCCTCCCGGCCCATGATCAAGCCGGCGGTCGGGAAGTCGGGCCCCGGCACGCGGGCGATCACCCCCTCGAGCCGTTCGTCGGGGGTGAGGTCCGGGCTCGCGATCAGGAAGAGGAGGGCGTCCACGACCTCGCCCAGGTTGTGGGGGGGAACGTTCGTGGCCATGCCCACCGCGATCCCCGCCGCCCCGTTGACGAGCAGGTTCGGGAGCACGGTCGGGAGCACGGTCGGCTCGACCGAGCTGTCGTCGTAGGTGGGCTGGAAGTCGACCGTCTCCTTCTCGATGTCCTCCATCATGGAGGCCCCGAGCCGGGTGAGGCGCGCCTCGGTGTAGCGCTGGGCCGCCGGGGGATCGCCGTCGATCGAGCCGAAGTTGCCCTGGCCGTCGACGAGCGGCGCCCGCATGTTGAAGGGCTGGGCCATCCGCACGAGCGTGTCGTAGATCGCGGCGTCGCCGTGGGGGTGGTAGTTCCCCATCACCTCGCCCACGATCTTGGCGCTCTTCCGGTACGGCCGCCCCGGCTGGAGCCCCATCTGCTGCATGCCGTAGAGCACGCGGCGGTTGGCCGGCTTCAGGCCGTCCCGCACGTCGGGGAGCGCGCGGCCGATGATGACGGACATCGCGTAGTCCATGTAGGACTGGCGCATCTCGTCCGCGATGTTCGTGGGGATGCGGTTCGGGGGGGCCGTGCCGTCCGTCTCGGTCGCCATCCTCAGATGTCCAGGTTCCGCACGTTCAGGGCGTTCTCCTCGATGAACAGCCGGCGGGGCTCGACCGCGTCCCCCATGAGAGTGGTGAAGATGTTCTCCGCCACCTCGTCGTCCTCGAGCCGCACCTGGAGGAGGGTGCGGCTGCCCGGGTCCATGGTCGTCTCCCAGAGCTCGTCCGCGTTCATCTCGCCGAGCCCCTTGTAGCGCGAGATCGCGATCCCCTTCCGGCCCTCGGCCAGGATGTGGGCGACGAGGGCGTCGCGGTGGGCGACCGTCGTCTCCCCCCCGTCGAGCACGGTGAGGGGTGGCTCGTCCACCTCCCGGATCTCCTCGTAGGCGGAGTAGAGCGCCCGGTACTCGGCCGAGGTCAGGAACTCGTCGTCGACCACCACGTCGCGGACGTGGCCGTTGCTCGCCGGCCGCAGCCTGATGTCGTAGTTGCCGTGCTCCTCGTCCTCCTCGAGGAAGATCTCGGCTCCCTTCTCGCGCAGCGGCCGGATGAGCTCGAGGAGCCGCGCCTTGTCGCGGAAGACCTCGGCCTCGCGGATCCGCCCCCGCAGGAGCTCCTCCGTGACGTCGCGCGGCACGCCGCGCCTCTCCGTGCGCTCGAGGAGCTTCGTCACCGTGACCATCCGGCCCACCACGTGGGCGAGCCGCTGGCCCTCGATCTCCTGTCCGGAGGCGAGGCGCACCTTGCGGTTCTCGGCCGCCCGGGCGAGGAGGAAGGTGTCGAGGCCGTGCTCGTCCTTGAGGTAGGTGACCGTCTTTCCGTGCTTCACCTTGTAGAGGGGAGGCTGGGCGATGTAGAGGTGGCCCCGCTCGATGAGCTCCTTCATCTGCCGGTAGAAGAAGGTCAGGAGGAGCGTGCGGATGTGGCTCCCGTCGACGTCCGCGTCGCACATGATGATGATCCGGTGGTAGCGGAGCTTCCCGGCGTCGAAGTCGTCCGCGCCCACGCCCGTCCCGAGGGCGGCGATGATGTTGCGGATCTCCTCCGAGGAGAGGGTCTTGTCGAGGCGGGCCTTCTCGACGTTCAGGATCTTCCCCCGGAGCGGCAGGACGGCCTGGAAGGCGCGGTCGCGGCCCTGCTTGGCCGAGCCGCCGGCCGAGTCGCCCTCCACGAGGTA
This sequence comes from Vicinamibacteria bacterium, assembly GCA_035577965.1. Classification (GTDB taxonomy): domain Bacteria; phylum Acidobacteriota; class Vicinamibacteria; order Fen-336; family Fen-336; genus DATBSL01. The sequence continues at coordinate 19,943 of DATJYX010000115.1, read as the reverse complement.
GAGCTCGCACTTCTCGGGGTCCCTCTCCTGACACTCGGCGAGCTTGCCCGGGAGCCCCGCCCCGTCGAGGGCGCCCTTCCTCCGGGTGAGGTCCCGGGCCTTGCGGGCCGCCTCGCGGGCCCGGGCCGCGTCGAGGATCTTCCCCGCGATGCGCTTCGCCTCCTGGGGGTTCTCCTCCAGGAACGCGGAGAGCCGCTCGTTGACGAGGCTCTCGACGATGCCCTTGACCTCGGAGTTGCCGAGCTTCGCCTTCGTCTGCCCCTCGAACTGGGGGTTCGGGACCTTCACGCTGATGACGGCGGTGAGGCCCTCCCGGGTGTCCTCGCCCTCGAAGCTGTCCCCCTCCTTGAGGAGGCCGGCCGAGACGCCGTAGCCGTTGAGGCTGCGGGTGAGGGCGCCCCGGAAGCCGGCGAGGTGGGTGCCGCCGTCGTGGGTGTTGATGTTGTTCGCGTAGCAGTGGATGTTCTCGGCGTAGCCGTCGTTCCACTGCAGGGCGACCTCGACTCCCACTCCCTCGCGCTCCCCCGCCATCTCGACCGGCCGCGCCGGGAGGGTCTCCTTGTTGCGGTTCAGGTGCTCGACGAAGGAGCTGATCCCGCCTTCGTACTGGAAGCGGTGCCTCTTGTTGTCGCGCTCGTCCTCGAGGGTGATGAGGGTGCCGCGATTCAGGAAGCTCAGCTCGCGCAGCCTCTGGGAGAGCGTGTCGAAGCTGAACGCGGTCGTCTCGAAGATCTGGGGGTCGGGCTTGAAGGTGACCCGCGTCCCCCGGCGGTCGGTGACGCCCGTCTGCTCGAGGCGGGTCTGGGGCTCGCCCCGGGAGTAGGACTGGCGATAGACCTTGCCCTCGCGCCAGATCTCGACGAGGAGCCGCTCGGAGAGCGCGTTCACCACGGAAACGCCGACCCCGTGGAGGCCGCCCGAGACCTTGTAGGCGCCCTTGTCGAACTTCCCCCCCGCGTGGAGCTTGGTGAGGACGACCTCGGCCGCGTCGAGCCCGGACTCGTGGGGACCCACCGGAATGCCCCGCCCGTTGTCGACCACCGTCACCGAGTTGTCGATGTGGATGGTGACCCCGATCTCGGTGCAGAAGCCGGCGAGCGCCTCGTCCACCGAGTTGTCCACGACCTCGTAGACGAGGTGGTGGAGGCCGGACTCTCCGGTCGACCCGATGTACATGGCCGGGCGCACGCGCACGGCTTCCAGCCCCTCGAGGACGCGGATGGCATCGGCTCCGTACTCGGTGCCCGCGGGTTCCGGCTTGTCGTTCGTCTCGCTCATGTCTCCCGTCGCTCGCTGTGCCGCGTCAGGCGCCTCTCACCGCGCCCGCCGACACGTCGTAGATCCGCCCCAGGGGACGGAGGCTCTCCGCCCAGCCGCGGTGCGCCGTCGTCACCAGAGCCTGCCCCGCCCGCGCCACCTCGGCGCAGAGGGCGCCGGCCCGCTCCTCGTCGAGCTCGGAGTCGAGGTCGTCGAGGAGCGCTACCGCGGAGCGTCCCGTCTCCTCGCGGTAGACGCGCAGGGTGGCGAGGGCGAGGGCCAGAAGGAGGCTGCGAGCCTGACCGGCCGACGCCCCGTCCGCGACGTCCCGCCCCTCGACGAGCAGCTCGACGGCGTCGCGGTGGGGGCCGGCGAGGCTGCGCCCGGCCGCCCGCTCGCGCGGCCGCAGAGCGGCGATCTCCTCGGCGAGACGGGCGTGCGCCTCGGCGTCGCTCGCCGCCCCTCCCGGCAACCGGACCGCGTAGGCCTCCCCCGCCGGGCACACGCCGGCGGCGAGCGCGGCGCCGAGCCGGGACGCGTAGGCGGCGCGCCGCAGGCGGAGGCGCGCCCCGCTCGCGAGGAGGCGCTCCGTCCACGTGTCCTCGTCGCGGGCGCGCGTGGCGAGCGCGGCGTTGCGCTGGGCCAGGACCCGCTCGTATTCCGCCATCTCCCTTCGATAGGTGGGCCAGACCGAAGCCGCCGAGCGGTCGAGGTACTGGCGCCTCTCCCTCATCGAGCCCCGCACGACCCGAAGGCGCTCCGTCGAGTGGACGACGACCTCGAGGCGCCCCCGGTACTCGCGCGGCGCCACCTCGCGGCCGTCGACGCGGAAGGCGCGCCGTCCGGGCTGAAGCTGCACTTCGAGCGCGGTCGGGACCTCCTCGCCCGCGTCCGCCCCCGCGAGGAGCCCCTCCGCACCGCGGCGGATGAGACTCGGTGCGTCGTCGGTCCGGAACGAGCGGCCCCGGGCCACGAGGCCCACCGCTTCGAGGAGAGACGTCTTGCCCTGCGCGTTCCTCCCGCAGAAGACGTTGAGCCCAGGGCCGAGATCGACGGCCTCGGCGCGGATATTGCGCAGGTCCTTGATGCGGAGGGTCCTCACCCAGGCCAACCGCCCGCCTCTAGACTGCCGGGGCCGCCCCGAGCCCGGGGCCGCGCCTCGCCTTCCGTGTCGCCATCCCACGGCGCCGCTAGAACCGCATCGGCATGACCACGTACCGGTAGTCACCGCCGTCCTCGCCGACCGGCCTGAAGAGGCCCTGGCTCTCCGCGTCCTTCACCTCGAGGGCCACCTCGTCCGTGCCGACGACCCCCAGGAAATCGAGGATGTACTGGGCGTTGAAGCCGATCTCGACCGCCCCGCCCGCGTACTCGAGGGGCAGGGACTCGCGCGCCTCGCCGAGCTCGGGGGAGGACGCGCTCACCTCCAGGTGTCCCTCGCCCAGGCTGATCTTGACCGCCCGGCCCCGCTCGGACGAGAGCAGGCTCACCCGGCGGATGGCGCTCTGGAGCGCCTCGCGGCCCACGCTCACCTTCTTGTCTCCCGTCACCGCGACCACCTTCTCGAACGCCGGGAACTGGGCCTCGACCATCTTCGAGGCGAGCGTGCGGCCGCCGGCGGAGAAGATGATGTGTCCCTCGCCTTGCTGGAAGGTCACGTTCTCCTCCCCGGACGTCTCCTCGACGAGCCGGGGAAGCTCGGCGATGGCCTTGCGGGGGACGAGGACGCGGATCGCCTCGGCCACCTTGAGCGGCGAGCGCTTGTGCGCCCAGGCGAGCCGGTGGCCGTCCGTGGCCACCATCGACGCTCCCTCCTTCTCGAGCACGAGCAAGGCGCCCGCGAGGTAGTAGCGGGCGTCCTCGGCCGTGATCGCGAACGAGGTCCGCTGGATGAGGCCGCTCAGGAGGGCGGCCGGGACCTCCACCGCCCGCCCGCCCTTCCCGTCGGGGAGGTTCGGGAAGTCCTCGCGCGGCAGGCCGGCCATCCGGAAGTCGACGCGCTCGCACTTGATGCGCGCCCACGCGTCCTCTTCGACCTTCACGCTCACGTCGCTCTCGGGGAGCGAGCGGGCGATCTCGTAGAGCTTCTTCGCGCCCAGGGTCACCGCCCCCTCCTCCACCACCTGGGCCGCGCAGCCGCAGCGGAGGGAGACGTCGAGGTCGGTCGCCGAGATGAGGATCTCTCCCGAGCGGGCCTCCACGAGGACGTTCGAGAGGATCGGGATCGAGTTCTTCCTCTCCACGATTCCCTGGACGAGCTGCAGCTCCTTCACGAGGTCGTTCCGCCGGACGAGGATCTCCATGGGTCTTCCTGTTCTACTCATTCCTTAGAGAGAGGAGAGAACTCTAGATGAAGGAATAAGCGGCTGTGGCTCTGTGGAAAGCCGCGGATCTTCCTCTGGGGGAAGGGCTTCTCCGGAGAAGGACCTGTGGGCGCCTTTGAGCGTGCCGGGCTCGCGGAGTGCAAGGCCGATTTCCGCAGGGCGCTCCTCAGGAAACGCTCGGTCTCGCGCTGTGGAAAACGCGTCAAGGTCATCGGAACGCTTGCACGAAGCTGTGGATGAGCCGGTCGAATTCCGGATCCTGCTTCCGGAGGTCGTCGATCTTGCGGATCGAGTGAATGACCGTCGAGTGGTGCTTCCCCCCGAACTCCTTGCCGATCTCCGGGAGCGACGCGGCGGTCAGGCTCTTGATGAGGTACATCGCGATCTGGCGGGGGACGGCGATCGACTTCGAGTTGTTCTTCGCCTTGAGCTCGCTGATCTTCAGGCTGTAGTGGTCGGCCACGAACTTCTGGATCATCTCGATCGTGACCGGCTTGTCCTCGGTGTGCAGGAGCTCGCGCAGCGTCTCCTGGGCGAGCGGGAGGTCGATGTCCCGCCCGGTCAGGCTCGCATAGGCGATCAGCCGGATGAGGCTCCCCTCGAGCTCGCGAATGTTCGTCTTGACCTTGCTCGCGATGAAGAGGGCGACGTTCTCCGGCAGCTCGACGCGCTCGGACTCCGCCTTCTTGCGGAGGATGGCGACCTTCGTCTCGATGTCGGGGGCCTGGATGTCGGCGATGAGCCCCCACTCGAAGCGGCTGTGGAGCCTCTCCTCGATCGTCGGGATCTGGCGGGGCGGGCAGTCGGAGCTCACGACGATCTGCTTCTGGGCGTCGTGGAGGGCGTTGAAGATGTGGAAGAACTCCTCCTGCGTCCTGTCCTTGCCGGCGATGAACTGGATGTCGTCGACGAGGAGGACGTCGATCGAGCGGTACTTCTGGCGGAAGGAGGGGAGGCGGTCGAAGCGGATCGCGTTGATCATCTCGTTGATGAACCGGTCGGTCGAGATGTAGAGCACGTTCAGCCGCTTCTGCCGGGCCAGGATGTAGTGGCCGATCGCGTGCATGAGGTGGGTCTTGCCGAGCCCCACCCCGCCGTAGATGAAGAGCGGGTTGTAGGACTTCGAGGGGATCTCCGCAACCGCCCGGGCGGCGGCGTGCGCGAACTGGTTCGAGGAGCCGACGACGAAGCTCTCGAACGTGTACTTCGGGTTGAGGAGGGGCGACTCGCGCTCCGCGCGATCGGTAGCGGGCGCCGCCGGCTCCTCGGAGATCTCCTCGAAGGACACGCGGAGACCGGGGTGGCCGATCTCCGCGACCGCCTCCTGGAGGACGCCCAGGTAGTTCTTGCTCAGCCACTCGCGGAACTGCGTGTTCGGCACGCCGATGCGCAGCGTCGTGCCGTCCTGGGAGAGGAAGGTCGTGGGCCGGAACCACGTGGCGAAGCTGTGGCGATTGACCTTCGCCTCCACCCGCGAGAGGACCTCGTCCCAGAGACTATCCGTCATCGAGCCCAGGCCCGTCGGTGCGTGGCGTTGCCACGACGACAGAACAAACTCCTCTAAAATCAATAAGATATGGACAATTCCCCACCGATGGAAGCGTGTCCCGGCAGGGCGTATCCCTTTTGCACAGAGATTTCAACACTTGTGGAAAAGCGGGATGAGGGGAGCATGCAGGGGCCGCAGCTGGGGATGTCCGTGACCGACCAACGGTACCACAAGGGACGGAGGCTGTACAGGCCGGGGAGCCCTCGCCGATCGGGGACATTTGACAGCACGGCCGGAGGTTCGCTAGTCTCTAGAGTTTGTCCAGCGAGCTTTAGGAAGAGCCGCGAGCCCGCGGCGAATGGGGATCAGCAATGAAGAGGACGTTCCAGCCGAACAACCGCCGACGGAAGCGAACGCACGGCTTCCTGGTCCGGATGCGGACGAAGGGTGGGCAGCTCGTCCTGAAGCGCCGACGCCAGAAGGGCCGCAAGCGGATCGCGCCCTGAGGCCCCGGACGCTCGGGGGGCAGGGCGATGCGCTTCCGGCCCCAGAGGCGCCTGCGGCGAGGCGCCGACTTCGACGCCGTGTTCCGGCGGGGCAGACGGCTCGACGGACGGCTCTTCCTGCTCCTGGCCGCGCCGAACCGTCTCGGTCACGACCGCCTCGGCCTCGCTGTGAGCCGACGCGTCGGGGGCGCGGTGGCGCGGAACCGAGCCCGTCGGCTTCTGCGCGAGAGCTTCCGCCGGCTCGGCCCAAGCCACACCCCCGCGGTCGATCTCGTGCTGGTGGCCCGCGCAGAGATCGTGGGCTGCGGTCAGGCCGAGGTGGACCGTGAGCTCCGACAGAGGATCCTCCGGATCCGGCCGGCCGCGGTGGGCGGAGCAGGCCCTCCTGCTCCTCGTTGAGGCCTACCGTGTCTCTCTCTCTCCCCTCATCGGAGGTCACTGCCGCTTCTGGCCGAGCTGCAGCGTCTACGCCGAGGAGGCGATCCGGCGGTACGGGGCCCGTCACGGCGTCGCGCTGGCCGCTCGCCGGCTCCTCCGCTGCCATCCGTTCCACCCCGGGGGAGTCGACCCCGTCCCGTAAACTCTCAGCCTGCTAGGATGCCGTGATGGAAGAACGCCGCCTGCTCCTCGCCGTCGCCCTCTCGCTCGTCGTGCTGACGGCCTACAGCCTGCTCTTCGCACCAGCCCCTCCGCCTTCGTCTCCGATTCCGTCCCCCTCTGCCACCCCAGTCGCCGCCCCGGCCAGGCAGGCCCTTCCCTCGCCGCCCCCCGAGGCGGAGGAGCGACCGCACGCCCCGGCCGCGGTCGTGGCCGACGAGCGCGAGCGGCGGGTCGAGGTGCAGGCGCCCGACTACGCCGTGGCGTTCACGAATCGTGGGGCGCGCCCGGTGTCCTGGACGCTCGCCCGCTACCTGGACGGCCGCGGGGCGCCCGAGGAGATGATCCCCGCTCAGACTGCGGCGGTGCGACCCCTGGACGTCGAGACGGGCGACCCGGCGATCGACGCACGCCTGCGAGGGGCTCTCTACCGGCCATCCGCGGAGGCGGTCCGGGTCGACGGGGCGGAGCCGAAGACGATCCGGTTCACCTGGTCGGATGGAGACCTCACGGCCGAGAAGGAGCTGTCCTTCCGGGCGTCGGGGCTCGTGGGCGTGACCGTCTCGGTGACGCGGGGCGGGCAGCCGGTCGCCCGGCGGCTGCTCTGGGGCCCCGGCGTCGGCAACGCGACCCCGGAAGAGCGTGAGGTCCGGGGCTACGAGGAGCCGTCGGCCGTGGCGCTCGCGCCGCGGGGGGTCGAGACCTTCGCCGCGGCCAAGCTGCCGGCGACCGGCCAGACGATCGAGGGCGTGCGCTGGGTCGGCGTGAAGAGCCACTACTTCGCTGCGCTCTTCGTGGCGCCGGGTGGGGCGGCCGGGGCGGCGGTGCGGGCGGTGGCCGTCCCCGTGACCGGAGACGAGAAGCCGGTCTCGGCCGCGGTGGCGGCGATCGACGCGAGCGAGCCGGTCCAGCTCTTCGTGGGGGCGAAGGACTACCCGACGATGGCGAAGCTCGGGCACGAGCTCGAGCGGGTCGTGCAGGTCGGGGACTGGATCGGCCCGATCGTGGTCGCGCTCATGCGCTTGCTCCGGTGGGTGCAGGCGCACGTCGGCAACTGGGGCTGGTCGATCGTGCTCCTGACCGTCCTCATCAACCTGGCCATGGCCCCCTTCCGGCACTATGGCATCGTGAACGGCCTGAAGATGGCGAAGCTCTCCCCGGAGATGAGGGCGATCCAGGAGCGCTACCGGAAGCTGAAGCTGCCCCTCATGGATCCCCGGCGCCAGCAGATGCAGGAGGAAGTGGCCGCCCTCTACGCGAGACACGGGATGAGCATGGGGTCGCAGATGGCGGTCGGCTGCCTCCCGCTGCTCTTGACCATGCCGTTCCTCTTCGCCTTCTACCGGGTGCTCGCCGTCTCGATCGAGCTCCGGGGGGCGCCCTTCCTCTGGATCGCCGACCTCGCCCAGAAGGACCCGCTCTTCTTGACCCCGGTCCTCATGGGGGCGTCGATGTTCGCCATGCAGAAGATGTCCCCGAGCACGCTCGATCCGGCGCAGCAGAGGATCATGATGCTGATGCCGGTCATGCTCGCCGGGATGTTCCTCTGGGCGCCGGCGGGCCTCAACCTCTACTGGCTGACGTCGAACCTCTGCTCGATCCTCCAGCAGGGGATCTCGATGCGGCTCCTGCACCCGGACGTCCGGCCCGGCCGCGACAAGAGGGCGAAGTGAAGGACCGCATCTTCTCCGGTCCCGACGTCGAAGAAGCGATCGCGGTAGCCGCGGCGAGCCTGGGGCTCCCCCGGGCCGAGCTGCGCTATGTCGTACTGGACGCCGGGACGGCCGGGGGACGCGGCCTCTCGCCGATGCCGGCGCGGATCGCCGTCCTCGTCGAAGAAGGGCAGCGGCGGCCCGCCCCCGCGCCGTCGCGGGCCGAAGCGTCTCCGCCGGCGGAGGTCGACCCCCGGGCCGGCCTCCGGGCCACGATCCGAGCCGTCGCCGAGGCCGGGGATCTCGACGTCGCGGCCGCGTTCGAGGAGAGCGAGAATGCGGTGGTCGTTCGCCTCCAGGGCCCGGACGCGGCCTTCTTCTACGGCGCCGACGGCCGGGGCGGGGTCCTGCGAGCCCTGGAGCACCTGCTGCAGCGGCTCTACGGCGCCGCTCTCCAGCCGCGCGCGCTGCGCCTGACGGGGGAAGGCTTCCGCGAGCGCCGGGACGAGGCCCTCGCCGAGGAGGCCCGCCGCCTGGCGGCGGCCGCGCGCGAGGACGGCCAGGCGCGGACGATGGAGGCCCTCAACTCGTACGAGAGGCGCGTCGTCCATGTGGCCCTGCAGGGCGAGCCGGGGGTCACGACCTACAGCGTCGGGGAAGGACCCGACCGGCGGCTGACCATCGCACCGGCCGGGCCAGAGGGCCCCCCGCCGGAGGCCCCAGACGCCGAGTGAGCACCGCGCCGCCCTCGAGGCGCTCGGCCTGGCTGACCCCCAGACGGCCCGGCTCGCGGCCTATCTCGACGCCCTTGCCGGCTGGAGCCGCCGGGTCAACCTCACGGGGGCTCGCACGCCGGAGGAGCGCGTCCGCCTTCTCGTGGGCGACGTTCTCGGCGCGGCCGCCCTCCCCGCGCCCGGGAGCCTGATCGACGTCGGCTCCGGGAACGGCTCGCCTGGCCTCGTCTACGCCATCCTTCGGGAGGACCTCGTCGTGACGCTCCTCGAGCCGAGGGTGAGGCGGTGGGCGTTCCTGCGCGAGGCGGCTCGGGCGACGGGCCGTCCGGTGCGGGTCCTCCGCGTGCGCCACGACGGCTACCTGGGACCGCCGGCGCGGACGGTGACCCTCCGCGGCTTGGCGCTGCCCCTCGCGGAGCTCGCGCCCCTCGTCGAGCCCGGCGGTCGGCTCGTCGTCCTTGGCGGCGGACGGTCCGGCCCGGGTGATCCTTTCGTCGCGACGGCGGAGGGCGACCGTCTCCCCGGGGCCGTGGCGGTCTATCGCCGCATCGGGTGATCGGGGCGGCCCGCGTCGACCCGCTGGAGCAGCCATGGCCCGGCGCGGGACTGTTCCACGTGGAACGGTGTCCCCGGACGGCCCGCGGGCCTCATGCTATCCTGCCGGGTCTCCGGCGGGCAGAAGAGGATCCTTGGGACGCACGATCGCGATCGCCAACCAGAAGGGCGGTGTCGGCAAGACCACGACCGCGGTCAACCTCGCCGCCAGCCTGGCCGCGGCCGAGAGGCGCGTCCTCGCCGTCGACGCCGATCCCCAGGGGAACCTGACCTCTGGCCTCGGCCGGAAGACCCGCGAGAGCCGCCCGAGCCTCTACGAGGCCCTCCTCGAGCAGCGCCCCCTCGAGGAGCTCGTCGTCGCGACCGACCTCGAGCACCTGACCCTCGTCCCCTCGGACCGGAACCTCATCGGGGCGGAGGTCGAGCTCGTGAGCGTCCTCGCCCGGGAGTACCGGCTCAAGGAAGCCCTGGCCCCGATCGTCGGCCGCTACGACTACGTCCTCGTCGATTGCCCGCCGAGCCTCGGCCTCTTGACCGTGAACGCCCTCGCCGCCGCCGACAGCGTGCTCATCCCCCTCCAGTGCGAGTTCTACGCGCTCGAGGGGATCTCCGAGCTCACCGCGACGCTCCAACGCATCCAGCGTGCGCTCAACCCCGGGCTGGAGATCGAGGGGGTGCTGCTCACCATGGTGGACGAGCGGGCCAACCTCACTCAGCAGGTGATCGCCGAGGTGCGCGCGCACTTCAAGGACAAGGTGTTCAAGTCCCAGGTCCCCCGCAGCATCCGCCTCGCCGAGGCCCCGAGCTTCGGCCAGCCGGTCCTCCTCTACGACATCCGCTCCAAAGGGGCGGAGGCCTACCTGCAGCTCGCTCGCGAGCTGATGACGCACGGCCAGATGGCGCTCTTCGTCCGGTGAGCACGAACCCGAAGCGACGCGCGCTCGGCAAGGGCCTGTCGGCCCTCATCCCGGAGCCCGAGCCAACGGCCGGCCCCCCGTCGGCCACCACCGAGGTGACGACCTCGTCCCTCGACCCGAACCCGTTCCAGCCGCGCTCGTCCCTCGACCCTGTCCGCCTCGCCGAGCTCACCGCGTCCGTCCGCGAGAGCGGGATCGTGCAGCCGATCCTCGTCCGGCCGCGCGGGGACCGCTACCAGATCGTGGCCGGCGAGCGCCGGTTCCGGGCCGCGCAGGCGGCGGGCCTCGCGACCGTCCCGGTCACCGTGCGGGACGTTCCCGACGAGCAGCTCCTCGAGCTCGCCCTCGTCGAGAACATCCAGCGTGAGGAGCTCAACCCCATCGAGGAGGCGCAGGCCTTCCACCGGCTCCAGGAGGAGTTCTCCCTCACCCAGGAGGAGATCGCACGTCGCGTGGGCCGCGACCGGTCGACGGTGGCCAACACGCTCCGCCTCCTGCGCCTGCCCCGCGAGCTCCGAGAGATGGTCGCCTCCGCGCGGCTCGACGCCGGGCACGCGCGCGCGCTCCTCGCCCTCGACCGGGCGGAGGACCAGCTGGCCCTCGGCCGCGAAGCGGCGCGCAAGGGCCTCTCGGTGCGGGAGGTCGAGGCTCGCGTCGCCCGGCTCCGTGCCCCGAGCCGCGACGCAGGCGGCCGTCGCCGGGACCCGAACACGCGCGCGGCCGAGGAGAGGTTGCGGGCGGCGCTCGGGTCCCGGGTGGAGATCGTCCGCCGGGGGAAGGGCGGCCAGATCCGCGTCCTCTTCGCGAGCGAGGAGGAGCTCGACCGCCTCTTCGATCTCCTCGTCCGCGCCGGCCGCGGTCGATAGGTGCTAGGCTCACGGGGATGCTCAAGATCAAGGGCTTCAGCGCCGAGGACCTGAACGGATTCCTCGACGACGGCACGGAGTTCTCCGGCGAGCTGCGCTTCCGCGACGTCCTCCGCGTCGACGGCCGCGTGCGAGGGAAGATCGTCTCCGACAACACGCTGATCATCGGGGAGACCGGCCAGGTGGACGCCGAGATCGACTGCGGGGTGGTCTCCATCCGGGGTCGCGTCACCGGCCAGGTCCACGGCCGGCAGAGGATCGAGCTTCTCTCCGGGTGCCGCGTGATGGCGACGCTCGTGTCCCCGAAGCTGCTCGTCGAGGACGGTGCGTTCTTCCAAGGGGACTGCCGCATGGGGGGGCCCCCCGAGGGGCCGCGCGAGACGGGTCCGGGGGGCGAGGGGCAGGGCCCGGGCTAGCATAGTTGTTTCTATACTCGCCCGGAGGCCTCCCGCCCCTTCGTCTTTGACCGTGTCTCGCCGGGCGTGGTATCCTGCCGCGCTTTCGTCGAGGCGAACGGGCTCCTTTCGGCGGGGCCGGCAACCCGCACCCATGGACGTGAGACAGAGAGCCATCCCCATCTCGAGCGCGGCCGGGCCGCGCGCGTTCCCGGGCCGCCCTTGAGCGGCGGCCCCCGCGCCCTCGCCCGCCGCTACGCGCGGGCGCTCCTCGACGTCGCGCGAGGCACGGGAGGTGACGGCGCGCTCGCCCTGCGGGACGAGCTGCGCTCGTTCGTCTCTCTCGTCGCCGCGCACGCCGAGCTGCAGCAAGCGCTCCGGCATCCGGGGCTGGGCGCCGAGGCGAGGCGGCGTCTCCTCTCCGCGGTGGCCGAGCGGGCGGGAGCGACGCTGCTCCTGCGGCGGCTCCTCGAGCTCCTCGCCGTGCGCGACCGCCTGACGCTCCTCCCGGACGTGGCGGAGGCCTACGCGGAGGCCGCGAACGCCGCCCACGGCGTCGTCTCCGCGGAGACCGTCTCCGCAGTGCGTCTCGGCGACGCCCAGCGGCACGCTCTCGCCGCCGCCCTCGGTCGGATCGTGGAGCTGCGGACCCGCGTGGAGCCCGAGGTCGTCGGGGGGCTTCTCGTGCGGGTGGGGGGAAAGACCTACGACGGGACGGTGCGCTCGCGGCTCGCCGCCCTCAGGCGGCGCCTGGCCTCGGGGAGCCCCGGTCCGGCCGCCGCGACGAGCCCTGGCTCGGCCAGGACGAGCTGACGGGGAAAGACCGAAGGAAGGACCGAGCATGGAGATCCGGGCCGACGAGATCACGAGGATCCTGCGCGAGCAGCTCGGGGGGTTCAAGGCCGAGATCGACGTGGCCGAGGTCGGCGCGGTGCTGAGCGTCGGCGACGGCATCGCCCGCATCCACGGCCTCGAGCGCTGCATGGCCGGGGAGCTGCTCGAGCTCCCGCACGGCGTCATGGGCCTCGCCCTGAACCTCGAGGAGGACTCGGTCGGGGCGGTGCTCTTCGGGGAGTCGCAGGAGATCCGCGAGGGAGACACGGTCAAGAGGACGCGGCGGATCATGTCGGTGCCGGTGGGGGAGGCGATGGTGGGGCGGGTCGTGAACCCGCTCGGCCAGCCGATCGACGGGAAGGGGCCGATCGCGACCACCGCGACGAACCCCCTCGAGCGCATCGCCCCCGGAGTCGTCGACCGCCAGCCGGTGAAGGAGCCGCTCCAGACCGGGATCAAGGCGATCGACGCGATGGTGCCGATCGGCCGTGGCCAGCGCGAGCTCATCATCGGCGACCGCCAGACCGGCAAGACCGCCCTCGCCATCGACACGATCATCAACCAGAAGGACGCCGGGGTCGTCTGCATCTACGTGGCGATCGGCCAGAAGCAGTCCACGATCGCCCAGGTGGTGCGGACCCTCGAGGAGTTCGGGGCGATGGACTACACGATCGTGGTCGCCGCCTCGGCCTCCGAGCCCGCCCCCTTCCTCTACGTCGCCCCCTACGCGGGGTGCGCGATGGGGGAGTTCTTCCGGGACAGAGGCAAGCACGCGGTCTGCATCTACGACGACCTCTCGAAGCACGCCGCCTCCTACCGCGAGATCTCGCTCCTCCTGCGGCGGCCGCCGGGCCGGGAGGCCTTCCCGGGCGACGTCTTCTACCTCCACAGCCGGCTCCTCGAGCGGGCGGCCAAGCTCAACGAGAAGAACGGCGGCGGCTCGCTGACCGCGCTGCCCGTGATCGAGACCCAGGCCGGTGACCTCTCCGCCTACATCCCCACGAACGTCATCTCGATCACCGACGGGCAGATCTTCCTCGAGTCCGACCTCTTCAACTCCGGCATCCGCCCGGCGATCAACGTGGGCAACTCCGTCTCCCGGGTGGGTGGCTCGGCCCAGGTGAAGGCGATGAAGGCGGTCGCGGGACGCCTCCGCCTCGACCTCGCCCAGTACCGTGAGATGGCCGCCTTCGCCATGTTCGCCTCCGACCTCGACAAGTCGACCCAGGCCCTCCTCGCCCGCGGCCAGAGGACGACCGAGATCCTGAAGCAGGACCAGTACCAGCCGATGCCGGTCGAGAAGCAGATCGCGGTCATCTTCGCGGCCACGAACGGCTTCCTCGACGAGCTTCCCGTCCCTGACTGCCGCCGCTACGAGAAAGAGCTCCTCCTCTGGCTCGAGCGGTCGCAGGGGCCGCTCGTGAAGGCGATCGCGGAGAAGAAGGACATCAAGGGCGAGCTCGCCGACAAGCTGAAGGCCGCCCTCGCCGAGTTCTCGTCCGTCTTCCAGCCCGCCGCGAAGGCCTAGGGGCGCGAGCGAAGGTCCATGCCCGCCCTCATCGACATCCGGCGGAGGATCCGCAGCGTGAGGAGCACGCAGCAGATCACCAAGGCCATGAAGATGGTCTCGGCGGCCAAGCTGCGCCGGGCCCAGGAGGCCATGTTCGCGGCCCGGCCCTACGCCCGAAAGATGATGGAGGTCCTGAACGGGGTCGCCTCCCGGGCGAACCCCGGAGCGCACCCGCTGCTCGAGGACCGGGGCCGGGAGAAGGTCCTGCTCGTGGTGATCACCGCGGACAAGGGCCTCTGCGGCGCCTTCAACGCGAACATCATCCGCACCGCGGCCCGCTTCCTGGCCGAGCGCGGCCCAGGTGACGTCGACCTCGCCCTCGTGGGCCGGAAGGGCCGGGAGTTCTTCCGGCGCCGGGCGGTGAAGGTGCGCTCGGAGCGGGTGGGCGTCTTCCAGGCGCTGCGCTACGCGACGGCACGGGAGCTCGCCCGGGAGCTCATAGAGGCATTCACGAGCGGGGAAGCCGACCAGGTGTTCCTCGTCTACAACGAGTTCAAGAGCGTCATCCAGCAGCGGCTCGTCGTCGACCGCCTCCTGCCCATCGAGCGGCACGCCGTCCGTCCGCAGGAGCCGACGCTCGACTACGTCTACGAGCCGGAGCCGGCGGCCATCTTCGCCACCCTCCTCCCGAAGCACGTCGAGATCCAGGTCTGGAGGGCGCTCCTCGAGTCGCAGGCCGCCGAGCACGGCGCGCGCATGACCTCGATGGACGCTGCCACCAACAACGCCTCGGAGATGATCGACCGGCTGACCCTCTACATGAACAAGGTGCGCCAGGCCGCGATCACCAAGGAGATCATCGAGGTCGTCTCGGGCGCGGGCGCGCCCGCGTAGGAGACAAAGGAGTCATGGCCCAAGCGAACGCCGGCCGCGTCGTCCAGATCATCGGCCCCGTGGTGGACGTGGAGTTCGAGAAGGACATCCCGCCCATCTACCAGGCCCTCCACATCACCGCGGAGGGCGGCGACAGCGGGGCCCCGATCGACGTCATCGCCGAGGTGCAGCAGCACCTCGGGGAGAGCCGGGTTCGGTGTGTGTGCATGCAGCCGACCGACGGCATGGTGCGGGGCACCCGGGCCGTCGACACCGGCGGCCCGATCACGGTCCCGGTGGGGCCAGGCACTCTCGGGCGCGTGCTGAACGTGATCGGCCAGCCGGTCGACGAGCTCGGCCCGGTCGAGGCCGAGAAGCGCTACCCCATCCACCGCTCCGCCCCCGCCCTCGTCGACCAGTCGACGAGCCTCGAGATGTTCGAGACGGGGATCAAGGTCATCGACCTCCTCGAGCCGTACCTGCGGGGGGGCAAGATCGGGCTCTTCGGCGGGGCCGGCGTCGGCAAGACGGTCATCATCCAGGAGCTCATCTACAACCTCGCCAAGAAGCACGGCGGCGTCTCGGTCTTCGCCGGGGTCGGCGAGAGGACGCGCGAGGGCAACGACCTCTGGCTCGAGTTCCAGGAGTCGGGGGTCATCGACCTCAAGGACTTCCCGAAGTCCAAGGCCGCGCTCATCTACGGCCAGATGACCGAGCCTCCCGGCGCCCGCGCCCGCGTCGCCTTGACCGGCCTCACCGTAGCCGAGTACTTCCGCGACGACGAGGGAAAGGACGTCCTCCTCTTCATCGACAACATCTTCCGCTTCACCCAGGCCGGCTCCGAGGTCTCGGCCCTCCTCGGGCGCATGCCCTCCGCCGTCGGCTACCAGCCGACGCTGCAGACGGAGATGGGCGAGCTCCAGGAGCGGATCACCTCGACCCGGAAGGGCTCGATCACGTCGGTGCAGGCCATCTACGTGCCGGCCGACGACTACACCGACCCCGCCCCGGCCACCACATTCGCCCACCTCGACGCGACCACGAACCTCTCCCGCCAGATCGTGGAGCTCGGCATCTACCCCGCGGTCGACCCCCTCGCCTCCTCCTCCCGGATCCTCGACCCCCGCGTCATCGGCGAGGACCACTACACCGTGGCCCGGGCGGTCAAGCAGGTCCTCCAGCGGTACAAGGACCTCCAGGACATCATCGCCATCCTCGGCATCGACGAGCTCTCCGAGGAGGACAAGCTCATCGTGGCCCGCGCCCGGAAGATCCAGAAGTTCCTCTCCCAGCCCTTCCACGTCGGAGAGCAGTTCACCGGCGTGCCCGGCAAGTACGTGCCCCTCGAGGACACCGTGCGCAGCTTCAAGGCGATCGTGGCCGGCGAGCTCGACGAGCTGCCCGAGCAGGCGTTCTTCATGGTCGGCCCGATCGAGGACGTCCACGAGCAGGCGAAGGCCATGCGGGGCTGAGGCTCGATGCCGCTCCCGTCGAAGCTCGCGCTCGAGATCGTGACACCCGAAGGCCTCCTCCTCCGCGACGAGGTCGAGGAGGTCATCGCCCCCGGCGACCAGGGCTACTTCGGAGTCCGCCCCGGCCACACCCCGCTCATGGCCACCCTCGGCCTGGGCGAGCTCCGGTACCGCAAGGAGAGCGGGTGGCACCGGCTGACCTGCTTCTCGGGCTGGTGCGAGGTGCTCCCCGACCGGGTGAACGTCCTCGCCGACATCGGGGAGCGGGCCGAGGACATCGACCTCGGCCGGGCCGAGCAGGCGATGAAGCGGGCCGCCGAGCGCATGAAGGTGATCCGCGACGAGGCGGGATACGCCGACGCCCACCTCGCGTACATCCGTGCCGTCACCCGCCTCGCCGTCGCCCGCAAGGAGCGGGGCGGGGCCTGAGCCCTGAGCGAGGACCCGCATGATCGCGGCCGTCCGCTCGCTCATCCGCTACCGCGCCCTCGTCCAGAGTCTCGTCAGCCGGGAGCTGAAGGCCCGCTACCGGGGCAGCGTCCTCGGCTTCCTCTGGAGCTTCGTGAACCCGCTCCTCCTCCTCCTGACCTACACCCTCGTCTTCACGGTGATCCTCCCGAACCGCCAGCCGGACATCCAGCCCTTCTTCCTCTTTCTCTTCTGCGGGATCCTGCCCTGGACCTGGTTCCAGGCCTCGCTCGGGGAGTCCTCCGGCGTCATCATCACGAGCGGCAACCTCATCAAGAAGGTGCTCTTCCCGGCCGAGGTCCTCCCGACGGTCGCCGTCCTCGCGAACCTCGCCCACTTCCTGCTCGGCCTCCCGATCCTGGTCGCGTTCCTGGCTTTCAAGGGCCGGCTGGCCTGGACCGCCCTCCTGCTCCCCCTCCCGATCCTCGTCCAGCTGGTCCTGAGCCTCGGCCTCGCCCTCTTCCTCTCCGCCCTCACCGTCCACTTCCGCGACATCCAGAACATCCTCACCCACGTCCTCCACCTCTGGTTCTTCGCGACGCCGGTCATCTACAGCTACGCCGCGATCCCCGAGGGCTCCCTCCTGCGCCGGGTGTTGCGCCTCAACCCGATGACGCACGTGATCGTGACGTACCAGCAGATGCTCTTCCACGGCAACGTCGACCACTGGCGCGGCCTCTTCCTCGCCCTCCTCGTGGGCACGGTCGCCTTCGCCGCGGGGGCCTTCCTCTTCGACCGCCTGCGCGACACCCTCCCCGAGGAAGTGTGACCTCTCCCGCGATCGTCGGCCGCGACGTCACGAAGGTCTACCGCCGCCACGCCCACCGCCACCAGTTCCGCACGCTGAAGAGCGCGCTCCTGACCGGAAGCGTCCTTTCCGACCTCCGGCCCGAGGAGACCTTCACCGCCCTCGACGGGGTGTCCTTCGAGGTCCCGCGCGGCGCGACCTTCGGCGTGGTCGGGGAGAACGGCTCCGGCAAGTCGACGCTCCTGAAGCTCGTGGCCGGCATCACGCGGCCCACGCGGGGCGCGCTCAGCGTGGACGGGCGCGTCTCCGCGCTCATCGAGCTCGGGGCGGGCTTCCACCCCGAGATCTCCGGCCGCGAGAACGTGGCGATCAACGGGGTCATGCTCGGCCTCACCCGGCGGGAGGTCGACCGCCGCTTCGACGAGATCGTGGACTTCGCGGAGCTGCGGGAGTTCATCGACGCCCCCGTGAAGACCTACTCCTCGGGCATGTACATGCGCCTCGGCTTCGCGGTCGCGATCCACGTGGACCCCGACGTGCTGCTCATCGACGAAGTGCTCGCGGTGGGCGACGAGGCGTTCACCCGCAAGTGCCTCGACAAGATCGCCGAGTTCCGGCGGCGCGGGAAGACGATCCTCTTCGTCACCCACAGCCTGGGCCTCGTCGAGAAGATGTGCGACGACGCCCTCTGGCTCCGGCACGGGCGGGCGGCCCTCCGCGGCGACCCCAAGCGGGTGGTGGACGCGTACCTCACCTACGTCGCGGCGGGGGAAGAGGCGCAGCTCCGCTCGGGCGGGGCCCCGGACGCGGGGTCGCTCTCCGGGGAAGAAGGCGCCGGCGAGCCTCCGCTCGGCCCGGGCTACCGTCGCGGCCGCTGGGGGAGCCGCGAGGTCGAGATCCGTGCCGTCAGCGTGCAGGACGCGCGGGGAAGGGAGCGCCACGTCTTCGTGCCCGGTGAGACCGTGGCCCTCGTGATCTCGGTCCACGCCCCGCGCCCCGTCACCGACTTCGTGTTCGGAGTCGGGCTCTTCGCCGCGGACGGCACCAGCGTCTACGGCACCAACACGGACATCGAGGGCTTCTCTCCCCGCCGCCTGGAGGGCGATGCCGTCGTGCGCCTAACGCTCGAGGGGCTGAGCCTCGTCGAGGGTACGTACCTCCTCGACCTCGCCGCCCATCGGCGCGACGGGACGCCCTACGACTACCTCCGGGGGCTGCACTCGCTCCGGGTGAAGAGCCGCATCCGCGACGTCGGCGTCTACCGGCCCGCGCACCGGTGGTCGTTCGAGGGCGGGGCCGAGATCGCCCCGGCCGAGGCCCCGCGCGAGATCGAGCTCGGCGACGACCACCGCGGCTGACCGCGCCCGAACCCCGACCGCGGCGTATGCTGGAAGCGAATGAACGGTGAGCGCCCGGGGCGGCCTTCTCGCCTCGCCGACGTCGTGGCCGACCGCCGTTCCTGGCGCACGTCCGGCCGGACGGTCGTGCTCACGAACGGCTGCTTCGACCTCCTGCACGCCGGCCACCTGGCCCTCCTCGAGGCGGCCCGCCGGGAAGGAGATGTCCTCGTCGTCGCGCTCAACTCCGACGCCTCCGTCCGCGGCCTGAAGGGCGAGGGCCGCCCGGTCGTCCCGGAGAGCGAGCGGGGCGAGGTGCTCCTCGCCCTCGAGGCGGTGGACCGCGTCGTCCTCTACGACGAGCCGACGCCTCTCGCGGTCGTGCGGGCCCTCCTTCCCGACGTGCTCGTGAAGGGCGCCGACTGGGCGGCGGACGCGATCGTGGGGGGGCCGGAGGTGGAGGCGGCGGGAGGCCGCGTGGTGCGGGTGGCCCTCGTGCCGGGCCGGTCGAGCTCGGCGATTCTCGGTCGCATCCGCCGGCCGTGAGCGCCCCGAAGCCGGGCTGGACCCGCCTCCTCGTCGACCTGCCCGCGGTGGCCGAGGCCCGGGCCGCCCTCACCGCAAGCGGGCACGTACGTCTCGCCGGACTCGTCGGGGCCGCCCGCGGGCTCCTGCCGCTCCTCCTCGGCGACGCGCCCCTCCTCCTCGTCGTTCCGCGCGAGCGGGACGTCGAGGAGACGGCCCAGGATCTCCGGACCCTCGCCGCCGAGGCCGGCTTCGACGGCGCCGTGCTCGCCCTGCCGGCTCCCGGCCCGCCCCCCTTCCGCGGCCTCCCCCGCCACGCCGACGCCTCCGCGCGCCGTGCCGCCGCGCTCCTCCAGGCGCGCTGTGCGCGAGCTCTCGTCGCGTCGCCGGCGAGCCTCCTCCGCCCGAGCCTCGCCCCACGCCTCCTCGAGACCCGGGTAGTGAGCCTCCGCGCGGGCGAGGAGATGACGCCGGAGATCCTCCTCGAAGCGCTCGACGAGGGAGGTTACGTCCGCGAGGACCCGGTCACCGCGCCCGGTCAGGTCGCGCGGCGCGGCGGCATCCTGGACGTCTTCCCCTCCGACCGCGCAGAGCCGGTGCGCGTCGAGTTCTTCGGCGACACCGTGGAGAGCCTCCGCCTCTTCGACCCCGACACGCAGCGGGCGACCGGGCCCCTCGAGGCCCTCGTCACGCTGCCCCTCGCCGACGTCTTCGCGACGCGCTCCGTCCTCGCGGCCCTGCCGGGGATCCTGACCGCTCGCTTCGCCGGGCGCCGCGAGCTCGCGCCCTTCCTCGAGTCGCTCGACCGCGGCCTCCCGCCCGAGGGCCTCGTCGAGCTCGTGCCCCTCGTCCCCGGCGCCACGGTCCCGCCCTGGGCGCATCTG
>DATJYX010000114.1:0-24893 GCA_035577965.1 Vicinamibacteria bacterium | reverse complement strand
GGCACGGCCAAGGCGATCGAGGGCCGGGTGAAGCAGATCCGGACCCAGATCGACGAGACGACCTCCGACTACGACCGCGAGAAGCTGCAGGAGCGGCTGGCCAAGCTGGTCGGCGGCGTCGCGGTGATCAAGGTCGGGGCGGCGACCGAGACCGAGATGAAGGAGAAGAAGGCCCGGGTCGAGGACGCGATGCACGCGACCAAGGCCGCGGTCGAGGAGGGGATTGTCGCCGGCGGCGGCGTGGCACTCCTCCGGGCCCAGAAGACGATCGAGGCCCTGAAGGCCGAGGGCGACGAGGCGGTCGGCGTCTCGATCGTCCGTCGCTCGCTCGAGGAGCCCCTCCGGCAGATCGCCGGTAACGCGGGCTTCGAGGGCGCGGTCGTGGTGGCGAAGGTGCGCGACATGAAGACCGACGAGGGCTTCAACGCGCTCACCGACGAGTACGAGAACCTGGTCGAGGCCGGCGTCATCGACCCGACCAAGGTCGTGCGCTCGGCGCTGCAGAACGCCTCGTCGATCGCCTCGCTCCTCCTCACCACCGAGGCTCTCGTGTCCGAGATCCCTGAGGAGAAGGAGGAGAAGGCGCCCGGCGGCGGAATGCCCCACGGCGGGGGCTTCTAGGCGTCAGCGTCGTTTCGTCTCGGGGGGGACGAACGTCGTCCCCCCCGCCGTCTCTCGGCCGGCCCCCTCGTCGCCGGAGATCCGCTAGCGGGTGTTCTTGAAGTTCACCCGGATCGGCAGCCAGACCCGGACCGGCACGCCGCCCTTCGTGGCCGGACGGTACTTCCGTCCCCGCGTGTGTCGCTCTGCCTCCGCCTCGAAGCGGAAGCCGGGTCGGCTGCATCGGACGACCGTCACGTCGATCACGTTGCCGTTCTCGTCGATGAGGGCGCGGAGCTCGACCACCCCCTCGAGCCGCCCCAGCCGGGCCATCTCCGGGTAGGCGACGGCGGGCTGTCGGACGAGAACGGGCGGGGTCACGGTCGGGTCGTTCACGTCGACGAGGGTCCCGCGGCGCACGGCCGCCGCCGGAGAGGGCGTCGGAGCAGCAACGGCGGGGACCGGAAGCGGGACGGCCGGCGATCCCGAGGCCGAGGACGGCGGGACCGTCGAGGAAGCTCCGCCAGTCGGAGACACGGTCGCCAGGGGCGGCTCGCCCGCGGGCGGCGTCGGGGTCGGCGTCAGGAGAGGCGCAGCGCCAGCAGCCGTGGCCGGCGTCGGTGTCGAGGCGGCGAGTGGCGCGGGGGTGGTCGACGGGGCCGCCGAGGCCGCCGGCGAAGCCTCGGCGATCCGCCGCTCCTCCGTCTTCTTCTCGCTCGCCAGGCGGGCCAGCTCCTCCTTCTGCTTCTGCTCCTGCTCGCCCCGCGCGCGCCGGCGCGCGTCCTCCTGGGCTCGCTGGACCGCGGCGGGATCCACGGGCCGGCCCCCGGCCTGGGCCTCGACGGCCTTGCGTGCCTCCTCCGCCGCCTTCGTCTCGGCTTCGAGCTTCTCGCGCTCGAGCTGCGCGATCCGCGCCTCGAGCTCGCGCACCCGTGCCTGCGCGGCGTCCTCGGGCCGGGCCGTCGCCGCCGACGGGCCGCGCACCTTCACGAAGTAGATGTATCCCGCCGTGCTCCCCAGGAGCACGGCCGCGGCCAGCCCGAGCCCGAGCCAGAGGCCCCGCCGGCCCTCCGACGGCCGCGCCGCACCGAGCGTCATCCGGGCCGCCGCTTCGCGGGCCGTGGCGTCGCGAGGCGCTCGCGGCACGGCAGCGCGGGACCCCGAGGCGTCCGGCCCCAGCCGCGCCCCGGACGGCGTCCGGTCGCTCACGGCCGCGGCCCCGCCCGCCACGAGCGTGGGGGGCGAGACCTCGTTCGCTTCCGCCGCCGGCACCTCGGGCGGGAGGGTGGGCTCCGCTTCGGGCGACGGCGTCTGCTGGGCGACGGCCGAGGCCGCCATGGCGGGGGCCGGTGTCGTCACGGCCGGGGCCGGCGTCTGGACGCTGGGCCCCGGCGCTTCCACGGCGGGCGCCCGTGCCTTCTCCTCGGCCACGAACTCGCGGTAGTCCGCGAGCCGCGCCTCCTCGAGCGCCCGGGTCTCCGCCTCCATCTCCTCGCGGAAGAGCGTGTGCATGAAGAAGGCGAGGTCGAACGTGGTGGGCGCGAAGTCGCCCGAGAAGAGGAGCGCGTCGATCGCCTTCCGCAGGTCGGCCGCGCCGGCGAAGCGCGACGAGGCGTCTCTGGCCAGGGCCCGCCGGAGGAGGTCCGCGAGCGGCTTCGGAATCGGCCCCTGGTCGCCGGCGGCGTTCGCGACGCGCGCGTCGGCGAGGGCCTCGAGAGGCTCGGCGACGGGGGCCTGGCCGGTGAGCGCCTCGAGGATGACGAGGGCGAGCGAGTACACGTCGGAGCGAGGGCCTCCCGCCTCGCCCGCGGCCTGCTCAGGGGACAGGTAGCGACCTTCCTCCGGAGGCAGGAGGTCTATTCCCCGGAGCGCCGGCCAGAGCCCGAGGCCCTTGATCTTGACCTCGCCGTCGAACGCCACCACGACCCGAGACGGCGCGACGAGGCCGTGGATCAAGGCCTTGCCGGTCTCGTCCTTCCTCGCGTGCAGGGACTCGAGGGCCGCGGCGCCGCGGCTCGCGATCATGAGGGCGTGGTCGGCGGCGAAGGGGAAGGCCTCGCCCTTGCAGCGCTCGAGGATCGCGGCGACCGACCGGCCCTCCACGAGCTCGGTCGAGACGTAGAAGGACTGCTCCACCCGGCCGATGCCCAGCACGCGCACGAGCCCCGGGTTCTGCAGGCGGGCCGCGAGGCGCGCCTCCTCCATGAGCCGCTTCGTGGCCTCGGCGTGCTCCGAGATCCGCGGCGAGAGGCGGAGGACGGTCACGAGGCGGTCGAGCCCCGCGGGCCCCAGCCGGGCCGCTCTGTACTCGCGGCCCAGGGCGCCCGTTTCGGTCTCCTCGAGGAGGACGAGCCTGCCGAACTTCTCGCGAAGGGCCATGAGTCGCGCCCAGAGACAGCGGACGATAGCACATCTCGCCGACGGGGATGGTCGCCCGCGCCGCGCGCGGCGCGCCGCGCCGGCCGACGCGAGCGAACGCTCGCGCCCGCGAGCCCGGTCAGGGCAGGAGCAGGGTCGCCTCGCTGCCGTCCGGCCGTCGCACGCGGACGCCGTCCTCGCCGACGGAGAGCACGGTGACCCCTGCCGCCGGCTCGCCGGGTCCGGCGAGCACGACCTCGCCGTCCGAGGCCAGGGCCGCCAGCAGGCGGCCGGAGCGGTGCACGAGGCCGACGAGACGCGGGCCCGCCGCGGCCGACGGGGTGGGCCTCGGCGCCGGCGCGCCGGGTCCGGCCTCCGTCGAGACCGCTGCGCCGGCCTCGCGCGCGAACCGGAACACGTCGCGGATCTCCTCGGGATCGACGGGACTCGCGGACGGCTCCGACGGAGCGGCGGAAGGCAGGGTGGGCGCGGCCCGCCGTGTCGCCGGCCGCGGCGACGGCCCCCGCCCCAGCGCCAGGGCCGCGAGAGCGACCACGCCGAGAGCCGCCATGAGCACTCGCGACCTCACGAGCCCGCCTCGGGGACGTCCGCCGCGGCCCTCAGGCTGAGCACCTCCGCCTCGAGGCGGAGCCCCTGCCCCGGCAGCGGCAGGAACGACACGCGCTCGAGCAGGGCTCCGGACGAAGGGTCGGCGAGACGCCCCGCCGCCCGGAGGAGATCGGCCTGGCCGCCTTCGGCCGAGAGCCGCCCGTGGGCGGCCACCGCGCCCCGCCGGCCCGGCTCGACCGCGATCTGCACCGCCTCGAGGGGAAGGCGGTCGGCCGCCCGCAGCAGCGACAGGCGCAGGGCCCGCGCGGCGGCGGCGTCCCCAGCCGGCGCGCGGCCGGCCGCGGCGCGTCCCTCGACCCGCGAGAGGCGGAAGCGCAGCCGCTCGCGCTCCTCCCGCGCCTCCGCGAACGCCCGCCGCGACTCGTCCCGCTCGCGGCGCAGGGGCAGGGTGACGCCGATGTGGAGGCCGAGGGCGGCCAGCAGGAGGAGGGCGGCAGCCAAGCGGCGCGTCACGGAGCGCCTCCGACCCAGACCGCCCGCACCGGGCTCCGCACCTCGGCGTCGCGCGACTCCGGCCCCGGCTCGACCTCTCGGAAGCGGGGCTCGCGCGCCAGACGGTCCAGGAAGAGGTCCCACGCGGCCGCCTCGCGGGCCACGACGTTCAGCTGCAGCACGCCCCCACGCCCGTAATCGATGGAGAGGCCGTCGAGCCGAGCGTGGCCCGGGAGGAGGGAGGCGAGGGTGGACACGATCCTCGCCGGCGGCGCATCCGCGGCCGGAAGGAGCGGCGTGCCCGCGCGCGCCCGTCCCTCGAGATCGCGCAGCCGCCGCGAGGCCGTCTCCACGTCGCGGTGCACCTCCGCGAGGCGGACGCGGGCCGTCCCCGCCTCGTCCCGCGCGCGCCAGGCCGCGGCTCCGGAGGCGAGGAGCGCCAAGCCTCCGGCCACGAGCGCCACCCGGTCCCAGAGCGGAGCGCGGCTCGGCCGGGGCGCGGTCCCGAAGTCGGGCTGGCCGCTCACGCGAGCAGCCCTCCGATCCAGGCTGTCTCCTCGGAGTCGGACCAGCCGGCCGGCCCGGGGAGGGACTGCTCGACGACGCCCTCCCCGATCTCGAGCCGGAGCCTCGCCGCCTCCCTCCCCGAGACGACGAGCCGCCCCGACCCGTCGCCCGCGGCGGCCGCCGCCCGGGACGCCTCGTCGCGGAGCCTCTCCGCTTCGCCCGACGAGCGGTCCCGGCGGCGGTTTCGGAGGGCGACGGGCACCCCGCCGTGGAAGAGCGCCAGGCAGAGCGCCACGTCCCCCAGGACCGCGTGCACGGCGTCCCGCGCGCCGGACCGCATCAGCCCCTCGAGGGCGAGGAGCGGCGCGAGGTGGACGTGCTCGACCGAGAGGCCCGCGGCGGCCGCGACCTGCTCGTACTCGACTACCGTGGACCGGCGCACGGCCGCGCCCACCGCCCGCCCCCGCCCGGCGGGGAGCACCTCCACGATCGCCTCCGAGGCCGGCCACGGCAGGGACGCCGCGAGGCGGAAGCGCACGAAGTCGCGCGGGTCGGCCCGCCCCGGGACCTCGAAGAGGGCGATGCGGGCGAGGCCGTCGGGCAGGACCAGGGTGACCCGGCGGCCGAGGCCGGAGACCGCGCGCCGGATCGCCTCCCGCACCTCTTCGCCCCGGACGACGTTCGCCGCGGAGGGCGACGGCGCGATCGCGCCCGGTGCGAGCGGGACATCGGCCAAGGCTCGCGGGCGCGGCCGGCCGAGGCCGTCGCCGAACGCCGCCGCGGTGACCGCAGAGGCGTCCAGGCCCAGGTAGAGCCGCGTGCCGAGGAACGCCACGCTCCCATGTTACGCCCGTGACGTGGATTTACCGCCCTCGGGGCGGGTTGTATCATCACGTTTTGCACCGGGAGGAAACGGAATCATGAAGGTGTACGACGCCCCGAACATCCGCAACGTGGCCATCGTGGGGCACGGGGGCAGCGGGAAGACCTCGCTCGCCTCGGCCCTCCTCTTCGACGCCGGCGCGGTGAACCGGCTGGGACGGGTGGAAGACGGGACGACCGTCACCGACTTCGATCCCGACGAGGTCGAGCGCCGGATCAGCCTCCTCGCGGCCCCCGCGTTCGCGGAGTGGAAGAAGTCCAAGGTGAACCTCGTCGACGCCCCCGGCTACGCGAACTTCCTGTCCGAGGCCCGCTCCGCCCTGCGGGTGGCGGACGGCGCGCTCGTGGTGGTGGACGCCGTGGCCGGGGTCGAGGTCCAGACGGAGAAGGTGTGGGCGATGGCGGAGGAGTACGGCCTCGCCCGGCTGATCGTCGTGAACCGCATGGACCGGGAGAACGCCTCCTTCGAGCGGAGCCTGGAGGGGATCCAGGCCGCCTTCGGGCGGGCGGCGGTGCCGGTGGCGGTGCCGGTGGGGGAGGAGAAGTCCTTCCACGGCGTGGTGGACCTCGTGGCGGAGAAGGCGCAGATCTACGGGGCCGACGCGAGCGGGAAGTTCGAGGCCGCGGACGTGCCCGCCGCGCAGCAGGAGGCGGCGCGGTCGTGGCGGGAGAAGCTCGTGGAGATGGTGGCGGAGAGCAACGAAGAGCTCATGGAGGAGTTCTTCGAGAAGGGCACGCTCTCGCAGGAGAAGCTCGCGAAGGGGCTGCGGCAGGCGGCGGCGACGGGCAAGGTCTTCCCGGTGCTGCCGGCCTCGTCCCTCCTGAACGTCGGGGTCCACGCCGTCCTCGACGCCATCGTCGACCTCCTGCCCTCCCCGGCCGAGCGCGGCGAGGCGAAGGGCCACGACCCGTCCACGAAGGCGGAGGCCTCGCGCCCGCCCGCCGCCGACGCCCCGCTCTCCGCGTTCGTGTGGAAGACGCTCGTGGACCCGCACGCCGGCCGGATCAGCCTCTTCCGGGTCTACTCGGGCACCCTGAAGTCGGACTCCGCCGTCCACAACGCGACCCGCGACGCTGCGGAGCGCGTCGGCTCGCTCCTCCTCCTCCAGGGGAAGACCCAGACCCAGATCGGCGAGATCCAGGCCGGCGACCTCGGGGCGGTGGCCAAGCTGAAGGACACCCAGACCGGCGACACCCTGGCCGACAAGGCGAGCCCCGTCGTGTACCCGCCGGTCGTGTTCCCGGAGCCGGCCACCACCTTCGCCATCGAGCCCAAGACGCGGGGCGACGAGGACAAGATCTCGACCGCGCTGCAGCGGCTGCAGGAAGAGGATCCCGTCCTGCGCGTCTCCCGCGACGCTCAGACCCACGAGATGCTCCTCTCCGGCATGGGGCAGCTCCACGTCGAGGTGGTGGTCGGGCGCCTGCGCAAGCGCTACAAGGTCGAGGTCAACCTCAAGAAGCCGAAGATTCCGTACCGGGAGACGATCAAGGGCTCGGCGGAGGCCCACGGACGGCACAAGAAGCAGACCGGCGGACACGGGCAGTTCGGCGACTGCAAGATCAGGATCAAGCCGCTGGCGCGGGGGGAGGACTTCAGGTTCGTCGACGACATCTTCGGCGGCTCCATTCCCAAGAACTTCATCCCCGCCGTCGAGAAGGGGATCCAGGAGGCCCGCCTGAAGGGCTTCCTCGCCGGGTACCCGATGGTGGACTTCCAGGTCGAGCTCTACGACGGCCAGTACCACGACGTGGACAGCTCCGAGATGTCGTTCAAGATCGCGGGCTCCCTCGCGTTCAAGGACGGGATCCCCAAGTGCCGGCCGACCATCCTCGAGCCGATCATGAGGGTGGAGATCGGCGTGCCCGACGAGTACGCGGGGGCGGTGATGGGCGACCTCTCCAGCCGCCGGGGCCGGCCCCAGGGCATGGAGAACAAGGGCTCGCTCCAGATCATCAAGGCCGAGGTCCCCCTGGCGGAGATGCTCTCCTACGACGCCGAGCTCACCTCCATGACGGGCGGACGCGGCTCGTACCACATGGAGATGGACCACTACGACGAGGTCCCGGCCCACCTCCAGGAGAAGGTCATCGCCGCCGCAAAGGCCGAGCGAGGGGACGTGAAGGAGGAGGAGTAGGCGCGGCCGGCGGGGCCTCTGCCCCGGGGAAGTGCGCTAGACTTTCCCCATGCACGTCCCGCGCGCCTTCGCCGTCCTCTCGCTCGCCATTCTCGCCGCCGGACCGAGCCTCCTCGCCCAGGAGGAGCCCCTCGCCGCCGGCAGCGAGGGAGTGCCCCTCCCCAAGAAGGTCAAGCACGTCCAGCCGGCCTATCCCGCCGAGGCCCTCGCCCAGGGGGTTCGCGGGATCGTGATCCTGGACGTCGTCGTGAGCGCCCAGGGGAAGGTCGAGAACGCGACCATCGTGAGGAGCGTGCCCGGCCTCGACGAGGCGGCTCTCGCCGCGGCACGGCAGTGGGAGTACGAGCCCGTGAAGGTGGACGGGAAGCCGGTGCGGGTGCGGGTGACGGTGCCCGTCGTGTTCTCGCTCGCCCTCCCCCAGCTCGTCCGACAGGCGGGGATTCCCGAGCTGCGGCAGGGGGTCACCCCGGCCTGGCCGACCGGCGCCACGGGCGGGGGCCAGGTGACGGCCGAGCTGACGCTCGAGCCGGACGGCCGCGTCGGTGTCGCTCAGGTCGTCGAGGGGGGAGCGCCTTTCTCGAACGCCCTCCTCGCCGCCCTCAAGACGTGGCGGTTCGCGCCCCCCCCGGAGGACGAGGTTCTGTCGTTCCGCATCGAAGCCGAGTTCGTCGCCCCGCGGGGCTCCGACTCCCCGAAGGTGAACCTCAAGGCGACCGGGATGCAGCGATCGGGCTTGCTGGCGGAGTCGGCCCCGCCGTCGACGCCGGCCGCGCCGACAGCGGCGGCCAGCCCCGCCAAGCCGACGACGGCCACGCCGACCGCTGCTCCGCCGCCCACGCCTGCCGCACCGGCCGCACCGGCCGCCGCTCCCCCGAAGTCTGTTCCCGCGGCGCCCGCTCCGGCACCCCCCGCGCCGACCCCCGCCCGGCCGACTCCGCCGACCGCGAGTCCGCAGGCTCCGCCCTCGGCGGTGCCCGCGGCCCCCGCTCCGGCGGGCCGTCCTCCGGCACCCGCGACCGCTCCGGCTCCGCCGGCGGCCGCCCCTTCATCCCCGACCGGTGCCCATGCGCAGAAGCCCCTGGGAACTCCGCCGGTGAGCACTGCTCCCGCCGCGGCCGCACCCCCGCCCGTGGACGTCCTGACCGCGCCTCCGCCCCCTCAAGTCCCCGAGAACGGCGTCTCGGCCATCCGGGACGTGACCCTCGCGCCGGGCGTTCCGGACCTCACCCGGGGTCGACGGCCGGTCGCGCCGCCGCTCGCCCGCATGGCCGGAACCAGCGGCTCGGTGGAGGTGTCGTTCTCCGTCAGCGCCGCGGGCACGACGTCGCTCCAGGGCTCGACGGGTCCGGACGTCCTGAGGCCGGCGGCCGAGCAGGCCGTCACGTCGTGGGTGTTCCGGCGGACGCGCGCGGACCGCGTCTACCTGACCGCGGTCTTCACGTACTCGGGCGACAAGAGCTCGGCGAGCGTGCGGCCTCAGCCGGCGGCCGGGGGAGCCCCGACACCCGCCGCCGCACCCCCGCCGGGCTCTTGATCGGACTCTAGGCCGGCTCGGCCTTCGCCGCCGCCTTCTTGTCGTCGGCCTTGGAGCCGGCTTCCTTCTTGTCCGCGCCCTTCTTCGCGCCCTTCTCCTCCTTGCCCGCCGGCTTGTACTCGTAGCCCACGAGCTCGAGGTAAGCCATCTCGGCGCCGTCGCCCTTGCGGGGGCCGAGGCGGAGGATCCGGGTGTAGCCGCCGGGCCGCGTCGCAAAGCGCGTCCCGATGGAGTCGAAGAGCTTCTTCACCACCGCCGGGTTCTGGAGGTCGCGGGCGGCGAGGCGGCGGGCGTGGAGGCGGTCCTCGTCCCGCTTGGCGAGGGTGATGAGCCGCTCGGCGAAGGGCCGGAGCTCCTTGGCCTTGGGCAGGGTGGTGCGGATCCTCTCCTTCTCGAAGAGGGCGGTGGCGAGGTTGCGCAGGAGCGCGATCCGGTGGGGCGTGATCCGCCCCAGCTTGCGGTGGGCGACGCGGTGTCTCATGGCCTCTCCCCGGGTCAGCTCCGGGCCTGCGGCCAGTCGTCGAGCTTCATTCCGAGCGAGAGCCCCATGGTGGCGAGGATCTCCTTGATCTCGTTGAGCGACTTGCGGCCGAAGTTCTTCGTCTTGAGCATCTCGGACTCGGTCTTCTGAACGAGCTCCCCGATCGTCCTGATGTTCGCGTTCTTGAGGCAGTTGTAGGAGCGCACGGAGAGCTCCATCTCGTCGACGCTCTTCCCGAGCTTCTCGTAGAGGGCGCCCTTCTCCTCGTCGGAGACCTCCACCACGGGGCCCTCCATCTCCTCCTCTTCCTCCTCCTCGAGGTTGATGAAGATCTGGAGGTGGTCCTTCATGAGCTTGGCCGCGAGCCCCACCGCGTCCCGGGGGGAGACCGCCCCGTTCGTCCACACCTCGAGGGTGAGCTTCTCGTAGTCGGTGGCCTGGCCGACCCGCGCCTGGTCGACGAAGTAGTTCACCTTCTTGACCGGGGAGTGCACGGAGTCCAGGGGGATCCACCCGATCGAGAGGTCCTCGTCGAAGTTCTTGTCCGCGGAGACGTACCCCCGGCCCGGCTTCACCCGCATCTCGACGGCCAGGGTGGAGCCGGCGCCGAGGGTCGCGATGTAGGCCTCGGGGTCGAGGATGTCGACGTCGGGGTCCGGCGTGACGTGCTTGGCCCGCACCTCCCCCGGCTCCGAGGTGCGGAGCATGAGGGTCTTCGGGTGGTCGACGTGCATCTTGAGCGGCACCCGCTTGAGGTTGAGGATGAGGTCGGTCGTGTCCTCCATCGCCCCCGGGATCGGCGAGAACTCGTGGAGGACCCCCTCGACCCGGACCGCGGTGACCGCCGCCCCCTCGATGCTCGAGAGCAGGACCCGCCGCAGCGCGTTGCCGACGGTGGTGGCGAAGCCCCGCTCGAACGGCTGCGCGAAGAAGCGCCCGTAGTGGTCGGTCGCGGTGTCGCGGTCGGCCTCGAGCCGCTTCGGCTTCTGGAAACCCTTCCAAAGCATTTCTTCTGTCCTCCGCTTCCTACTTCGAGTAGAGCTCGACGATCAGCTGCTCCTGGATCGGGAAGCTGACGTCGTCACGCGCCGGGAGCGCGAGCACCTTGGCGGTCAGGTTGGCCGAGTCGAGCTCCAGCCAGCGGGGGACGCCGCGCCCCTTGACCGCCTCGACCGAAGCCTGCACCAGGGCGTTCTTGGCCGCGCGGGGGGCGAGCGTGACCACGTCCCCGACCTTGACCTGGTAGGACGGGATGTCGATCTTCCGGTCGTTCACGCGCACGTGGCCGTGGCGGACGAGCTGGCGACCCTGGGCCTGCGAGCTGCCGAAGCCGAGCCGGAAGACGACGTTCGACAGGCGGCGCTCGAGCTTCTGGAGCAGGAGCTCGCCGGAGACGCCCTTCTCCTGGCTCGCCCGCCGGAAGGTCAGGGCGAACTGCCCCTCGAGCATGCCGTAGAGGCGCTTCACCTTCTGCTTCTCGCGGAGCTGAAGACCGTAGCCCTGGGCCTGCTTCTTGATGCGGGCCCCCTTGCCGTGCTGGCCGGGGACGTAGTTGCGCTTCTCGATCGCGCACTTCTCCGTGAAGCAGCGGTCGCCCTTCAGGAAGAGCTTCATCCCCTCCCGGCGGCAGAGGCGGCAGACGGAACCAGTGTATCGTGCCACGAGCTTGGACTCCTTAGACTCGGCGCCGCTTGGGGGGGCGGCAGCCGTTGTGGGGGATGGGGGTCACGTCGCGGATCGATTTGATCTCGACCCCCGCGGCCTGCAGGGCGCGGATCGCCGACTCGCGGCCGCTCCCCGGGCCCTTGACCCGGATGTCGATCGAGCGCAGCCCGTGCTCGCGCGCCGAGGCGGCCGCGGTGGTGGCGGCCTGCTGGGCGGCGAAGGGGGTCCCCTTGCGCGAGCCCTTGAACCCCAGGGTCCCCGCGCTCGACCACGACACCACGTTCCCCTCGAGGTCGGTTATGGTCACGATCGTGTTGTTGAAGGAGGCGTGGACGTGCGCGATGCCGTGCGCGACGTGCTTCTTCTCCTTCTTGCTCTTCTTGGCGGGCGCGGCGGGCTTCGTGCTCGGTGTGCTCATGTTCGCGGGCTCCCTAGACCGTCTTCTTCGCGCGGATCATCGCGCGCCGCGGGCCCTTGCGGGTCCGCGCGTTCGTGTGGGTGCGCTGGCCCCGCACGGGGAGGTTCCGCCTGTGGCGGCCGCCCCGGTAGGAGCCGATCTCCATGAGCCGCTTGATGTTCATCGCGGTCTCCTTGCGGAGGTCCCCCTCGACGCCGCCCTCGGCGTCGAGGATGTGGGCGATGCGGCTCACCTCCTCCTCGGAGAGGTCCTTCACGCGCACGTTCGGCTCGATGCCGGCCTGGCCGAGGATCTTGTTCGACCGGGCGACGCCGATGCCGTAGATGTAGGTGAGGGCGATCTCCACCCGCTTCTGACGAGGGAGATCGACGCCTGCGATGCGAGCCATTCCGCTACCCCTGCCTCTGCTTGTGCTTCTGGTTCGGGCAGATGATCCTCACCACGCCGTGGCGGCGGACCACCTTGCACTTGACGCAGATCTTCTTGACCGACGACCTGACTTTCACTTTTCTCTCTCCTACCGCCGTCTCACGATGCGGCCCCGCCCCGCGTCGTAGGGGGCGATCTCCACCACCACCGCGTCCCCGGGCCGGAGCCGCAGAAGGCCGCTCTCTCCCGCCGCGTGCGCGACGACCGAGGCGCTCTTCCCGGCCTCGAGCTCCACCCGGTAGAGGGCGTTCGGAAGCGCCTCTCGCACCGTGCCCACGACCTCGAGCGTGTCGCGTCCCGCGGTCTCAGGCATTGGCCCCCTCCGCCCGATCGTAGGGATAGGGCTCGGACAGGATCCACGGCCCGAACGGCGTCACCGCCACCGAGAGCTCGAAGTGAGCGGAGAGGCTGCGGTCGCGGGTGACCGCCGTCCAGCCGTCCGACAGGACCTCCACCTCCGGCCGGCCCACGTTCACCATGGGCTCGATGGCCAGGCACATGCCGGCCACCAGCCGCTCCCGGCGGCCCGGGGGCCCGTAGTTCGGGACCTGGGGCTCCTCGTGGAGGCTCGTGCCGATGCCGTGCCCGACGAACTCCCGGACCACCGAGTACCCGTGGCGCTCGGCGTGGGTCTGCACGGCGTGGCCGATGTCGCCCACCCGCTTGCCGGGATGGCAGGCGTCGATGCCGGCGAAGAGCGCCTCCCGGGTCACCTTCATGAGACGGACCGCCTCGTCGCTCGTCCGCCCCACGGCCACGGTGCGGGCGGCGTCGCCGAAGAAGCCGTCCACGATGCACCCGAGGTCGAGGCCAACGATGTCCCCCTCGCGGAGCTTCTTCGGGCCCGGGATCCCGTGCACGACCTCCTCGTTGACCGAGATGCAGAGCGTCGCCGGGTAGCCCCGGTAGCCGAGGAACGCCGGCCGCGCCCCCGCCTTCTCGATCTGCTCGCGGGCCACGCGGTCCATCTCCCTCGTGGTGGTGCCGGGCAGGGCGGCCGCCTCGAGCGCGTCGAGGGCGTCGACCACGATGCGGCAGGCGCGGGCCATGGTCTGGAGCTCGGTCCAGGACTTCTGGACGCTCACGCCCGCACCTCCACGGCTTCGAGGAGGCCGCGGAACACCACCTCCATCGTGCGGTCGCCGTCGATCGGCACCATCCGGGCGCGGGCCCGGTAGTACTCGATGAGGGGGAAGGTGCGCTCGTCGTACTCCTGGAGCCTCTTCGCCACGACCGACTCGCTGTCGTCCTCGCGGTGCAGGAGCGCCGTGCCGCAGACGTCGCAGATCCCGGCGCGCTTCGGAGGGTCGTTCACGACGTGGAAGGTGGCCTGGCAGGACGGGCACCACCGGCGCCCGCTCAGGCGGAGCATGAGCACCGGTCGGGGAACCTCGAAGTCGAACACCACCCACGCGTGGGGGTCCCCGTCCGTCATCTCCTCGAGGCCCCGGGCCTGGGGGAGCGTGCGCGGGAAGCCGTCGAGCACGAAGCCGTTCGCGCAGTCCCTCTCCCGGATCCGCTCCCGCACCAGCGCGAGGAGCAGGTCGTCGGGCACGAGCCAGCCCTTCTCCATGACGGGGTGGGCCTGGCGCCCGAGCGGGGTGTCCTTGGCGATCGCGTCCCGCAGCATGTCGCCCGTCCCGATCTTCGGCACCCCCAGGTGCGCGGCGAGCTTCGCCGCCTGCGTGCCCTTCCCGGCCCCCGGAGGGCCGAGGAAGATCACGCGCACGGCGCCCGGGGCGCGGCGGGGGCTAGCGGCGGCCACGGATCCTCTTGCCCCCCTTGCCGGTGAAGCCGTCGTAGTGCCTCATGATGAGCTGGGCCTCGACCTGCGCCACCGTGTCCATGGCCACGCCGACCACGATGAGGAGCGACGTCCCCCCGAAGTAGAAGTTGAGGTGCAGGCCCTCCGTGATCCAGCCCAGGTTGTTGTTCGAGAGGAACATGTCGAGCGGCGGGCCGATGACGGGGATGGGCGCGACCTTGAAGCCGGTGATGAGGAACTCGGGGAGGATGGCGACGAGGGCGAGGTAGAGCGCTCCCCCGAACGTGATGCGGCCCAGGATGTGGTCGAGGTACTCGGAGGTGCGCTTTCCGGGGCGGATGCCGGGGATGAAGCCCCCGTACTTCCGCATGTTCTCCGCCACGTCGTCGGGGTTGAAGACGATCGCGGTGTAGAAGTAGCAGAAGAAGATGATGAACGTGACGTAGAGGACGTTGTAGAGCGGCATCCCCCAGTGCAGCTGCTCGGAGACCGACTGCATCCAGGGGTTGTTGGCCCGGAAGAACGAGGCCACCGTCTGCGGGAAGGCGATGATCGAGGACGCGAAGATGACCGGGATGACTCCCGCGGTGTTGACCCGCAGGGGCAGGTGCGTCGTCTGCCCGCCGTAGACGCGCCGGCCCACCACGCGCTTCGCGTACTGCACCGGGATCCGGCGCTGGCCTCGCTCCACGAACACGATCGCCCCCACCACCGCGAACATCCCGGCGAGGAGGAGGACGGCGGCGAGGAGGCTCAGCTCCCCGCGCTCGATCATCTGGAAGGTGTCGATCGCGCCCCGGGGGAAGCCCACCACGATCCCCGCGAAGATGATGAGGCTCATCCCGTTGCCGATCCCGCGCTCGGTGATCTGCTCGCCCAGCCACATGATGAACGCGGTGCCGGTGGTGAGGGTGAGCACGGTCATCATCTTGAAGCCCCAGCCCGGGTGCTCGACGATCCGGAACTGGTTGGCGAGGGTCATCCGCTCGAGGTACACCGCGATCCCGAAGGACTGGATGATCGACAGGAGCACCGTCCCGTAGCGGGTGTACTGGGTGATCTTGCGCCGCCCGAGCTCGCCCTCCTTGCTGAGCTTCTCGAGGAGGGGCCAGACCACGGTGAGGAGCTGCAGGATGATCGAGGCCGAGATGTACGGCATGATCCCGAGGGCGAAGATCGTGACCTTGGCGAGGTTGCCCCCCGAGAACATGTCCACGAGCCCGAACCAGTTGCCGCGGTTCTGCTCGAAGAAGTCGACGAGGGACTGGGCGTTGATGCCCGGCGTCGGGACGTGGTTGCCCAGGCGGTAGACGGCGAGCAGGCCGAGGGTGAACAGCACCCGCTTCCTGAGGTCGGGGACGTCCCAGATGTTCCTTAGGGCCTGCAGCATGGCGAGCTACCCCTGGATCAGCTCGGCCTTGCCGCCGAGCGATGCGATCCTCTCCTTCGCCTTCTCGCTGAAGCGGTGGGCGTGGACGGTCAGGGCCTTGGTCAGCTCGCCGTCGGCCAGCACCTTCAGCCCGCTCCGGAGCTGCTTGACGATCCCCTGCTTCACGAGCAGCTCGGGGGTGACGATCGTGCCCGCGGCGAAGACCTCGAGGCGCCCGAGGTTGACGCAGGCGAACTCCTTCCGGAAGGGCTCGTTGCTGAAGCCCCGCTTCGGCACCCGGCGGTGGAGCGGCATCTGGCCGCCCTCGAAGCCGGGCTTGCGGGCGAAGCCGCTGCGGCTCTTCTGCCCCTTCTCGCCCCGTCCCGCGGTCTTCCCGAGCCCGCTGCCCGGGCCGCGCCCCACGCGCTTGCGGCTCCTCACGCTGCCCTTCGCCGGCTTCAGATTGTGCAGGCCCACTGCTTCTCTCCGCTCGCCTTACTCGACCACCGCCACGAGGTGCGGGATCTTCCTCACCATCCCCCGGATCATCGGGGTGTCCTCGCGCTCCACCACCTGGTGGAGTTTCCTCAGTCCGAGCCCGCGGACGGTCGCCCGCTGGCCCTCCGTGCAGCCGATCACGCTGCCGATCATCTCGATCTTGATGGTCGGGGTGGCCTTCTTCCCCTTCGCGGCCTTGGTCATGTGTCCCGCCCCTCCCTCACGCCTCGGCCGGGGCCGGCGGCTCCGGCGCCGGCTCGGCCGCCGCGGCCGCGGGCGCCACCGCGACCTTCTCGGCCTTCGCCTCCGTCCCGAGGATCTCCTCGACCGCGCGGCCCCGCAGGCGCGCCACCCGCTGCGGCTGCTTCAGGCGCAGGAGCGCGTCCAGGGTCGCCTTCACGACGTTGTGGGCGGTCGTCGACCCGAGGCTCTTGGTCAGGATGTTCTGGATCCCGGCCGCGGTGATGACGGCCCGCACCGCGCCGCCGGCGATGACGCCGGTGCCCTCGGAGGCCGGCTTGAGCAGGACCAGGCCCGAGCCGAACTCGCCCGTCACCGCGTGGGGGATGGTGAACCCCTTCTCGGTCATGGGGACCTTGACCACGTTCTTCTTGGCCGCCTCCACGCCCTTCTTGATCGCGGAGGAGACCTCCCGGGCCTTGCCCATCCCGTACCCCACGTGGCCCGCCCCGTCACCGACCACGACCAGGGCCGAGAAGGACAGGTTCTTGCCTCCCTTCACGACCTTGGTCACGCGGTTGATGGACACCACCTGGTCCTTCAGCTCCAGGGTGGAGACGTCGATCTTCTCGGCCATAGGTCTCATCGGCTCACTCGCATCTCTTCCCGTCCTAGAACTTGAGCCCGGCCTCGCGGGCGGCGTCGGCCAGGGCCTTGATCCGGCCGTGGTACTGGAACCCGCCGCGGTCGAAGACGACGGCGGCGATGCCCTTCTCCTTCGCGCGGCTCGCGATCAGCGACCCGACGTCCTTCGCCGCGGCCACGTTCCCCCCCCGCTTCGACTTCGCCCGCAGCGCCTTGTCGAGCGAGGACGCGGCGACGAGCGTCCGGCCGGCGTCGTCGTCGACCACCTGCGCGTAGATGTGCCCCTGGCTGCGGAAGACGGCGAGCCGGGGCCGCTCCGGGGTCCCCCGGATCCTCTTCCGGATCCGGTCGTGGAGCCGCTGCCGGATGTCCTGCTTGGTCTTCGTGCTCATCTCGCTCGCTCAGGCGGCGTTCCCGGCGGCCCTTCGGCCGGCGGCGTTCCCGCCCCTCCGTTACTTCGCGGCGCCGGTCGCTCCGGCCTTGCCCGCCTTCTTCTTCAGGACCTCGCCCACGTAGCGGATCCCCTTCTGCTTGTAGGGGTCGGGACGACGCAGGCGACGGATCTCCGCCGCGACCTGCCCGACCTTCTGCCGGTCGATTCCGGAGACCGTGACCCGCGTCTGCTTGTCGATCGCGATCTTGATCCCCTCCGGGATGGGGTACACCACCGGGTGGGAGAAGCCGAGGGCGAAGACGACCCTGCTGCCCTCGACCTGCGCACGGTAGCCCACGCCCACGATGTCGAGGTCCTTGGAGAAGCCCTCGGTCACGCCCTTGATGGCGTTCTGGGCCAGGGCGCGCGCCATCCCGTGGAAGGCCCGGAGCTGCCGTGCCTCGCTCGCCCGCTGGCAGGTGAGCCGCTGGCCTTCGAGGGCGAACCGGATGCCGGGCGGCACCGGGGTGGTGAGCTTCCCCTTCGGCCCCTGGACCTCGATCGCCGTCTCGGAGACCGAGACCTTCACGCCCGAGGGCACGAGGATGACTTTGCGTCCGACCCGGGACATCGTGGGCTCCTTACCAGACGTTGCAGAGGATCTCCCCGCCCACCCCGGTCTTCGCGGCCTCGCGGCCGGTCATGACGCCCCGGGAAGTGGACAGGATGTTGATGCCGAGCCCGCCGTAGACCCGCGGGATCTCGCCCTTGCCGCAGTAGATCCGGCACCCGGGCCGGCTCACCCGCTGCAGGTCGGTGATGACCCGCTCCCAGCCCGGCCCGTACTTCAGGAAGATGCGGATCGAGCCCTGCCGGCCGTCGTCCACCTGCCGGTAGTTCGCGATGTAGCCTTCGTCCTTCAGGATGCGCGCGATCTCGACCTTCAGCCTGGATGCGGGCACGTCGATCTTGGGCAGCCTCGCCCGCACTCCGTTCCGGATGCGGGTGATCATGTCCGCGATGGGATCCGTCATGTTCATCGGACTTACCTCTCCGGCTCCTACCAGCTCGCCTTGATCACGCCCGGGATCTCGCCCGCCAGGGCGAGCTTCCGGAAGCAGATCCGGCACATCTCGAACTTGCGTATGTAGGCGCGGGGCCGGCCGCACAGGCGGCACCGGGTGTACGCGCGCACCGCGAACTTCGGCTTGCGCTTCGCCTTGGCGATCATCGACAGCTTGGCCACTCGCCTGCCTCCTACTGGTTCCGGAACGGCATCCCGAGGTACGAGAGGAGCAGCTTCGACTCCTCGTCCGTCCGGGCCGTGGTCACGAAGGTCACGTTCATCCCGCGGAGCTTCTCGACCTTGGCGTAGTCGATCTCGGGGAAGATGATCTGGTCCCGCAGGCCGAGGGTGTAGTTCCCGCGGCCGTCGAACGCGTTCGCGGGTACCCCGCGGAAGTCGCGCACTCGGGGGAGCGCCACGTTGAAGAGGCGGTCGACGAACTCGTACATCCGGTCCCCGCGCAGCGTCACCGTGGCCGCGATGGGCATGCCTTCGCGCAGCCTGAAGGCGGCGATCGACTTCCGGGCCCGCCGCATGGCCGGGCGCTGCCCGGTGATGCGGGCCAGCTCCTCCATCGCGGCGTCGAGGAGCTTGATGTTCTGGGTGGCCTCGCCGACGCCCATGTTCACCACCACCTTGGCCAGGCGGGGCACCGCCATCACGCTCGGGTAGCCCCTCTCCTTGAGCAGGCGGGGCACCACCTGCTGCTGGTAGCTCTCCTTGATCCTCGGGACGGCCTTCGTCGCGCTCACTTGTCCAAGCCCTCGCCGCTGCGGCGGCCGATCCTCGCCTTTCGCCCGTCGGGCAGCACCTTGGACCCGATGCGGGTCCTCTTGTCGTCGTCGGGGGAGACGATCATCACGTTCGACACGTGGATCGGCGCCTCCCGCTCGGCGATGCCGCCCTTGATGTTCTTCTGGGGGTTCGGCCGGGTGTGGCGCTTGATGAAGTTCACCCCCTGCACCAGCACCCGCGCCTTCTCGGGGAGGACCACGAGGACCTTCCCCCGCTTCCCCCGGTCGCGCCCGGAGATGACCTCCACCGTGTCGTTCTTCCGGATGCGGATCCGCGTCCGCTCCGCCCTCTGCCCTCTCGCCATGGCCTTACAGGACCTCCGGAGCCAGGGACACGATCTTCATGAACTTCTTGTCGCGCAGCTCGCGGGCCACCGGGCCGAAGACGCGGGTGCCCACCGGCTCCCCGTCCTCCTTGATCAGCACCGCCGCGTTCTCGTCGAAGCGGATGTAGCTCCCGTCGCGGCGCCGCTGCTCCTTGCGGCAGCGCACGATCACCGCCTTCACCACCTTGCCCTTGCGGACCGGCTCCGGGGCGTCGGGGGCCGACTCCTTCACGTTGGCGGTGATGACGTCGCCGAGCCGCGCGTAGCGCCCGGTCGACCCGCCCACGGGCAGGATGCAGGAGATCTTCCGGGCGCCGCTGTTGTCGGCCACCTGGAGGATGGTTCGCATCTGGATCATGTCGTCCTCCCGCCTCCGTCAGGCCTCGACCGGGGCGGCTTCGACGGTGGCGCGCTCGAGGATCTCCGTGACGCGCCAGCGCTTGTGGCGGGACAGGGGGCGGGTCTCCACGATCCGCACCCGGTCGCCGGCCTTCGCCCCCAGCTCGTCGTGGGCCATGAAGGTCGAGGTGCGCCGGATGGTCTTCTTGTAGAAGCCGTGGCGCACCAGGCGCTCGACCGCCACCACCACCGTCTTCTGCATCTTGGCGGTGGTGACCACGCCCACCCGCTCCTGGCGCCTCTCCGCGGGCTGCCTCATCTCCGTCATCTCGGCACCTGCTTCTCTCTCAGCACCGTCTTCACCCGCGCGATGTCGCGCCGGATCTCCCGGAGCTTGACCTTGTTGTCGAGCTGGCCGATGGACTTCTGGACCCGCAGGCGGAAGAGCTGCTCCCGGAGCTCCCGCTCCTTCGCCGCGAGCTCCTCCGTCCCCATCTCGCGCACCTTGGCCCCCTTCATCAGTGCCCCTCCGCCCGCGTCACGAAGCGGGTCCCGATGGACAGCTTGTGGGCGGCGAGACGGAGGGCCTCGCGCGCCTCGGTCTCCGGCACCCCTTCCATCTCGTAGAGGATGCGGCCGGGCTTCACCACCATCACCCAGCCTTCGGGGGCGCCCTTGCCCTTCCCCATTCGCGTCTCCTGGGGCTTCTTGGTGAAGGGCTTGTCGGGGAACATGCGGATCCAGATGCGGCCGTTCCTCTTGATGAAGCGGGTGATGGCGATGCGGCCGGCCTCGATCTCGCGCGCGGTGACCCAGCCGCACTCGACCGCCTTCAGGCCGTAGTCGCCGAAGGCGAGGTGGCCGCCGGTCCAGGCCTTGCCGCTCATCCGTCCCCGCTGCTGCTTGCGGAACTTGACCTTCTTGGGCATCAACATGGCGTCTTCGTCCTAGGCGAGGGCCCGCGCGGGCCGGGCGGCCTCGGTCTCGCCGCGGAAGATCCAGGTCTTGACCCCGATCTGGCCGAAGGTGGTGTGGGCCTCGTGGAAGCCGAAGTCCACGTCCGCGCGGAGGGTGTGGAGGGGGAGCTGGCCGTGGAGGTACCACTCGGAGCGGGCGATCTCGGCCCCGTTCAGGCGGCCGGAGACCCGGATCTTGATCCCGCGCGCCCCGAACCGGAGAGCGGCGTCGACCGCCTTGCGCATGGCGCGGCGGAAGGCGATGCGCTTCTCGAGCTGGAGGGCCACCGACTCCGAGACGAGCTGGGCGTCGAGCTCGGGCTTCAGGATCTCCTGGATGTTGATGAAGACCTCCTTGCCCGTGCGCTTCTGGACCTCCTGCTTGAGCTTGTCCACCTCCTGCCCCTTGCGGCCGATGATGATCCCCGGCCGCGAGGTGTGGATGGTGATCTTGAGCTTGTTGGCCGCGCGCTCCACCTCGACCCGGCTCACGCCGGCGTGGCCGAAGCGCTTCTTGAGGTCCTTCTTGAGGGCGAGGTCCTCGTGCAGGAGGGCCGCGTACTCCTTCTCCGCGTACCAGCGGCTCCGCCACGTCTTGATGTACCCGAGCCGGAACCCGGTGGGGTGGACTTTCTGGCCCATTGCTACTGCTGCTCCTTCTCCGCCACCCGGACGGTGATGTGGGCGGTGCGCCGGATCACGCGGTAGGCCCGGCCCATGGGGGCGGGCCGCACCCGCTTCTGGGACGGCCCCTGGCCCGCGTAGCATGCGCTCACCACGAGGTCCTCCTCGTCCAGGCGGCGCTTCTGGTTGCGGTCCGCGACCAGCACCGCATTGGCGATCGCGGACCGGAGCGCCTTCTCGATGTCCCGGGCCACCGACCTCTTCGTGAAACGGAGGATGCTCAGGGCGTCGGCGGCCTTCCGTCCCCGGATCGTGTCCAGGACCAGCTTGGCCTTCTGGGCCGAGGTCCGGATGTACTTGCTGGTGGCGCTGGCTTCGAGTGTCGCCATCCCCGCCTCCCTAGCCCTTGGCCGGCGCCGGCGCGGGGCCGCCCGCCGCGGGCGCGCCCGCCGCGGGGGCGCCGGCCGCCGCCGCCTTGGCCACCTTCTCGACCTTCGAGGAGTGGCCCTTGAACTGGCGCGTGGGCGAGAACTCGCCGAGCCGGTGCCCGACCATGTTCTCGGTCACGTACACCGGGACGAACTTCTTGCCGTTGTACACGGCGAGGGTGTGCCCCACCATCTCGGGGACGATCGTCGAGCGGCGGGACCAGGTCTTGATGACCTTGCGCTCCGACGCCGCGTTCATCGCCTCCACCTTCTTCATCAGGTGGTCGTCCACGAACGGGCCCTTCTTCAGCGACCTTGCCATGGCTTACTTCCGCCTCTTGACGATGAACCGCTGGGTGCGCTTGTTGTTCCGGGTCTTGGCGCCCTTGGTCGGCTTGCCCCACGGGGTCACCGGGTGGCGCCCGCCGGAGGTGCGCCCCTCGCCGCCGCCGTGCGGGTGGTCGATCGGGTTCATGGCCACCCCGCGGTTGTGGGGCCGCCGCCCGAGCCAGCGCCGGCGCCCCGCCTTCCCGAACGAGACGTTCTTGTGGTCGATGTTGCCGACCTGGCCGACCGTGGCCACGCATTCGACGTGGACCTCGCGCACCTCGCCGGAGGGGAGCTTGACCTGCGCGTAGTCGCCCTCCTTCGCCACGAGCTGGGCCGCGGCGCCGGCGCTGCGCACGAGCTGGCCGCCCTTGCCCCTCCGGAGCTCGAGGTTGTGGATCATGGTCCCGGCGGGGATCATCTTGAGGGGGAGCGCGTTGCCGGGGAGGATGTCCGCTCCCTCCCCCGCGACCACGGTCTGGCCCAGCCTCAGGCCCTCCGGGGCCAGGATGTAGCGCTTCTCGCCGTCCCGGTAGTGCAGGAGAGCGATCCTCGCCGAGCGGTTCGGGTCGTACTCCAGGGCGGCTACCTTGGCCGGCACGTCGCGCTTGTCCCGCCGGAAGTCGATGACGCGGTACCGGCGCTTGTGGCCGCCGCCCCGGAACCAGATGGTGGTGCGGCCCTTGTTGTTGCGGCCGCCGGTCTTCCGGAGCGGCTCGGTGAGCGCCCGCTCCGGCCTCTTCTTCGTGAGGTCCTCGAACTCGAGCGTCGTCATGAACCGGCGCCCGGGGGACGTCGGGTTGTACTGCTTGAGTGCCATCGTTCCTCGCCCCCTACGCCTGCTCGAAGAACTCGACCATCTTCTCGCCCTTCTTCAGGACGACGAAGGCCTTCTTCCAGTCCGGCCGCCGTCCAGCG
Organism: Vicinamibacteria bacterium; assembly: GCA_035577965.1. GTDB lineage: Bacteria > Acidobacteriota > Vicinamibacteria > Fen-336 > Fen-336 > DATBSL01. Next base: position 2,211 of record DATJYX010000114.1, on the reverse strand, counting down.
TGCCGGCCCTGCCTCTTCACCTTGCCGTGGACGCGCGCCACGCGGACGTCCTGCACCTTGGTCTCGAAGAGGGTCTCGACCGCCCTCTTGATCTCGGGCTTGGTCGCGTCGCGGTGGACCTCGAAGACGAGGGTCTGCTGCGCCTCCTTGAGGAGGGTGGACTTCTCGGTCAGGAGGGGCCGGCGGATGACGTCGTGGAGGTTCTTCATCGCCTACTCCTGCAGGGGCGGCGCGAGCCGCTCCTCGAGCTTGTCGATCGCCACCTGGGTGACCACGAGGTGCTTGCAGTCCAGGACGTCGTAGGCGGTCAGGTGGGAGTCGGCGACGATCCTCACCCCCGGCAGGTTGCGGCCGGAGAGCACGAGCGCGTCCGCCGGCTCGTGGTCGACCACCACCGCCCGGCCGGCGACGCCGAGCTTCGCGAGGAGGCCCTTCAGCGCCTTGGTCTTGGGAGCCTCGATCGCGAAGGCCTCCACGACCTTCACCGCGCCCTCGGCGAGCCTCTGGGTGAGGGCGGTGCGCAGCGCCGCCGCCCGCGCCTTCTTCGGCATCGAGTAGGAGTAGTCGCGGGGCTGGGGGCCGAAGACCGTGCCGCCGTGGCGCCAGAGCGGGTTGCGGGTCTCGCCGAACCGCGCCCGGCCGGTGCCCTTCTGCCGCCAGGGCTTGCGGCCGGAGCCGGAGACGAGAGCCCGGTTCTTGGTCATGTGGGTGCCGCGGCGCGCGCCGGCCCGATGCTGCTTGACCGCCTCGTAGACGAGGTGCGGGTTGGGCCGGGCTGCGAACACGTCGGGGGAGAGCTGGATCTCCCGGACCGTCTCGTTGGCCGCGTTCACCACCGCCACCTTCGGCGACTGGGCCCTCCCCTCCGTGGGCTGCGGCCGCGCGGCTCCTCGAGCCTCCGCGGGCGCGCGGACCGCTGCTGCCTTCTTCTCGGCCATGGCTAGCTCTTCCTGATGACGACGATGGAGCCGCCCGCGCCCGGCACCGAGCCGCGCACGACCAGCAGGTTGTTGCCGGCGTCCACGCGCACCACCTGGAGGTTGCGCACGGTGACCCGCTCCGCGCCCATGTGGCCCGCCGCCTTCATGCCCGGCAGGACTCGAGAAGGGAAGGCGGACGCGCCGATCGAGCCCGGCGCCCGGTGGAACATCGAGCCGTGCGTGGCAGCTCCGCCCCGGAAGTGGTGCCGCTTCACGACACCCTGGAAGCCCAGGCCCCGGCTCGTCCCCGACACGCTGATCCGGTCTCCGGCCGCGAAGAGGTCCACGTTGACCTTGTCTCCCACCTTGAGCGCGGCCCCGTCCTCGACCCGGAACTCCCGGAGCACGCGGCAGGGCGGAAGGCCCGCCTTGTCGAAGTGGCCCTTCATGGGCTTCGTGACCTTCTTCGCCTTGCGGGCCTCGACGAGGCCGAGTTGGACGGCCGAGTAGCCGTCCTTGTCCTTCGACTTCCTCTGCACGACCACGCACGGCCCCGCCTCGATGACGGTCACGGGGAACGCCCGCCCGTCATCGGCGTAGACCTGGGTCATGCCGACCTTCCTGCCGATGATTCCTCGTACCGACATCTCGCTCTGCCTCTCGCTTTCGAGGATCACGGCTTTGCCGAGGAGCCCACTGGCCTTGCCTCTCGCCGTCTTTCCTCGTGCCTTGGAGTTACTCCCGGCGGGCGCTCGATTGCCCCCCGGCCGCCCCCGATGGCATGCCCCGACCCCCCATCGCTATTTCTGGTGTTCCTTGCCGAAGGCCTTGATCTCGACGTCCACCCCCGCCGGCAGGTCGAGCTTCATGAGCGCGTCGACCGTCTGCGGCGTGGGCTCGAAGATGTCGAGGAGCCGGCGGTGGGTTCGCACCTCGAACTGCTCCCGGCTCTTCTTGTCCACGTGGGGCGAGCGGTTCACCGTCCAGCGGTTCTTGACGGTCGGGAGGGGGATCGGCCCCGCCACCCGGGCGCCCGTCCGCTTCGCGGTGTCGACGATCTCGCCCGTGGACTGGTCGAGGATCCGGTAGTCGTACGCCTTCAGCCGGATCCGGATCTTCTCGTTCAGCATCATGGCCAAACCGCTTTCCCTACTCGATGATCTCGGTGACGGTGCCGGAGCCGACGGTGCGACCGCCTTCCCGGATCGCGAACCGCAGCCCCTTCTCCATCGCGATCGGGGTGATCAGCTCCACCCGCACCTGGGTGTTGTCACCCGGCATCACCATCTCC